>DIRA01000029.1 GCA_002427425.1 Clostridiales bacterium UBA5448 | reverse complement strand
ACCATATCATTGTACTCTATACAACAGACATATTTTTTATTTTTCATTCCACTTGATATTTTTTTTCCTCTGTGGTAGAATAATTTTGTATTACTATAGGATATTTAGGAAATAAGATATGGGAGGTAAATATGTATCAGGATTTACTCGTAACCCTCCAGAATTCTTTTGATTCTCTTTCCAAATCACAAAAAGCCATCGCTTCGTATTTGATAAATAATTACGATAAAGCCGCTTATATGACAGCATCCAAACTGGCGCAGGAAACCGGTGTATCGGAATCCACGGTGGTGCGTTTTGCCACCGAAATGGGATTTGACGGATATCCTGCGCTGGCTTCCTATTTGCAGGTAACGGTTTACAGCCGCATGACAGCCGCCCAACGTCTGCGTTTGACCAACCATTTGATTGGAGAGGGAGACGTGCTCGAAAAAACCCTGGCAGCGGACATTGAAAGTTTGAACAACACCTTGGCGAACATGGACAGGAAGGTCTTTGCCGGTGCGGTGGATGCCATCTGTTCTGCTAAAACCATCTTTGTCATCGGGGTGCGAAACGCTGCTCCCTTGGCGAGTGGCTTTTCCTATTCCATGGGGCAGGTATTTGACAATGTGCGCAACATTTCTACCACCAATAACGATGAAGTTTTTGAAAAATTAGTCCGCATTCGGGAAAACGACGTGTTGGTGGCATTCTCATTCCCCCGCTATTCCAAGCGTGTAATCCGTACTTTGGATTTTGCCAAAAAGCACAAAGCCACGGTGGTGTCCATCACCGACTCTTTATATTCTCCCCTGGTTCCCCTGTCGGATTTTTGCCTCATGGCGAATTCCTCCATGTCTTCCATGTGTTCATCGCTGGTTACCCCCATGTACGTGATCAACGCACTGCTCACCGCTATTGGAAAAAAGCAGGAAACCATGGTGCTGGAAAAGCTGGAAGAATTGGAGGCGCTGTGGAAATCCAACAGCGTATATGAAAGCATTACATGAAAACCATTGCCATCATCGGCGGCGGTGCCGCAGGCATGATGGCGGCAGGATTTGCCGCTTCTGCCCCGGAAACGGCCGTCACCCTGTTTGAACAAAACCCCCGTACTGGGGCAAAACTGCGCATCACGGGGAAAGGCAGGTGCAACATCACCAACGACACTTCCCCTGCCCAATGCATGGAAAACGTGGTATCCAACCCCCGTTTTCTTTTTGCGGCATTCCATCGGTTCACCCCGGCGGATACCATTCTTTTTTTTGAAGATCGGGGACTGCCTCTCAAAACTGAGCGGGGCCGCCGGGTATTCCCCCAATCGGACAATGCCGGGGATGTGGTTGCGGTGTTGACCCGCCATGCCGAAATGGCTAACATTGATCACCGAAAAGTAGTGGATGTGGACAAAACTAAGGAAGGCTTTGTGCTGACTCTGCAAGATCGTTCCCAAAGGGTGTTTAATTGCCTTCTGCTTGCGACGGGAGGCATGTCATATCCCAAAACCGGTTCCCGGGGAGATGGATATGGATTCGCCCAAAAACTGGGACATACCGTCATATCCCCCAAAGCATCTTTGGTTCCTTTGTATTGTAAAGAAAAAGACTGCTCCCGTATGACGGGCTTGTCTTTAAAAAACGTAACTCTCACCGTTGCGGACGAAAAAGGAAAAAAGCCCGTATATTTTGAACGGGGGGAAATGCTGTTTACCCATGTTGGCATCAGCGGCCCCTTGGTATTGTCCGCCTCGGCTTTGCTGCGGGACAAATCTCTGCCTAAAACAGTGTATATCGATTTAAAGCCGGCTCTGACACCGGAGGTAATAAATCAGCGGATTTTAAAGGACTTTGAAAGCAACCTAAACCGGGATTTCACCAATTCCCTGTCGGGTTTGCTTCCCAAGGCGATGATTCCCGTGGTGGTGGAAAGAAGCGGCATTTCCCCTCGAAAGAAAGTCAATACCATTACACGGGAAGAACGGAAAACTGTATGTTCGTTGCTGAAAGCATTTTCCCTGACGGTGACGGGGCTGGGCTCCCTGGAAGAAGCCATTGTCACAGCAGGCGGTATCCATGTAAAGGAAGTCAATCCCCGGACCATGGAATCCCGACTGGTGCCGGGTTTGTATTTCGCGGGAGAAATCCTGGATGTAGACGCCCTTACCGGGGGCTATAATTTACAAATTGCATTTTCAACCGGCTACCTTGCCGCAAAAGCCATGACGCAGAAAAAAGAGGTTTAATATGTTACAAATCATTCATATAGCCATAGACGGCCCATCTGGCGCGGGAAAATCCACCTTGGCGAAAAATCTGGCAAAATCCTTGGGGATGCTGTATGTGGATACAGGGGCATTGTATCGTTCTATTGGATACTGGGTAGAGCAGCAGGGCATTGACCCCGCCGATACCCAAAAGGTCATCGCCTCCCTGGATACGATGCAAATCGAGCTGTGTTATCGGGATGGAGAGCAGTTGGTCAAAGTGAACGGGCAAAACGTCTCCCCCTATATCCGAACCGGGCAGGTAGCCGCGGCGGCGTCCATCGTCAGCGCCATTCCAAAGGTGCGGGAGTTTTTGCTGAACACCCAGCGAAACATCGCAAAAGACCGTTCCTGTGTTATGGACGGCAGAGACATCGGCACCAAGATTCTGCCTCATGCAAACGTAAAGATTTTTTTGACCGCTGATCAGACAGATCGGGCGGAAAGACGCTATCAAGAACTGTGCAAAAAAGGGCAAAAAGTCGATAAAGAAACGGTTCAAAGCGATATAGGAAAACGAGATAATACCGACACAAGCCGGGAAACCGCCCCGTTGAAAATGGCATCGGATGCCGTCCTGTTAAACAACAGCGGCTTCACACCACAGCAAACTTTGGAAGCTGCCTTAAAGATCATCGAGGCAAAGATGTATGAAAAAACAGTATAACATGAACAAATTTTACCGGTTTTGGTTTCGCATTGTCCCTCCCCTGACCAAATGGCTGTACCGCCTGGATGCAGAGGGTGTGGACAAACAGCCAAAAAGCGGTCCATTCGTCGTGTGCGCGAACCATTTATCAAATCTGGATCCCATTTTGGTGGGGTGCAATTTGTATACCCAATTGATCTTTATGGCAAAAAAAGAGCTGATGAAAGTACCCGTCATCGGTTGGTTTTGCCGTAGGTTTGAGGTCATCCCCGTGAATCGGGGATCAGGTGAGATCACCTCGATTTATGCCTCTCTCCATGCCTTGAAAGAAGGGAAAGTCATCGCCCTTTTTCCCCAGGGGACACGGTGTCCCGGACGAGATCCCAACGATACCAAACTATATAACGGGGTGGGCATGATGATCTATCGGGCAAACGTACCGGTTCTTCCCGTATCAATATATGTAAAAAATTATACAGTCAAACTGTTTCGCAAGACATATGTAACCTACGGGGATTTGATTTATCCCGAAGAACTGGGCTTTACCAACGGCTGCAGCGAAGAATATGCCAATGCAAGCAGATTGATTTTTGACAAGATTCTGGAACTGGATCAACTTGGGAGAGCCCGGGCGGAAAGGAATAAACCATGATGAAACTTCTTCTCTCCGAATACGCCGGATTTTGCTTTGGTGTAAAGCGCGCGGTGGATCTGCTGGAAAAACAGATTCAAAAAGGAGATAAGCGAATTTTCATGCTGGGGCATCTGATTCACAACGATGATTTTTTACGTGATATGGAAAAGCGTGGAGTCAAATGTATCGAGGAATCGGAGCTGGAACAGTTAAATCCCGAAACGGATTTGGTCATTTTGCGGACGCACGGGGTCAAAGCCGAAATGGAACAGCATGTAAAAGACCTGGGTCTTCCCTATTTGGATACCGCCTGCCCCTATGTAAAAAAAATACACAATATTGTTAAAACAGAACAAGAAACGGACGATCCGCAGTTCATTATCATCGGCGATAAGAACCATCCTGAGGTAGAAGGCATTGTTAGCCGTATCGAAAAACGGGACAATGACTTGGTTTTAGTCTGTAAGGATGCGGAAGAATTGGAAAAGAAAACTGCAATTCTAGCCAAAACATCCAAAAGAAGATGGATAATTTTGGCACAAACTACACAAAATATTGCTGAATGGAAAAAATGTTTAAAAAAATTAAAAAAACTATATACAAACTTAACAATTTTTGATACAATATGTTATGTTACCGAAAAACGTCAATGTGAGGCTGCGTCCATAGCTCGGATGTCCGACATGATGGTGGTCATCGGAGGCAAAGCCAGTTCCAACACAAATAAACTGGCAGAAATAACATCGGAATACTGCCCGACCCTCCTGATTGAGAATGAATCTGAATTAAAGACACACAGTCTGAAACCAAACATGACAGTGGGTATCACTGCCGGAGCATCCACGCCCGACAGAATTATAGAGGAGGTACTAAAAACTATGTCGGAAATGAAAAATGTTGAAGAAGGAATGAGCTTCCAGGAGATGCTGGATCATTCGTTCCGTACTTTGGTGACCGGAGAAAGGGTAACAGGCGTTATCACTTCGATTTTACCAAATGAGATACATGTGGATCTCGGCATTAAACATACCGGCATACTTCCTGCTGACGAAGTTGCCGACGACTCGAATATTGATTTGCATGAATTATTTAAAGTTGGTGACGATGTTACCGTCATGGTACAGAAATTCAACGATGCAGAAGGCACTGTACAGGTATCCAAGAAAAAAGTTGATAACTATCAGAACTGGGATAAAGTGGTGGAAGCCAGCGAATCCAGTACTGTTCTTAAAGCCAAAGTGCAGGAAACCAATAAGAGCGGCGTTGTGGTCAGCTGGAAAGGCGTTCGCATCTTCATTCCCGCTTCCCAAAGCGGTTTACCCAAAGAAGCTTCCCTCAATGAATTGATGGGTAAAGAAATTTCCTTTATCATCATCAGCCTCGATCCCTCCCGCCGCCGCGTGGTAGGCTCTATTCGTGCGGTCATCAGAGCGGAACGGAAAGCCAAACAGGAAAAATTCTGGAACGAGATCGAAGTGGCGAAACAGTATACCGGCGTTGTCAAATCCATTACCGCTTACGGTGCATTTGTGGATTTGGGTGGCGTTGACGGTATGGTTCACATCACCGAACTTTCCTGGAAACGGATTAAACATCCAACCGACGTATTGAACGTGGGCGATGAAGTCACTGTGTTTGTGAAGGAATTCAATCCCGAAACCCATCGTATTTCGCTGGGTTATAAAACCGAAGACGAAAACCCCTGGGTCATTCTTCCCGGGAAATACAACGTGGGTGATACCGCTGAAGTGAAAATCGTGGGTCTTACCTCATTCGGTGCTTTCGCCGAACTGATTCCCGGTGTTGACGGATTGATTCACATTTCCCAGCTGTCTGACAGAAACGTAAACAACGTGGCAGAAGTGGTGAGAGTGGGCGATGTGGTGAACGTGAAAATTACCGATATCAACTACGAAACCAAGAAAGTGAGCCTGTCCATCCGCGCTCTGCTCCATTCCGAAGATACAGCCGTGGAAGATACAGCCGTGGAAGATACAGCCGTGGAAGATACAGCCGTGGAAGATACAGCCGTGGATGATACAGCCGTGGATGATACAGCCGTGGAAGATACAGCCGTGGATGATACATCCATGGATGATACAGCCATGGATGATACAGAAGCCACCACTGTAGAATGATTCTATTGACATAAAGACTGGGGCTGTTGCAATAACACCCCCCAAAAAAGAGGCCGTGCGACCAAAAAAAGGTTGCACGGCTTATCTTTTTGTTGTAAAATATAATCGTTAAAAACACTAAACAACGGAGATAT
>DIRA01000035.1:5790-24598 GCA_002427425.1 Clostridiales bacterium UBA5448 | reverse complement strand
ACATATTCAATTTTGGATGCCATTTAGGTGCTTGTTTTCTTAGGGGTGGTTTACCGTATAGCTTGTGCTCCCAGCTGCGCTAATGCCCCGTTTATTTTGGCTGACGGAGTGTATTATAACACAATGGTTTTTGAATTGCAATAGTTTTTTACCAAAAAAAGTATTATTCAGAGAAAAAAATTTATTTTCTTAAAAAAGATATTTATTTTAAAAAAATAATTGTATTTTATAAAATAATGTGGTATTATTTTCTGCAAGCGTATTGCATACAAAATCTCGGAGGGGTGTTATCAATCAATATTGTTTCGTGATTGTCAGCTTTGTTTGCGAATAAACCCTATAGTGGGTACTATACAATATCCTTGGCGTATAAAATGCCAAGGCGAAAATATGCACATGTTGCAAAAATAGAAAGGGTACTATTATGAGTGCAAACTATAATCCGTTTGACAATGTTATCAAAACCATTGACACTGCAGCCGCTATTCTCGGATATGAAGAAGATGACTATGCATTTCTTAAATATCCCGAACGCGAACTGAAAGTGTCTTTGCCGGTGAAAATGGATGACGGATCTACCAAAATATTCCAGGGATATCGTGTCCAGCACAATACGGTACGCGGTCCTGCAAAGGGTGGCATCCGTTATCACGTATCGGTGACTGATGACGAAGTGCGTGCCTTAGCTGCTTGGATGACTTTCAAATGCTCGGTGGTCAACATTCCTTTCGGTGGGGGAAAGGGTGGCATCATCGTAGATCCATTCACCTTATCTAAAAAGGAATTGGAATCATTGACGCGTCGGTATACGGCAGCCATAGCTCCCATCATTGGCCCCGATAAGGACATTCCCGCTCCCGACGTGGGATCCACCCCAGAAATTATGAGTTGGATCATGGACACATATTCTCTGCTGCAGGGACATACGGTCACAGGCGTTGTTACAGGCAAGCCCGTGCAAATCGGCGGTTCTCTTGGGCGAGGAGAAGCCACCGGACGCGGCGTGATGCTGTATATCAAAATGATTCTTTCTAAACTGGGGATCTCCATGAAAGGGACCACCGTTGCTGTGCAGGGCATGGGCAACGTGGGCAGTATTTCTGCCAAACACCTTTTTGGAGAAGGAATGAAGGTTGTTGCTGTTTCCGACATTTCGGGCGGTATTTACAACCCCGACGGACTCAATATTCCTGCCATTCTGAAGCACGTATCCGTGAGGGGAACTTTGCTTTCTACCTATCAGGAAGAGGGCATGCAAAGACTTTCCAACCAGGAACTTTTATCTTTACCTGTTACGGTGCTGGTACCCGCCGCCATGGAAAATCAGATCAATGCCGACAATGGGGATGACATTCGGGCAAAGGTCATTGTGGAAGGTGCCAATGGGCCTACTACCGCAGAAGCGGATGAAATTCTCAATCAAAAAGGCATCGTTCTTGTTCCTGACATTCTTGCCAATGCCGGCGGCGTCATTGCATCCTACTTTGAATGGGTGCAAGACATGCAGTATCTTTTCTGGACAGAAGAGGAAGTCAATTCCAAATTGGCACAGTATATCGAAACCGCTTTCAACGCTGTATATGATATTGCCGAAGAAAAAGGTGTTTCTTTGCGTACCGGCGCATACTTAATAGCCGTCAAGCGCGTGGTCGAAGCAGCTCGCTTGCGCGGAAACTGGGCATAATCAACACAAAACCGCGCTTCAATTCACTTGAGGTGCAGTTTTATATCGTTGTCAAAAACAATGGATATTGCGCTCCCTATTTTTTATGATTGTAATTTATGAACAAGTGTGGTAAAATTAAGAAAATGAAGTATAGGAGGAAAATTATTCATGAAATATCCCATTATTATGCACATCAATTACATGGAGCAAGGTCAGCCTCATGATGAAATCTGCAAAGTGGCTGCCGATTTTGGTTTTGATGGCATAGAATTTAGAAACAAGGATAGAAACAAAGTATTGAATTGTGCCGACTATTTGGATTCTATCAAAAAAGCTGTTGCTACATACGGTATCAAATATCCCATGTTCGGCGGCGGTTTAACCTGCAATTCTCAGGATGCGGATGCCAGGAGAGAAGAAATCGATGCGTATAAAATCTTTTTGGCGGAAGCCAGCAAGCGTTTTAATCTCACGTATTTGAATTTTTTCTGCGGTACCGTGCGTGTTCCAAAATTACCATATGCTCCCCATACGTATGCCGCTCACGGCGGTTGCGCTGTTCCCCAATGGCAGTATGAGGCCGCGGTGGAAGCCTGCAGAGAAATTTGCGATTTTGCTCGCGAACTGGGTGATTTCAAACTCGCCTTTGAAACCCACATGGGCTATATTCACGATTATCCCGAATTGGCAAAAAAACTTGTGGATGACATTGACCGAGAAAACATCGGTGTGAATTTAGATTATGGCAATGCCGTGTATCTTCCCGGTGCCATGGCTCTTCCCGCAACCATTAAAAACTGCGGAGAAAAACTGTTCTACACCCATATGAAGAATTCCATTACCGTCGGGGATATCCGGTTTCCCACTTCTTTGTCCGGCGGCGTGATCAATCACAGAGAATATGTGAAAACACTCCTTGAAATCGGGTATAAGGGCTTTATCGGTATTGAAGCTCCCCGTTCCGGCGACAGACAGTTCTATGCAAAAGAAGATTTGGCTTATATCCGCGACGTATTGGATTACTACAACGTATAAAGCATGCAATATTACGGGCAGCTTTGGCTGCCCGTTTTATCTTTGTATAACTGTATATAATAAATTTATATATAAATATTAATATATGGGAATATAAATATTAATATATGGGAATTACTTGCTTTTATCACAGTATTATGGTATAATCATCCAGAAAAAAACAATATTTTTTGAAACGGTGTGATTGAATGGCCAACGAGGCAATCAAAAAAATCAGAGAAGCGGAACTATCTGCCGCTGAAAAAAAAGAAGATGCCGCGAAAAAATCTGCACAGATCGTATTTAATGCCGAACAGGCTGGAGAGAACCTTCTAAAGGATGCAATTCGTGAGGCATCGGAATTCCGGTTGCAAATGGAGCAGGAAGCCAAGGATATTCGTCAGAAAAGAGAAGAACAGGCGAAAACGGAATTGGAAGCTTATTTGACGGATTTGCGGGTAAAATCGGCTGTTTCTATGCCTGCCGCAGTCAATGCGGTGATGGATGCATTGTTAAAAAAATAAGGAGTCAGTCATGTCAATCAATAAAATGAAGCGAGTGCAGTTGGTTTGTTTCTCTGCGGATGCAAGAAAATTGGCTGACGAGCTGGTTTGGCTTTCTTCCTTGGAGGTATCAGACCCCATACAGGAAGATTTGCCTGAACTGCGGGACGATTTTTTTTCGGCAGTGGACACTAGGGATGAATGGAACCAGTGGGAAAGCCGGATGCAATCCTTTGCAAAAGCCCTTGATATCATTGCTCCCTATCGGACGGGAAACAGTTTTTTGAAAGCAGCGGAGTATGACAGAAAAACCTTTACCGCATTGGAAGAATCTTTTGACAATACCACCAAAACAGTGGAGAAAATTTTGGATACCGATGCGAATCGAAAAGAATTGGTAGAGTCACTGGCGGCGTTGGAGACGCAACAGGCGGCATTGGAACCCTGGATTCAATCCAATTTAAAACTGTCTCTGACAAAAACGGATACTTCCGGTGTGGTGTATTTCACTTTGCCCATCCTGGGGGAGAAAAGTTTGCAGGAAGATAACGGCGAAGACGATTTATGGGAAATCGAAGTCGTCTCTACAGATAAAAATTTGATGTATTGTATTGCCATATTCCATAAGACTGCTTTGGAAGCATTTCGGGAAAGATACCGCCAAAAGGGTATCCATGAAATCGTCCCGGAAGGATCAGATCCCCCCGCCGTAGAGTGGAAGGCCATTAAAACTCGCATTGAAGCCATAAGAAATGAGCTTAAAAATGTGGAAGACCGTATTCGGCTTTTTGCGGATGTGGGTCGTTCCATTGAAACTATGTATGACCGAATTCAGGCGGAACAGACAAAAGTGAACTTGCTGGGTCAAATGATGGCAGGGGATGCGGTGCGTATTTTGTCCGGATGGCTGCCCGCAGAAAAAGCCGATCGGTTTGAAGCCTGTGTTGCGACATATACCGTGGCATACAATTTGCGGGATCCCGAAGAAGGGGAAGATGTGCCTATCCAGCTGAAAAACAATCAGGTCATGGCCCCCTTTGAAACGGTGGTGGGTTTGTATTCCTACCCGACCTATAGCGGCATTGATCCCACGTTTATGATGTCTATCTTTTACTTTATCATTTTCGGTATGATGCTGGCGGATTTCGGTTACGGGTTGTTATTGTTCCTTGGTTGTTTCGGGTTTGTAAAATGGAAAAAACCTGTCGGCGGCACCCGCCAGATGATGTTGATGTTCGGCATCTGCGGTGTTGCCACCATGATTGCCGGTGTTTTATTCGGCTCCTATTTTGGTGATTTACCCTCCGCCATCAGCCAAAATTTCCTGGGAAAATCTCCGTTGAGCTTGTCTATCGCACTGGATCCTTTGAACGAGCCGATGAATTTTTTGATTATCAGCCTGGTGGTTGGCGCTATTCACATGCTGGCAGCCCTGGGGATCAAAGGTTATATGCTCATTCGGGATGGTCATTGGTTTGACGCTGTTTGCGATGTGCTCAGCTGGTACGTTTTGTTCGCCGGCATGACTTTTGCATGGCTCACACCCGTATCTTGGGGTAATTATGTCTTGTATGGCGGGGTGGCTATGCTGGTGCTGACCCAGGGAAGAGAAAAGAAAAATATTTTTTCAAAACTCTTTTTTGGCGCCGCCAGTTTATACAATCTGATTTCTTGGGGATCCGATTTGATGTCTTATTCCCGCATACTGGCATTGGGACTTGCAGGCGGCGTTGTATCCAGCGTTATCAACCTGATGGCCACCATGGGTGGGCCCAGTGTCATCGGTATTATTCTCTTTGTTTTTGTGTTTCTTGCGGGACATGGATTGAACCTAGCTATGAACCTTCTGGGTTCCTTTGTTCACGCGGCACGTTTGCAGTATATTGAATTTTTCGGCAAATTCTATGAAGATGGTGGACATCCTTTTGAGCCTACCACCTTAAAACCTAAGTATACCCGCCTTATCAATCAGTAAAAAATTATTTTCTGAAAGGAAAAACGATTATGAAATTCATGGACTTAATGCAACAAATTTTTACCGGTAACAACATTGCGATTTTGGGCGCAGCCCTTGCTACCATTTGTCCCGGTTTTGGTTCTGCCAAAGGCGTTGGCATGGTGGGAGAAGCATCTTCCGGCGTGATCATTGAAGATCCGGGAAAATTCGGTAAAACCCTGGTTCTCCAGGCTCTTCCCGCTACCCAGGGCATTTATGGTATGATTACCTCCTTCTTGATCATCGTCCAAATGGGCTTGCTTGGAGACAATCCCGTGGATTTGTCTATCATGCAGGGTGCTTATCTGTTTGCGGCCGCCATGCCCATTACGTTTGTCGGTTATTTTTCCGCCATCAAGCAGGCTAAAGTGGCGGTAGCCGGTATCAACATCGTGGCAAAACGTCCCGATCACTTCATCAAAGGCGTTCTGTATGCTGCCATGGTTGAAACCTATGCCATTTTCTCCGTGCTGATCTCCTTGTTGCTGGTAATCTTCTTTAAAGCATAAAAGAATGAAAAATTTAGATAAAATCACCGATAAAATCATGTTTGACGCTTTGCTTTGGTGTCAGGAAACTTTTGATGCGGCGGAACAAAAAGCCCAGGACATCATAAAGATTTATGAAGCAAAGGCGAACGAACAAAATGAAGAACTGGCGCGGGTGGCTCGTGATAAGATCCATTCCGATAACGCTCGTCATGATAGTTATCTTGCCATGCAAAGACGCAACGCGATTTTAGCGGAAAAATCTGCCATGGTGGATGAGGTTTTTAATCGTGCGGCGAAAAATTTAAAAAAAGACAATCCTGACGCGTATGAAAAGTTGTTAGAAAGACTGTTTGTTTCCGCTATCAACGGAAAGGATGGGGAAGTGTGTTTTTCCCATCATGATTATGATATTGCCGACAAGCTGTACCGTCAATTTGTTCAAATCCAATCTAACGTGTATCCACATGCCACGCTGAAGCGGGGGCAACCGCTGGATATTTTGGGTGGTTTTGTTTTGCATTACGGGAACATATCGGTGGATTGTTCCACGGATAGCCGGATAATTATCATCAGAAAGTCTTTGGAAAGACAAGTGGTTGATATTCTGTTCGGGGGAAATTCAAATGCTTAAAAAAGTTGTACCTGATACGGAATTTTTGTATGCTTCCGCGCGGCTGCGTGCCATTGAGGGCAAAGAAGAAAAAGATATTGTAGAAAAAATGCTTTCGTCTTTCTCAGCCAAAGCGGCGGAAGAACTCTTTTGCAAAGCCAACGGCTTTGAAGGCAGATCACTGGACGCATATGAAGAATATGTTTTCGATCTGGTACGGGATGTGACACCGGTTTCCGAACTGGTGGATGTTTTCCGTTTGCCCTATGACTGTCAAAATATCAAAATGGCGATCAAAGCATTGGCCCTGCAGACGGATGCCCGGTATTTTACCATCGGTACTTTGCCGATTGAAACCGTGATCCTTGGCGTACAAAACCGCGACTTTTCCTCGTTTCCTCCTTGTTTGGGGGGGAAGACGGGAGAAGCCATGGATTCTTTAGCCGCTACCGGCGATCCCCAGGTTATTGATTTCATTTTGGATGCCGCCTGCCTTTCTGATATGCTTTTCACGGCGGAAAATTGTGGTTGTCCTTTTCTTAGCCAATGGGTGAAATGGAAAATCGATTCATCCAATTTAATTGCTATTCTGCGCGGGAAACGGATGGGGAAAGTGGCTTCTTTCTTTGAACGGGTATTGACCGACGGTGGTTATTTGCAAAAAGCAGAGTTGATTGAAACTTTGTTATTTTCCGAACAGGAAGAGGTAAAACAACTGCTGGGCCGATCCGTCTATGCCGATGCCAATATTGATACATCCGAACCCGTGGCATGTGAAAAAAGCTTTCAGGCATGGCGTGAAAGTATGATTACAGACGCATTGCAGCTGGTATACGGACCTCAGGTGATTGTAGGCTATTTGATGCGGAAGACCGATGAACTGAGAAAAGCCAGAGTCATCGTCGCGTTGAAAGGACGGGGACTCCCGTCGGAAAATATTCAGAAAGTATTATAAGGAGGACTCATGGAACAGAACCGTTCATATTTGGTTGCCGTTATCGGCGATCGTGACAGTGTCCTCGGATTTCGGGCGGTAGGGTTTGATGTTCATTTTGCGGAAGAACCCCAAGATGCCGGAATACTTTTGAAAAAACTGGTGAGAGATGGCAAATATGCTATCATTTATATCACCGAACCTTTATTTACCGTTTTGAGCGAACTGATTGAAACCTACCGGGATTTAACCCTTCCCGCCATCATTGTCATTCCATCTGTATCGGAAAACAGTGGTGTTGGGATTCGTCGGATTCAAAATTCTGTAGAACGGGCGGTAGGTGCCGATATTCTATTTAAGGAGTAATCGTATGAGTGAAAATGTTGCAGGACGTATTGTCAAAGTTTCCGGTCCTCTGGTGGTTGCCGAGGGGATGCGCATGGCCAATATGTTCGATGTGGTTCGCGTTGGTGAACAAAACCTAATTGGCGAAATCATTGAAATGCGGGGGGATCGCGCTTCTATCCAGGTCTATGAAGAAACCGCTGGTATCGGCCCCGGGGACAAAGTGGTGTCCACCGGTTCTCCTTTATCCGTGGAACTGGGACCCGGTTTGATTTCCAATATTTATGACGGCATTCAAAGACCTTTGGACATCATTTTCCGCAAAGTAGGTCACAATCTGCCCAAAGGCATTGACGAACCTGCCTTAGATCGGGAAAAGAAATGGGAGTTTTTCCCGTCCGTGAATAAAGGGGATACCGTTATTGCGGGTGATTTCCTGGGTACAGTTCAGGAATATGAGATTGTTTCCCACCGCATTATGGTACCCTATGGCGTCAGCGGCAAAGTGGAAGAAATCTCTTTTGGTCGTTTGCTCGTCACCGACACCGTAGCGGTCATCGTGGATGATCACGGTGAAAGCCATGCATTGACTATGATGCAAAAATGGCCTGTCCGTAAAGCCAGACCTTTTTTGGAAAAACTGCCTCCCGAAATACCCCTGATTACGGGACAGAGAAACATTGACTCCTTGTTCCCCATTGCCAAAGGCGGTACTGCTTGCGTGCCCGGACCGTTTGGCAGCGGTAAAACCGTTGTGCAACACCAACTGGCAAAATGGTCGGACGTGGATATCGTGATTTATATCGGCTGTGGAGAACGTGGGAATGAAATGACCGACGTATTGCGGGAATTCCCCGAACTGTCTGATCCTCACACCGGACATTCTCTTATGAAGAGAACCGTTTTGATTGCCAACACTTCGGATATGCCTGTGGCAGCCCGTGAGGCCTCGGTGTATACCGGCATTACCATTGCGGAGTATTTCCGAGACATGGGATATTCGGTGGCGGTGATTGCCGACTCCACCTCCCGTTGGGCGGAGGCTCTTCGTGAAATGTCGGGTCGTTTGGAAGAAATGCCCGGTGAAGAAGGCTATCCTGCCTATTTAACCTCCCGTCTTGCCCAGTTCTATGAACGGGCGGGGATCGTGAAATGTCTGGGATCAGACGGTAGAATCGGTACATTGTCTGCCATCGGTGCCGTTTCTCCTCCCGGCGGTGACTTATCGGAGCCTGTCACCCAGGCTACTTTGCGTATTGTGAAAGTGTTTTGGGGATTGGATGCCTCTTTGGCCTATCGCCGCCATTTCCCCGCCATTAACTGGTTAAACTCTTACTCCTTGTATAAAGATAAATTGGCGGACTGGTTTGCCCGGAATGTGGACAGTGAGTTCAATCGCCGTACCAATGAAGCCATGCGAATTCTGCAGGCAGAAAGCGAACTGGATGAAATCGTAAAATTGGTAGGTATGGATGCCTTATCTCCTGCCGACCGTTTGACCATGGAAGTGGCGCGCAGCATTCGCGAAGACTTTTTACAGCAGGATGCTTTTTCGGTGGACGATGCTTACAGCACCTTGAAGAAGCAAACCAGACTGCTCAATCTCATATTGCAATATCATGTAAAAGCAGGAAAAGTTTTGAAAAAAGGCGCTTCCATGGATGCCATTGCCGCTCTTCCTTTTTTGGAAGAAATCGGTCGTGCCAAAATGATTGGCGAGAAACAATTTGAAGAAGCCGTAGCAGGCATTTTACAGAGAATGGATGCTCAACTGCGGGAAATTGTGGAAAGAGTGAAAGGAGAGCTGTAAGATGCTGCAAAAGGAATACAGGACCATTCAAGAAGTCGCCGGCCCTCTGATGCTCATCAAGGACGTTGAAAATGTCAAATACGATGAATTGGGTGTTATTCATCTTCCCGGCGGTGAAATCCGCCGTTGTAAAGTTCTGGAAGTGAACGGATCCAATGCGTTGGTACAGTTGTACGAAGCCTCCGCCGGTTTGAATTTGGAAAACAGCACGGTGCGTTTCACCGGACACGGTGTGGAACTGGCTGTTTCGGAAGATATGCTGGGGAGAGTATTTTCCGGTATGGGCAATCCCATTGACGGCGGTCCCAGAATCATCGCCGATAAAAATATCGATATCAACGGCACCCCCATCAACCCCGCTGCCAGAAACTATCCTTCCGAATTTATTCAGACGGGTATTTCCGCCATCGACGGATTGAATACGTTGGTGCGGGGACAAAAACTTCCCATTTTCTCGGGTTCCGGCTTACCTCACGCCAACTTGGCCGCTCAGATTGCCAGACAGGCCAAGGTAAGAACGGCATCCAGTAAGTTTGCCGTTGTCTTTGCTGCCATCGGTATTACCTTTGAAGAAGCGGACTTTTTTATTTCCGACTTTAAGAAAACCGGCGCCATCGACCGTACCGTGATGTTTGTTAACTTGGCGTCCGACCCTGCCATTGAGCGTATTTCAACCCCACGTATGGCTTTGACTGCCGCAGAATATCTCGCCTTTGAAAAAGGGATGCACGTTTTGGTTATTTTGACCGATATCACCAACTATGCGGAAGCCCTGCGGGAAGTATCCGCCGCCAGAAAAGAAGTGCCCGGTCGCCGTGGATACCCCGGCTATTTGTATACCGACCTTGCTACCATGTATGAACGAGCCGGCAGAAAAATCGATATGGAAGGCAGTATCACCATGATCCCTATCCTGACCATGCCGGAAGATGATAAGACCCATCCCATTCCCGACTTGACGGGATATATCACCGAAGGTCAGATTATTCTGTCCCGTGAATTGTACCGAAAAGGTTATCTCCCTCCCATCGATGTGTTGCCCTCCCTCTCCCGTTTGAAAGACAAAGGCATCGGGGAAGGGAAGACCAGGGAAGACCATGCCAATACCATGAACCAGCTGTTTGCTTGTTATGCTCGAGGCAAGGAAGCCAAGGAGCTCATGATCGTATTGGGTGAAGCTGCTCTGGCCCCCATGGACAGATTGTATGCCCAGTTTGCCGATCTGTTTGAAAAACAATATATTCATCAAGGTTTTGAAGAAAACCGTTCCATCGAGGATACGTTGCAAATTGGTTGGGAACTATTACGCATTTTCCCCAAATCCGAATTGAAGAGAATAAAACCGCACTTGTTTGATAAATACTGGCCCGTTGACGAATAGTAACCAAAGCACAAAAGAAAGGAGGCGGTTTCCATGGCGCTGACAAGAGTCAATCCAACCCGTATGGAATTGACCAAACTTAAAAAACGCCTGCAAATCGCTCGCCGTGGTCATAAACTTTTGAAAGATAAACGGGATGAGCTGATGAAACAGTTTATGGCTGTTGTGAAGGAAAACATGGAATTGCGGCTGAAAGTGGAAGAAAAGCTCCAAGGACTTCACAGCGGATTCTATTTGGCCGCCGCTTCCACTTCACCCAAAATATTGGAAGAATCTTTGATATACCCCAAAATGAAATCCAGATTGGAAGTGGGAACAAAGAATATGATGTCGGTCAATGTACCCACCTTTTCCTTTGATTCCAAATCCATTGAAAACGGTGATATTTATTCCTATGGGTTTACCTTTACCGATTCTCGTTTGGATGAAGCCTTGGGTAATTTGGGGGATATTCTGCCGGATTTACTCAAGCTGGCAGAAGTGGAAAAAACCGCTCAGATGCTGGCGGCAGAAATCGAGCGTACCCGCCGTCGAGTCAATGCCCTGGAGTATATCATGATTCCCGACTATCAGGAAAACATCAAGTATATTACCATGAAATTGGATGAAAACGAGCGAGGCAACATCACCCGATTGATGAAAGTCAAAGATATGATGATTGCCCAGCAGTTCCAAACCAAACAATAAAAGATAAACCACCGACAATCTTCGGTGGTTTGTTTTTTATTATACCCGGTACATCAATTCGTAGTAGGTGGGAATGGGCCATGATTCGTCGGGTATGAGCAGTTCCAGAGAATCACATGCCTGGCGTAAGCGATTCATGAGGGGGATGATTTGATCATGGAAGGCTGTGGCGCGGCTTCTCGATTCCATGATTTCCAGCACGTGATTACGTGTTTGTTCCAATTGTATTAACGCTGTTTTGGCTTCTTTAATGAGGGGAGTCAGTTCGTTGAGAGTATCCCGATGGTTGGAAGCGTCTCCACCCAAACTGACAATTTGGTTGCCAAAGGTAGCCAGTTTGCCGCAATAATCCATCACGGCGGGAATGATCTGCCGACCTGCCATTTCAATCATAACCAGACTTTCAATGTTGATGCCCTTGGCATACAAATCATGCATGGTTTCATATCTGGCAAAAGATTCGGCTCGGGAGAGAACCGCATGCCGTTCAAATAAATCCAACGCTTTTTCCTCGATACAATAGGGAATAGCTTCGATGGTGGAGTTAATATGTAGTAAGCCGCGGCGGGATGATTCTTCTTTCCATTCTTTTGAATAGTTATTGCCGTTGAACAAAATCCGTTTATGGCAGTGGATAATATCGCGGATGATATTTGCCACGGCATCGCATTTGTTGCCTTCTGCCTGATCCAACTGATCCGCGATTTTCCGCAGTTCTTCCGCCATAATGGTGTTGATGATGAAGCAGGGACGGGCAATGGACTGGGATGAGCCGCACATACGGAATTCAAACTTATTGCCGGTATAGGCGCAGGGGGACGTACGGTTGCGGTCGGTGGTATCCTGGGTAAAATTGGGTAGGGAGGAGACCCCCATGTTCATGCAGGTGTTGACACGTGAATGGGCAGGGGTTTTCTTTTCCATGTCCGCAAAAATATCGTACAATTCTTCTCCTAAAAAGACCGAGATGATCACAGAGGGGGCTTCATCGCCGCCCAGACGGACATCGTTTCCCGCGCAGGCACAGGAATAACGAATCAATTCCTGATATACATCGATGCCTTTGATCATGGCAGCGATAAAGAGGAGAAAAGAGAGGTTTTCTGCCGGATTGGGGGAAGGATTGAAGAGGTTCTTGCCCGTATCGGTCATCAAAGACCAGTTGTTATGTTTGCCGGAACCGTTGACCCCAGCAAAAGGTTTTTCATGTAACAAACAGGCAAGCCCGTGCTTTTTCGCCACCAACCGCATGGTTTCCATGGTCAGTTGATTGTGATCACAGGCGATGTTGGCGGTGGAGTAAACAGGTGCCAATTCATGCTGGGCAGGCGCTACTTCGTTGTGCTTGGTTTTGGCAAACACGCCCATCTTCCACAGTTCCATGTCTAAGTCATGCATGAATGAGGAGATTCTCATGCGCAGGCGGCCGTAATAATGGTCATCCATTTCCTGTCCCTTGGGTGGCTTGGTACCGAAAAGGGTACGGCCGCACAATTTCAAATCCAGCCGTTTTTCATACATTTCACGGTCAATGAGGAAGTATTCCTGTTCGGGACCTACCATGGGTGTGACTTTTTTCGTCTCTTCATCACCCAAATGCCGCAATACACGGATACATTGTGTATTGAGCGCGTCCATCGAGCGCAACAGGGGCGTTTTCTTATCCAATGCATCCCCGGTATACGAACAGAATACCGTGGGAATGTACAGGGATTTGTCTTTGATGAAGGCGGGGGAGGTGCAGTCCCAGGCGGTATATCCGCGGGCTTCAAAAGTAGCACGCAGACCACCGGAAGGAAAAGAGGAAGCATCCGGCTCCCCTTTGATCAGTTCTTTGCCGGAAAAAGCCAAAATAGCGTTCCCGTCTTTGTCGGGAACCAGAAAGGATTCGTGCTTTTCGGCGGTGATTTCTGTCAAAGGCTGAAACCAGTGTGTGTAATGGGTGGCTCCCTTGGAGACAGCCCAGTCTTTCATGGCACTTGCCACCACGTCGGCAATGGCAGGATCCAGGGGGAGTCCTTCATGAATGGTGTGTTTCAGAGATGAATACACGCTTTCGGGAAGCATTTCCTTCATGACGGCATCGTTGAATACGGATTCCCCGAAAATTTCTGTTAAATTTGTGTGGTTATCGGTCATAAATTACCTCTGTTTTCATTTCTTTTCAACTCAATGTAGTGATCAATATCCAAAACCGTTTTTAGTTCAGACACATCTTCATCTGGAATAGAGACACCGAATTGATCCTCCAGTTCCATGAGAAGCTCTACAGCATCCAAAGAATCGGCGCCTAAATCATCAATGATGAGGGAATCGTCGTGTACTTCGGAAACGTCCAGACTCAATTGTTTTGCAATGGCAGATTTGATTTTGTTTAGCATAAATACCCTTTCATGATTCATGACAGTTCGCCTCGCAGAATGCGCTTTTTGGTTTCATCCGCATCACTGATATACAGCCGGTACCAGGTAATAAACACCAGGAGCAACCAAAGTTTTCTATAATTATTTTCACTGCCGTCTCTGTGGACTTCCAGCATTCGCAGAGCTTCTTTTTTTACGATATACTCATCGGCAGTAGAGTTTTCTATGATATCCTTTGCAAAGGGATACAGCTCTTTTCTGAGCCATTTTTGAACAGGCACTGGAAACCCTTTTTTGGGGCGAAGGAAGGTGTCTTCGTCCACCAAATCACGAAACGCATCCCGTAAGATGAATTTTGTCGTTTTGTGGGACAGTTTATCGTTGTCCTCTAGAGAGGATGCCACCTGAAAGACTTCTTTATCCAGAAAAGGAACCCGGATTTCCAACCCATGGCTCATGGACAGTCTATCGGCTTTCACCAGAATATCCCCGTGAATCCAGGTATGCATATCAATATACTGCATTTTTCGCAGGGGGGAATAATCAGCAATATCCTTATAATAGGGATGCGTGATTTCCGTAAAAGATTGATTTTGATTGTAGGTGCGGAGAATGGAAGGTTTTTCTTTTTCCGTATAGTGGAACGCGTTGCCTACATAGCGGTCTTCCAAAGGAGTACAACCTCTGTAAATGAGGTTTTTTCCCTTGACGCCATCGGGCAGGAAACGGGCTAATAGTTTGAGAAAGGCTTTCAAAAAACCGGGAAGATTGTAAATACGGGCGGAATAGCGGGATTCATCATAAACCCGATAACCGCCGAAAAGTTCGTCTGCGCCTTCGCCGGAAAGAACCACTTTCACATGCTTGGCGGCTTCTTGGCAAAGCAAGTAGATAGCCACGGTAGAAGGGTCTGCCACGGGACCGTCCAAATGGTAGACCACCGTTTCAAAGGCATTTTTAAAATCTTCCACATTGGCAATGAGCTTGATGTGTTCCACATCCAATTGCTTGGAAATGGTGATGGCATCGTCCATTTCGGAATACTGCTTTTCATCAAAGGCGATGGTAAAAGCCTTGATGCCGGGATTGAGTTTGCTGGCAATGGAGGTGATGATGGTGGAATCAATACCGCTAGACAAAAAGGAACCCACAGGCACATCGCTGATAAGATGGTTCCGAACGGAAGAAGAGACCACATCCCGCACTTCATTGACTTTGTCTTCATAATACCGATCTTTAGCGGGAACAAAAATGGGATTGTAGTATCGGGTGACGACAGGCTCATTATCGGAATCGGGGCAGTAGGTCATATAATGCCCGGCAGACAGCACGGTAATGTTGTGGGCCATGGTGTCGGGTTCGGGAACATACTGGAAAGTAAAATAATGCTGGAGCATATCTTTTCTCAGGTTGAAACCGCCCAAGGTGCTGTCAAAGAAGAAAGGTTTTATTTCACTGGCAAAAACAAGGCGATGAATAGAATGATGATAGCATAAGGATTTAATACCGAAAGGATCTCGTCCGGCCGTTAAGGTATGGGTTACTTCATCGTAGAATACAAATGCGAACATACCCCGCAAAGAATGGATAAAGGCAACACCGTCCCTGGAAAAAAGGGCCAGTAGCACTTCAATTTGTAAGTTTGTGGTCAAGGTGTAACCTTGTTCGATCAGTTCATTTCTTAGTTCTTGAACATTGTATATCTTTCCATGGATGATGCCGGTATACCGGCCGTCACCGTAGGTAAAAGGCTGAGAGCTTTGTTCAGAATCGATGGTGCTCGGACCGCGAGTGGCAATTCCCAGCCGCTCGTTTAAGATGGTAACATTTTCTTCCGGTCCGCGAAAATGAATGGATTGAGACATATGCTGCAACGCCTCTTGATCAAAAGCATTCAGAGGGTTTAGGTCAAACATGCCGGTAAATCCGCACATATTGGTTCATTCTCCTTTTTGTTATATCAACAGTTTTAGTCTTGCTTCTTTGTATACATCATGCATGGTGGAATTGGCTTTGAAGATGAAAAATACGGTATAGGCAAAGGCGATCCATCCCCAAGGCAAATCCAACACGGGCAATGCGTATTGCACAAGGGAAGACAGGGCATATACGCTAAGTCCAATGTAAATGAAACGGGATTCCGGTTCAAATGTATACCGGGTATACAGGCAGCACAGAATACGCAGGCGTTTCAATATGAAATAGTAGCAAAAGAAGGGGAGAAGGCATGCCAAAACACCCAACGGGAACGTCAGGGGTAAGGTGTGAAACACATCGGCAAACTTGGCTTTATATTGCAAGGCACTATATAAACGGTACCCCCAAGCTGTGGCAGAAAATACGGTGCAAATGCTCATTATCCAAATTTCTTTCTTCTCCACGGGGATTAGTTTTTTCAAATTGAACAGCGATAGAAGGATAAACAGCAGTCCGAAAAAGTCGGGTATGATGCTGTAACCATCCACATAGAAGTTGATAAAACATAGAAAAGCATACATATAATACTGGGAAAAAATCCGCATAGCACGTCTTGCCTGTAAATTTTCGTTATCTACAAAGATTTCTTTGAACTTTTCTCTGAGATTGTTCATCAGTGGTTTATCTTTGCTGAAATCCCGTAAAAATAAATAAAAATGAACGGCGGTATAAATCCCGAAAACAGCGGTTGCGATGAGGGTGATGGGGAGGGACAAGGATTTGGCAAGTCGCAATTGATATTGCAGAGCACCCGAACCACCGATATATTTCATTTCCGCATCCAAAATGAAGATGGTAAACAAATCCGGGAACAGGATCAATACGTTTTTGACAATGAGAAACACAAACACCAGAAAGCGGGCGGATGAATAGTGTTTGAATACATTTTGTCCGTGAAATCGGGTGGCAAGGGCGGTGAATCCGTCAAATAATTTGGGGACGGCGGATATGACGAGCAACACTTCCCCCACACAGCATCCAAAGGATATCAACAACCTGGTGTTGGCATCCGACGAAGGTATGGCAAACATCAAAACAAATTTTGCAAGCCCCAAAAGATACAGCTTGTGAAAGGCATCTCTGGCTTGGGACATGTGGGTATCGATGTAATCAAATTGGAACAGTCCGTTGCGTATCAGTAAAAATCCAATGAAATCCGGCAGAAAATCCAGGAGATTGATGCAGGGATTGGCAATGAAAATAAAGCCAATGAAAATTTTAGTTATACCCATGACGTCTCCTTATACAAACACGATCTCTCTCCAGGCTTTAAACAGGTATACAGATTGGTAGAAGATAATCAAATCATACAACAAATATTGGATGTAAAAACTGTAAGGATCAAACACATTCGGGGCAATGAAGCAGAGGATCCAATATATCGTTGATATCCATGCATATATAGCGAAAATACGGGCGCATATTTTCAGCCGGGATTCCAGTACAAAGAGTTCGCACGTATTGGCAATCTCGCCGATGGCTTTGAAGAGTGCATCCTGAAACCCCCATAAAAGAAGAATCCATCCCAACTGCAACACGTGGTAAACGGTTCCAAACACAGGAAGGTTAAACACTTCCAGAAGTTTTAGCTGATACACGGTGAAAAATACTGAAATAGGAATAAGTGCTGCCGCACAATTGAACACTTGATAAAACCTGGCAGAGTAGGTTTTCAGCATGATACCCGCGGATACAATGAGAAGAAGACCAACGGCGTCGACGGATATATCAAATGACAGGTTCTCAGTTCCAACTGTAGAATTCGTCAGCATGAAGTATCCGAGGAATAAGGTTCCCAGTCCCATGGTTCACCTCAACCGCAGCATTTTTTGTACTTTTTACCGCTGCCGCAGGGGCAGGGGTCGTTGGGGCCGACTTTTTTGCCGCCTACAACGGGGGTCTTTTTCACAGGTTGTTTCTGGGTCAGATCTCCTTGGCTTTCCCCGGTGATTTTCACCACCTGTTTCCGCTCTTCAGGTGCCTGGCGGGGAACGGCGGAGAGAAGCTGACGCACCGTATCCGTTTTGATGGATTCCACCATCTCTTCAAACATATCGGCGGAAATAATTTTATATTCTACTATGGGGCTGCGCTGGGCTATGGCCTGAAGCCCTACTGAACTCATCAAATCGCTCATGGCATCGATGTGATCCATCCATTTCATGTCTACGTTCATGAGGAGGACACTGCGCTCTACTTCACGGAACATGTCCGAGCCAAACAGGGCTTCCTGTGAAGCGTACCGCTGGAGGGCGCGATCCCGGATCAAATCGGTGATGAATTCGGCTGTCAATTCGTCCAACTGGGCAGGGGTATAACGGAAATCCCGGTCTGTGGTAAACATCCCCTGGAATTGCTCCCGGATCAAATCAAAGTTCCAATCTTCGGGAGAATCGGCGGAACACGCCTGCTCTACGCTGGAAGTGATCCAGGAGTCCATCATGTTTTTGATGGTGTCCTGTACATCCGCACCGTCCAGCACTTCCCTGCGCTGCTTGTAGATGATAGAGCGCTGCTGATTCATGACATCGTCGTACATCAGCACATTTTTACGCCGAGAGAAGTTTCTGCTTTCAATCCCTTTTTGAGCATTTTCAATGGAGTTGGACATGATCCTCATGTTAATGACAATTTCATCGGACTGGGGCATGGAATTGGCAATACGCAGCAATCTCTCGCCGCCAAAAAGACGAAGCAAGTCATCTTCAAAAGAAAGAAAGAACATGGAAGCGCCGGGGTCTCCCTGACGACCGGAACGACCTCTCAACTGGTTGTCTACACGGCGGGATTCATGCCGTTCCGAACCAATGATGTATAAGCCGCCGGCATCCTTGACTTTTTGTACCTCTTTGGAGATTGCATCTTTATACCTTGCATTCAGTTGTGCAAATTTTTCTCGAATATCCAATATGGCTTCATCTTCTGTATCAAAGAAGCTATCGCACAGGCGGATCAGTTCTTCGTCATATCCCTCTCTTGCCAGTTGTGCTTTTGCCATATATACCGGGTTGCCGCCCAGCATGATATCCGT
>DIRA01000035.1:5116-5611 GCA_002427425.1 Clostridiales bacterium UBA5448 | reverse complement strand
GTTGCCGCCCAGCATGATATCCGTACCACGCCCTGCCATATTGGTGGAAATGGTGACCGCACCAAATTTTCCTGCCTGGGCAACGATTTCCGCCTCTTTGGCATGGAGTTTGGCGTTCAAAACGTTATGGGGGATACCCCTTTTTGACAGCAATGCGGACAAAATCTCGGATTTGTCAATGGAAACGGTTCCCACCAATACAGGCTGACCCTTCTTGTGACATTCTACAATTTTATCAATGATGGCATTATATTTAATGGCTTGGGTTTTATAAATAATGTCGGGATAATCCGTCCGGATCATGGGTTTATTGGTGGGGATTTCTATGACGTCCAGTTTATAGATTTCCCTAAATTCTTCTTCTTCCGTTAATGCGGTACCGGTCATACCCGACAATTTTCTATACAGACGAAAATAGTTCTGGATGGTGATGGTAGCCAGAGTTTTATTTTCTTTTTCCACTTCCACCCCTTCTTTGGCTTCAATCGCCTGATG
>DIRA01000035.1:4395-4931 GCA_002427425.1 Clostridiales bacterium UBA5448 | reverse complement strand
CTTTGGCTTCAATCGCCTGATGCAACCCATCGTTATACCGTCTGCCGTACATTAAACGTCCCGTATTGGTATCCACAATGAGGACTTTTCCGTCTACGACGGCATAATCCACATCCCGTTTCATGATACCAATCGCACGAATAGCCTGATTGATGTGATGCAGCAGGGTGTTGTTTTCGGGGGAAGTGAGGTTTTCTACATTGAAATGCCGTTCGGCTTTGGCAACGCCGCTTGGCGTCAGAGAAACTGAGCGAGCCTTTTCATCCACAATATAGTCACAATCCTCCGTATAGTCATAGGAGCGATTGTCTGTTTCTTTGATGCGTTTTACTTTCAAAGTACGGGCAAATGCGTTTGCCTGTCCGTAAAGGGGTGTGGGAATATCCCCTTGACCGGAAATGATTAAAGGGGTTCTGGCTTCATCGATGAGAATGGAGTCAATTTCATCCACGATGGCAAATGCATACTCCCTCTGGACCAGATTATTTTTGTAGTTGACCATGTTGTCACGGAGATAGTCAAAACCGAATTCGTTG
>DIRA01000035.1:0-4185 GCA_002427425.1 Clostridiales bacterium UBA5448 | reverse complement strand
ACCGAATTCGTTGTTGGTGCCGTACGTAATATCGGCAGTGTAGGCTTCCTGCCGTTGAGCTCTGGTTTTGCCGTGAATAATCAAACCTACGTTCAATCCCATGTAATTATAGATTTTTCCCATCCATTCGCTGTCACGTTTGGCAAGATAGTCGTTGACTGTGACGATATGCACACCTTTTCCAGTCAGGGCGTTCAAATAGGCGGGAAGAGTGGCTACCAGGGTTTTACCTTCCCCAGTTTTCATTTCGGCTATTCGTCCCTGGTGGAGGATAACGCCGCCGATCAATTGTACTCTGTAATGTTTGATGCCTAAAACACGAAAGGAAGCTTCCCGTACGGCAGCAAAGGCGTCCGGCAATAGTGCATCCAAAGATTCCCCGTTTTGCAGTCTATCTTTGAAAAGAGAGGTCTGACCCTTCAGTTCGGCATCAGACATATTCTCGTATTTTTTTGATAATGCTTCGATCCTATCTATAATCGGCAGAATCCGCTTGATTTCATGATCACTGTGTGTGCCGAAAATTTTTGTCAATAAACCCATAAAAACACCCCTGTCTAAACATTTTTACGATTTCTCCGCATAGATTATGACACGGAGGGATTTGTGTGAAGTGGAGAAGATGGAAGAAATCACAGAAAAAATTGGTGATTATATCGATATCGATAGCCGTATTTTTGATTTTAGCGGTTGTAATCGTGCAGGCATCCATCGGTCCGGTTATGGATGAAGTGGCCGTCATATACAGCAAAAACACCGCAAGCCAAATCATTGAAAGTGCTATCTATCAGATCATGGAAGAAATGGATACCAGTTATTCCGATTTTGTGGTGCTGGAAAAAGATGAAAGCGGCAAAGTGCAGGCGTTAAAAACCAACGTCATTGCCGTTAACACGCTGAAAAGCAAAGCCTCATTACTCATCCTGGAAAAATTACAGGATGAGGATGTCGGGCAATTTAAAATCCCCTTTGGTACTCTCACCGGAAGCAACCTGCTGTCCGGTATGGGGCCGAATGTGACCATTCGGCTGGTTCCCGCCGGTAGTGTGGTGAGCACGGCAGAAAATAATTTCACATCCGCCGGTATCAACCAGACCCGCCATCAAATCATGCTGAAGGTCGAAGTGACATTGAAAGCGGTACTGCCTACAAGTACGGTGGAGACAAAAGTCGAAAATACCGTGTGCATCGCGGAAACCGTCATTGTAGGAGATGTTCCCAATGTCTACGGTGAACTATCAGGGAAAAACAATGGTCCATAATCAATTAATTATAGAATAAATCGCTATTCTTGTCAAGTAAAATTGGCGAAAGTATAATACGATGTTCTTTCGTCGAATGTCTTGCATTTGTTTGAATATGTGCTAATATGAAATCATTCACCACAAATTTGTCCATTTCAACGGGACTTCGTTTAAAACAAACATGACTTTGAAAGGAAAGGGTCGTATGCAGGGTATCAATGAAGCAACAAAAAAGTCGTCGTTTTCTCGCTTTGTCATCACGTTGTATGCAATTTGTATCATGATCATACTCGGTTTGGTTGTATACATTCTCCATCAGGAAAAAAACAAAACTCCCAATGAGGATGTTCCTGCCAATACGGATGAACCGGAAATGCCGGGTGAATTGAAACGCGTTGCTGGAATTCCTTTCTGGTATAAACCCGGCAAATTGGATATACAGTTTGCCGGGGAAGTGAACAGCCGGGAGTTAATACCCAAATGCTATGTCAATGCCCCGCTTCCCGGATGGGCTACCTATACTGAGGCAATTAACAGCCGCTACGTGCGTCTTTTCAGCAACAACCTTGCCGGATTTTGTTACCAGCCGGCAGAATTGGATGGTTCGGTCCATGTATTGATGGATGTGGAAGAAAATCTTGTTTTCGGGTTGGAACAAACCATTGCGGAAAAAGCCGAACTGGCGATCCCCGAATCCATGCTGGCATTCGAGTGTATCGATATTTTGGAATTGGGTATGAGCGATCAATGGTGTTTGTTTCGATTTCATAATTATCAATACCCGCTGAAAATCAATGAATCAGGGGAGATTTTCCCCTCTTCTGTGATTGGTATGTATAATATCACCACCCAAAAAACCAAATATCTGAATCTGTTAAATGCATTGGATTTCACGGTTGAAACCGCCACCGGCGACTATGCCGATTTGGTCATTCGCGTGGTTACGGAAGAGCAGGAAGATCAGATTCTTTGGGTGAATACGGATGGGTTGAAAGTCCGCGAGATTTGTGAGCAGGGGGATGTTGCGTACCATTCATCCGGTGTTTCTTTTTCTCTCACCAATCGCTATCTGATAAATCAGGTTTATGAGGGAAAAAAGGAAAGTTCTGATGAAGGGGAACAAGCCTGGATTCTGGTGGATACCCAAACGGGAAAACAATTTTCAGGAAAAGGTGAAATTCATTGTTTTACCGCAAATGATGCTGCCGTGGTTGTGCATAACAAAGAGAAAATCACGGTTCTCTCCCTTCCCAAGGGTACGGATGTCACCGAAACCTATGAACTCAAACCCCATGAAAAATTTTCCCTTCGCATACGGGAAAACAGGGCGGAACTTGTAACCATCGACGGCAAGCATGCCTATCCGTTGTTTGACAACATACAGTTCTATCAATTTTGGAATGATTATTTGTATATATATCAAAAGGGAAGCTACAAAATCATTTGCTATTGCTGGAAAGAACATGCGTATTTTCAGATAGATATTTCCGAATTTCTAACAAATGCCGGGGATTTTAAGGCTGAACACTTCGATTTTACCATAGTCAATGGGGGAAAAAACGCGTTTCTTCGGGTCTTATATGAGATTGAAGAAAGTCTTTATCCCGATTTGAACACCCGTTTCAATGATGAAACCTATCAGTTATTACCCCTGATTGAGATTGTAGGTATGAAGGATTTTCGTAAATTCGAGGACGAGGTTTACGAAAAACAAAGTTCAGCCCAACAAAAAGCTCTGCCGGTTCTATATCAATTTGTCATGGGCCTGTCGGTGACCAAAGAAGAATTGACGGCTAAAAATGCTGTATCCAAAACCTATTCCCAGAAAACCATTGATTTGATATTCTGCGGGGATAAAGATAATATGATAAAAGGCTTGATGTCGCCATATTGTTTGTATGCAAACAAAAAAGCCATGCTATATACCGATGTATTGAAAATGACCGAAACCGAAATAAAAAACAGCGATTTGCCGCTGGAAACCTATCAAACCTACTTCGGTATGATCCATGATATTTTCATCAATTATGATTCCATGGATACCACCGTCGAATTCGAGGAGAAATGCCAAGAGTTTTATCAAAAATACGAAGGAGCATTTTTACGGATATAATTTGGTCAATACGAACAAAAATAAATCAAAGGGGCTGTTGCAAGTTCTAGAATTTGAACAGCAACAGCCCCTTAAAGTTTATGTTATAAAATAATTAATAAGAATTTAGAGCTACTTCTTGATACAGTATTATTTTGATTTAGGGTGTGATAAAATGATTTTGTGGTACGCTTTTCCTCGTCAGCTCCATTTTCCGAGAGTTGATTGGTGTCTGCTATAACAATACAGAATACCGCGACCAGGAGGTTAAGGGCAACTATATCAAGCAGATTTTCATTCTCACGCACAATGTGTATTTTCACAGAGAAATCACATATAAAGAAGTGTCGCACTTTAAGAGCACCTCTTTCTTTATCATTCGCAAATCGGACAACCATTCAAGCATAACGAAGTGCATCCGTCCGAGTAGCGTAGCCGGTGAATGGGAGAATTATAATCCTGTGCAGAACAGTTATGCTGCACTGTGGGACGAGCTGAAGCGACTCTATTGAGACGAAAACGCTACTATTCCCATCAAAAATGTCTCTCGCAGAATCTTGGATTATTACTTCCTGCAACTTTGTGGTTTTGATGGCAAGGGAATGCGTAAAACAGTCCTCGAAGTTAACAAACCTAAGTTTGTAACCGAAGTTGAGGGCGCGACACCTGATTACGAGAAGTATCATTTGGCTGATGCTCTGCTGCAATATTTGAACAGCACGACGGGTATCGGCGAGGAACTATTCCTGTCCGATGACGGGATGAGCGTTGAACTGCACAAAGCAGTGTTTAGAGATATCTTTGTATCGCTGGGACAAGACGACCAGAGTCAAGTCCAAATTAGTGTGT
>DIRA01000016.1 GCA_002427425.1 Clostridiales bacterium UBA5448 | reverse complement strand
GTTGTTATTGCAACAGCCCCTTTGATCGATTTTTACACGCATTAATCAAATTATGCCCGCGGAAACGCCTCTTCGTATTTTTGATAAAACTCCTGACATTTCTTCTCGAATTCGAGGGTTTCGCCAAAAGAATAATGGTTAACAATCAAATAATGGATCTGATCAAAGTATTCTTGATACGCTTCCAAAGAAACCCCACCGTTTTTGATCTCTTTTTTCGTCATATTCAATACCTCCGCATAGGTTCGCACTTGTTCATTGGAATAGAATGCGTAAGGATTCATCAGGCCTTTAAGCATTTTTTCTTTATCACCACAGTAAATCAGTTCAATGGTTTTTAGAGAATATGAGTGGTGGTTTTGATTTGCAGCAATCAAATCTTCTTTGGTTACCTGAAGCCCCATAATATATTTATACAGACCGGGAAGAGCATATCTTTGCTCATAGGAAAGTTTATTTAAAACTTCTTCCTCATATTTCCATAACGCTTCTCCAACGATTTCAACGACTGGCGACAAATCATCCGTTTCATCTATAAATCGGTTGATTAAATCGGGACTTTCGGGGTAATTCTGATTTTTTTCCGATTGCAGTATTAGGTCTTTTCCATCATTGGCAATAAAAAATTCAAAACCATTGTTTTGTTCATACCTGCCGCCTTCAGAATAAAATGAAGTGAAATCAATTTCAAAACAAGCGTGATTCTTACGGGAATAACAAAGTATTTTACTGGTTCCTTTTTGATACACATATAAATAGTCATCCCATAACTGATAGGAATAGACATTGTCAAAAAGAAGAATGGCTTGCTTGCCATCGATAGAGACAAGTTCAATTTTATCTTCTAAGAAATGATAGGAATAGTTTTCATAGGGCTTAAGTGAAAAAGATTCGGTTACATCCTGTCCGTTTTCCAGTAAAACAATAGCGATTTTCTCATTGGTTTTGGTTATAACGGCATTCTCTTTTTCAGTAAATCCATGAATGATACCATTCCCTTTTATTCGCTTTCCCGTTTTCGTATCATAGATAATCCATTCAATTCCCGATTCATTGGTTTCGCCATAATTATATACAGTATGAATCACATATCGCTGCGAGGGCGAGAATTCACAATCTTTTGCGTAATATTCCTTTCCGTCACAGTTTGAAAGTTCCGTTGAGGTCATGGCAATGGTATCCACCAAAAACATCTTGTGGTAGTAATCAGAAAACACAAGATATTGACACTCTTTGGATGAAGTGACATAAAAATGACTGAATGAAACGAATTTATCTAAAAATCTAGTTTCGCCTGTTTGCAAGTTGTGGATTCCGAATAAACAACTGGGAACCTGATTGGGTTCCTTCACATTCTGAATCTTTGAATAGTCGATAAAAGTAAACAGATACCAATCCGTACTGTTTGTAAATTTACCATCCGTAAAATGTTCTTTCGGTGTCGCATGAAACGGAAGAAACAACCCCGCATCTTCCGCGATTTTTTGTTCCAACAGAATGATTTCATTGGTTTTTATATCCCATAATACCTGGGAACCAGCATATTCTTTCGGCAAATAACTCTTGTCCGCAAAATTATGACTTGACAATTGCAAATAACGGCTGTTGATTGGTTTGTAATGGGTGACCCAATCGGGAAAAGGCTCGTTAAAATTTCTTGTATGCGCCAAATCTTTCATTATTATATTGGTTGTATCCTTGGTCGTATCCATAGCAGGTTGAACGGAAATATCACCCGGTTGATACCAAGATGGGACACCGTTCTCTTTTTTCATTTTCCCCAAAATAGTTTTCTCCGGTCCGAAATCATCCCCGATGCTTTCCTGCATGCCTCCAAAACAGCCAAACAACATGGAAAATACGAAAACAAATACGCTAAATGAAGACAATGCGCGCCGAACCCGCTGATTTTTTAAAACACACATGGTATACATCTAAACCCCTCTCTACTTGTTTATATTATTTTAATTTCGATTATCGAACAATTTTACACTTCTCAAGTTATATTATGCTCACTTATTATTATAATACCATTTTTTTACAGAAATGCAACCCCCATTTTCAATTTTAATATATTATTTTTAGAACATGATCACATCAGTATGAACGCGTAGATGTAATGTCTTGTAATTACCATTAAAACATTTTTCAATACTTTTACTACAGTAAAGGGGCTGTTGCAAGTTCTAGAATTTGAACAGCAACAGCCTTTAAAATAATCAAAACTGTGAAATTAAGAAAGGGGTTGTTATTGCAACAGCCCCTTTGTTGTTTCTTTATAACGAATCCACCATGTGCAGCATTTTTTCAATAGAAGCGGGTTCGGTTTCTTTGGAACAGTCGGGGTATCCGTACCAGTGAGAGGCGGCGCCTCTGCTCCCCCCGATATCATATCCGCCCTGATCAAAGTATTTCACGGGTGCCAAATAACTGTACACTTCATTTACATAACCGAGAATGAATATGGAGGCAGGATCAAAACCTCTTTGTTTGAGCTGTTCTTCGATGTAATGACCCGTCGTGGCAAGTAGTTCATAGGGGAAGAAAAGGAAGATGCAGCGATCCGACAGTTTCAATACCTGAAACGGTACGTCCATATCGGGGGATTTTCCGGCTTTCTTCCACTCAATCATGCGCCTGAGCCACTGCATTTCCCCGCAAAGCAAATGCTGTTTGGCCTTTTCGGTGGTACCGTAATATTCCTGCATATATTCTTCCAGCCGGGATTCCAGTTCTTCCGGAGAAGGCAGGGACTTCCGAGGAATGCGGGGACGGTCGTAAGCATAGGCAGGGGTATAATCGGATTGATCACCGGCTGTTTGCTTTTCCAGAACGCCCCGGATACTATCCGCCAATTCCAGACCCAGACGGGAACAAATGTAGCTGTTGGGCCACTCGTTGCGGTGGAGGGCATTGGTGTCGCCGCCTCTCCCCTGTAAAAAGAGCACGGGCACATCGGGGTAATCGGTTTTCATGGCCTGGGTCATCATGCCGGGATAATCGGCGGAGAACAAGGTGCCATGGTTGTCGCTGTCTTTACCGGTACGGGTGGTGGGATGGCAGGAAGAAGAAGCCAATACCCCTTTCAGCACACCGTTTTCATCGTAGAATCCCCCTACACGGACGTTGCGGTCAATATCATCACGACCGGCACGGTTGTAAATGTAATACAGTTCCTTCCCCAAACCAAAGGAAAAAGAGCCATCCATGCTGTTTTCAAAAGCATCCTTCACCGCATAGGCAACGAGATAGGCAACACGTTCGCAATACACCATATTGGGGGAAAATTTGAATAAAACCCCCATGGCGGGGCCTGCGTGGGTATGGCTGCAGCATAGAGCAATGTTGCTTTCTTCCATGCCGTTAAGACGGGCGATATGATTTTTTATCAAGGTGGATGTTTCCCGGTTGAATCCGCAAATGTCAAAGGAAACAATGGCAAATTTTTTATCTTCCCAAGAAATGGCGCAAACTTTGGACATAATATCATCCTGGACACCCATTCCCGTGGCTTTGCGGGAACCAAACCCGTCGATAAAACTTTCATTGGGTTCAGGGGTAATCACAACTTGTGAAAAACCACATTTGATTTTCAATGTAACCACTCCTTTTCTTCGTAACAGTATACATCGATTAACAAAAGCCGTCAAGGTCTTTGGATCAATAATTGACATTGGTTCCAAAGAATGGTACAATAAAATGGTATATGATATAAATGGGAGGATATTCATGGCAGCCTTTATCTCACGTAAAAAATTTGTCGGCAAGATGATTTCATCTCAGCTGGTTCTGTCTTTGCTCTCCATTATGCTGAGTTTTTCTACCGGCACTATCTCCAAAGTCATCCCCGGACTTTCTTATATCACCGCGTTTTTGGCTTTGGGATTTTATCTGTACTATGTTTATACCGAATTTTGGAAACAAGGTCAGCACGACACCTTCTCCCGCCGGGTTAACCATGCCCGCTCCCCCTTAACCGCCCTTTGGGTCTCTTTTTTGTGCCTGATTCCCTCCCTGGTGGTTTCCTTGGTTTGCTTTGTTACGGCGTATATTCCATCCATGAAAACTGTTTTTTTTCTGTTTGGATGTTTAAATTATGTCGTACACGGCATGTATTGCGGCATTACTGCCTGCGAAGGATTATTAGACACTTATTATTGGCATGAACCCCAGGCATGGCTGTATCTGGCGGTCTTGATCCCGGGCTTTCTGGCAGGGGCTTGGGGCTATGGTTTCGGTGCCCGTTCCAAACGGTTGGGGGCAATGTTCGGCATGGAATCTCCCCGGTACAAAAGAGATTAAGAATATGCCTGGATGGCAATGGCTCTTGCAATCACAAAGGCCAATTTTCTTTGATAAGCACCATTGGTCAGTAATTTTCTATCCTGATCGTTGGATAAAAATCCGCACTCAATCAGGACAGCCTGGCATTCCAGTCTGTCCAGAACAAACACGTTGCTTCCCGCACTTTTGCTGTTTCGGCATTTGGCTTCCGGCAGTTTGGTATCTACAAGATTTTCGATTTGCAGAGCCAATGCTTCACTTTTCGGATTGTTTCTGGAATAAAAAACTTGAAAACCCCGGAATTTTTCTGCAGGGAAACTGTTCATATGAATGCTGACAAACAAGGGATTGCCCGCTTCCCTGGCGATTTTCACCCTGGTTTGCACATCGCTGCGTTTGCGGCTGGAAGCCCCTGCTTCATGCAGAGAAACATCTTCGGTGCGGGTCATGATCACATCCACATCATACAATATTAAGTATTCCGCCACATACCGGGCAAGGGAAAGATTGAGGTATTTTTCTTCCACCCCTTCACTGGTACATCCGCTGTCAATGCCGCCATGACCTGCGTCCAATACCACAATCGGTCTTTCAGTTTGTGTTGGAGTCACAGCCGGCGTGTAAGCAGACATGGCGGGCAAAGCCGAAGAAAAAAGACCCGCCCCCAAAAGCAAGGTACATAAATACGCAAAAATAAACAGGATAATAAACAATAAATATTTCAGGATATAAACAGGTTCTCTTTCCCGCTTTCCCTCCACAACGCATCACCTCGGTGCAAGGATATGGGAAATAGAACGAGATTATGACGGAGGATAACATTCATGGCAAAAGGAAGTGAAAAAACCATTTTTATATGCAGCGAATGTGGTGCCGTTTTTGATAAATGGAATGGAAGATGCAGAGAATGCGGCTCCTGGAACTCGCTGGTGGAGGAAAAGAAGGTACCCAAAGAAGCGCTGGCTTCCACTTCTCCCCTGCTCATTCCTCCCGCTCGCCCCGCCATGCCCCTTGTTGACATGGACGAACATACAGACGGTGACATCCGATGGTATACCGGTATGCCGGAATTGGACCGGGCGTTGGGCGGAGGTCTGGTGAAAGGGTCTGTTTCTTTGATTTCCGGCGAACCGGGCATTGGAAAATCCACCCTACTTTTACAAGTATGCAATCGAAAAGATGCCTTGAAAATTCTCTATATATCGGGGGAAGAATCCCCCCATCAGATCAACTTGCGGGCGCGCCGCTTGGGGGTCAAAAATCCCCATTTGTATTTTCTGGCGGAAACCGAAGTGGAAAAAATTATCCATGAGTGTGAACGTATCAAACCCGATTTGATGATTGTAGACTCCATCCAGACCGCCGGCAGTTCTGGTACTTCCGCCTCTCCCGGCAGTGTTTCTCAAGTCAAACAGTCTGCGCTCCACTTCATTGCCTATACCAAAATGGCAGGATGTGCCACGGTGCTGGTAGGCCATGTGAATAAAGACGGTGCCATCGCCGGGCCCAAAGTACTCGAACATATGGTGGACGTAGTATTGTATTTCGAAGGAGAAAGAAATCAAAGCCTGCGGGTAGTACGTGCGGTGAAAAACCGCTTTGGCTCCACCGGAGAAATCGGCGTATTTGAAATGACCGATACGGGTTTGTCTGAACTGTCCGAACCGGGAAAAATGCTTCTGGAAGGCCGTCCCGTGGGGGTATCCGGCAATGCGGTAGTTTGTACCATAGAAGGTACCCGCCCCCTTTTGGCGGAAGTCCAAGCGTTGACTTCCAAAACCGTGTTTCCGGCTCCACGCAGAACCGTTACCGGAATTGACTACAACCGGGCGTCCATTTTACTGGCGGTACTGGAACGTCGCCTTGGCATCCGTTTCGGAGAACGGGATGTGTACATCAACGTCATCGGCGGATTACGACTGGAAGACGTATCTTCGGATTTGGGAGTTCAGGCGGCATTGCTGTCGGCATACAGCGACATTCCCTTTCCCGATGATGCGGTTTGTTTCGGTGAAGTGGGTCTTGCCGGGGAATGCCGCGCCGCCTCTCATGGCCTCAATCGGGTAAAAGAAGCGGCAAAACTGGGATTTAAGCGCATGTTACTTCCGGCAAAAAGCATGGAAATCATATCAAAACAATCACCATCCGGCATAGAGCTTGTTCCCATCCGCAGTGTTTATGATTTGAGCGCGTTTTTGCGCCGTACCAAGGAGGATGCGCATGTTTGATGCTGAAACTTCCCCCCGGGAGCTTGTCAACTTTGTCTCCTTCAAACTGAATATCCAAGGCTGTTCTCCTAAGACGGTTTATGAATATCACGGCGATTTGCGAAACTTTTTAAAATATTACCTGAAAAAGAAAACCCACAGTCAACCCCCCATGGAGGACATCGATATTTCCCCCATGACGGTGGAGGATTTTGCAAAGATCCAGGAAGCGGATATATACGATTATTTATTATACACCGCCGATCAGCGAAGAAACATGCCTGCGTCCCGCGCCAGAAAGCTGGCGGCCATTCGGGCGTTTTTCCGCTATTTGTGCAACAAAAAACACCTGTTACAGAACAACCCCGCCAAAGATATCGGTTCCCCCAAAGTGCGGCAAGCTCTGCCAAAGTTTTTGGATATCAACGAAAGCAAAGCCCTGCTTTCGGCGGTGCAGGCCATCGGTAAGGAAAACAAAGAACGGGATTATTGTATCCTCCTGCTCTTTTTGAACTGCGGTATGCGGTTGAATGAATTATGCGGGATTGGGTTATCCTCTATCAGTAACGATTTGACCACGGTAAAAGTTCTGGGAAAAGGATCCAAAGAGCGGATTTTATATGTAAATGACAGCGTTCGGCAGGCATTGGCGGACTATTTGAAAGTCCGGGCACACTTGTCCTGTCATGACAAAGATGCTTTGTTTGTCAGCCGGAATAAACGGCGGCTCTCGGACAAAGCGGTGCAGCTTCTGGTAAAAAAATATCTGGCCTATGCGGGTTTGGGCGGGAAAGGATATTCCACCCACAAACTCCGCCATACAGCAGCAACTCTCATGTATGGTACGGGACAGGTGGACGTGCGTGTGTTGAAAGATATTCTGGGGCACGAACAACTCAATACCACCCAAATTTATACCCACGTTAGCAGCGAACAAATGAAACAGGCTACCGCACTGCATCCACTGGCAAACATAGACAAAAAAGACATCACACCACGGGAGGATGATGAATAAAACGGTATGCTACACTTTAAATCCATTCAAAACACAGACTTTACACCCATTGCTCCGTTTATCAGGTTAAAACAATCCAGGCTTTGCGATGCTACTTTTGGTGCATTGTACTTCTGGAAAAACTATTATGAAACCAAATATGCCATTCGGGATCACCATTTGTATTTCTCATCGGTCATACTCGACGGAACAAAAACGTTTACCTTTCCCTTGGGCTTGCCTCCCTATGATGAAGCTCTTGCCCAATTGGAAGGGTATTGCCAGCAAAAAAATATCCCTCTGATTTTTTATCCGGCGGAAACATTGGTACGTCCTTATTTAGAAAAACGCTATGGAAAAAACATGATTTGGACTCCCTGGCGGGATGCCTTTGATTATGTCTATGATAAAGACGCCTTCGTATCTATGACGGGAAGAAAATACCACGGACAGAGAAATCACATCAACAAATTCAATTTTCTTTATCCCAATCATCGATTTACTCCCATTTGTGACAATACCATTGAGGCGGTTCGCGCTTTTTACATCCGGTATGCCGCAGAAAATATAAAAAAGGACAAAACTGCAAAGGCGGAGCACGAAAGCATCCTTGCCTGGCTGGAGGAGTATCGCCTTTGCCATATGTTTGGTGGCTGTTTGTGGGTGGGGGATCGAGTCGTTGGTTTTTCTGTGGGAGAACATTTGGGAGACACCCTGCATGTCCATATCGAAAAAGCCGATTATTCATATACCGGCGCTTATCCCAAACTGGCAAACAGCTTTGCCTCTTATTTTTCCACACCCCAAACCCATTATATCAACCGCCAGGATGATCTGGGAGATGCCGGTTTGCGACGATCCAAGTTGTCATATCGTCCCGTTTTTTTACTGGAAAAATATACCGTACGCGTTTTATAATGGTTTTTTCCTATTTCGTTTATACTAAATTAGGGTATATCAAACATGTATTTGCATGTAATGTACCCTAATCCGTATACGGAAAGGAAATAACTATGTATAAGTCAAAAAAAATCACCCGCGTTTTCATGATCCTGCTGGTCATGACATTTTTTCTGGGTATAGTCACCACCGCAACCGTATTTGCTCAGACATTTGAAAACAAGGACGATAATATTTTTACCCGTTGGAACGCTTTGACGGAAAAAGAGAAAAAAGATATTCTTTCCTTATTTGAAAAAAAATGTGAGCTGGAAATTAAAATCATCGACCGGTGTGTCAAATATAAGCTTTTAGACCGGGAAATGGGAGATAAACTGCAAACTCGCATTGAAGAACTGCGGGAAGAATGTATAGAAAATCGAATGCTGCCTCCGCTCTTTTTTCCCCGATGCCGACATAAATCAATAGAATCGACAATCATCGGTGAGTGCGAACTGCCCAGCTTACTGGATCCTTCTGCTATCCCGCAAGCTTCGGATGAACCACTTCCATTTATGGAAACAGAACCCTCCGGTGAAATTTTGCCCCCCGTTTTAAATGAATCGCCGGCAAACAAGGACAATGCAGAATTGAAACTTCCAATAGATTGAAGAAAATGAACAAAGCGGAGAATGAAAATTCTCCGCTTTGCATTTACTCTTTTTCAGTCAGGTGTTCTCTGCTTCTGAACAGAAGGGAAATACACCAAAGACCGGCAAGACCTACTATGGTGTAGATGATCCGGCTTGCCAACATATCGGTACCGCCGCATATCCATGCCACGATATCAAATCCGAACAAACCGACGCTACCCCAGTTAATACCGCCAATAATCAATATGATCAGCGCGATTCTGTCAAGCATTATTCAATCCAATCCTTTGTCCAAAGTTCCTCAGGAGCGGTAATCCGCGCCTGCAAAGGATAGTATGTCCGAGATAAAATGAATTATACAGGGGATGGTGTCGTCTCACCGCGCTGGGAAATTTTGACACTTCCGACAATGGCAGTGGCAATAATTTTACCCAAAGATTGTTCGTTTGAGTCGGGATAATGGGTATAATCAGAACCGATTTCCACATCTCCCACATAAACGGATCCGGTGGTGGTGCTCATGGTAATTTCATATTTTTGTAACGGATTTTTGACTTCAATGGTAACATTACCGGCCACGCTGTCAAACGTATTGTTTCCGTTACCGGTCAAATAAGCCTGAATGTTTCCTCTGGTGGAAGCAAGCTCACAGCGGGCATAAGACGAATCGTTCATTGAAATATTACCCAAATCGGTGCTGGCACTGAATGAACCCCCGATGGATATATTATCCACACTAATATTTCCGTAGCTGACACTGACGCTTACACTATCTTTTACCGTAAAGTTTCTTACGATTACATTTCCTGCGCCGCAATGAATGGTGATGTTTTGCAAATCAGCCATATCGGAAGCAAGATTGATGTACAAAGTTCGGTTTTTATTTCCGGCGCTGGCAAAATTCAGTATTTGCCGCAAACCGTTAAAACCAAAGCCATTGGATGTGAAAGAAAAACCATAATATGTACTGGGATACACATCGTCATCCGCTAGGGAAAGGACACCGTCTTTCACCCCGTGTCCAAAAGTGGCCATATCCACGGCAGACACCTGGACGGTACTCTGATTGGAACCGGTGACTTTGGTGATCACCACATTGCCCACTTGAAAACGAATTTCCAAATTAGTAAAGGATTCGCCGCCGGTCAATTGATTCAAATTATACGTTTCGCTTTTGACATCTGCTTTTGGCCGTTCGTTTTCATCATATACGCTGACGTCGTTGACGGCGGCGACAATATATCCTACCGTGGTAAGAAAAAGACCGGCACAAAACAAGATGAGCGCCGTGATCAGCATTTTTTTTGTTGCGTGTTTCATAGTATTACCCTTTTATACTTTTTTCTTACGTGTAAACAAATCCCTAAGACCATTTTTTCCGGTGATCTTGTAACATACAATCCGCATGCCCCAAAAATATAATTTTGTTACTTTTTTGATAATCATGGGAATCATGCCCACGATTAGTTCGTGGCACAACGCGGTCAAAGCGGTTACAATACCAAAGAAAATGGTGGACAAACCGATTTCAATCATAGCTATGGCAGTGGACTGTGTAAAAATCGAAACAATGCCATAAGCCAAGCCGGCAACGCCGCACATAACAAAAATTAAAATGATGACAAATAAGGCAATGACCACCAAAGCGATAGCGGCGATGGCTGCCAAATAAGCGAGTACCAAAGCCAGAGAAAAAATCAACAGCAGCGGAATAAACATCGCCATCAACATGCCAAACAAACCGGCGGAATCTTCTTCGCGGGTGCCAAATTTTTTCATTAAAACTTCCATTAAATTTGCACCGGTGATGGGAGGTAGCTCCACTTTGAGTTTGGCAGGCTTCTTGGAACTCTGTTTGGGTTGAGAATCTTTCTTTTTGGAGGCGTGTTTAAAGGAAATACGGTCTTCTTCTTCGTGGTCTTCGTAAAGCGTATTCCAATCTTCCTGTACTTCCTGGTTGATGATCGAGGATCGTTTGGGCATAGCGAGGATGCCATCCTCTTCCCGGGACACCATCTTTTTGTCTTGGGCAACCACCGTGGTATCCTGTGCTGCCACGGTGGCATTCTGGACAATGGTGGTTTTATCTTGGTTTACAGGAGATGCCACCCTGGTTTTTTCTTGTTGGTCGGCAACATCCTTGACTTTGGCAGCAATTTCATCGGGCGTTCCCAAGTGTTGGATTCTCATTTTCACCTCTTCAGGAGACGTGAGTTGAGACAGCATATCGGAATAAAACCGAAGTATTTGATTGCGATCGGATTCGGGAAGAAACAAGAGTTTCTCCCGCAAAGATGCAAGAAAAAAATCAGTGGTCACAGACAACCCTCCTCAATGAATCATTATATCTTCTTTTTTCTTATAAGTCAATCTATCCGTGTTGTTTTTTTAAAAATTAACTGATATATAAAAAAACATCCTTGGAATACCTGTTTTTTTGTTGGATATTTTCATGGGATTTATGTTTGTGTTCTTGACATTTTTTTCACAATATGGTACTATTTTATACAATGGCAAAGGATTGGCTCTCTCTCCTTTCTCCAAGAATACTAGAAAAATACTAGGTGGTGTGTACCTTGATCATCGACTGTCATAACCACGCGGACTGGTGCGGTTATAATTTGAAGCGAACCATCGAAAACATGAATCAATACCAAATCAATAAAACCTGGATTCTGACCTGGGAATGTCCTGCCTCGGAATTTTCCCCCACATACATTCAGAGGGTCAACCTAGACTCCTATCGGGACAAAGGTCCGATTTGTTTGGAACGGTGTTTGCATTACTATGAAAGTTATCCCGACCGTTTCATTCTGGGATATGCGTGCGATCCTCGTCGCCCCGATGCCATTGACAACATGAATTCCGCCATCCTCCACTACGGTGTGAAGATATACGGTGAGTTAAAACTGCGCATGATGCTGGACGACTGTGATGCCATTCGCATGTATCGTTTTTGCGGAGAAAAAGGTCTGCCTGTCACAGTCCATATCGACTATGAATTCCCCTCCGGGCACAAATATCCCCGTCCCAATTACTGGTATGGTGGCGGCATGGACGCCTTTGAACGGGCGATTGCCAAATGTCCCGATACCCATTTTTTAGGACATGCGCCCGGATTTTGGGCTCACATTTCGGGGGATGATTTCTATCTCAAAGGTGCGTACCCGAAAGACATGCCTGTGGTTCCCGGTGGGCAATTGATCCGTATGCTGGACAAATATCCCAATTTATATTGTGATATGTCGGCAGGTTCCGGTTTGTGCGCCCTGACCAGAGACCCCAAATTTGCCAGACAGTTTCTCATTGAATACGCCGATCGTTTGTTGTACGGCAGGGATTATTTTGACAACGATTTGCAAACTTTTCTTTCCATGCTGAATTTACCTCAGGATGTTTTGGATAAAATCTATTATAAGAATGCGTTAAAACTCATTCACGCGTTATAAAATAATATTTAAATACAGGAAGGAACACACAATGAAAAAAGCAGACATCGGACTCGTAGGACTCGCCGTCATGGGCGAAAATCTGGTTATGAACATGGAAAGCAAAGGGTTTACCGTTGCCGTTTATAACCGTACCACCTCAAAAGTGACCAACTTTGTAGAGGGCAGAGCCAACGGCAAAAACATCATTGGCACCTATTCTTTGCAAGAATTGGCAGACAACCTTAAAAAACCCAGAAAAGTCATGATGATGGTCAAAGCCGGCCAGCCAGTAGATGATTTCATTGATAAGCTTCTGGAAGTTCTGGAAGAAGGCGATATCATCATCGACGGCGGCAACTCTCACTTCCCCGACACCATTCGCAGAACCGCTTATGTGGAAAGCAAAGGCTTACTCTACATCGGCACGGGCGTTTCGGGTGGTGAAGAAGGCGCGCTCAACGGTCCCAGCATGATGCCCGGTGGTTCTCCCGCTGCATGGCCTTATGTAAAGCCCATCTTCCAGGCGATTTGCGCCAAAGTGGAAGACGGTTCTCCCTGCTGCGACTGGGTCGGCGAAAATGGCGCAGGTCACTTTGTGAAAATGGTTCACAACGGCATCGAATACGGCGATATGCAGCTCATCTGTGAAGCCTATCAGCTCATGAGAGATTATTTGGGCATGAGCGCCGACGAAATGCACACAGTTTTTGCCGAATGGAATAAAGGTGAACTAGACAGCTACCTGATCGAAATCACCCGGGATATTCTTGCTTACAAAGACACCGACGGTCAGCCCATCGTGAACAAAATTCTGGACACTGCCGGACAAAAAGGTACCGGTAAATGGACCGCCATTTCCGCTTTGGACGAAGGCATTGCCCTAACTCTCATCGGCGAAGCCGTTTTCTCTCGCTGCTTGAGTGCCATCAAAGAAGAGCGTGTGGCTGCTTCCAAAGTGCTCCGTGGTCCCGCGCCCAAGTTTGAAGGCGACCGCGCCGCATTCCTGGAAGACATCCGCAAAGCGCTGTTCGCTGCCAAAATCGTTTCTTATGCCCAGGGCTACACCCTGATGAAAGCCGCTGCCAAGACCTATGGCTGGAACCTGAACTACGGCGGCATTGCCCTGATGTGGAGAGGCGGCTGTATCATCCGCAGCGTATTCCTCGGCAAGATCAAAGAAGCGTTCGATAAGAATCCCGCATTGACCAACCTGCTTTTGGATCCCTTCTTCATGGATATTATTCACAATACGCAGGACGGCTGGAGACGCGTTTGCGCCGCCGCGATCGTCAACGGCATTCCCGCTCCCGCTCTTACCACCGCTCTGAACTACTACGACGGCTACCGCTGTGAAAAGCTACCCGCAAACTTGCTCCAGGCGCAGAGAGACTACTTCGGTGCCCACACCTACGAACGTCTGGATCATCCCCGCGGTGAATTCTTCCACACCAACTGGACGGGACTCGGCGGCGATACAGCAGCTACCAACTACGTTGTCTGAAAAAGGAAAAAAGTATGAAAAGTTACGAATTGTACGGGAATGCCCCCACGGGCATTCCCTACGAAGAATTATTTAATACCATTCGAGACGGGCTTGCCGCCGATCAAGGCCGCATCAAAAAGCTCTTGATCATCCCCCCGGATTTTACCCGTTACCACTCTTTTGCAGGACAGATTACCAACTGCATATATAACTTTATGAAGGATTCCTGCCATATCGATATTCTTCCCGCTCTGGGTACCCACGTGGCCATGAACGAAGAAGAATGTAAAGAGATGTTCGGCGACATACCTTTTGACAAGTTCATTGTTCACAACTGGAGAAATGACGTGGTAAAAATCGGTACCGTAGACGGCTCATATGTCGGTTCCGTTTCCGAAGGTCTGGTCACCGATCCCATCGACGTGGAAGTGAACAAACTGATTCTGGATCCTTCCTACGATTTGATTCTCTCCATCGGACAGGTGGTTCCCCATGAAGTGGTGGGCATGGCCAACCGGAACAAGAACATTTTTGTCGGCTGCGGCGGTTCCTCCATGATCAACACTTCTCACATGTTGGGCGCTTTTTACGGCATGGAACGGATCATGGGCAAAGATTTCTCCCCCGTGCGCAAAGTCTTTGACTATGCCGAAACTCAATATATCCCCCACATTCGTTTGTCCTACATTTTGACGGTAAACACCGTGGTTGACGGTCAAATTGCCGTACATGGCTTGTTCGCGGGCAGAGAGAGAAGCTATTTTGAAAAAGCCGTGGCTCTCAGCCAGCAAAAGAACCTGACCTTTGTGGATAAACCCTTCAAAAAAGTGGTGGTGAATCTGGATGAGAAAGAATTCAAATCCACCTGGCTGGGGAACAAAGCGGTGTACCGCACCCGTATGGCCATTGCCGATGAGGGCGATCTGATTATTTTAGCACCCGGTGCTGACAAATTTGGCGAAGACCCCGCCATCGATGCTTTGATTCGGGAATACGGATATTGCGGACGGATCAACGTACTCCAGTTGTGCAAGGATCATGAGGATTTGAGAGGCAACCTATCAGCCGCCGCTCACCTGATCCACGGTTCTTCTGACGATCGTTTCCGCATCACCTACTGCACCCGGCATCTTACCCAAGAGGAAGTCACCGGGGTTCATTTCAACTATGTGCCCTATGACGAAATCATCAAAAAATACAATCCCGATACCTTGGTGGACGGCTATAACACCTTACCCGACGGCGAAGAAATTTATTACATTTCCAACCCTGCTTTGGGACTTTGGGCTGACAAAGCCAAGTTTTAAAGAACAAACCCCGATTCAAAATCGGGGTTTTCTTTTTTGGTGTTGACTTTTATAAGGCTTTGATGATGATCGGCGCACCTATAGTGAGAATCATGCCTCATATGCTTTTTACGGATAACTTTTTTAACACAATGACGCCGATGATGGCAGCAATGACGGAAGAACCTCCATTTACATAGAAAAACAGAATCACCGGTTCACAAAAACGCCGGTTTCTTTCAGTGATAACCGGATGCGTTTTGGCCGATTGTTCGAATCTTCCCGATACCAAGCAGCCCCTTTAGCAACTTGTGATACAAATCACCAAAGGGGCGCCCAACATGATGTTAAATTAAAAAACGTGGTTTGGAGTATACGCAGGATTACCCGCCCTGTTCAATCAATTCTTGCATCATTCAAAGGTACGTAATATACCTTGATAATTTCAACGTCCTCCATATCACTTTTACTCACTTCAATTGCTGTGCGATGTACTTGAATTGCAGCCATATAATGACCGTTTTCTGTAGGACGACCAGTTTGTATGATAATCAATAACTCATTGCCTTGCTTCACAATGCGTTCCACCCGATTTAAATAGCCACAGCCTTTATATTTATACACAGTAATCAGCGCGTTGCCTTCAAAAAAGCCTGATGTGTATTTGCTGATATCTTCAATGATAGATACGTCCTCATTTCCATCGCGATAATATTCATACCCCGGTATATATTGATGATAAAAGTCGTCCAGCGTACGCGCCATGGCAACCCTGCAACCACCTAGTTCAAAAGGCCAGAAAATGCTGCTATCGAACCTTGAAAGACCTTTTGAAAATGCAATGTTCGTACCGCTGAGGCTTTCATACAACGCACTGGGGTTTTTATAATAGCCCCCAGAATTCTCCGTTCTCACCGTGTGGTTTGTGATCAGTTCAGCAGGTTCCTTTAACGAATCAAACGATGCGAGCAGTCGATCCCGCAATTGCTTCGCAGCGACCCGCCCCGGCTCGTTACCGCTGGGAATCTGAACCGCCAATTCCTCCGCAGCGGGCCGTTCCTCAAGCTCGGCTGTTGCCTTTGAACCGCTATCTTTCTCTCCGTTGTCATCCAAATCACCGCTTCCAAGGGGTATCAAGCCCTCCTCCGATGCCGCGCTTGTCATAAAAGCGGACAACATCGCCAGCGAAAGAAACAGACAAACCGCAACGTATACCTTTTTCATCTCAATCAACCTCCTTCTAGTATATAATATACAAAAAACCATTAATGGCTACTGAACGGTGCGTTTGTCGTGGTATTCACCCCTTCTAACATGGAAGATGCTCCGCCAAGATAGTTGATGACCTTGATCGCCGTGGTGTTTGAATTTCCCGTCACCCAATGCACGATAAAACTCGCGTTTGCGCTTCCCGTGGTTTTCCCCACGTTGATTTTTGTCGAATACACAGCGGGATCATGCTTGCGCGTGCTGGTAAAATTCACACCGGCGGCAAATGCGCCTGTCGCCGTGCCTTTATATAGCAACAACTGCCTGAACCCGTCTTTTCGCCAATGGACAAGCAAATCCATCTTCCCGTCGCCGGTAAAATCCCCCGCGTACACCTTATCCGCGATTTGATAACCATCCGTAGTCACGGTTTCAACGCCTTCCGAAAAATACGGGCTTGCCGCCTTTCCCCGGTACACGATATGCTTGCGCACGCCCTCGACCGCTATCCGCTCATGTACCACAAAATCATCATACCCATCGCCGTTGACATCCCCGACAAAGAACTGGCTAGGCACGCTCCAACGGCCAATCAATCTAAACGGGTAATACTCAAAATTACTGGTAAAGGTCACGCCCGGACCAAATGATCCATCCGCATTTCCGATAAAAGTCACCAACTGTCGCTTGTTGCTGGCATTCTTGGTTTGGAGCAGCAAATCAGCGCGTCCGTCGCCATTGAAATCGCCTGTAAAAACATGATCCTCCAGCTTATAAGGTATTGAAGAGGTTGACGAAACAGCCGCGGAAAAATACCCGCCAGAGCTGCTTGCTTTGCCAAGATACGTATAGGTAGTTCGAAGCTTGGAGCTGGTGCACCATTGCACAATGAAATCATCCTTTCCGTCGTTGTTTACATCCGCGACAAAAAAGCTGGCTGGCCATCGATAGGGATCATTAACGTTCGTGCTGACAAAATTCACGCCGGTTGTGGGAAAATATCCACTTCCCGAGCTGATCAAGGTCAGCAGCACCCGCTTCTCGCTGGAATTTGTCCAGTGGATGATGACGTCGTCCCTTCCGTCGCCGTTCACATCGCCGATGAATGCCCGATCGTCATACACATAATTATGAGTCGTGACTGTATTGTACGGCCCGCTGAATGTTCCGTTTGTTTGCCCGAAATAAACCTTAAACGCTCTTTTCCCATTTAAAGAATAGTGATAGATCAGATCCTGTCTTCCATCGCCGTTCACATCGCCCATTAGGTTTTCGGTCTCAAACCGGCCTTCCTGAGCGGCCTTGACGGCTTTATACGCGTTCAGCTTGCCGCCGGTGGCACACAGCTTATCAAACTCCGGCAGCAGATCCACATTCTGCAAAATAAATGCCTTGATCTCAGTCGGCGTGGCATTGGGGCGGATAGACTTGATCAACGCCGCGACCCCCACAACAATCGGTGCGGCTGCAGAGGTTCCGCTGAACTGTGTATAACCAAATGATGTTTTATCTGTTGTCTGCACATCGGTACCCGGCGCAAACAGATCGACCGTCGTCTGTCCGTAATTCGAAGCATCCCCATCCTCCCAGACACCTTTTGCTGTTAATGTACTATCCAATGCCCCGACCGAAATGATATTGTCCAAGGGATAGCACGCAGGATAATGGGATACATAATCGGTATTTTGGTTCTCATTTCCTGCGGCACAGACAGCAAGGCCCTTATAAGACGACAATGCATTCATCTCAGCGTTGCAAAAATCATAGCGGCCATAGCTGCAATTGATGATCGGAATATCCACATTCGCGTCATTGATCGCTCTTATAATAGCATCCGCGTCAAGGAAATACTCTCCCACTGAACTATCATAATATACGGTTTGCATGGGGACAAGCTGCACATTCCAGCAAACGCCGGCAATCCCACAACTGTTATTTCCTACAGCACCGATAATACCCGCGACCGCCGTCCCGTGACTATTCGGATCATCTGTCGTGATTGCATCCATATTATAATAATCCCATCCCGGCACTACATTTCCATTTAAATCATTGTGATTTACGATGCCGGAATCAATCACGCCGACACTTACGGCGGAAGAGCCCGTTGTAATATCCCACGCCTGTTCAATTTCTATTTCTTTTATAGCTCTTTGAGCAGAATACCGTGAATCATTGGGTGCGACCGAAAGAGTTGCGTGATAATTCGGCTCAGCACTCTCGATGAAATCCAGCTTTTCCAATTCCTGGATGGTATCCAGTACATTCTGCTTTCCCGGCTTTTCCAGCGTCAGCTTGAAAATTTGCTTATGCATGCCTATTTTTAAATACTGATACTCTTCGATCGGTTTGTCCAAATACGTCAGGTCTTCGATCGCTTTAAAGCTCGTATTCGCATTGAATTTCTCCGTAGAAAACTGCTTCTTTGAAAACAGCTTATTGATCCCGCCGTGTGATGACTTAATCACGACAAGGACGGAATCTTCCGCGAAGTCTTGATCAATGGTTGCATGGCAATAATACTTTTCCGGATCCGGCTCAAACTCGGTTTGAGCCAACTCTTGCTTAGCGGGTACCTCTACCTCTTCTGACAAAGCCTGCACATTGACCGTTGAAAACGCCATGGCGACAGTGAAAAGGAACACGAGAAAGCGCTTCAGTATAGGATATTTTTCGCGTCTACGTTTGTTACTTTTGTTTTTCATTCAAAACACCTCTTTTTTATGATTTTTGGATATGTCTCCATTATACATTGTTGCGAGGTGTTTGTCAACGTCATTTTGTAAACAACGCAAATTATATTTTATTTTTAGCAAATTATTCTTTTTTGCTCTCATTCGTTCTGCTTGTTGTGGGTACACGGGAACGCAACCATGTCGCCCACCGCGGTTTCTCCTGCCACCCAGGAAACCAGCTGCACATTCCGGCAAACGCCGGCGATTTCGGTATCAATCACGCCGACTCATACGGGGGAAAAAACCGTTGTGATGTCTCACGCCCTTTCAATGTCAATAGATTTTTACAGCCTTATTTCAGAATACAAATCATCTATATATACTCTAATAAAATGTCCCGTGATAATTCGGCTCAGCACTCTCGATGAAATCCAGCTTTTCCAGCTCCTTGATGGTATCCAGTACATTCTGCTTTCCCGGCTTTTCCAGCGTCAGCTTGAAAATTTGCTTATGCATGCCTATTTTTAAATACTGATACTCTTCAATCGGTTTGTCCAAATACGTCAAGTCTTTGATTTCTTTAAAGCTTACATCTCCATTTAAATTTTCGGTGGAAAATTGACTTTTTGAAAACTCTTTATTGATCCCACCGTATAATGGCTTAATCACGACAAGGACGGCATTATCCGCAAAGTTTTGATCAATGGTTGCATGGCAATAATACTTTTCTGGGTCCGGCTCAAACTCCGTTTGAGCCAAATCTTGCTTGGCGGGTAACTCTACCTCTACCTCTACCTCTACCTCTACCTCTTCTGATTCTGATTCTGACAAAACCTGCACATTGACCGATGAAAACGCTATGATAACAGTGAAAAGAAACGCGAGAAAGCACTTAATCATAGTAACTTTTTCGATTCTATATTGACTTGCTCGATTTTGCATCTAAATCATCCTTTTTTATAATATTATTAATCTGTCTCAATTATACATTGTTGCTGGGTGTTTGTCAATGACTTTTTGCAAACAATGCCGATTATGTTTTGTTTTTAGAAAACTCGTTCCAGGCTGCTCTCATCCGTTCTGCTTGTTGCGGGTACGCGGGAACGCAACCACGATACCACCGCGGCTTCTCTCCGCCACACAGGGAAATGCCCGGCATCAGCCTGCATGTATTTTACCGTACATTCATATGCTTGTTACCCTTAGGATATGGCTTTAACAATGAACTGTCAACGAATTTTATCATCTTTCTCTGCTTTTATGGGACTGCTCACTTTGATTCATTATTGTATTAAACGCTATTGATTATTTTGTTGTATTTTGTTATAATAAAGGGAAAATTCTCATATAACCTTGGGAGGAATTATGAAAAACAAACGCATAATTGCCTTCATCCTCTTGACCCTATGGATCGGTTGTACCGCTATGGCCATTGTGGATGGCGTAATCCGGCCCCCATATTTAATCAAATCCATGATCAAAGTGGTTTTCTTTTTGGGGCTGCCCCTGCTGGTTTCGCTGTGTGGAAAGAACGTTCGCCTGATATGCTTCTCTCCATTTCCAAAAAAGGGCTTGTACTTACCTTTGGCTTTGGGCGGCGGAGTATTTCTCCTTATTCTGGGCGGATATTTCCTGTTGCAGGATACCTTTGATTTTTCCGGCATCCCCACATCCTTAACAAAAAATGTGGGCGTGACCAAAGATAATTTTTTCTTTGTTGCCATTTACATATCCATCGTCAATTCCTGGCTGGAAGAATTCTTCTTCCGCGGCTTTGCCTTTTTGACCTTGAAGCAGTATCTGCCCCGTATGTTTGCACATGTCGTCAGCGCCTTCTTTTTCGCTTTCTACCACATCGCCATTATGACAGGCTGGTTCTCCCCCGCCTTGTTTGTGCTGACCATGGCGGCACTGTTTGCCGGTGGAATTTTCTTCAATTATTTGGATGAAAAAATCAATCATATTTTCCCTTCGTGGATCGTTCATTTGTGCGCCAATCTTTCCATCAACACCATCGGGTTGATTCTCTTTGGAATTTATTAAAAGGATGTGAATCCCTTTGTCCCTTTCCTGCCAATCTGACTTTGTTTATGTTGTGTTTTCCGCAACACCATACAAAATGGGGCGGCTGATTCGCTGTATCACCCGTCACGCCTATAATCATGTGTCCATCAGCTTGGATCCCAATCTCCAAAAACTGTATTCCTTTGCGCGGTATTATGAAAACACCCCTTTATATGGCGGTTTTGTGCATGAATCCTTATTAAGATACCAACACAACGGAATGCAAACCCCCATCAAGGTTTGCGCCATCCCCGTGACCCCGCGGCAAAAGCAAGCCATCGCATCCTTGATTCTTCATTTCAAACTTCATGCCGGGGAATACATATACGACATGCTGTCGGCCTTGTTGACCCCCTTTAAGAAACGTCTGTTTATCCGCAATGCCTATACCTGCGTAGATTTTGCCTCGGTGGTTCTCTCTGTCGCCGATATCCGCTTGAAAGACAACCATTACTGTAATTTACCTACCCTGGAACAATTGGTAACACGTTATATGATTTTCGAAGGGGAATCCACCGCCTATTCCCGTGGAAAATCCTGGGGAAACGATCGTTACCTCCTCCATAAATCCATGTCCTTATATGTGGGGGCAACGGTTTCCCATTACAGCCGATTGCTCTACCGGCTCATACGCAGTTACTCATGATAAAAAATCCTTCTCGAAAAGAGAAGGATTTTTTGATTACAGGCATAATTTATATATATCCATGATTTCATTTTTACCGCAAACCACCACGGAATGGAGTTTTCTTTTACCAAAAAAGGTGCATTTTTCCGCCATTTCTTCGATGGCATCCTCGCCAATGCCACATTCGCGTAACGTCAAAAGCATACCGATTTCGCGGAAAAACTTTTCGGTAGCTTCGATACCGGCCAAAGCGTTCTTTTCAGGATTGCTTTCGTCCATGGGAATATCCCACACCCGGTTCGCATAGCGACAAAAAGCAGGCAGATTTTTTTGATATACATAGCGGCACCACGCAGGGAACACCACAGCCAGACCCGCTCCGTGGGCAACATGGGGAAACATACCGCTGATTTCATGTTCCAGCTGGTGAGAAATCATAAAATACTCTTTTCCCAAACCCGTCAAATCAATATGGGACAAGCTGCCTGCCCACATCAGGGTGGCGCGGGCTTCGAAATTTTCAGGCTCTTTCATGGCAACCCGTCCGGAGGCAATGACACTTTTGAGGATGGCTTCCGCCATGGAATCGGTGGGTTCAAAGAAGTTCGGTACCGTGATATACCGTTCCAATGTATGCATCAAAATATCCACGATACCGCAGGCAGTTTGATAGGGCGGCAACGTAAACGTCAGTTCGGGTGAAAGAATGGAAAAAAGCGGACGGTTGAAATCGCTGTTGAATCCCCGCTTCAATCCCGATTCATCGTTGGAAATCACGGCGGAAGAGCTGGTTTCGCTGCCCGATGCCGCCAAGGTCAAGATGGTGGCTATCGGCAAAGCAGCCATAGGCACTCGTTCTTTAGTGACAAAGAGCCACGGATCGCAATCCGCAAGGGTACCTGATGCCATCATTTTGGCAGAATCGATGGTACTGCCGCCTCCCACCGCCAAAATCAGTTGAACCCCTTCTTTGCGGCAAATATCAATACCGGCTTTGGCATGGGACAGCCGGGGGTTGGGCTGTGCTCCGCCGAATTCCACATAGGAAATACCTTTTTTCTCTAAAGACTCTTTCACTTTGGCAAGCAGTCCCGATTTGATGACACTGCCGCCGCCATAATGAAGCATAATTTTGGTGTATCCGTAACCTGCGAGAATTTCTCCCGTGCGTACATATTCCCCTTTTCCAAAAAACACCCGGGTAGGTGCATAAAATTGAAAATTTTTCACTTATCTCTTCCTTTCTTATGAAAACAAAAAGCCAGTAAGACCGCAGCTTGTGCAAGGATGCCGATGTAAAAAATGGAAGGTGTATGCAGCAGCAGGACCAAAGACCAGAGAACGGTCCAGACCAACAGAGAAATGATATACAGATTGGCCATGCGCTTCCCCCAAATGCTGTTGAGTACCAATACCACCAGAGACATGACCGGCAGTGCATAAATAAAAACTCGATACCGCTCCTCCCAATCTTCCAGCACAATGTACAAAATCAAGGCAATGGCCAAAACCCCCACCAAAGAAAGGGCGGTGATAATGCGGTGATTGAAACTCATGCGCGTTTGTTTGGGTTGAGGCATGACCTCATGGCGACGGATCAAATCATCCACGGTGACGCCGAACAAATCGGCCAATAGTGTACATACCGCCAAATCCGGCATTCCTTCGCCCCGCTCCCATTTGGACACGGATTTATCGGAATAATGGATGCGTTCTGCCAATTCCGCCTGGGTCCACTTCATCCGATTGCGGTAATATTGGATGTTTTCAGCTACAATTTGGTTCAAGGAATCCATGTATTGTGTCCTTTCCGAGGGTATTTTGGAACTCTACTCACAGTAGAGTGGGGTATATTGACTCTATTTTGTCCTATGCATCCGGTAGATTCTGCAATGCGAAAAGTAGGTATACTTCTTCTCCCCTGTAGTTTACACTGTTTGTGGAGGTGAACCATGGAATGAAAGTTCAAATATTCGGAGATTCCGTCATGAGAGGAATCGTATACAGCGGCAATCGGTACCGCACGGTATCCACCCGCTTTCAATCCCTGCAGAACGCCGGTATGGAAGTATGCAATTATGCCCGTTTGGGGCATACGGTAGACAAAGGGTTGGCGGATATGAAACGCAGACTCACCGAATCAGCCGAGGAAACCACCGTCATTTTGGGTTTTGGGGGCAACGACTGTGATTACAACTGGGATGTTGTGGCGCAAAACAACGACAAGAATCACTTGCCCAACACAGAAGCCACCCCATTCGTCGCCACGTATCGGGCATGCATCCGCCATGCCAAATCCTTAGGCGCGGCGGTGTATGTAACAAACTTGGTGCCGCTCCATGCCAAACGGTTTATGGATCACATCGGGCAAAACGGCCGCCGAAAAGCCATCGAAGAATGGCTGGGAGATGAAAGCATGCTGTATCGGTGGCATGAATACTATCATCAACTGGTCTGCGAAACCGCCCGGGAGGAAGAAGCGGACATACTGGATATCCGCACTCCTTTTCTCTTGTCCCGTCGTTATGAAACCCTCTTGGGTGAGGATGGCATCCACCCCACCGAAGAAGGATATCGTTTAATTGAAGAAACCATTGAAAGCCAACTATTGGTAAATACACATTTACATTCTACCATACAATGGGCATGATTGCAAGGGGAATCTCGTCTCTATGGTACTTTGCAACCCTTCACAGGTTGACATAACGCCATGAATCCTCTGTAAATAAAGGCGAAAGCGGTTTCTTGCTTTCGCCTTTTTTGTAATTTTATTTAGTGGGAAATGATCACTATAATAAATTGCCTGGTATGATTATTTTCTTTTTAGTCCTATATGCAAATGTATATTACACGTTAGATTTTGCAATAACATTATTGCATTTTATCGGTATGATTACATTTTTTTATATTTTGGTAATACTTACGAATACTTTCAAAGCTTTCATCGCTGATATCATGCTCGATTTTGCAGGCATCTTCCATAGCGGTTTCTTCGGTTACCCCCCAAAACATCAACACGGCGGCAATGATGCAATGACGCTCAAAGACCCGACCGGCAATTTCCGTCCCCTTTTCCGTTAAAGAGAGAAACCCTTTTTCATCAATATGGATATATCCTTTATCCCGTAAATCACGCAACATGATGCTGACGGTAGGACGGGAATAGTGCATGGCGCTGCAAATGTCCGCTTGGCGCACTTTTCCTTTTTTATGAATCTCAATGTATATTTTTTCGAGATAATTTTCTACAGCTTCGCGAATTTTCATGTCATGCCTCCTGTTCTTTTCTCACAGAGTATACCACAACTTATTAAATACCGCAAATAACCGAATATAATCTTATTTTATACTTAAAATGATACTTCAAAAACACAATCGGAGCGGATTCATAAAAATAAAAAAACGCATTGACATTGTAAGCGGACATTGTTACTATATCATCGTGAGTGAAACCTGAAAAATCAACGTCTGTATTACGGCAGGATCGGGAGATGATTGTATGTTTGATTGGATTGCAGAAAATATCGGAACCCTCCTGGTCAGTGTCATTCTGGCAGCTGCCATTGTTTTGACCGTGATCAAACTGATCAAAAACAAGAAAAGCGGCAAAACATCCTGTGGATACAGTTGTTCCCATTGCCCCTTATCCGGTTCTTGCCGCAAACCCAAGTAAACACCAGGGAGAAAGTATTGATTTTTTTCCCTTTTATATCACAACAATGCCTCCTCTGAAAAAGAGGAGGCAACTTTTCATCTTATTCCCGTTTATACCGCTTCATGAAACTTTCCAGAATCAGTTTGGCAGCCAAAGCGTCTACAACCCCTTTGCTTCGACCTTTTTTGATGCCCGCTTCGTGCAATAATGTATGAGCCGCCATTGTAGTCAGCCGTTCATCCACCGTTTCAACGGGAAGCTCGCACTTGGATTGCAGCAAAGCAATGAACCGCCAGGTTTTCTCCGCTCTCGGACCCAAAGAGCCGTCCATATTCCGGGGCATTCCCACCACCAGTAGACGGGCCCCTTCTTCCTTGGCCTTCAACACCGCTTCTTCCGCCGCTTGATCCAAACTTGTTACCTTCACCGTTTCCTTGGCAAAAGCCATTCGTTCCTCTTCGTCGCAGAAGGCGATACCCATGCGGGCATCCCCAAAATCAATTCCCATGATAATCATAGCCCGTTCACCGCGTTCTTTGTTTTTCCCTGCAAAAAAGCCTCCAGATTGTCGCAGGTCATGTCCATAAGCCGCATTCTGGCGGCTTTGGATGCCCAGGCCACATGGGGCGTGATCAGGGTGTTTTTCAAACCAATCAGGGGATTGTTCACAGGAGGTTCCAGGGAGAGAACATCCGCACCGAAAGCGGAAACTTTTCCGTTTTTGAGTGCTTCCGCCAAATCTTCTTCTACAATCAAAGTTCCTCTGGCAATATTGATGAGCATGACCCCGTCTTTCATTTTTTTTAGATTGTTTTTACAGATAAACCCTTTGGTCTGCTCGTTCAAAGGACAGCACAAGGAGAGTATATCGCTTCTTTGCAGCAAGGCATCTTGATGCACCATTTCCACAAATGCCGGGGGACGGGAAGCATGATGGGCAATCACCCGCATCCCCAAAGCTTTGGCAATGTCTGCGGCTTTGGTTCCGATTTGACCCAAACCCAAAAATCCCATGGTCAATCCCGATAATTCGGTGATAGGCTCTTTGAATAGGGAAAAGTCGGGGGATTTTGCCCACTCTCCCTCTTCCACCGCTTTTCCATAGCCGGGAATGCGATTGGAAAGGGATAACAACAAGGCAAACATATGCTGGGCAACCGCATCGGTGGCATAACCGGGGGCATTGCAAACGGGAATTCCCTTTTCTCTGGCAGCCTCGATGTCCACCACGTTGTAACCCGTGGCAAGAACCCCGATATAGCGAATGGAAGGGCACGCCAAAATGGTATCTCGGGTGAGAGGGGTTTTGTTGACGATCACCACTTCATGGCAGGCAATCCGTTTCTCTATCAAAGGAGGGGGCGTACGGTCATAGACCGTTACATCCCCCCATTTTTTCAAGCGATTCCAGGATAAATCCCCCGGATTCTGACAATATCCGTCTAAAACAACTATTTTCATCGTTCAACCCAATACACGCAGTTTTTGGTGAATGGTCACGCCGGGAAACGCTGCCATAATCTTATCCGCTTCTTTTTCCGGCATAATATCGGAAATAAAATCCAGCATATGGTCATAAAAAATTTTATCTTTTCCGCCCATGGCAGCAAAAAACGCTTCTCTTTGTTCCCCCTCCACGGACAAATAAAAGGCAGAGGAACGTTCGGCATTGTTTTTTACAACGCTTATAGGTGGTCGGGTCCAGGAATAGGTGAAGGCTCTTCCGTTCACAATATTGATGACATCCGCCACCATGGCGGAAGCGGTGGGCATTTTACCTGCCCCTTTACCGTAAAAGAGCACTTCATCGGTGGCGTTGCCATCCACCAAAATACCGTTAAAAACCCCGCGAATTCCAGCCAACATGTTGTCATGATTTACAAAAAACGGACATACTAAAATATATAAGCCGCCGTCGGGACATTTTTCGGCTCTTGCCAAAAGCTTGATGGAATATCCCGCTTTTTCAGCTGCCTGTACATCCCGTTCCCGAATGGAGCGAATGCCTTCGGGCTTCACTTCTTCGGGGGAGACGTTGTAACCAAAAATAATATCGCTGAGAATACAGATTTTTCTGCAGGCATCAATACCGTCCACATCGGCAGAAGGATTTTTCTCTGCATAACCTTTGTCCATGGCATCCGCCAGCGCCTCTTCAAAGTTTCTGCCCATTTCAAACATTTCGGTGAGAATATAGTTGGTGGTTCCGTTTACGATGCCCGTAACGGAACGGATCTCATTGGCAGCCAAACAAGTACCGATGGGACGGATTACAGGAATGCCGCCGCCCACGCTGGCTTCAAAGAGATAGTGAACTCCGTTTTTCTTCGCAATGGCAGTCAATTCCTGCCCCAATTTGGCCACCACTTCCTTATTGGATGTAACCACGCTTTTTCCGGCTTGCAAAGCCGCTTTGGTAAAATCATAGGCAGGGTGAGAGCCGCCCATGGCTTCCACCACCACCGCAATATCATGATCGTTGACAATATCGTTAAAATTCTTGGTAAAGAGTTTTGACAGGGGATGACCGCTGAAATCCCGGATATCTAGGATAGATTTCACGCGGATAGACTCTCCACAGCGGTTTGCAATTCCATTTGCATTGATTTTCAACACTTCTGCCACGCCGGAACCTACAACACCAAATCCAAGAATTCCTATTTGTTTCATATAATACATCCTTCCAAGGAACTTGCTACGATTCCAAATTACTGATTTATTTTTGATATTATACCATGATTTCCCTAACATATCAACACTTTTTTCTGTAAAGGAGAATAAAATGTCTTATCTGCCTGAAACCGGCTGGCAGCGGGTGTTGGTGCTATTTGCCTATGTAGTCATCACCTTTCTCATCCTGCATATTGCCATCACCTGTTTTCTCTGGTGTCTGATCCCGTTGATGCTGGGATATCTGACCGCGGTGGCGGTGCGTAAACCCGTTCAACGACTGTATAAAAAACTGCATATTCCCCGTCGGGTATCGGCTATCATCATCCTTGTTCTCGTTTTGTTATTCGGGATTTCCGTCACTGTGTTGGTGGGCAGCCGGATCGTGGAAGAATTGCGGGGCTTGTATGTATACCTGATAGATAACAGAGAGAGCATCCTCAAAGCCATCACCGAAAAGGGAGAAAAATTAAAAGCGATCTTACCCTTGGGAGATTACTGGAACACAGCAGGGAATAATTTGTTGATCACAGGCGGGCAAAAACTTCTGGGATTTCTCTCCGATATTGTAGGCTCGGTCACAGCCCTTTTGCCCAAAATTCTCATCGGACTGATAATCTTATTGTTTGCCGCCTATTATTTCACCGTGGACATGTCGGTTATCTCCGGTTTTTTCACCACTCCCTTGGGGGAAAAAGGGAAAAACACCTTGCGGGCATTCCGGGCAGAATTCATAAACACGTTGGTGGGATTCATACGGGCGTATTTGATTTTGTTTTTCATGACGTTTGCCATCTTGGCATTTTCTCTGACCATCTGCGGATTTTCTTATGCCTTCAGCGTAGCGTTTTTGATTGCCTTTGTGGATTTACTCCCCATTCTAGGCAGCGGTTCGGTGCTGGTTCCCTGGAGTATCGTCATGTTCCTCCAGAAAAATCCCGGCCGGGGGATTGCCTTGTTGGCAATTTATTTGATTCTTACCATCATCCGTCAAATGGCGGAACCCCGTTTACTGGGAAAGATGCTGGGACTTCATCCTTTGGCGACCCTGCTCACCCTCTTTCTGGGGTTGGCGGCATACGGTGTACCGGGAATGTTTTTATTACCCGTATTGACCATTGTGGCAAAAGGCATGTGGCGACGTCATCAAGAATCCTCGGAACGTGAAAATATGGAAAAAACAATTGACAGTCTATGAATTGTTTAGTATAATGTTTTATGATATACCTATGTCATTATCTTTGTGTGCTCGCGGCAAAGACGGGAAAAAACCAATCGTGAGTAGAAAGGTCCCTTCATGAAACGCAATTCACTTCTGATTTTCCTGCTGGCACTGGTTCTGCTGGTTTTTGCTTTCAGCGGATGTACCGGTTCTTCTTCCACCCCGCCTACCGTGACGGTGGTTGTGAAAAATGGTGATACCCTGTTGTTGTCCAAGGCGGTCACCGCCGCTTCCTCCGCTTCTTCGGTTATGGCTGTCCTGCAACAGGCTTTGACCGAAGCATATCCTGACAATACCGATTTGCTTCAGATCTCCGGAGACAGGTCCACCGTAGCGTCCCTCTTCGGCTACCCCTCTTTGGTAGACGGCATGTATTGGAGATATGAATTAGGTTCCGCCTCCGATGCGTTGAAAGCCCCCGGTGCCCAGCCTATCCAAACCCATACGTTGCTGACGTTTTCTTACGAACGTTACACCGCCGCATCATAAGGACGAAAGGAAATTGAATATGAAAAACGTGAAAAGAATCCTTCTGTTCTGCCTTATGGTCCTTCTCATCAGCCTGGCTTTGGTATCCTGCGGGGAAGAAAAAGGTACCTGCACCATCGAGATTTATGTAGGCAATGAAGCCCGGGTTTCGGGATATACCTACCATTTTAAACCAGGGCAAACCGTTCTGGACGCCCTGAAAGTCATTGCCAAAGAAAAATTGAACGAGGACTTGGCGTTGCTGCAGACCGACCGGGATACGACTTTGACCTTTGCTTCTTTGGCAAACTGCGCTACCACATTGTCCGAAGACGGAAAATCCTTATCCTATTGGGGATACAGTATCACCAATGCAACCGGTAATACCTTGGCGGTTCCCGCTGCCCAGCAGCTGATAGACGGAACCACCGTCACCTTCACCTATCATACCATCCAGCTGCCCAAATCCGAAAACGCGGTGAAAGTGTCCGTTTCTTTGCGTATGGCAGAATCCGTGGATGGTGCCACCAACAACACCAATTATAAAAACTTGTCCGCCGAAGGTGTGAATCTGACCTTGGCTTTGGCTTTAGAATCGGTCGTCCAGGATTCCGCGATTGAAGCCAACCATAAAACCGTGCTATCTTCAATCGCCGCGGCGATTGAAAAAGGCGATGCTTCTTACACTTCCGAAAGTGCCATTTGGTCCTGGACCGTGTCTGTTACCGATAAAGACGGCCATGCCAAAGAATTGACTCTCTCTTCGGAAGAGGCACTGAAAAGCGGTGATATCATCGACTTTGTCTTCTCTTCTCAGGCGAATATAGAAAACAACGAGGAGCAGTCATAAGACGTATTAACCAGAGCGCAGAAAAAATTATTTTTTTAGAAAGGATCACACACCATGAAAAAGGTCATGATCAAACTATCAACCATCACCGATATCCGCGATTTCGTCAGTCAGGTTACCCTGTATGACGGCGATGTAGATCTTTCTTCCGGCCGCTATGTAGTGGATGGAAAATCCATCATGGGCATCTTTTCTTTGGATTTACTCAAACCCATTGAAATGACCGTCAGCAACGACAAAACAGCCGGTGAGCTTCTTTCCAGAATCAGTTCCTTTATCGTAAAATAAGACCGTGAAAAGAGTAGAAAAGTGCCTTTGTATTCTTCTGATTGTCCTCTTTTTATTTTCCTGCAGCAGCGGGATCCTCTCTCGGGATACTCCCCTATCCTGCCCGGATCAAAAAGATAATCATATAGAAGAAACCGGGATCCTTGACTCCGCGGAATATGAAAAGCATGTAGAAAAGGAGTCTGAAAAAGACACCAAAGTGTCGTTTTTGGCGACAGGGGATAACCTACTTCACTCCTCCTTGATTTGTGATGCATCCGTGAACGCGGGAGGAAAAAACACCCTCAACACCGAAGGCCCTTTTGATTTCATGCCCATATACGCCAACATCGCCGAAGCCGTCGCTTCGGCTGATTTGGCTTTCATCAATCAGGAAACGCCCCTGGCAGGCAATGCCTATCCTTATAAAGGGTATCCCCGTTTCAACGGTCCTTTTGCCGCCGGGGAAGCCTTGATAGCAACGGGCTTTGACATCGTAAACATCGCCACCAACCACATGCTGGATGTCAGCGAAGGGGGCTTGGAAGGTTCCATCACCTTTTGGGAGAACCAGCCTGTCACCCTCATCGGAGGTTATCGCAACCGGGATGATTTTGACAACATCCGCTTGGTTACCTGCAACGGAATTTCCATTGCCTTATTAGCATACACCACCTTTATCAATTACAGCACCTCCCTCCCCGAAGGAAGCGCGTATATCGTTCCCTATGCCAAGGAAGAAACCATTCGCCGCCAAACCGCCCTTGCCCACAAGCTGGCGGACGTGGTGATTGTTTCGGTCCATTGGGGAAAAGAGTATAAGGGGGACAGCTGGGGTGAAACCAACCATTTTCCCATCAACTCCTCTCAACAGAAAATCACCGATATTCTTCTTTCCTGCAATGTGGACGTGCTGATCGGGCACCATCCCCATGTGATTCAGTCCATTGAAAAAAAACAACGTGCCGACGGGAAGGAAACTCTGGTGATCAACTCTTTGGGCAATCTGGTCAGTACCATGGAATGCATGAAGAATATGGTGGGCGGTTTGTTTACCTTTGATATCGTCCGTAATAATAAGGAAATTCGAATTGAAAACGTGTTGTTTATTCCTACCATCACCCATTACAACAAATCATATCGAAAAATCACCCTCCACTATCTAGAAAACTATGCCCATGAGCAATTGAAAGACCATGGGGCTTTGGACAGTTCCAAGCGCACCAAAGAAGACTTGGTCAAAATGGTACTGGATAATATCGATACGTCATATCTACCGGCCTATTATCAGAATCCGGCAAACTATAAAAACTCCTAAGGAAGGGTCATACCCATGATTGTAAACATTTATCAGGCAGTTCTCACCGGAAAACGCCGAGAAATCCAAGCTTTGGTGCAATCCGCTTTGGATGCCGGCATGGCAGCGGAAACCATTTTGAACGAAGGGCTCATCGCCGCCATGTCAGAATTGGGCGATCGGTTCAAGGAAGGCAAGGTTTATATTCCGGAAGTTATGCTTGCCGGCAAAACCATGACAATGGCGACCGAAGTGCTGAAGCCCCATTTGGTGGCAGAAGGACAAAAATCAGCTGTGAGAGTGGTGCTTGGCACCGTGCAGGGAGATCAGCACGATATCGGAAAATCTCTGGTGAAAATGATGATGGAAGGACAAGGAATCCAGGTCATCGATCTGGGCACCAATGTCTCCCCCTCGCAATTTATTGACACCGCTGTCAAGGAAAACTGCACCATCGTTGCCTGTTCGGCTTTATTGACCACCACCATGCCGGTGATGGCAGACGTGGTGAAAGCCGCCGAAGCAGCCGGCATTCGCAATCAAGTGAAGATCCTCATCGGGGGTGCCCCGGTGACTGCCGCATATGCAGAAAAAATCGGTGCCGACGGCTATGCCCCCGATGCTAAATCCGCCGCCGATGCCGCCCGCTGTTTGGCTTCTCAAATCGGTTGAACACTTCATACATCCAAACAATCCCGACACAATCCATAAAAGAGCTGCACAACATCCCATTATAGAACCCTATTGACGAAACTCAAAGCCATGGCAAAACCCATCGTCACAAATACATAAACCCTTTTAAACACGATCGCAGAAGCAAAAGCTTCTGCGATCTGATTTTATCAACAGGTTTACATAACCAATATAATACAAATTAATCACTATACATACAAGAACCAGATACCGTATCCCACGAGAAAACCGGCATCACCCAAAGGGCTGCCGGTTAAAAAACAAATTTACTTCTCGCTTTTGAACACATTCTTGAGTTTTTCTAAGAACGTAGCACGTTCATCCAAGTTGGAATTGCTTAAACTTTTATCAAACTCTTTTAACAGTTCTTTTTGTTTGTTGGTCAAGCGTTTAGGGACTTCCAGATTCACCTGAAAAATCAAATCACCGCGGGAACGGCTGTTGATCATCTGCACGCCTTTGTTTTTCAGCGTGAAGGCGGTACCGGATTGGGTACCTTCCGTAATGGTGAACTTATATTCCCCTTCCAGGGTAGGTACCGTGATTTGTGCGCCCAAGGTAGCTTCTGCAAAGGTAATGGGTACTTCGCAGAACAAATTGTATCCCTCCCGTTCGAATACGGGATGAGGTCTTACACCTACCTGCACATATAAATCCCCACTACTTCCTCCCCGTTTGCCGCCGTTTCCCTGCCCTTTGACCAATACGCGTTGTCCGTCGTCAATCCCGGCAGGAATAGAAACCTCCAGTTTTTTTGTTTTCCGTTCCACCCCGTCTCCATGGCAGGTTGAACAAGGGTTTTTGATGATTTTACCGGTACCGCCGCAGGTATCGCAGGGACGGGTGGTCTGGATGGTTCCCAAAAGGGAACGCTGCTGCATATGGATCTGTCCGCTGCCGCCGCATCGGGAACAGGTTTCCGGTTTGGTTCCCTTTTCCGCCCCGCTGCCCTGGCAGAAAGAACAGGTTTCATATCGATTGAACGATATTTCTTTTTTGCATCCAAAAACGGCTTCCTCAAAGGAAATCATCAATCTAACGGCTATGTCCTCCCCGCGCTCGGGGCCGTTTCTTCTGCGGGCACTGCCGCCACCAAAGAAAGACTCGAAAATGTCCCCCACGTCAAAACCGCCGAAACCGCCATTGAAGCCACCGCTTCCGGCGAAGCCCTGAGGTCCGTCGGCACTGCCGAAACGATCGTAATTTTCCCGTTTTTGGGGATCGGAAAGCACATCGTTGGCCTCATTGACCTCTTTGAACTTCTCCTCGGCATCTTTATCCCCGGGATTCATGTCCGGGTGATATTTTTTGGCAAGCTTCCGATACGCCTTTTTGATATCCTCCGGGGTCGCTGAGCGATCTACGCCCAGTAATTCATAATAATCTCGTTTTCCATCCGCCATAGTAACCTCTTACACAAGGCGGGCATAGACTTGCCCGCCTTGCGTTTCTTCATCAGTGATCGCTCTTATCGGTAAAATCAGCGTTGTAATAACCACCGTCATCGTTGTTATGGTCTTGGGGTTGCTCTTTTGTATTGTTCATGTCAGGATTTTCCTGCTGATACACTTTGGCAGACAGAGCGTACAATTCCTGTTTCAAAGCTTCGGTATCGGATTTGATTTGTTCGTAGTTTTCGCCTTTGAGGCTTTCTTTCAATTTTTCGCTTTTTTCGGTGATAGGAGCTTTATCCTCATCGGACACTTTGTCTCCGAATTCAGCAAGGGTGCGTTCGCACTGGTATACCAAATTTTCGCCCTCATTTTTGGTTTCCACCTGTTCACGGCGAAGTTTGTCTTCCGCTGCATGCATTTCCGCTTCTTTGACAGCCTTTTCGATGTCGTCGGAGGACATGTTGGTGGAAGAGGTGATGGTAATTTTCTGTTCTTTTCCGGTGCCTTTGTCCATGGCGGATACATTCACAATGCCATTGGCATCAATATCAAAGGTAACTTCGATCTGGGGAATTCCTCTCATAGCCGGCGGAATACCATCCAGCACGAAACGACCCAGGGTCTTGTTGTCGCGGGCCATTTCACGTTCGCCCTGAAGAACATGGATTTCTACGGAAGTCTGGTTATTGGCTGCCGTGGAGTAAATCTGGCTCTTTTTCACGGGAATGGTGGTATTTCTCTCAATCAGTTTATTAAATACACTGCCCAAAGTTTCAATACCCAGAGATAACGGAGTAACGTCCAAAAGGACAATGTCTTTGACATCGCCGCCCAAAACGCCCGCCTGAATGGCAGCACCGATGGCGACACATTCATCGGGATTGATCCCTTTAAAGGGATCTTTTCCCAGGAAACTCTTCACCGCATCCTGTACGGCGGGAACACGGGTAGAACCGCCAACCAGCAGAACTTTGTCCACATCGGAAGGCTGCAACCCGGCATCGGAAAGAGCGCGGCGGGTAGGAATCATGGTTTTCTCCACCAAATCGGCAATCAATTCGTTGAACTTGGCTCTGGTGAGAGTAGCATCCAAGTTCTTGGCACCATTGGCATCGGCATAAATGAAAGGCAGCGTAATATTGGTAGACTGCATGCCGGACAATTCGATCTTGGCTTTTTCAGCGGCTTCTTTCAGTCTCTGATGGGCGGTTTTGTCCTGACGGAGATCAATGCCGTGTTCACGGAGGAATTGATCGGCCATCCAGTCCATGATTCTGGCATCGAAATCATCGCCCCCCAGGCGATTGTTACCGGCCGTGGCCAGTACTTCAAACACCCCGTCGGAGATTTCCATGAGGGATACGTCGAAGGTACCGCCTCCCAGGTCAAAGACCAGGATTTTCTGTTCTTTTTCTTTGTCGATACCATATGCCAAAGCGGCAGCGGTGGGCTCGTTGATGATACGGAGCACTTCCAAACCTGCGATTTTACCCGCATCTTTGGTAGCCTGTCTCTGAGAGTCGGAAAAATAAGCGGGAACGGTGATAACGGCCTGGGTTACAGGAGAGCCCAGATAATTTTCCGCATCGCTTTTCAGTTTTTGCAAAACCATAGCGGAAATTTCCTGGGGAGTATAGCTCTTGCCGTCAATATCCACTTTACGGTTGGTACCCATATCTCTCTTAATGGAAGAAATAGTGCGTTCGGGGTTGATGATCGCCTGTCTTTTGGCAATTTGCCCCACCATTCTTTCACCTGTTTTGGAAAAACCCACGACCGAGGGAGTGGTCCTCGCCCCTTCGGGGTTAGGAATAACCATGGGCTCGCCAGCTTCAAACACAGCGACACAGGAGTTAGTGGTGCCAAGGTCAATACCAATGATTTTCGCCATAATATACGCCTCCAAAAATTATATATAATAAATTGATTTAGTTCACAACTTTAACAAGGGCATGCCGGATAACGCGATCGCCTGCAATGTACCCTTTTTGCAATACCGTGGTGACAGTATTTTCAGGTGCCCCTTCCACGGTTTCATGGAAAACGGCATCGTGGAGAGTCGGATCAAAAGGCTGATCCAATGCTTCGATTTCGGTGACGCCGATTTTCTCCAGGGACGCAACAAATTGGGACAACACCATGTTCACCCCTTCGCTAAGCTGCTCGAAATCCTTACACTGTCCGGCTCTTTCCATGTTGTCGATGACGGGAAGAAGGGCGATGATCACATCGCTTTTCGCCAAAGTATATAATTCTTCTTTTTCTTTTTGTGTCCGTTTTTTATAATTATCATATTCGGCGGCTATGCGTAGAAATCTGTCATTTTCTTCTTTGAGTCGGTCATTGAGTTTTTCCACTTCTTTTTGAAGAATCAGCAATTCCCGCTCATAGTTGATACCTTCCTCGCCTTCCGTCCGGGGAGCGGATTCGGCAGTCGCTTCTTCCTGCATGATGGTTTGATCTAAATTTTCGTCCGGTTTCATTGTTTCGTTATTCATGATTTTCTCCATTTTTCTTACCTTCAATAAAATTGCGGGTGAGATATTCCAGCCGCGCAATGGCGGATGAATATTTCATCCGTTTCGGGCCAATCAGACCCACGGCGCCCACCACATCGTTGTCCATGCGAAAAGGGCGCACCACAAAACTGACGTCCTTCATACCCTCGTTTTCTTTGCCGATATAAATGGCAGTCCCCATATGGGCTTCTCCCATCAACCGGCGAATCATCAGCTGTCTTTCTTCCAGTTGGGCCAAAATGTCCTTCACACGACCCATTTCACTGAACTCGGGATGGGAAAGGAGATTGGCAATTCCGTCCAGATGGACATGGTACTGGTCAATTTCCGCGATGACTTCATAAATCATACGCAAAATCGGAGAAACCAACTGTCTGTATTCACCCAGCTCCTGCTCTATGGAGATGATCAGCGGCAGAGAAATGGAGGATAAGTCAATGCCCGTCAGCCGTTCATTAAGTACCCGGACAATGAACGCAAGCTTGCCAGTATCCAGGGAGAATTCGGTATCAAATTCACGGCTGCGGACGCTGTCAATGTTGGTGATCATCACAAACAAAAACTTTCGATGATGAATATACACCGCCTCGAATCGGCGAATCACGCCCCGCCTGGGCTTGGCAGTCACCGCCACCGTCGTGTATCCGGTCATCAAGGAAAGAGTCTTGGTAGCTTCGGAAATCAACGCATTCATTTCCCCCAGCTTGCTTTGGAGCAATTCGTTCATCAAAGCAATCTCTTCCATGGTCAGCCGATACTGCTGCATCAGACTATCCACATAAACCCGGTATCCTTTGTCGGAAGGAACCCGGCCTGCCGAGGTATGGGGCTGTTCCAGCAATCCGTACTGCTCCAGTTCGCTCATTTCGTTGCGAATGGTGGCAGAGGAAACCGCAAGCTTCATTTTTTTCGCCACATATTTGGAACCGACAGGTTCTCCGGAGAGAATATAAGCATCAATGATGGATTTGAGAATTTGTTTTTTACGTTCGCTCAGTTCCATTCTGATTCGCCTCCCCTCCCCGGTTTAGCACTCAACATGTAAGAGTGCTAACGGATTATCCATATCGTATCACGCAACAGGGTGTCTGTCAAGAGCCCCTGTTGAATTAATTGTTAATAATTTGTAAATGATACAGAGGAGGGAAATCCATCAGAATCCCTTGAAATAAATGCAATAATATGATATGATAAAATATACTGGTTTAGACGGTAAAAGGTATTTTAACTGAAATCGAGGGAAATGATACATGATGGAAACTCCTGTGTTTAACAAACATATTTTTTCACTTTTATTGTGCCTGGCAAAAGGGCAAGAGCGCAGTTGGCGGCAATATGCCCTGGACAGCGACGTGAGTTATGTACAAATGCGCAAACTGGCAAACGAACAGCAGGAGAATCCGCCTCGTGCCAAACTGATTCAGAAATTGGCGCAAAATGCCGCGGGCGGTATCACCGCCGCCGATTTTTTATACGCAGCAGGCAACCGCACCAAACCGGAATCAGGCGATTCTATTCCCCTTTCGACCCAGAAAGAGGGCCGTCTTTTTTTGGAAAAATATTTATCCCTCTCCAAAGGACAACGGGCGATGGTCAACGAATTTATACGCTTTTTGTCCGATAGGGGGTAAATCATGAGAGATGCTCTGCTTGCTTATTTAACTGAAAAATCCCACCAGGTGGACCAATGTGTCCAAAACCATGCCAAAGAAATTACCGCTTTGCCCTGCTTGGATCAGGGAGCCTATGCCTATGTAAAACGGGGCGGAAAGCGGCTGCGTCCCGCCGTTTTATCCTTGTGTGCGGGATTATTGGGCGGCGATAAAAATGAAAAAGCCGCTTTGCCTGCCGCGGCAGGCATTGAATTGTTCCATACCTGGACCCTGATTCATGACGATATCATCGATCATGATGATTTGCGCCGGGGCGGCCCTTCCGTCCATGCCCAGGCAAGGCAGAATATCAAAAGCAAAATGCCCCACCTGTCATTGGATACTGCTGCAGAATATGGGATAGACGTGGCGATTCTGGCGGGGGATTTGCTCCATGCCAGAGCCATTTCCCTATTTACCAAACTTCCCAAATACGGCGTGTCCCCTTTGGTGACTACCATCTTGATTGATTTATTAGAAACCCGGTATTTGGGCAGACTATTGGACGGAGAAATGGAAGATACCGCCTTAGGATTATTATTCGATTGTTCGGAAGCCTCTTTGTCGGCAGTGAAAGAAGAAACGGTGCTGCAAGTGATGGCAGGCAAAACCAGCGCCTTGTTTGCCTACTGCGCCATGGCAGGCGGCATGATCGGTTTGGATTCAGCAGAGACGGAACATCCCCAGATTTTGGCACTGGCGGATTTTGCGGAAAACTGCGGGCTTGCCTTTCAATTGCAGGATGATATTTTGGGCATTGTGGGCAATGTAAAAACCTTGGGAAAACCCATCGGAAGCGACATCCGGGAAGGCAAAAAAAGTATACTGCTTGTCCATGCCTATCAAAACGCCACTCGGGAGGAACGGCGCTTTTTATCCTCGGTTTGCGGCAATCGGAACGCCGCGGATACGGACGTGGAAAAAGCCGCCAACATCCTCATTGCCAGAAAAGGCATTCAATATACATCCGCATTGGCAAAAGCCTGTTTGGAAAAAGCCTTGCATAGCGCCGACATTTTGCCGGACAATCTATATAAGGATTTATTGATGTCCTGGGCGGACATGATGATATCACGCAACTTTTAGGAGAATACATGAAAAGAATCGTATCAAGCGCACTGGTTGTCATTTTACTGTTTCTGTCGTTGACCATCATTTCCTGGGACAATGATTGGGCAGATAGTATAAATTCCGAAGCGGCATTGGTAGTCAACTTGGACACCGGTCGCATTCTATATAGAAAAAACGCCTCTACCATTATGTACCCAGCGTCTCTGACTAAAATATTGACCACCCTGATTGCTTTGGAAAACTGTGAGGACCCCAAAAATACTATGGTTACCATTCCCGACCCCGTCCTTTTTCATGATGTGAACACCCAGGGAGGGGTGACCATTTATTTGCAACAAGGGGAAAGAATTTCCCTTTGGGATCTACTGTGTGCGACCATACTGAATTCCGCCTGTGATGCCGCCAATACCGTGGGCTGGTATATCGGCGGGGACCTGGAAACCTTTGTGGATAGGATGAATCATCGCGCTGCACAATTGGGAGCGAAAAACACCCATTGTGTCAATACCCACGGCCTGCACAACGGTAACCATTATTCCACGGCGGAAGACATGATGCTTATTTTGAAGGAAGCGTTGCAACATCCCTTGTTTCAGGAAATCATTTCCATGTCCGCATATACCATTCCCAAAACCAATCTAAGCGCCCCCCGCCCCTTGAAATACACCGTATCTCTGACGGTGGAAACTTCCTCGTTCTATTATCCCGATGCCAAAGGGGTAAAAACCGGGTTTACGGATGAAGCGGGCCGTTGCCTCGCAACCACCGTCACCCGCTATGACACCACCTATGCCATTGTTTTATTGGGTGCCAATTTTGCCCGGCCTGTTTCGGCGGAACAGCCCGTCAACTATGCTTTCACCGATGCAATCACCATCGCCGAATATCTGTTTTCCAATTATGTCAAAGAAACATGGATTCAGGAAAAACAAGTGATCACCGAAATGCCTCTCAAAGACAACCGCGATTATTTGCTGACTTTGAAAGCGAACGAGGATGTAGAAGTCATACGAAACACTTCGGATGAAGTGGCGTGTACCTATCACTTGCCCGAAACCATCTCTATCAAAGAGATACAAGCTGGAAAATCGGTGGGGTACGCCACCGTAGTCATCAACGGAGAAGAAGTATCTTCCTTTGATTTGCTGCCGGCAGGCTATATTGTCTTTTCCGATACCACGTTGCCTGTCCGCACCCTGGAAGATCCTCCCGCCTCGGAACAAGAGATATTCAACGAACCTAAAGATGAAAAAGCATTGTTTGGTTCCCTGGACAAACCCACCTTGATTCTCTGTGTAACCCTGTTCCTTTTGGTCTTGTCCACCCTGGTGATTATATCCATCAGTCGTTCCGCTTCCAAAACCCGTAAACCTACCCGGTATAAAAAATAAGTAAGGGCTGTCGCAAAATGAAAAATTT
>DIRA01000009.1 GCA_002427425.1 Clostridiales bacterium UBA5448 | reverse complement strand
CATTTTAACTTTACAGAGCCTAATTGATACAAATATGTGCATATTATACTCTATTTTTCCATATATTGCAACAGTTATTTCAAAATATTTATTTGTGTCTTCAAAATATTTATTTGTGTCTTTCAAAATATTTATTTGTGTCAAACTGGGAATAGTAATAACATCTTGAACATGTAGGTGAATTTTCATTGCAGAAAAAGAAACAACCGGTGACATGGTTACATGGTATCATCCAAAAATACGCAAACTTACGTGATGCGCAAATCTTTTCATCCGCGGCAGAGTTGTCATACTATCTGATCATGACTTTTTTTCCGGTCTTGATTGTTTTGAATGCATTGCTTTCTTTGCTTGTACCCGATATCAGTGAAATCTCCGATCTTATAGAAGATTTTTTACCCCAAAACATGGTCATGCTCATTGAGGATTATGTGGCATACCAGGAACAAAACACCAGTGCCAAGTACTTGTATTTGGGTATTTTTTTGACGTTGACATCTATGACAAGCACAACGCACGCGGTGAGAACGAAGATTTCTACTCTGTATGGCAATTCCCGCTATCGAAAAAATTACACAGGCGTATTGGGATGGATCACAAGCAAAATCTTTTCTCTGCTCATTTCCATTCTGGTTTGCGTTTTAATATATGGTTGTGCCATTTTATTACTGTTGGGAGAAGAGTTTTTAAATCGTTTGTATGCATATATTTTTCCCGGCGTTATACAAGGCCATTTTTTATTTGTGATTCGCTATCTGCCTTTAGGGATCATTCTTTATATTTTCTTTTTATTGATATATAAATACAGTCCGGGGATAAAAATTACATTTCATTCTGTCAAAAAAGGGGCTGCCATCAGTACTTTGTTGCTATTGGTAATTTCATTTTTTTATTCTATCTATGTGGACACCTATGCATCCTATGCATTCGTCTATGGGTCGCTGGCTTCCTTCATCATCACGTTGCTGTGGATTTATCTCGCCAATATGTTGTTTTTAGTGGGAGCCTATGTGAATGCAAGATACTATCAAAGAGAAATGACCGTAAAATACGGTCATTTCAAAATGGAATAGTATATTTTATGGAACAATCGGCAGCATGAACCAGAAAACACTGCCGTGACCCGGCGTACTATTGACACCGAAATGGGCATCATGAAGCTGCAAAATTTTTTTCACAATGGATAACCCCAGACCGGTACCTACCGGTGCACGCTGATGAGCGGATTCCGTTCGATAATAGCGATCCCAAATGGCGGATATTTCTTCTTGGGTAATCCCTTTACCCGTATCTTCAACTTCGATTCTAACCATACCATTCACGATTTTTTGTCGGATAAAGACGGCTTTATCCTTCCCTGTGTAATTAACGGCGTTGTTCACAAGATTGTAAACTACCTGAGACATTTTTATTTCATCTGCATAGACAAAGACATTTTCGGTATAGTCAAAATGGATGGTATACCCTTCCTGTTCTTTGAGTTTGGTATACCGTTCCAAGAGTTCCGACACTAAGCCGGTGATGGATAATTTGCTTTTCTCCAAAACAATGATACCGGCTTCCAGCTTAGAAATATCCAGCATGTCATTGACCAGCGACGTGAGCCGCTTGGTTTCATCTATGATGATCTGCAGGTTCTCAGGAGAGTTTTCCCCGGGCAAATCTCGCATCACCTCGCTGTATCCGGAAATAAGGGTCAGCGGGGTTTTTAAATCGTGAGAAACATTGGATATGAGTTCTCGGCGCAAGTTTTCTGTTTGATTCAGTTCCTTGGCAGCATAGTTCAATGTTTTGGCTAGCTCATCGATTTCACTGTACCCGTCTTTTGAGGTAAAATCCACATTGTAATTTCCTTCTGCCAATTGTTTGGCGGTACGGGTAATGCTTCTGATGGGACCAGAAATATAAAAGGATATGGCAAAAGCCAATACGGCAGATACAAAAAACAGAACCACGGAAATAATCAAATATTCCCGCTTCAAGGTATCGATCGTAGAGGAAACAGGGGAGAGGACCGAATTGAGTACCACTAAATAAGATTCACCTGAAGAAATGGTGATGATGCTGGCGGAAATCATACAATCCATTTCCAGTTTGATCTTATTTACATTGATGGGAAATCGGTATGGATATTCATCGTAATTTTGGGTATAATCATTTTTCTCCTGATCGTTTTCCATGTCGTTGGTCGTGACATAGCGAAGAAGATAATAGCCTTGGCTATTTTTAGCATACTGATAGATTTCAGTCAATTGCGGATAAGAAAACAACTCCAAAGCACAAGGAGAATCTGTGTGGGATTCATAGGCTACCTCCAGTAGGGGGGGCAAATATATCATGCCGCAAATTTCCTTTTCATACGTGTAGGTAACCAGTTTTTCCTTTAAATCTTCCAGGGATGTATGGGGTAAAGATTCCGTACTGCTTTCTATTTCATTGATTTTTATTTTTTTGTAAATATCATCCAAAAATACGACCTGCAGCAGCCATAGAAGAATCAGAACAAATAGAGTAAATGCTTCCAAGGCGATAAAAAGACGCCAGCGAATGCTGAGTTTATGCTTCAAAGCGGTATCCCACCCCTCGGAGCGTTACAATAAACTTACTATAATCGCCTAAAGTCTTTCGTAAAAGTTTAATATGGGTATCCAGAGTCCGGTCATCACCAAAAAAGTCATATCCCCAAACATCGGAAATCAGCTTTTCTCGGGACAAGGCGATATTGCGGTTGCGAACCATGTAAAACAATAAGTCATATTCTTTCGGGGACATATCAATTCTGACCCCATCCAAATAAACCAGACGAGCCGTAAAATCAATGGTAAGCCCTTCAAAGGAAACGATTTCATTTTTAGATTCATCGGTACCCTTGAAACGGCGAATGACCGCATTCACCCGCAGCATGAGTTCTTTGGGGGAGAAGGGTTTTACCACATAGTCGTCAATCCCCACTTCAAAGCCATTGATTTTATCATATTCTTCGCCGCGGGCAGAAAGCATGATAATGGGAACGTTGCTTTTCTTTCGGATTTCTCTGCACGCAGAAAAACCATCCAATTCCGGCATCATGATATCCATAATGACCAAATCGAAGTTTTTTTGTCTGCAAATGGTCACAGCCTCAAGACCATCTTTTGCTTCCGTCACAGAGAACCCTTCAAATTCAGCATATTTTTTTATGATGGAACGAATGCCGCTTTCATCATCGCAAATCAGAATTTCGTACATAACAAACATCCTTTCTACGTTGATACTTATGATACTGCAAGAAAGTGAAAAGCCGGTGAATATTGCATAAATTTTCAGCCTATTATACAACGATTCCGTTTTTTGAGGTATATTGTATGATCGTATCGATGGTGGGCAGGGAATCGGCGCAACCGGCTGTATTGCCCGTAACGGCACTGACAATATTGGCAAACCTGGCGGCTTTTATGATGTTGCCCGTTGATACATGATACAATGTCAAGGCTGCCACATATGCGCTGGCCTGACCTCGCTCATCCCGGAGGGGCAATTCAACGGGTGAAACCATTTCATGGTATTTTCCATCGTAGACAAAGGATCCTCTCCGTCCAAGTCGAAGCACAACATATTTCACATCCAAAGACGTGTACAACTTGTTGGCAGCTTTTAATGCATGATCCACGGAATCGGGATAAATGCCGGTAAATCCATATGTTTGATCTTCATCGGGGGTAAATACTTCCAATTTAGGGAACCCCTGCAAAGGAAATCCGCCTGAGGAAGGGGAGGGTTCCACAAATACGGGAATCGACTTTCTATTCGCATAATCAATGGTGGCTTTCATCGTATGTTCACTGCAATCCATGTGCGTAATCAAAGCATCGGGATATGATAAAAACGCATCTTCCGTATCCCGATAGGATAACCCCGCATTGGCGCCCGTATGGATTAAATCAGCACGCTGGCCGTTTTGCGGTTGAATGGAGATATGAAGGCCGGTGGCAAAATTTTTATCGATTTTTACAGCTCTGGTACTAATCCCTTCGTAATTAAAAATATGCAGCAATAAATTTCCAAAGGAATCATCACCTAACCGGGTACATAAAACCACATCAGACCCCAGTCGGGCAGCAGCCATGGATGTCAGAGCCCCCAGTCCTTCGGGGGATAATTGATAGGGTGGTTTGATAAACACCGTTTGCGAAACACAGGGCATGGTTTTCGGAGACAGCTCCATGTTGACACGGGTATTTCCCAGAATCATCAATCGTTTTTCTGACATAGCTTGACCGCCTTTCTAGTAGATTACAGCTAGTATAGGGGAAATGATCTGTTTTAATTTCTTGCTAAACGTGTATGTATATGATACAATGGACCATCTGTGATTGGGAGGAAGTATGAAGAATAAAAGTATAAAAAGATTGATCCCGTTGATTGCCTCACTTTTGCTTGTGGCTATCCTACTTGTTGGTTTGATTGTGGTTGTCAACAAAGTGGAAGCAACCCCTTTTTACCTGGTAGAGACTCTGTACACTCATTATGAGGGAAAGAATGGGGTTTTATGCAGACAAGATAGGAAGGATATTCGTATTTACAACGTCATTTCCGGCAGAACCGACGTATTGAATGTCACCGCAATGAAACTGGCGGAGGGCAAGCAAATCCTCTGCGCCCTTCAGAATGATACGGTGTATGCCGTTGAAGAAGCGTATGCCGATTTAAACGGCGCCAACGATCCAACAGCGTTTCTCTACGTGGAGGAAACAGGAAAAAAATATGTATATACGGTCAAATATAAGGAGTATAAACCGGTGTTTGAAGGCGTTGATACCGTTTTTGACATGGCAGGAAAATACTTAATTTCCATTTCTCCTAAAGGCTCTTATTTTTTAGAATACAAAGAGTTTGTGTTTCATATAATTCCCAAAGACAAGGAATATCACGGCATCGTGTTTTCTCAAAATCCGGTTGTTTTGGATTTACATGCGCACACTCCCGTGTCCGTCACCTTTCTCACCTGGCTCAATGACCGCTATTTTGCCATTCGTATGGAAAATAATAGCGGGGATACAATGGACAACAACTATTTGGTCTGTGACGCGCAAACCGGGGAATACAAAACAACGGTGAAAGATCACAAGGGAACCCTCGTTTCTTCCGTCTATTGGATGCAAACCGAAAGCAATGATCATGTTTACATCCTCAATATGGCAGACGGAAGTGAAATTTCTGTGAATACAAGTGGTATTTCAGATAGAAACATGCAATTAAGGGAGGTATCTCCCGAGCAAAACTATGCATGCCTGCACGTAGACGATGCTTTTTTCATTCAAAATCTAATCAATGGAGAAACGCGCAATGTGTCTGAACAAACAACCCTGCGTATTGAATCCGTGAACTTTTTATACCGCAATGTGATTTTAATCAACGGTTACGACAAACAGGGATATGCCGTGGGTGAATTATATAAACTCAGTTTTTAATAGCGCGATAAAACCGCATTACATTAACAATGGTATCTTTTAAATCCCGTGGTGCACGATGCCTGATTTCCTGATAGGGGAGAGCCAAGTGGTTAATACTGAAAACCCCGCAGATGCCTTTTTCCAAGACATCTTCGTAATCGTCCCCGATGTCACCTGCTATGACAATAACAGGCACATTGTATTCTTTGGCATACTGACCGATGCCGGATACCACCTTACCCTTGGCGCTTTGCCCATCCACTTTGCCTTCTCCAGTGATGATCAAGTCCGCGCCTTGGATCAGGGAAGCAAAACCCACGGTTTCCAGAAGCAGATGAATCCCTGATTTTAACTCTGTTCGAAGAAAAGCAGACATACCGGCAGAGATTCCGCCCGCGGCACCGCCACCCACCAAAGTCAAAATATCTTTTCCCATATCCCGTTTGATTACCTGGGCAAAATGATCAAGATTGCGATCGAGACGAACGACATCTTCTGGGGTTGCACCTTTTTGGGGACCGAAAACAAAGGAGGCTCCTTGAGGACCGCACAAAGTATTTTCCACATCGCAGGCAACGGTGAACGAACATTCTTTCACTATAGGATGCATGTGGGAAGCATCGACGGAATGCAGCTTTTCGAGATGAAATCCGCAGGGTTTGATTGGGTTACCCGACGAATCTAGGAATTTAACCCCCAAGGCCGACAAAATGCCCACGCCGCCATCATTGGTGGCGGAGCCTCCAAGCCCTAAAATAACATATTTACAACCGTTTTCTATCGCATGTAAAATCAACTCTCCCGTTCCAAAGGAGGTCATTTCTCCGGCGTTTTTGTGATCTTCCACCAAAGGAAGCCCCGATGCTTTGGCCATTTCAATGACGGCAGTACCGCTAGGAAGAATCAGGTAAGAGGCCTGTATATTTGTAAAATCTGGTGCCACAACAGATATGGTGCGATATTCACCGCCAAGAATTGATTCAAAAACTTCCAAAGTGCCTTCGCCACCGTCCGCGATGGGCACGCAAATGCAAGTGCAGTGGGGAAATACTGACAAAACCGCGTCACGTCCGGCGCAGCATGCTTGTTTGCTTGTCATGGTTCCTTTGAAGGAATCAATGGATAAAATGACTTTGTGCATACCACATACCCCCTCGTCTTCAACATTATTCAACATAATTATACCATATGTTGTCATATTTTACAACAATAATCTATATGAGACCCCAATATTATGATAATTCCTGGTTGTTTTGCAAAAAATGTGATGGAGAATTATTTTTTTGTTGACAAATAGGTAAGAATAAGATATAATACCCAAGGACATTGGGATGTAGCCAAGTGGTTAAGGCACAGGACTTTGACTCCTGCATCTCGCTGGTTCAAGTCCAGCCATCCCAGCCAATTATGCGCGAATTTGTCGATCGACAAATTCGCGCTTTCTGTATTTCTATCGTTGTTTTCCATGGTATCCCTTGCCAAAGCTATTCGCTGGTGTTATAATGAAAGCAATCATTTTCATATAGAACTGATATCTTCCGCAAGGTAGCCGCGCTGACAAGGCTTTGAATCGTGGACAATAAAAAGAACAGGATCCCGAAAGCACCTTTGCTTTATGAAACAAAAATGCTTTATTCGCGTTGTATAATAAAAACTTTACTCGTAAATGATATATGAATATATAAATTAGACGGCATTTATGAAAAAAATAACTGAAAGATGAACAAAATGATCATGAAAGAATATAGGGGGACCCCAAAAAATAGGGAGGACCCCCGGAAGGTACGAGTAAAATATAAATGACTGAATTACTCATCGTCAGACACGGAGAAACCCTTGGAAATATTCAAGGATTATTTATCGGACACACCGACATGGAATTGTCAGAGATTGGTAAAAAACAGGCGCAATTACTGGCAGATCGCCTGGAAAATGAAAATATTGATGTAATTTACTCAAGTGATTTGAAACGTGCTGTACAAACCATAGAGCCATACGCTAGAAGAACTGGTAAGGATATCCAATTATGTAAAAATTTAAGAGAAATCCATGGAGGTAAATGGGAAAATGTACCATTTTCCGAATTGCCAATCCGATTTCCGGACACATATACTCGTTGGATATCGGATATAGGACTTGTCCGGTGTGACGATGGTGAAAGCACCATGGAACTGAAAACGCGCGTATTGGATACCATATACGACATTGCAAGAAAAAACGACGGGAAAAAAGTATTGATTGCCACTCACGCAATACCGATCAAAATGTTATATATTTATTTGAATCAAATTCCATCATCCCAATGGTATCAAGTATCCTGGGTCAAAAATGCATCCATCACACAATTGATATTTGATCATGGTCAATGGAACATGATTACCTGGGACGCAACGGATCATTTGAGTTCGCTGGAAACAGCGTTTCCATCCCATGTATGAATTCCATAGAATAACTGGTATGTTGTATTTTTTGTTGACTTAATTATATCAAAAACGAGGGCTTTTGCTATTGCAATCGCCCTCGTTTCAATTCCCCTCATCTTCCCAACTATACAAAATTTGCATTTTGTATAGTTGAGAATGTAGATAAATGGGAAAAAGAGTTTTTTTCTACTCTTCTATTTATCCCGAAGTGCAACAAAAACGTTACAATTGCATGAGGTCATATCATTTTTCCAACACTCTTCTTGCTCGCTTCTTTTTAATTTATAAAGGAGGAATTAGATATGATCCCATGTAAAGAAAAATGCATCCATCAAAACGACGGCGAATGCTGTATGTCTACAACGTATCAAAACACACAGCTCATTGATAAAAATCAAAGCAGCGGTTGTTTATTTGGAAAACAATCAAATCCGGATGCAGATTCTCCCCCTCCAAAAACCGCACGCATAGTTTCTTTTTATGATTGATGCTATTCCAACTCCTGTTTCAGTTTTTGTTTGATTTTCTTTTCAAGCCTGGAGATTTTTACTTGGGTGCTATGAAGCACTTTGGCAACCTGGGTTTGAGTCAATCCTTTGATAAAGCGAAGATATATCAACAACTGTTCCGTTTGTTCCAGCATATTAATCACATCATAAAATTCTAACGCATGCAAAGGGCTTTGGGCATTTTTATCCTGAATAGCCATTTCTTCCATATCCTCATCGATGGGTGTGAGAGAAATTGGTGCCGCCGTGGCATTCATGGCAAGAATCACATCTTCATAGGAAATACCGGTTCCGGTCACAATGTCATCCACGATAGGTTCGTGTCCATGTTGTTTTTCGTATTCATCGGTATATTTTTGAATCGTTCGAAGTTCTCCTTGAATTTTTCGAGATATTTTGATTGGTCCGTTATCCCGAAAATATCGCCTTATCTCCCCCATGATCAATGGAACCGCATAGGTGGAAAATGCATTTTCTCTGGATGGATCAAATTGTCGAACCGCTTTGATCAAGCCTATGCTTCCGATTTGAACCAAATCGTCAAAATCCACACCACGTCCAATAAAGCGGGCGGCAATGCTTTTCACCAAACCAAGATTGTTCAGAACCTCTTTCTCTTCTTCGTTATGATTACGAATATTCGAACTATCCATAACACACTATGCTATTTTCTTGCGCATAACAATCCTGGTCCATTTCCCTACACGGGAGGTGACTTTCAACTCATCCATAAAAGTTTCCATAATGGTGAAACCCATCCCGGAACGCTCGCTTTCTCTGTCCGTAGTAAACATGGGTTCCCTGGCTTTGGATATATCTTCAATGCCTCTTCCGAAATCCGTTACAGATATGTATAATTCTTTATCATTGTATATCCGGCAAATGAGTTTGATTTTGCCGGATTGATCTTTATATCCATGAACAATGGAATTGGTGACCGCTTCGGATAAAGCGGTTTTTACATCGCAAAGTTCCTCCACCGTGGGATGTAATTCCATTAAAAAGCCGCAAATGATGACTCTTGCCAAGGCTTCATTTTGAGAAACAGCGTCGAATTCGATTTTTATTTGATTTTTATACGGATTCTTCATGTATATGATCCCCTTTCACGACAATTGTTTTGTCCAGTCCGCTCATTTTTAACAACCGCAAAATCCTGTCCCCTGCATTTACCAACATAAAACGCATTCCCAATTTCTCCGCTTTGCGATATCTTCCCAGGATTAGACCCAATCCGGCACTGTCCATGAAATTGGTTTCCAGCAAATCCAACACCACCATTTCACTGCTGCTATTTTCCACGATGGAGTCAATTTCATTTCTGAGAATCACTGCGTTATGATGGTCTATTTCGCCTTTAATTTTAAAAATCAGCTCATTATTGGTAGTCGTTACTGATATACCCATGCTTTTTCACTCCTTTTGTTTCATTATACAAACAGGAATTGGTAAAAACTGTCAGATTTAGTAAGGTATAAAAAACAGACCGGATTTTCCGGTCTGTTTTTTTACACAGGTACATATACTAATTCAATTTTCCCAACGCTTGCTCGATATTTGCCAGCATATCCTGATATTTTTTAAACTTTTCTTTCTCGCCGTTGACCACTTTTTCGGGGGCGCGAGAAATGAAGTTTTCATTGGAAAGTTTATCGCTAACCCGCTGCAGTTCTATTTGAACCTGCTTTTTTTCTTTATACAAACGTTCTTTTTCCTTTTCAATGTCGATCATTTCTTTCAAAGGTATGTGGAAGGTAGCTGCATCGGTAGGAATGGCCACCGAATCCACCCGGGGATAACTTGACACCATGGATACATCGGAAGCGCCTGCTAATCTCTGGAAGAACACCTCGGTTTCTTCAAACACCTGAGGCAAGGCAGTTTCGATGATCAGACGGGTTTTCTTGGAGGGCGGAACATTCATTTCACTTCTACGGTTCCGAATGGCACGAATGGCCGTGATGACTTTTTCCAGTCTGTCAGCTTCTTCAGGGAAGGAAACCGGGAAAGGTTGTGGCCAGGAAGAAACCATGATACTTTCCCCTTCATGGGGTAGCCGGAGCCAAATTTCTTCTGTGATGAAGGGCATAAAGGGATGAAGCAGCTTCAAAGTACCGGTAAATACATAAGCTATGGTATTCTGGGCCGCTTGGTTGCTGTCGCTTTCCTTCTCAAACAATCGGGGTTTGATCAGCTCGATATACCAATCGCAGAAAACGTCCCAGATAAAGTCATACAGTTTGGATACCGCTACGCCCAATTCATATTTTTCAATATTGTTTGTAATGTTTTCCACCAATTCATTATATTGGGTCAAAATCCATTTGTCTTCTGGCACCAAGGTGTTTGTGTCGGGTTCATGGATGGAATCTAAAGTAAGATTCATTAGAATAAACCGGGCGGCATTCCACAATTTGTTAGCAAAGTTACGGGATGCTTCCACCCGTTCTTGGGAAAAGCGCATATCATTTCCGGGAGAATTGCCGGTAGCCAACGTAAAGCGCAAAGCATCGGCACCGTATTGATCCACGATATCCAAGGGATCAATGCCGTTTCCAAGAGATTTAGACATCTTTCTACCCTGGGCATCCCGCACCAGACCATGAATAAACACATGGGGGAAGGGAATGTTTTTCATGAACTTCAATCCGGAGAAAATCATCTTACTGACCCAGAAGGTGATGATATCATATGCGGTGACCAATACACTGGTAGGATAGAAATATTCTAAATCGGCGGTATTATCCGGCCACCCCAACGTGGAAAAAGGCCAGAGGGCGGAAGAGAACCAGGTATCCAGTACATCTTCATCCTGACGGATGTTGTGGCTTTTGCATTGGGTACAGGTATGCACATCTTCTTCCTCTACCATGATTTCGCCGCAATCATCGCAGTAATAGGCAGGGATACGATGTCCCCACCAAAGTTGTCTGGAAATACACCAATCCTGGATGTTTTCCATCCAGTTGAGATAATTCTTGGAAAAGCGCGGAGGAATATATTGAATCTCACCGGACTTGACAACCTCAATAGCAGGTTCCGCCAAAGGTTTCATATCCACAAACCACTGACGGCTGGACAAAGGTTCCACCACGGTATCACAGCGATAGCAGTGAGCCACAGGGTGAGAATGGGGCTTCACTTTTACTAAAAATCCCCGGTCTTTTAAATCCGACACGATTTTTTTTCTCGCCGTGAATCGATCCATGCCCTCGTATACGACGCCATTTTCATTGATGGTGCCATCTCCGTTGAGAATTTCCACCATTTCTAGACCATGGCGTTTGCCCACTTCAAAGTCATTGGGATCATGACAGGGTGTGATTTTCACGCAGCCGGTACCGAATTTCATATCTACGTATTCGTCGGCAATGACGGGAATCCTTCTTCCCACTAACGGTAGTATCAAATGTTTGCCTACCAGATGGGTATACCGTTCATCCCGTGGGTTTACCGCAACGGCAGTATCCCCCAGCATGGTTTCGGGACGGGTGGTAGCAATTTCCAAGTATTCATCGGAAGCCTCAAAGGGATAACGAATATGCCAGAAATGACCGTCCATATCGATGTGGTTTACTTCAGTATCCGACAGGGCTGTTTTACAGTTGGGACACCAGTTGATGATACGGTATCCGCGGTAAATCAAACCGTTTTTATACAAAGAAACAAAGGTCTTTTTTACAGCTTTGGAGCAGGTTTCATCCATGGTGAAACGTTCTCTGGTCCAGTCGCAGGAAGACCCCAGCTTTTTCAATTGTTCGATGATGCGGTTACCATACTGGCGTTTCCAGTCCCATACCAGTTCCAAAAAGGCTTCACGACCTACATCGTACTTGGACAACCCTTTACTCTCACGAAGATTGGCTTCCACTTTGATTTGGGTGGCAATTCCGGCATGATCGGTGCCGGGAACCCACAGCACGTTGTATCCCTGCATCCGTTTGGTACGGATGATGATGTCCTGCAGTGTATTGTTCAAGGCATGACCCATGTGCAATTGCCCGGTTACGTTGGGTGGAGGAATGACAATACTGAAGGGTTTCTTCAATCTGTCGTCGGAAGGCTGAAAATAGCCCTTTTCTTCCCACTCCTTATAAAGTCTTTCTTCAAAACATTTCGGATTATACGTCTTGTCCAGTTGATGTGACATAACAGTTTCCTTTCAAAATTATAATGCAATATCAATATCATACATAATTTAACCACAAAAATCAAGAGTTTAGACCCAAAAACACAGAACTCCGCATCGATTTGATGCGGAATTCGGGATTATCTTCTTGCTTCATAGTAAAAAAAACAATCCGAGATCTTTTCGGTATAGTAATAACTCCATCCCCCCAGATTTGCACTATAGCCGTTACCGTTTTCTTTCAGTTCAAGGGCAAAATCCATCAAACATAAAGCTTGGTCCGAGTTGGTAAAATAGATCCCGCTGTAAACACTGCCGCTGCCGGCACAATTGAATTCGCAAACCTGCAACATATCGGTAAAACTGGAATGCATGGAATTGACGCCGCATGTGGTAAAAAGCGTATACAATGCTTCGTTTTCGACCAGGGAAATATTGTCTTCCATATCCCCCTTATACACCCCATCCCCTCCATTCCATCCTCTGGGTCTGGAATTATAGGTGGTGGAAAAATAATGCTCGCCTTCATAGGAAAATGCCGCTTGAGCCGCTGCCAGGTATTCGTTTTGAAAGGACTTGAAGTTGTTCTCTATCTCTTCCTGTGATGGAAGATAGGATTCAAAACAAGAAGTGAGCACACATAATGCCAAAATAAGAACCCATGACAAAATACGAATTTTCATAATCACCTATTTCTCGGCAATCACTGCCGTCCATCCTTCCGAAGTAAAAGTTTTCCGGATACGAAACCCCGACTTTCCCAACGCTTGTATGACCTCGAGGGCTCTTTCGTCCAGAATACCGGAAGCAATCAGGACTCCGCCCGGTTTGCATAGAGAAAAGAAGACATCGGCAAGAGAAATTAACACGTCGGCTACGATGTTAGCGAAAATCACATCAAAGGGCTGGGTTCCTATTATTTGATACGCAACCGGGGAGGTCAAATCGCAGCAGGCGATCGTGCAATGGGAGGGATCACAGCGGTTGATATGGACATTTTGTTTTGTAATCCGTACGGCCGCTTCATCGATATCCACCGCACACAAAGAGGATGCCCCCGACAATAAAGCCGCAATGCCTAAAATCCCACTGCCACAACCTGCATCCAGAACATGGGCGTTGTTCAGATCGATGGTTTCAATGGCCTCCATACACATGCGGGTGGTAGCATGAGAACCGGTGCCAAAAGCGGCGTCGGGATCAATTTCCAACACTACCTGATTTTCTTTCCATGCATCCGGAACGGTTTCCCAGGTGGGTTTAATGCAAAAGGTTTTTCCGATGAGCAGGGGTTTGAAATATTGTTTCCATACATGTTCAAAATCGCTGTTAGCAATGGTATCTTCTTTCCAGGAATAAGCCCCAGCGGATGGATTTTCTTTAAAATAGCGATGAATCGTTTCACGCAGAATATACATCCGTTCAAATCCTTCGGGCGTTTTTTCAAAGTACAGGGTGATGACAGGTTTTTCGTTTTTGGATAGAAACAAGGAATTCTCCACATAATCATAAAAAATCTGCTTGTTTTCCAGCAATTCTTCCAGGTCGGAATAGTCCGATACCACAAAAGATTCTTCTCCTAAAGAGGTGAGCAAGGAGGTAACGCAAGCAATCGCGGCATGTTCAAGAGTAATGTTAACTTCTGTCCAAATCATATTTATACCTAAAACCTAAAAAGCAAGCGGGGTGCGGTTTATCCGCACCCCGCTATGATTGATCAATACACGTATTTGTTCAGCGAAGCGGGTAGTTCAGCTATGTCAACGGAGACGGTGGTGACACAATTCACTTCATACTTATGTGCCAGTTTTTCAAGTCTTTGAATAAAGGTGACAAAGGCATCCATGTTATTGGAACAAATCTTTAAGGAGGAGTCGATGAACAAATCTTTGATATCATAATTGGCTGCAAAAATGCCGCAAACCATTCCGTACAATGCATCCGCATTGTTAACATTATATTCATCCGTATCCACCAAACGAACCTGGTGCCGAACATCAAAAATGAGTTTATTGCCCTTCTCTATGCATACGACGTGCCCCGGAGAAGTCTCAACCGCCTTGTTCGCAAGCTCAATCAATAGTTTGGTCTTTCCTGTTCCTTTTCGACCGATAATCATTCGAACCATACCATTCCGCCTTTCAGTGTTTCGCCGATGGCAAAATGCCCAGGGTGCGAAACTCTTAATTTTCCCCTGAATATATTTTACTACATAAAACGTAATCTATCAAGGGGAAAATTTACTTTTGTGAATCTGCACAGAAAGAGGAAAATAAATTTGTTTAATATCCCGCTTTCCCCAATAAACGGAACATATTTTTCTTGTATAGTTCCACGCCGGGCTGGTTGAATGGATCGATTGGGAGGGTATATCCGGAAATGGCGCACACCAATTCAAAAAAGTAAACAGCATATCCAAAAGATGCGGAAGAACGGTCTTGCAAGGTGACCGACAGATTGGGTACCTTTCCATCCAAATGGGCTTGACGGGTACCTTCCATGGCTTTGCGATTGATATCAAACAGTTTTTTTCCCACCAAATACTCCAAACCGTCTTGTGCTTTTTCTTCCGCGGGAACAGCCAGATTGTTTACAGGCGCGGCAAAATCAATCACGGTTTCAAACAAGATGCGCTGCCCTTCCTGGATATATTGCCCCATAGAATGTAAATCGGTGGTATTGATGACAGAAGCGGGAAAAATACCTTTACCCTCTTTCCCTTCTGATTCTCCGAACAATTGTTTGAGCCATTCATTGAACATCTGCATACATTGTCTATAGGCCACAAATATTTCAATGTGCAATCCTTTATCAAGCAATGCGTTCCGAATGGCGGCGTATGAAAGAACCATATTGTCTTCCCGATCGAATTGTTCCAGCTCTTTTTTTGCCATGGCGGCACCATTCATCATGTGAGCAATGTCAATGCCGGCGGCACAGATGGGCAACAGTCCCACGGCGGTGAGAACGCTGTAACGACCTCCGATATCATCAGGAACCACAAAGGTTTCATAGCCATTTTCATCAGAAAGTCGTCTGAGGGAACTCTTGTTTGCGTTTTGATCTGTCGTTACAAAGATCCGTTCTCTAGCGTCCGTTTTGCCGTATTTATTCTCCAACATGTTTCTGAACAAGCGGAAAGCAATGGCGGGTTCGGTGGTTGTTCCCGATTTGGAAATAACGTTAAGACAGACATCGTTGTTATGACACAGTGCCAGCATATCCGCCGTTGTATCCTCATCCAAAGTGTTTCCCGCAAAATAAACCCGTGGTCCAGAGGGACTGGTCAGATTATAGTTGGCACCCAAAACAAATTCAATGGCTGCCCGGGCTCCCAAATAGGAACCGCCGATACCGATGACTATGAGTATATCGCAAGAAGATCTGATTTTATCCGCAGCTTTTTGAATGCGATGAAATTCATCCCGATTATAGTCTTCCGGCAGAGTGAACCAACCTTTTGGTTTATTCGGGCAGGAAGGTCCCGCCAGCAAGGTGGTAGAAGCATCGTATGCTTTTTGATAATACTTTGCATATTCTTCTTGATTGATATAAGCATCCAGACCATACGCTTGAAATTGAATCAATGGATATCCCCCGCTTTCTCCCACAATCATATAGTATTCGCAAGATATTTTCAAGTATCTGCTTAAAATTCTCACGAAAATGCAATAACTCTTTTTTTATGTTTGCATATTCTAATAACGACACAAAACAGATTTTATGGAGGTAACCGTTTATGGAAAACAAAATATGCCCCAACACAAGAATGAATAACAAATGCAAGGACGACGACTGCTGCATCGATACTTACCGTATTTATGATTCCTGCCGCTATCAGGAATGTATGAGCAATTTGCGGATATTCCTTTGCGGCGACGGGCAGGAAATCCTCGATGCGTCAAGCAATGTAAGGGTCAAGAGCATCAAAGTCGTATGGACCCAAATCACTACAGATGAAGTACCATTCAACCGAGGATATTATGAAGTCAACATCCGGTACTACTTCTACATTGAACTGGAATGCTGCGGTCCAAACAGCACCATCACTGAAATTCAAGGTATTTCAATGGCAGACAAAACAGTCATGCTTTACGGCGGAGAAGGCAATGTAACCACCTTCCAATCAGACATTTTTAATCATTTCTGCATGATTCCGGACTGCAATCCCATCAACGCCACCACCAGCCTTCCCAAAGTCGTTGTAGAAGTCGTGGACCCCATTTCATTGAAACTGATCATAACGGAAGGCCTTTGCACCACTTATGATAACCCGGATATCACCTTGTCCAGCATTCCGGAACAGATCAGATGCTGTTTCCAAAGTAAATTCTGTGATTTCTGCGGCAGCAAAAAACTCTACATTACAATCGGTGTCTTCGCAGTGGTTCGCATCGAAAGAGCCTCTCAACTTGTGGTGCCTGCTTGTGATTACTGTCTCCCTGAAGAACCCTGTGAAATTGTATCTCCTTATACTGATCCCTGCTCTCTGTTCAAAAGTTTGGAATTCCCCATCAAAGAATTTTATCCCTCTACATCGCCCACTGCAAGCAGCGGTTCTTTTGATGTACGATCTGCAGAAGTCAATGCCAAAATCAGATGATGACATAAAATATAATCATAGTATTTCAAAAAGCTGGTACCTTTCATCAGGGTGCCAGCTTTGTCTATTTTCTACATACTTGTGATAAATTGATATTGATTTTGTTTTGGGATGCCTGTATCATTGTTGTCCATTTTTGTTGACAAATAACATCGATGCGTTTATAATAAAAATATTAAACAAAAGGTAGGTATATATGTCTCGTCAAATCATGCGTATTTTCTGCGGTCATTACGGGAGCGGAAAAACCAATATTTCCGTCAATGCCGTGCTTGCCTATAAAAAAGAACATCCGGATGAACAAGTGACCTTGCTGGATATGGATATTGTCAATCCCTATTTCCGTGCCAGCGATAACGAACAGGATATCATCCAAGCAGGCATTCGCCCCATTTCTCCCCTGTATGCCGGAAGCAACGTGGATATACCTGCATTGACTTCGGCTGTTTACAGTGCCTTCGAAGATGACTATGCCGTATTTGATGTAGGTGGAGATGATAGCGGCGCCACCGTGTTGGGCGTGTATGCCGATTACTTTAATAAAACCAAGTATACCATGCAAATGGTCATCAATGCCTCTCGCCCTTTGATCGCGTCGCCGCAGCAGCTGATGATCTTGAAGGACAGTATCGAAACGGTGTCAAGATTGAACATCACTGGGCTGATTAATAATACCAACCTAGGGGATGAAACCACAAAAGACATCCTGCTTGACGGATTTGCCTATGGGGATGAAGTCAGTCGGTATTTGAATCTCCCTTTGGATATGAGTACCGTTACAGAGAATTTTCAAGGTGATTTTTCCCCCGAGGAAATTGAGAAATATAAAATTTATTTTATTCAAAACATTACCAAAAAACTTTTTTAAAGTCCTATGGTGAAATGTCAAG
>DIRA01000015.1:41466-56269 GCA_002427425.1 Clostridiales bacterium UBA5448 | reverse complement strand
GTGGCTGTTTTACGACAGCCCCTTGTTTCAACGGCATAAAAAGGGATTGGTTCTTATTTCTTTGCCGATGGAAGTGGAACTGCCATGTCCCGGATACAGCCGGGTTTCCGCGGGAAACGCATGAAAACGGGAGAGGGAATTGATTAAAGCATCTTCATCCCCACCCCATAGGTCGCATCTACCCACCGAACCGGCAAACAAAGTATCTCCGGTGAAAATCACCCCGTCCCCCCCATAGCACACCGAACCGGGGGTATGACCGGGAGTATGCATGACGGTGAGGGTTACCCCTTCACAGGATACTTTGTCCCCATCCTGTAAAAGCCGGGAAGGCGGATGGAAAGGCGCCTGTCTTCCCGCAAAAGGAAGGGCGTAGCTTTTTTGCCCGTCTTGGAGCATACAGGCATCGGATGCATGCATGGCAAGTCCGGCGCCCGTTACATTTCGCAGTTCATCCACCGCCATGATATGATCAAAATGTCCGTGGGTCAAGAGAATCTCTTTGACCCGCAGACTGTGAGCTTGTATTTTTTCATAGAGTTTTTGGGCTTCGGCACCGGGATCGATGACAAAGCATTCCCCGCCGTCTTCTTGAAAAACCAGATAACCGTTGGTCTTGTTTCCGCCCAATGCAAACTGGAGAATTTTCATGTTTTCACCCCGTAACACAGGGTAGCATACCCATGAAAAAAAGTCAAGAAAAGAACGGGATATACAGATGGCAGATAAGCAAACCGATTTACAAATAACGGGCAAAGGAAAAAGTATTCTTTGCTTCCCTTTTACCGTATCGGGCAAAAAAGGAATGATCGTACATATAAGTACATATAAGTACATATATTTTTCATTTTTTTTGTAAAAATCCCTTGTAAGAATCGACAAGTTGTTATATAATAATAAATCAGTTCAATTCAAATGATCTTGCTGGAAAGGGGAACATGATGGATAAAACCGCTCCCAACAAACATGTCATCCAGATTGCCGCCCGTATACGGGAATTGCGCCAAATTCTGGAAATATCCAAAGAGGAAATGGCAGAAAAACTGGGCTTGACTCTGGAAGGATACACCCAGTATGAACAGGGGGAAGAAGATATTCCCATCGGCGTTATTTACGGTGCCGCCGCTGTCATGGGCATCGACTCTACTGCTTTGCTCACGGGTGAAAATGCACGCATGGCGGATTATACCGTGGTCAGAAACGGGTTTGGCGTCAGCATTGAACGCTTTCCGGGATACAGTTTTTCTTCTTTGGCAACCAATTATATCAACCGTCAGATGGATCCCATGATCGTATCGTTAAAAACCTCGGACAAACCTGCCAAACTGGTTACCCATAAAGGGCAGGAATTCAACTATGTCCTAAAGGGTACCATCATCATCACCATGGGTGCCAAAGAAATCACCCTTCATACCGGTGACAGCATCTATTTCAACCCCACCATTCCTCACGGCCAAAGAGCAGCGGGTGAAGATTCCGTATTTTTGACCGTTATCAATGAGAGTTCCCAATCGTGAAAGGAAGCAATGCGTCATGAATTCTAAAGATTATCTCCTCAAACGGTATCTGCCGAGAATTGAATTTGATTCATACGAGGATTTTAAACAGAACTATTCGGTCAATGTTCCCCACAATTTCAACTTTGCCTATGACATCATCGACGAGTGGGGGAAAAATTTTCCCAATAAGGAAGCGTTGTACTGGACCGACGACGGGGGCATCGATAAGATTCTGACCTTTACCGATTTGACCAAATTGAGCAACCAGGCAGCCAACATCTTTTTATCCCTGGGAATCAAAAAAGGCGATACCGTCATGCTGATTCTGAAACAGAGAATCGAAGTATGGGTTTGTATGCTGGCTCTTCATAAAATCGGTGCCGTTGTCATTCCTGCCACCTTCCAGCTGACACCCAAAGACATTGTCTATCGCTGCAACAACGCAAACGTAAAAGCCATCTGCGTGGTGGATGAAGAAGAAATACTGCAGAACACCGAAATAGCCCGTCCCGAATGCCGGACCTTGGATCAGGTGCTGGTGGTCGGGGACAAAGTGCCGTCCAATTGCCTGAACCTCCGTTTGATGATGAGAAACGCCTCGGAAAAATTGGAACGTATCTCCACCACCATAGATGATCCCATGCTTTTGTACTTCTCCTCCGGTACCACCGGAATGCCTAAAATGGTGCTTCATAACTTCGATTATCCTTTGGGGCATATCATCACCGCCAAATACTGGCATAAAGTGGAGGATGGCGGCAGACATCTGACTGTTTCCGATTCCGGTTGGGCGAAGTTTGCCTGGGGAAAAATATACGGACAATGGATTTGCGGTGCCGTGATCGTGGCATACGATACCGAAAAATTCGTCCCTGCCAATATGCTCGCCACCATCCATCGTCTCCGCCTGACCACATTCTGCGCTCCTCCCACCATTTACCGTTTTTTGATCAAGGAAGATTTGTCCGGCTGTGATTTTACCACCATTCATCACTGCACCATTGCCGGCGAACCCTTGAACGCGGAAGTGTATCACAAATTCTATCAATTGACCGGCCTGCGGGTCACAGAAGGTTTTGGTCAGACCGAAACTCCTGTAATCGTGGGCAACTACGAATGGTTCCCCATCAAACCCGGCTCCATGGGCAAGCCCTCTCCCCTGTTTGACCTGGACATTGTGGATGAAAACGGACAGACTTGTGAAGACGGCGTGGTGGGCAGCATCGTGGTTCGGAATGTGGATCAATATCATCCCGTCGGCCTGTTCCGGTGCTATGTGGACGATCCTGAAGCCATGAGCCACTCCTTCAAAAACGGCTGGTACGATACCGGCGATACGGCCTGGAGAGATTCCGAAGGCTATTTATGGTTTGAGGGCAGAAGCGACGATATCATCAAATGTTCCGGTTACCGTATCGGACCCTTTGAAGTGGAAAGTGCTTTGATGACCCATCCTTCCGTGTTGGAATGCGCCATCACCGCCGTGCCCGACCCCATCCGCGGACAGGTGGTGAAAGCAACCATTGTTCTGGCAAAGGGATACACCCCTTCGGATGCGCTGAAAAAGGAGCTGCAAAACCATGTCAAGCATACCACGGCTCCCTATAAATATCCCCGTGTGGTTGCGTTTGTAGACAAGCTGCCCAAAACCACCAGTGGAAAAATCAGCCGTAAAGAACTGCGCAAGCAGGACGAAAGGAAAGCATAAAGAACATGTACGACAAGAGAACAAAAATTGCATCTTTGTACCAGGAGATTGCTCCTTACAGTGATCAAACCATAACCGTTGCCGGCTGGATCCGCACCTTGCGTTCCAGCAACGTTTTCGGGTTTATTGAACTTAACGACGGAAGTTGCTTTAAAAATTTACAGATCGTCTTTGCCGCCGACCGTATGGAAAACTACAAAGACATTGCCAAACAAAGCATCGGTGCCGCGCTGAAAATCACGGGAGAGTTGGTTTTGACCCCCGAATCCCCCCAGCCCTTTGAACTACAGGCTACCGAAATCACCGTAGAAGGCGCTTCCACCTCCGATTATCCCCTGCAAAAAAAACGCCACAGCCTGGAATTTTTGCGGAGCATCGCCCACTTGCGTCCTCGCGCCAACACCTTCAACGCGGTGTTTCGGGTGCGCTCGATAGCGGCCTATGCCATCCATCGTTTTTTCCAGGAACGGGGCTTTGTGTATGTGAACACTCCCATCATCACCGCCAGTGACTGCGAAGGTGCCGGTGAAATGTTCAAGGTGACCACCCTGAATCTGGAAAATCCCCCTCGCCTGCAAGACGGCAGCATCGATTATTCCGAAGATTTTTTCGGAAAACCCGCTAACTTGACGGTATCCGGACAGCTGAACGGGGAATGTTTCGCTCTGGCGTATGCCAACATTTACACCTTTGGTCCTACTTTCCGGGCTGAAAATTCCAACACCCCGCGCCACGCGGCGGAATTTTGGATGATGGAGCCGGAAATCTCCTTTGCCGATTTAGAAGACGATATGCGCCTGGCAGAAGACATGATGAAGTACGTCATACGCTTTATACTGGAGCGCTGTCCCCAGGAAATGGAATTTTTCAATCAATTTATGGATAACACCCTGTTGGAGCGTCTGACCAAGCTGGTGGACAGTGAGTTCGGACAAATTACCTATACCAAAGCCATTGAAATTTTGAAACAAAACGCCTCCGAATTTGACTACCCGGTGGAATGGGGCTGCGATTTACAGACCGAACATGAACGGTATCTCACCGAAAAGGTCTTTAAAAAGCCCATTTTTGTCACCGATTATCCCAAAGAAATCAAAGCTTTCTACATGCGCCTGAACGATGACAATGAAACCGTCGCCGCCATGGATTTGTTGGTTCCCGGCGTAGGAGAACTCATTGGTGGAAGCCAGAGAGAAGAACGGCTGGATTTGTTAGAAGCCCGCATGGAGGAACTGGATCTGGATAAAGAAGATTACAGTTGGTATTTGGATTTGAGACGATACGGCGGTGTAAAACATGCCGGTTTCGGTCTCGGTTTTGAACGTTTGATTATGTATGTAACCGGTGTATCCAATATTCGTGATGTGGAAGCATTCCCCCGCACGGTTGGCAGTGCCGAATTTTAAGGAGTAATGACGATATGAAGAGCTATCTTTCCGCATCTCAAATGGAATTACGGAATGAATACAACCAAATCAAAGAGCAGTACGGTGAATTTTGCAAATCCAGTTTAAAACTAGATATGTCCCGTGGAAAACCCGGTGCCGATCAATTGGATCTCATCGAGGGTATGCTCACCGTGCTGGCAGGCAACCAAGATTGCTACACAAGAAACGGATGGGATTGCCGCAACTACGGATTGGTGGACGGTATCCCCGAAGCCAAAGCCCTTTTCGCCGAACTGATCGGCGTACAAGAAAGTGAATTGATCGTCATGGGCAACTCCTCCCTGAACATCATGTACGATACCATGGCGGACGCTATGCTTTTTGGTGTGAACGGAAAGGAACCCTGGTGCAAGCAAGGAACAATCAAATTTCTCTGCCCCGCACCCGGCTATGACCGGCATTTCACCCTCTGCGAAACCTTCGGCATCGAAATGATCCCCGTGAAAATGAATGCAGACGGCCCCGATATGGACCAGGTAGAACAACTGGCATCTTCAGATGCCTCCATCAAAGGTATCTGGTGCGTACCCAAGTATTCCAATCCCACCGGTATTACCTATTCCGACGAGGTGGTGCGCCGCTTTGCATCCCTGAAAACCGCTGCCGAGGATTTTTGTATTTACTGGGACAATGCCTATTTAATCCATGATTTGAACGCCGAAACCGAGCCCCTGCTCGACCTTCTTGCCGCATGCAAGCAGCAAGGCACCGAAAACAGAGTGTTCATGTTCGCTTCGACCTCGAAGATCACCTTCCCCGGCGCAGGCGTGGCACTCTTTGCCGCTTCGGAAACCAACATAGCCCGGCGGAAAAAGAAATTGTGCGCCCAGACCATCGGCCATGACAAGCTCAATCAGCTGCGCCATGTGAAATATTTCGGTTGTGCCTCCGGCGTGAAAGAACATATGCAAAAGCAAGCAGCGATTTTAAGACCCAAATTTGACTGCGTTTTAAAGACATTAAAAGCCGAACTGGGAGATAAAGGTATTGCCTCTTGGCATCATCCCAAAGGCGGATACTTCATCAGCCTGGATGTGTATGAAAACACTGCCCGCCGCACTTGGGAATTGGCAAAAAATGCCGGCGTGACCCTGACCAATGCCGGTGCCACATTCCCCTACAACCAAGATCCCCGCGACTGCAATTTACGGATTGCTCCCACGTATCCATCCAACGAAGAATTGCAAACAGCCATCCGGATTCTTTGCTGCTGTGTGCGTTTGTCCGCATTGGAAAAACTCCTGCAGGCATGAAACGCTTATTTTCTACCTTAGTCATATGGATGCTTCTCCTGACTTCCTGTAAACAATACACACCCACCCCCTCCGAAGCGGTGTTTTTCCTTCCGGGGGGTGTGGAGAAAAGGCAGGAAGAAGCTTTGAATCAACAGATCCGCACTCGTTTGAACGCCATGCTGTACACATCGGTGAAATATACCATCACAGTCAACAAAGATGAAACGGTCACCATTCATTTTGAAGATTATACCTTGAGCAGTGCCGAATCCGCTTTGTTGTGCAACCGACGGGACACCCCCGTGGTGGTGGATGTTGAGGGTAAAACCGTCTTATCCCCCCACCAGTGGACCAAAGCAACGTTCGTTTTGGATACCACCTCAACAAATCCCGCGGATGCCATGTATGCCATCGTATTAGAACTGACGGAAGAAGGAAAAAAGCAAATTCTCATTGAATCCGGACGAATTCTTGCCACGAAAAACCCGGTTGTACGCGTCAAATTCGGTCAGGAAGTGCTGGCAGAAATGGCTGTTCATAGTCGTATTACGGGAGAGGCAGGGCTTTCTTTGACAGGGTTTTCCCTGGACGAAGCCCGATTGGGGGTTGCAAAACTCTGCCTGCCCCCTTTGGATTTCGACCTTTCTCCGAACAAAATCATATAAACCTAATTAAAAAGCAAAAATTACATTTTATTTTCACTTGACGGAAAATTAAATTACCGTTATAATGGAAAAGTGAAACCAATTATATTTTGGAAGGAACGAAAATAATCATGTCAAAGCATGTAATGAAACTGATTGTGGTTTTGCTAGCAATTGCGCTGACTGTTTCCGTTGCGCTGTGCGGCATAGCCTACTTTGATTATCCCGGTGTTTTTGATCAGGATGCGATTCCCCTGGGACTGGATTTGTCCGGCGGCTCTCTATTGGTCTTTGAAGCCGACACTAAGGAATCCCCTTCCGCCGACGATATGAACGCCGTCATCAGCATGATGCGCTCCCGTCTGGATACCCTGGGTTATACGGAAGCGGCTGTGACCAAATCCGGTGAAAAGCGCATTCAGATTGAAATTCCCGAAATTTCTGACCCCGGTGAAGCCAGTGCAAAATTGGGTGCCACTGCTGTATTGACCTTCCGCAACGCGGACGGTGATATTGTATTGGACGGCGACGATATTGCCGGTGCCAAAGCCCAGTATGGCCCCACCAGCTCTGTCAGCGGCAAATATGAACACTATGTCAGCGTTACATTGACTTCCGCGGCCGTCAGCAAATTCTCCGCGGCCACCACCGCCGCAGCGGCGCAGTCCGCCTCCAAGAAAAACTATATTTCCATTATGCTGGACGAAAATGTGATTTCCCAGCCTTACGTCAGTGAGACCATCACCAGTTCTGATATTATGATTTCCGGTTCTTTTGACGAAGCAGGTGCTTCTTACTTGGCAGGCGTGATTGCAGCCGGCCGTCTTCCTTTTGCCCTGAAAGAAATTCAGGCGCAGTCTTTGAGCCCTCAGTTGGGTGAATCCGCTTTGACCAGCAGCTTGATTGCCGGCGGAATCGGCGTCATTTTGGTCATGCTGTTTATGATGTTGGTATACAAAATGCCCGGTTTTGTGGCTTCCATTGCATTGTTGGAATACACTGCCATTGTCGCCATTCTGTTGGTGATGTTCAGGATCAATCTGTCTTTGTCCGGTATTGCCGGTATTGTTCTTTCCATCGGTATGGCAGTGGACGCCAACTGCGTTATTTTTGAGCGAATCAAAGAAGAGCTGCGTCTGGGAAGAAGCGTTCCCACAGCGGTTACCGGCGGATTCAAACGTGCGTTTACTGCGATTTTGGATAGCAATATCACCACGTTGATTGCCTGTTTCGTGTTGTATTTCTTTGGAACCGGCTTCATTCTCAGCTTTGCCCAAACCCTGTTCATCGGCGTGGTTGTTTCCATGTTCTCCGCCATTGTGATTACCCGCAGTTTGCTGAAATTAGCTGTGAAATTGAAATTCAACCAAAGCAGATATTTCGGAGTCAAAAGAGAGGAGGCGGCGAAATGAAGCGAATCAATCTGGATACTTTCGACATCATCCGCCATAAGAAGCTGATTTTCAGTATCAGCATCGCCTTTGTTCTTTTCTTTATTGCATCGGTATTTCTCTTTGGTTTCAACCTTGATGTGGACTTTACCGGCGGTGCCACCCTGACCGTTGATTTCGGCAGAGCCACCACAGTAGAAGATTCCGATGCTTTGGAAACCTTGTTCAAAGACACCGTGCAGTTTGCACCTTCTTCCATACAGCGTACCGGTGAAAGTCAAATTGTGGTAAAATCCACCGAGTTGAATGCAACCAACCGTGAAGCGCTGCAGACCGCCATCGTTGAAAAATTCAAGCTGAGTACGATGGAAGGCGCGTCCCCCATTTCCTTTGACAACATTGGCGGCAGCGTATCCAAAGACATTCAGCGTTCCGTGATTTTATCCACCATCATTGCCATTGTATTGATGCTGGTGTATATCACCTTTCGCTTTGAACTGAAAAGCGCCCTCGCCGCCATCGTATGTCTCACTTTAAACGTGATCGCCATGCTGCTATTCTACTCGGTCTTTCAGATTTCCGTCAACTCCAATTTGATTGCCTGTATTTTAACCATCTTAGGTTACTCCATCAACAATACCATCATCGTCTTTGATCGTGTGCGTGAAATTGTTAAGAGCGATCCCATGGCAGATTTCAATCAGGTAATCAATACCTCCGTATCGAAATCGTTCACCCGTACTTTGAATTCCAGTATTACCACCTTACTGACCATCACCATGATTTATATCATGGGAACCCCCTCGGTCCGCAACTTCACCCTACCTTTGATCATCGGTATTGTTGCCGGTTTCTTCACGTCCATCTATCTGGCAGGCCCTTTCTGGTCCTTGATCCGTAGCAAAAAAGATACCGAAAAAACACAGAAAATGAAGAAAATAAAAATCTAAAAAATGAACCGCTTCCTGTCAAGTAGACAGACGAAAAAACAAAAATATTCAGTTGTTTGGATTCCGCCCTGCTGCGTAGCAGGGCGGAATTTTTCACGCTGGAAGAGGAACGCTACGCAGCGCGATGAAATGCCATCGGCGTCATGCAACAAAGCCGACTTTGGTAGCGCCGTGTGTTGTAAAAAGCAATGTAGTGTTCAATGGCTGCAGTCAATTCATCGGTTGAATTGAATTTGCGAAGATAGTACATTTCAGACTTTAGGATTTCGCAAAAGCCTTCCATCGGACCGTTGTCGATACAATGTCCGACCCGCGACATGCTCTGCCGCATATGGCTTCTTTGGGCTTTGCGTGAAACATCTTGCTTGTGTACTGAAATCCTCTGTCACTGTAAAACAGCGGATGTGCATCAGGATTTGCCATGACCGCATCATCAAAAGTGTGAAAAACGAGTTGGTTGTTGTTGCTCGTTCCTGCTGTGTCGTTTTTCTTCCTTTGGTCATATAGATTTCCGTTCCGGAGCCGTACGACTCCTTGATTTCTTTATGACCATTATACTACTTTATCCAATCGCTGGGCACACTGTGATCTAAAATGCTGTGTTTTTACAAATTTCACACATGCTTCTGTTTCCAGAAAGGTATTCTTGCACCGCTTGTAACTTCAATTCCTTGCTATATTTCTTATTTCTTCTTTTTGACATAACAGTAATCCCCTTAGAGTAGTCTTGAAATCTTTTGTTATTTCAAGTGTCTACTCTAAGGGGATTATATCATGATGCCGGGGTTTCAATTTTATTTATATGCCAAAGATGTTTTGAGCAATCCATAAATTCAAAGGAATGGTTCCCATGGATAACAGGGTTGTCAGACCCACGCACTGGGCAGACAAAATAGAATCTCCGTCATACAGCTCCGCAAAAATGGCACAATTGGATGCGGCAGGTACCGAAGCCATCACCACGCAAAGAAGGAGCAAATGAGAATCAAAAGGCAAAAATGAGCAAATCGCCGTCACCAGCAAGGGCCATGCAAGCAATTTCATAAAAGTGTAATAATATAATTTTCCATTTTTAAATATCTGTTTAAAATCAAAAGTCGCCACTAAACTGCCGATGATGAGCATGGACAAAGGGAAGGTCATATTGCCTACCATGGTCACCGCATCGCCGATGATGGGCGGCAGATTGATTTTAAGAAGGAAAAATAGAAACCCGATTACACAGGCAATCACGCCGATGTTGAGGAAAATCTTTCGCCAATTATTAGATTCCCGACTATCCGGTCTTCCCCGCTGCAGCAGAGCCACCCCGTACGTCCAGATGAAAACATTGAAAATCAACGTGTAAAATGCGCCGTAAAAAATCCCGGGATTTTCCCCACCCGGATTGGCAAACACCGCTTCCAGCACCGGATATCCTAAAAAGGCGCAGTTACCGAAAATCAAGGCGAACTCCCATACTTTTTTCTGTTCCATCCTTTTTTCGACTTTAAATACCCCATATGAAATCAATGCCACCGAACAATGCAGGATGGCAGACGCCAGCAAAACCTTGAGACCGAATATCACTTTTTCCCCAGAATAAGGCATCTGAAACGAGTCAATGATCAACAAGGGCTGGGTTACATTGACCAAAAGAGCAGAGAGTTTTTTTGTAGAAGCCGCATCAATCACACCGCAAAGACGGGCGATGACACCGATAATCAAAATAAGGAAAAGCATAGCGGTTTTGGAAACGACCGCAAGGATCATAGTATCCCCTCCTTAAAACGAATTTATTATACACAGAAATGCTCATTTATGCAAGAAAAAACAAAAGTTATTTGCATTTTACGATTTCTGTGATATAATAAATCCAAATAAGGTCAGGAGGTTTATGATGGTATATCTTTTATTGGGAGACGGTTTTGAAGAAATGGAAGCTCTGGCCCCTATTGACTTGTTGCGTCGTGCCGGCATAGCCATTTCCTCCGTGAGTTTGTATGACGATCGCCTGACTGTCACCGGGGGACACGGTGTGGTGTTTACCGCCGATGTGACCATCCGCCAAATCGCAAACGAAATCCCGGACATGGTGATTCTGCCCGGCGGATTGGGCGGCGTGAAGGAAATTTCCGCCTCGAAAGAAGCCTTGGAGCTGGTACAACGCACCTTTGAACAAAACCGCTATGTGGCTGCCATTTGTGCCGCCCCCACGATACTTCAATCCATGGGGATTCTAAACGGGCGAAAAGCCACATGCTATCCTTCCATGCAGAAGGATTTGGGAGATTCCCTTTGCCCTGCCCCTTTGTGCGTGGATGGAAAACTTGTCACGGCACAAGCAGCCGGTACGGCAATGGATTTTGCCCTTCTTCTCATTGAATTCTTGAGCGGCAAGGAAAAAGCAGACCAGGTTGCCGCCTCCATTTATCATATCAGATAACCATTATGGAAGAGAAAGCCCTTCTCCGCAAACAATTTCTATCCCTCCGCAGTCAAATCCCGCCCTTGGAAATACAAAAAACGGATACCGAAATTTTGAACGCCATTTTGGCAAGCCCCCTGTATAAAAACGCCTCTGTTGTCTTATTATACAGTGCCGTAAGACATGAAATCGATTTTTCGCCTCTGTTTCAAGACGGGATATTAAATGGAAAACGCATGGCATATCCGCGGTGTTTGGTTAACCGGACTATGCTGTTTTGTCCCGTCACCCATCCGGAACAGTTGCAAATGGATATGCATACCATACCCGCCCCCATCCATTCGCTTTCTGGTCTGACAGAAAGCGCATTAACAGGTGCCCTTTGCCTTGTTCCTGCTTTGGCGGTGGATAAAGAAGGCTATCGATTGGGATACGGCGGCGGATATTACGATGTATTTTTATCTCAAAATCAGGTGATATCCCTGTGCGCTGTGAGAAAAGCTTTTTTTGTTCCCTCTCTTCCCAGGGGAAAAACCGATATTCCCTGTCAATGGATTTGCACCGAAGAAGGAGTGATACCATGCGAATAAAGCACCCCGCCTCCCTCTATGCCCCCCTGCTTCTTCTGGCAATCATCCTGCTGACGGATTTGTCCAACAGCTTGCTCCGGTATACCGAAACGTATCATGACGGTATTTTTTTATCCATGACCATCGTTCAATTTGTGGTGTTTTTATTGCCCTCTGCCTTTTACAGCCGCATGCGGGGCATCAAAGGCGCGTTTATCCCCTCTCTGATGCCGGTTCGCTTTTTCCATTTCCCGTTGGTGTTGTTTGGCATGGTGGTGTACATTCTGGGCAGTCTGCTCCTCATGTGTCTGGGGTATTATGTCCATGGAGAAAGTTATTTTTCCATCACCTCCGTCCTTTCCATCCCCATTGTCACCGACAATGCCTATTTGCTTTTTTCCTGCCTTGCCTTTGTGCCTGCTCTATTGGAAGAACTGGTGTTCAGATGCCTTTTTTTGCGGGAATATACCTCCATGGGAGGCTTTGTTGCTGTCATGACCAGCGGCTTGTTTTTTGCTTTGATTCATTATTCACCGGAAGCCCTTCCACTTTTGTTGTTTATGGGCATCCTGCTGGGCGCTTTAACCTATATCACCCACTCGGTTTTGCCCGCCGTTTTATTACATATGGCAACCAATGTGTTTCTTTTGTTTTTTGAAGATGCGTTCATTATGTATTTGAATCGGAGCGCAAAAACTATGATGATTCCTTATTTACTGGGCTTGTTTTTATGTTTTTTTCTCTTTTTCTTTTTTGCCCGATGTCAGTCTATATATACCGCGGACCCCATCGAGGATGGGGAAGAATCCAGAATCAAATCTTTAGAAAAACTGACCGGAAAAACCGAAGAAGCCACAAGAGCCGCTCCCGGACTTGCCCTACAAATTCGCCAGGCGGTGTTCAGCCCCGGTTTTATTCTGGTTGCGGCCATATGTATATTAAAATTCATTCAATGGCTCTAAATCGGTAAGCTAATACCATACGGAGGTACCTTATGTCCGATGAATTGAAAAAAAATTTACCCGAAGATGAAAAACATATCGAATCTCCTCGCAGGAAAGCGGCTCGGATCCCTGTCATGAGTGTCAAGCAAGTCCCCTCCGAACCCGATGACGACATTCTGCTCCCCCGCCCCCGTCAGGAGAAATCGATAACAAGAGAAAACTCTGCCGCGGCTGCCGTTTCCGGGGCGTCTTCTCGTGCTTCTCCTGCGAAATCCCCCAAAGATCGCAAGGAAGACGGCAAAAAAACTGCACGCATTGCCCCTGCTGTCCCCGTCGATCCGGGGACAAAAGCCGTTGCGTCACAACCTGCCATTGTTGGCATGCATTCCCCCGCTCCCTCATCCGCACCTGTGGTTATGAACAAAAAACCTTCCGTGCCCACCGAGGCAGCAGACAATAAGAGGCTTTCTCCTGTTTCCGAACCCGCCCTGGTGGCGAAAACCATGGCGGCGCCATCCAAGCCCGCCATCGTGGGTAAACCAACGGCAGTTCCCGCGGTACAGGCAGCCATGGCTGTTACACCCGACATGGAAACACCTGAAGAACCCAGAGAAAATACGCAACCCATCATCCATGAAAACGGGGCTGAACCCCCGGTAGAAGAGGTAGAAAAAATCGTGATACGAGACCGGGGCGGCGCCCTTATCGGCATTGTAAAAGCCTTGATTTATATTGCTTTTGTTATTTTTTCCGGCGCAATCATCGCCGTATTCGGCATCCGCATTGCAAACGATGTGTTTGCCTTTGTCAAAGACGACGTAGAAGTGACCATTGAAATCACCGAAGACATGAGTTTGAATGAAGTGACGGATTTGTTATATCGGAATAAAATCATCAACTACCCTTCTGTTTTCAAATTTTATTTCAAATCAAAAAACGCTTCCAATATCATCGAGTTTGAGCCCGGTGCCTACACCCTGAGCGCCACTATGAACTATTCACAGATCATATCCACTATAAAAAAATCATTTTCCAAGCGTACCATCGTAGATATCCGTATCACGGAAGGTATGACGGTGGACGATATCATCAATCAGTTCGTTCAAAAAGGGATCGGAAAACGGGAAAATTATGTAGATGTGATCAATACCTATCCTTTCAAATACAAATTCGTAGAAATGCTGGAAGAAATGGAATTTGACGAAGAGCGCGTCTATCGTCTGGAAGGGTATTTGTTCCCCGACACCTACCAATTTTACACGGTGTATTATTCCTCGGAAACCGATGAAGAAACCGGGGAAGTCACCATGACCGATATCACGGAAATCGTAGTCATTGATAAATTGCTCAGCACCTTTGATTCCAAATTCATGGAAGAAGACTATATTCGCTGCAAAGAACTGGATCTTACGGTGGATAAAATCATCACCCTTGCTTCCATCATTGAAAAAGAAGCCTATTATACGGAAGATTTCTATAGAGTATCCGCCGTGTTCCACAACCGTTTGAAGTCTCCTTCCTTTAAGACCTTCGGTTCGGATGCAACCTTATACTATTTCTTCCCGAACAAAACCACGGAACTGACCCGCGAGGAATTGCAGACGGATACCAAATACAACACCCATATCTATGCCGGGTTCCCCCCCAGTGCCATCTGTAATCCCGGATTCGAAGCCATCACCGCTGCTTTGTATCCCGATGACGATATGGGCGGATATTACTTTTTTGTTTCGGACAAACATGGTAATATGTATTACGCCAAGAGCGCAGCCGGTCATGAAGAAAACATCAAAAAAGCCACCGCTGCCAACAAAGAAGAGGAATGAGATCCATGGAAATAATGACCCTTGTCTGTAGTATGATAACCTGTTTATTTGCCATCCTTGCCTGTTTTATGGCATGGAAGGCGAGCCGCAGTCACCGGGCATCGGAAGACCGGGTAGTCCTGGAAAAAAAGCTGCTGGAGCTTCGCGGGGATATTGTATCCACACAGCAGACAACCGTCACC
>DIRA01000015.1:0-41296 GCA_002427425.1 Clostridiales bacterium UBA5448 | reverse complement strand
ACAGCAGACAACCGTCACCCAAACCGCCGCAGCCGCCGCCAACTTAATTTCGGGGCTGGACAACCGTATGGCGAATCAGGCTCGTAACGATGCCCAGTTGTTGGAAGCCATGCGCAACACCATAGACGAAAAACTCAATTTGCTGCGGACGGAAAACAACAAGCAACTGGATGAAATCAAAAAAACGGTGGATGAAAAGCTGCAAAGCACCCTGGAAGAACGGATCAGCCGTTCCTTCAAAACTGTCAGCGAACGGCTGGAGGAAGTATATAAAGGGCTGGGCGAAATGAAAAATCTGGCAGTGGGCGTGGGAGATTTAAAGAAAGTGCTGTCCAACGTGAAAACCCGGGGGATATTGGGTGAAATTCAATTGGAAGCGATTCTGTCGGAAATTCTATCGCCTGAACAATATGAAACCAACATTGCCACCGTTCCCGGCAGCCGCAATGTAGTGGAATTCGCCATCCGTCTCCCCGGCGGTGACGATGGAGCGGTATACATGCCCATCGACTCCAAATTTCCGCTGGATCCCTATCAAAATTTATTAAACGCCCGGGATCTGGGAGAGGCGGCACAAATTCAAGCAGCCACCAATGCCCTAACACAGCGGTTAAAATCCGAAGCCAAAGATATTCACGAAAAATATATTTCCCCTCCCCACACCACCGATTTCGGCATTCTGTTTTTGCCCATTGAAGGACTGTATGCGGAAGTGGTGCAGTTGGGAATGGTAGAAGAATTACAGAGAAGCTACCGCATCAATATTGCCGGCCCTACCACCATGGCTGCTCTGCTGAACAGCCTGCAAATGGGGTTCAGAACCCTGGCAGTACAAAAACGTTCGGTAGATGTATGGAACGTATTGGGCGCGGTCAAGACCGAATTTATGAAGTTTGAACAAATACTCACTTCCACCCAGAAGAAACTGGATGCGGCATACAAGGATTTAGACACCCTGGTGGGAACCAGAACCCGTGTCATCAATCGGAAATTGCAGTCGGTCACCGCTTTATCCCTGACCGAGGCAGATAGCTATCTGCATGATACGGCAGCCGGGGGGATGTTGGAAAGTAACGAAGAAGAAATTTGAGAAAAAGAGAAAAAAGAGAAAAAAGAGAAAAAATCTGTTGACATTTCTTTGATTATTTGTTATAATGACCTGCCGCATATTATAGGCTTATAAAGCAAACGCTGCCTAATAATAGCGAGACAATGAGGAAAGCGAGGTGCTTTTCGTGTTTGCAGTCGTAGAAACTGGCGGAAAGCAGTACAAGATTCAGGAAGGAGATATTCTCTTCGTAGAAAAGTTGGAAGTCAACGAAAACGAAGAAATTATGCTGGACAAAGTTTTAGCATACTCCGACCATGACGGTATTCAGGTGGGTACTCCCTTACTGAATGGTATTACTGTAAAAGCCAATATTGTAAAACATGGCAAGAGCAAAAAAATCTATGTTTTTCGCTATAAAGCCAAGAAAAACGAAAAGAAGAAGCTGGGTCACAGACAACCCTACACAAAGCTTCAGATCACATCCATCGCCAAGGCATGACAGAAATCGCCTTTTCCTGTGACAAAAGCGGAAACCCCACTGGATTTACAATCCAAGGGCACGCGGACAGGATGTTAGAATTAGGCGATCCTTTGTGCGCTGCCATCAGCGGGATGACCATGTTGGTCTGCAATACGCTCACCGAGGTATTCGGTGTCAAGTTAGCCATCGATGCAAAAGAAGCCAAAGGATACTTTGATGCCCGGATTCTTTTGATTCCCGAAGCACAAATCCATGCAGTATCCGGGGTACTGAAAGGATTTTCTTTGCAAGTAGAAGATTTGCAAAAACAATACCCCGAACATGTAAAACTCACCAAATCCTTTTCCCATCCGGAAAGAAAGGAAGATCATAATGTTAACACTTAGTTTACAATTTTTCGCCCATAAAAAAGGCGTAGGTTCCACTAAAAACGGAAGAGATTCCGAATCCAAAAGACTTGGCGTAAAAAGAGCTGACGGTCAGTCCTGTCAAGCGGGAAGCATCCTTGTCAGACAAAGAGGCACACGCATTCATCCCGGCACCAATGTAGGCCGTGGCAATGATGACACCCTATTTGCATTGATCGATGGGGTTGTCAAGTTTGAGCGCATGTCTCAGGGCAAAAAGAAAGTCAGCGTATACGCCGACTAATTTCTACACAAGTTATAAAAGGGTGTAACACTGGCGTACAGCTCCATGTTACACCTTTTTCATTGAAAAAAGAGGATCGTAATCTATGTTTATCGATAAGGCGAATATTATCATTCGCGCCGGAAACGGCGGAAACGGCATTGTATCGTTTCACCGGGAAAAATACATTTCCCGGGGCGGTCCGGACGGCGGGGATGGCGGCAAAGGCGGCAGCGTGATTTTTGAAGTAAATCCCGGTGAAAACACCCTACTCCCCTTCCGTTACCGTCATCATTTTTATGCAGAAAACGGACAAGATGGCAAAAGCAGTAAAATGTACGGTAAAAACGGGCAGGACCTGATCATCAAAATCCCGCCGGGAACCATCATTCGAGATAAAAACACTGGAAAAATCATGTTTGACATCGGTCGAGATAAACGGTATGTGGCGGCCAAAGGCGGTAAAGGCGGATGGGGAAACTCCCATTTCGCCACCCCTACTCGGCAGATTCCCCGTTTTGCCAAAAGCGGCGGAAAAGGGGAAGAAAAAGAACTCACTCTGGAGCTGAAAATGCTGGCTGACGTGGGTCTTGTGGGCATGCCCAACGTGGGAAAATCCACCTTATTATCGGTCATGTCGGCGGCACGTCCCAAAATTGCCAACTATCCTTTCACCACCCTGTCCCCCGTTTTGGGTATGGTCTCGTTGGGGGAAGGCAAAGGATTTGTCATAGCGGATATTCCCGGCCTAGTGGAAGGCGCTTCCGAAGGCGTGGGACTGGGACATGATTTTCTGCGGCATATCGATCGTTGCCGCTTGCTGGTGCATTTGATAGACGCTTCGGGGACTGAAGGCAGAAATCCACTCCATGACATCGCCATCATTGAAAGGGAACTGGCGCGATACGATGATACCCTCTCCTCCCGGGTGAAAATCATCGTGGCAAACAAATCCGATTTGGGCGTTCCCGAGGAAATCAAAGAAGAATTGGAAGCCTATTGTCAGGGAAAAGACCTTCTTTTGTTGTACCTTTCGGCTGCTACCCACCAAGGCGTGGATGCATTACTCACCGCCATAGCCAACCTGCTGCAGGACCTTCCGCCCATGATCGAATACGAGCCCGAATATGAGGAAGAAGAACTTCTTCAAGAGGATCGTTCCATCAACATCATCAAACAGAACAACATTTACGTTGTGGAGGGAGAATGGCTCTTGCGGGTGATGAGCAACGTCAACTTTGACGATCGAGAATCCCTGGCATACTTCCAAAAAGTCCTGCGAAAAACCGGCGTCATCGAAGCCTTGGAATATGCCGGCATCCAAAACGGTGACACGGTAAGTATTTACGATTTTGAATTCGACTTTATTGAATAACTGTGAGGACGCTATGACGATGGAAAAGCTGCGCCGCGCCACTAAAATACTGGATGCGGTCACCCCTTTGCGCATCGATTGCGGCCGCCTTTGCCATGCCGCCTGCTGTAAAGGAGAAGGAGAGATTTGGCTGTTGCCGGGAGAAGAAAAACTCTATGCAAACAACCCCGGTTTCACCGTAAAATCCTATGAAACAGAACAAGGAACCAACAGTATTCATGTCATTTGTAAGGAAAATTGTTGGTTCAACCGCGAAATTCGTCCTTTTTTCTGCAAGATTTTCCCCCTGTATCCCTTGATCATGGTGGATGAATATGAGCGGATTCGGATTCGGTTGGTATTGGACCCCCGTGGGGGTTCCCTCTGTCCTTTGTTTAGCAGACCGGAAAAAATCACCCGTACTTTTCAAAAGAAAGTGCGTCTGGCAGTCCGTTTGTTGTGTCGTGACCCCGAAATGCTCACCTTCTTTCGGGAAAGCGGGGATTTTCTTTTGGCGATGGAAGAACTCAAACAGCAATTGATATCAACAGAAGCCCCATGGGAATCCCTGTAATAAACACCGTGGCAATGCCATGGTTGTCTCTGTTTTCCTGAACCTCTATTAACTTGGGAAAGGATTGAAACCATATCATGATGTCAAAAGTGTACACGGCAGGATTGTGGGGGCTGGACGGGTTTCCGGTCGCCGTAGAATGTTTTGCCGACAGAGGTCTGCCCAACATTGATATCATCGGACTGCCGGATGCTTCGGTGAAAGAAGCCATCGGGCGTGTCAGCGCGGTCTGCCGCAACAATGCCCTCCCCTTTGTGAAAGGGAGAACCACCGTAAGCCTGGCTCCCGCGGATATGAAAAAAGCCGGTTCCTCTTATGATTTGGCGATTTTGACCTCTTTGCTGAAACAGAACATTCTGTCGGAAGTATCTCTGGAAAACAAATGCTTCATCGGAGAATTGTCTTTGTCCGGTGAACTGCGCCCCTGCAAAGGGGTTTTGTCCATGTGCCTGTCCGCACGCAAGGAAGGCTTGACAGAAATCTTTGTACCCCTGGAAAATGCCTTGGAAGCCGCCATTGTGGATTCCATGACCGTCTATGGCGTTCGCCATGTAAAGGACATGGTACGCCATCTGCTGGGAGAAGAACCTCTTACCCCTACGGTGTATTCTGTTGCTGCCTCCGGGGACTTTGTATCCGAAGTGGATTTTGCCGACATCAAAGGGCAGGAGTATGCCAAACGGGCGATTGAAATTGCTGCCGCCGGGGGACACAATATCCTCCTCATCGGACCTCCCGGTTCGGGGAAAAGCATGCTGGCAAAAGCCATACCCGGCATTCTTCCTCCCCTGGAATTCGAAGAAACAGTGGAAACCACCAAAATCCATTCTATCGCAGGCACTCTCCCCTCGACAGCCTCTTTGATGCAATCCCGCCCCTTCCGTTCTCCCCACCATACCATGTCATCGGTGGGCTTGGCAGGCGGGGGAAGCATACCCGCCCCGGGAGAATTGTCTTTGGCACACAACGGCGTTCTCTTCTTGGATGAACTGCCGGAATATGAAAAAAAATCTCTGGAAGTCCTTCGTCAACCTTTGGAAGATCGGCGAATCACCATCACCCGGGCAAGCGGAAAAGTGACCTTTCCCGCCCATTTTATGTTGATTTGCGCCATGAACCCCTGCCCCTGCGGCTTTTATGGCTCGGACCAGCGGCCATGTACCTGTACGCGACAGGCGATAGATCGTTATATTGGCAAAATTTCCGGACCTTTGCTGGACCGCATTGATATGCACATTGAGGTACCCGCCATTTCTTTTGGGGAAATCACATCGTCAACCCGGACGGAATCCTCCCAAATCGTCAGGGAACGCGTACGCAAAGCCCGGGAAGTTGCAATCAAACGGTACAAGAATATCGGGGTCGCCTCCAACGGCGGATTGTCGGGAAAACAAACCAAGGATTTATGCCGCTACGACGAGGATGCCAACCTGGTATTAGAATCCGCCTTTGAAAAAATGCGCCTGTCCGCCCGGGGATTCGACCGCATTCTCCGGTTATCCCGTACCATCGCCGATTTGGCAGAGTCGGAGTTGATCACGGCAGAGCATATTTTGGAGGCAGTACAAATGAGAAGTTTAGACAGAAAATATTTCGGAGAATGAATATTTTTGTTTTTGGTTAACATAATCTTTTGTTTTCGTTTTACATAACAACATGGTTTTATCCGTTATATTTTGATATAAACAACCCCTTTTGTGGAAAACTCTGTGGAAATTGTGGATGTTTTCGGGCTTTTTTTGTTTAAGTCTTTAGAATATTTTCAATGAAAGTAACAAATACTACATGGGTATTATGTCAAATTAAAGGTATTTGACAAATTACGGCGTATAACAATATGAGATGAAATGTCTCGACAGGAGGTAAAACATGGCTTTGACCGATCATTTTATGCATGAACTGAAAGCGCGGATCCGTATTGAAGATTATATCGGTCAGTATGTACCATTGAAAAGAGCCGGTTCCAACCTCGTGGGCTGTTGTCCCTTTCATAGTGAAAAAACGCCCTCGTTCACCGTTTTTAATCAAGCTGACAATGAGCATTTTTATTGCTTCGGATGCGGTGTAGGCGGTGATTTGATTACGTTTGTAATGAAAGCGGAAAATTTGGAATACATGGCTGCCATAGAAAAGCTGGCCGCCATGGCAGGTCTGAGAATTCCCGATGAGGGCGGCAAGAGGGCAGGTCCCAAAATCGACCGCACCCGGCTGACGGAGTTGAACACCGCCGCCGCCAGATTTTTACGGGAAGCCTTGTTTTCCCCCCGGGGAACAAAGGCTTTGGCATATATGACCCAACGGGGTTTTACCCGGCTTACCTTAATGCGTTTCGGTATCGGCTATGCCGATAGCAGTTGGGATTCCCTTTCGCAGCATTTGTTACAAGAAGGCTACACCCTGGAAGAAATGAAAAGCACTTTTCTGGCGGGGCAGGCGAAAAACGGACGAATGTTTGATTATTTCCGCAACCGCATTATGTTTCCCATCTTTGATCCAGCTGGAAAGGTAGTCGGTTTTTCCGGGCGGTTTTTAGGAACGCCGGGTGAACAGGACCGAAAATATTTTAATACAGCGGATACGCCGCTTTATAAAAAAAGCCGGAATTTGTATGCGTTGAACTTTGCAAAAAATGCCCGGACAGGGTATCTGATTCTCTGTGAAGGGTGTCCCGATGTGGTGGCTCTTCATCAGGCGGGAATTCGCTCTGCCGTGGCAACGTTGGGCACTTCCATCACCTCGGAACATGCCCGGCTGATCGCCAGAAACCAATATGCCAAAACCGTGTACACCTGCTATGATTCAGACCAAGCGGGGCAGGAAGCCACCAAAAAAGCCATCGACAAGCTCAATGAAGTGGGTGTTCCGGTGAAGATCATTCAAATTAAAGGGGCAAAAGACCCGGACGAATACATACAAAAATTCGGAAAAAGCAGTTTTGACCGTCTGCTGTCCGACGCAGCCGGACATATTGAATTTGCTTTTTCCAACATTCGACAAAAATACAATATCGAATATCCCGAAGAACGGCTCAGATTTGTCCGGGAAGTGTGCACCCTTCTTTCCACGTTATCTTCTGATTTGGATCGGGATGTATATATCCAGAAATTAGCGGATGAAACAGGCATACATTTGGATATACTTCGTGCACAGGTCAATAAAAATGTCAAACAAACCATCCGCAAAATCAAAAAAGAGAGAACCCGGGAAGACATGCAAAAAAATGCGGGGTACAGCGACCATATCAATCCCGACAGGATGAAATATCCCACCGCCATCAAGGAAGAATCCCTGCTGGGACTTTTCATGCTGAGACCGGAATATCTGAACCAATCCAATATCAAAGACCGATTAAAACCGGATATTTTCTTATGCGATTTTCATAAAAAAGTCATTGGCATCATGCTGGATCTGACAAAAGAAAACGACCATCCGGATTTCACCGCCCTTTCGCCCTATTTTACACCAGAGGAAATGGGGAAAATAATCGGATATAAGGTGAAGAGAGAAGTTCTTATTGACCAAGGGGAAAAAGTAGTTTTGGAACTGCTGGACACTTTGGAAGAAGCGGCCTTCAAGAATACCAAAATGACGGATACATCACCCCAGGGAATGCTGGAAGCAATTGAAGAGATAAAAAAACAAAAGGTAGGAAACAAGGAATGAAAAAGGACAAGAAAAGTATGACCGAGCAAACCATTCTGGAGGCACAGACGGATGAACTGCTCTCCCATGCCGAAGAAGCAGACGAAGAAAATGATGATGAGTTGGAGCAAGACGGCGACATAGACAGTGAGGCGGAAAACGAATCCATTCGAAAAAACAACATCAACGATTTGATCGAAAAAGGTAAAACAAAAGGCAGTCTTTCCAACAATGAAATCATGAAGGTCATCGAAGAAGTGGAATTCGATGTGGATCAAATTGAAAAGTTGTATGAAACATTGGAAAACATGGGTGTGGAAGTAACGGGATACATGGACGTACCCGACATCGGTGATATTGAAAACGATGTTGAAAATTACGAAACCCCCGAAGAAATGGAGCGCATGCTGGCATCCGAAGGTCTTGCCATCGAAGACCATGTCCGCATGTACTTAAAAGAAATCGGCAAAGTCCCCTTGTTGGATCCCGAAAAAGAAGTCGATCTGGCTTCCCGGATGACAGAAGGGGATGAATTGGCAAAACAGGAATTGGTGGAAGCCAACCTGCGTTTGGTGGTTTCCATTGCCAAGCGGTATATGGGCAGAGGTATGTTTTTCTTGGATTTGATTCAGGAAGGCAATTTGGGTCTCATGAAAGCCGTTGAAAAATTCGATTATACCAAAGGCTATAAGTTTTCTACCTATGCCACCTGGTGGATTCGTCAGGCGATTACCCGTGCCATCGCGGATCAGGCAAGAACCATCCGTATTCCCGTCCACATGGTGGAAACCATCAACAAAGTGCTTCGTGTTTCCCGTCAACTGTTGCAGGAACTGGGGCATGAAGCCAGTGCGGAAGAAATTGCGGATCACATGAATATGCCAGTGGAAAAAGTCAGAGAAATTCTGAAAATTGCCCAGGAACCCGTTTCTTTGGAAACCCCCATCGGGGAAGAAGAAGACAGCCATTTGGGAGATTTCATTCCCGATGACGACGCGCCCGCCCCGGCGGAAGCAGCCAGCCAGACATTGTTAAGAGAACAGTTGGAAGAAGTTCTGCATACATTGACGCCCCGAGAAGAGCAGGTATTGAAACTGCGTTTTGGTCTGGAAGACGGACGCAACCGCACCCTGGAAGAGGTCGGCAAAGTCTTTGACATCACCAGGGAACGGATTCGCCAGATTGAAGCCAAGGCTCTACGCAAGCTGCGTCACCCCGGCCGCAGCAAAAAACTTAAGGACTATCTGGACTGATGTTTAGTGGTTAGGTACAAAACCAACCGCTTAATTTAGTTATTTTTGCATACGGACAATTTATAAGAACAACTTGACAGATATGCATTTTTCGTATAGAATGATATGTAGACATTTTTGCATTTTTTTCGTATTTAAAGCAAATCTTTCAAGGAGGATTCCTTCATGTTCAAAAGAATATTCTGTCTGCTGTTGGTTTTGGCACTCCTGTTTCCCGCCTTGGTTTCCTGCGGTCAAACGGAGGAAGAAGACACTGTAAAAATAACCCAAACCCGTGAAAGCATTTATTTGACTTTCTATGGGATTTTGGACAATCTGGACACATCGGATCCCGATGAACAGGCCAAGATTCTCAGCGTCAAAAAGAGCATTGAAGATTCCATCAACACCAAGACACAAAATTCCTTCAAAACCACTTTGGTGTACAACTGGTATTCCACCGATGCTTATGAAGCGGCTATTGAAGATGTTTATGCCCAATTTGTCGCCGAATCTGTTGCAAAAAGCTATGTAACCACCTACGTCAAAGCATACGAATCCTTCAAATCCGACGCAGAGTCTTACCTGTCCTCTGCCGCCCTCCGGGAAAAAGAAAAGCTGGAACGTGCCGCAAAACGGGAAGCCGAGAAAGTAGCGGAAGAAGAAGAAAAGGCGCGCTTGGATCGGATTGAAAGAGGCGAGGAAGCACCGCCGGAACCTATTCATGGTGCCGCTCTGGACATTCTGTATGTGAACAACTACGAACAATACATCCGTTTTGTGAACAAGGATTATCTGGTTGCTCTGGATGATTATTTGAAACTCGATTATAAAAAAATCACCGACTACATACACCCCAATATTTTGAATGCCGCTAAGATCAAGAATAAAATTTATGGCGTTCCGATGAATATGGACGTTGGCAGTGCTTCCTACATGCTGTTCAACAAAACAGTTACCCATGCACTGGGGCTGGAAGAAGCCGTTTCCAATGTGAAAACCCTGGCGGACTGCGACAGCATTTTGTCCGCGGTTCATGCCGGAAAACAGGATTATATCCTCCGGGAAGATTATCCCATTTTGGCAAACTTGGTGACCATGCGCGGTTCTGTTGGTTTGACGGGATATGATTTCTTTCAGGATACCAAGGGATTTCCCATTTCTGTGCCCAACAGCGATTTTGATTACTATTCTGCTGAAAATGTCATTCCTACTTACACAGACGAAGCAGCCATTGCTCATTTTGCCCGCATGGCTTCTTATCGAGAAAAAGGATATTTCGGTGGTAATGAAGATGCTCCTTATTTCTTTTCTGTAGAACAGTTGACTGCATCGGAAATCGCAGCCATAAAGGAAACCGATGAGTATATCATTCTGGAAACACCGTATGCCTATTCCAATGCTGATAACTCCAACACGTTGAACGGCTTCTTTGCCGTCAGTACCAAGAGCAAATATGCCAACCGCTGCATGGAAATCATCTCCATGTTTGTCTTAAACAGCGACTTGATCAATCTTTACTACTACGGCATCGAAGGTGAAACCGGTACCTATATTCTCCACGATAATGGAACCGTGACCGTTCTGAACGACCTTTGGCAGATGGACCTGCATCGAGTGGGTAATACCTATTTGTTATATCCAAGGGAAAATCAAAGCCTTGCATATAAACAGGATGCGATTTACAATCGTAAAAACAGCAAAGACAGCGCATTTTTAAGTTTCTCTATCGAATACACGGCGGAAGAAGCCGCTCAAATTGCTGCGTTTGCCGCATTGGCGCTTCCCTACTACGAAAAGCTTTGCTCCGGTGATGTCAGCTATCAGAAAACCTTGGAAGAATTGAACGCTAAGTTGGAAGAAGCGGGATTGAGCACATTTATTGAAACCACCCTTGCGCCTGCTTTTCAATCGGTGGCAAAGAATCTGATTGCCGCTGCCGAAGCACAAAAACTTGCCGCGGAAGAAGCGGAAAAGCAGAAAGAAAACAACGATGAATCCGGCGACAAAATCTAACACCAAGGAGTCCCCACCGGTACAAGCTGCTTGGTGATGGACCTTTCTCCAGACAAAAGAGTATAAAAAAGAAGCGTGAGTCCCCCCAAATGGGACTCCGTCTTTTTTGAGGGTAAATAAATAAGGCGGTATACAATGAAAATCGGTTTTGATAATGAAAAATATGTATCCATGCAATCTGAACGGATTCTGGAGCGTATCAAGCAGAATGGCAACAAACTATATTTGGAATTTGGCGGGAAACTTTTTGATGATTTACACGCAGCTCGTGTTCTCCCCGGTTTTGCTCCCGATGCAAAAATTCGTATTTTGCAGAAATTGAAGGACCAGACCGAAATCATTTTCGTCATTAACGCAGGTGATATCGAACGTAAAAAAATGCGGGCTGATTTTGGCATCTCCTATGAAATGGATGTACTTCGGCTGATTGACCATCTCCGTGCCATTCATATCCTGGTCAGTTCCATTGTGATTACCCGTTACAATGGACAACCATCTGCCGATATATTCAAGAAAAAATTGGCAATTCGGGGCGAGCGTGTGTATGTACACAATACCATCAAGGGGTATCCCAATGATGTGGATACCATCGTCAGCGAAAATGGGTATGGTGCCAATGAGTACATTGAAACTACCCGTCCCCTGGTGGTGGTCACCGCACCCGGTCCCGGCAGCGGTAAAATGGCGACTTGCCTTTCCCAGTTATACCATGAGCACAAACGAAATATGCAAGCGGGATATGCCAAGTTTGAAACCTTCCCCATTTGGAACCTTCCCCTCAAACACCCGGTCAATTTGGCTTACGAAGCAGCCACAGCCGATCTCCATGATATGAATATGATTGATCCCTACCATCTGGAAGCCTATGGTGTCACCACGGTCAATTACAACCGGGATATCGAAGCTTTCCCTGTTTTGAAAACCATTCTCCAGCGCATCACGGGTACCGAACACAGCTACCGATCCCCTACGGATATGGGCGTGAATATGGCTGGATACGGCATCTGTGACGACCACGTGTGCCGGGAAGCCGCCAAACAGGAAATCGTCCGCCGCTATTATAAAGCTTGGTGTGACTTCAAGAACGGACTGGTGGATATCGATGTTGCCCATCGGGTAGAAATGCTCATGAAAGAAGTGGATGCGGACGTATCCATTCGTCCCGTGGTGGCAGCCGCCCAGAACAAGACGGCGGAAAAAGGAGTCCACGCCATGGCGATTCAAATGCCCGACGGTAAGATCATAACCGGCCGTACCATTGAAGTACTGGGTGCCCCTGCCTCTGCCGTAATCAATGCTTTGAAGTACTTGGCAGGCATCGGAGACGATTTGCTGCTCATCTCCCCCTCGGTACTCATACCCATTTTGGATTTGAAACATTCCGCTTTCGGCAGTTCCAAGCAAAAGTTGAATCTGGAAGAGGCCCTTATTGCTCTGGCGATCTGCGCCGTTACCAATCCCATTGTGGAAAAAGCCATGGAACAGCTACCCAAACTTCGGGGTTTGGAAGCCCATTATACCAAAATGGCAAACTCCCATGACGAGGAAGTCTTCCGCAAATTGAAAATCAATCTCACCTGCGAACCGGAATTTTCCACCAAAAATCTTTATTCTGAATAAAAAAACAGCCGTCATCGTACGATGACGGCTGTTTTTTATTGGCGTTTAGAGGGCCTTGGTTTCAATTTCAACCTGAATCTTATCCAGGAAGTCGGCAAAGGACATGATGCCCAAATCGCCGTCTTTGCGGCTTCTGACGGCAATCAAGCCGGCGTCCGCTTCCTTTTCGCCGATCACCAACATATAGGGAACCTTCTCCAGCCGGGCTTCTCGGATCTTGTATCCGATTTTTTCGTTTCTGTCGTCTGTTTCCAGCCGTATACCCAGGGCACTCAACTTGCCTGCCACTTCTCTTGCATAGGCATGGGTACGGTCGGAAATGGGCAGCACCTTCACTTGGATGGGAGCCAGCCAAGTGGGAAATGCGCCTGCATATTTTTCAATCAGCAATGCCAAAGTGCGTTCATAGCAGCCGATGGAAGTTCTGTGGATGATGTAGGGGAATTTTTTGATTCCGTCTTTATCCACATATTCCATATCGAATTTTTCTGCCAGCATCTGGTCAATCTGAATGGTGATCAGCGTATCTTCTTTGCCATGAACGTTGCGAATCTGGATATCCAGTTTGGGTCCGTAAAAGGCAGCCTCGCCGATTCCCACTTGGTAGGGAATCTTAAGGTGGTTCAGGATTCTCGCCATCATATCCTGCGCTACCGTCCACTGTTCGGGGGTGCCGATATATTTTTCTGTATCATGGGGATCCCACTGGGAGAAACGGTAGGATACATCTTCATACAGACCTAGAGTATTCAGCATAAAAATAGCCAGTTCCAAAGAATTTTCAAATTCATTTTCCAACTGTTCGGGAGTACAGATGATGTGACCTTCGGAAATGGTAAACTGCCGTACACGAATCAAACCGTGCATTTCGCCGGAAGCTTCATTGCGGAACAGGGTACTGGTTTCACTGTAACGCAAGGGTAAATCTCGGTAAGAACGGCTTTTGTTCAGATAAGCTTGGTACTGGAAAGGACAGGTCATGGGGCGGAGCGCAAACACTTCTGAATCCTTTTCTTCGTTCCCCATGACGAACATACCGTCCCGGTAATGATCCCAGTGACCGGAAATCTTATATAAATCGCTTTTTGCCATCAAAGGCGTTTTGGTCATCTGCCAGCCGCGTTTTTGTTCTTCATCTTCTACGAAACGCTGGAGAAGCTGGATGATACGGGCACCTTTGGGCAACAGGATGGGCAAACCTTGCCCGATCACATCGGAAGTTGTAAACAATTCCAGTTCACGACCCAATTTGTTGTGATCCCGCCGTTTGGCTTCTTCCACCCGGGTCAAATAAGCCTGGAGTTCTTCCGCTTTGGGGAACGAAGTGCCGTAAATACGTTGGAGCATTTTGTTGTTGCTGTTGCCTCTCCAGTAGGCACCGGTGCACTGGGTCAGCTGCATGGCTTTCACCTTACCTGTGGAAGGTAGATGAGGCCCGGCGCACAAATCCACAAAATCCCCCTGTTTATAAAAGGAAATGATGGCATCTTCCGGCAGTTCCCGAATCAATTCAACCTTATAAGGTTCGTTTTGTTCGGACATATATTGCATGGCTTCTTCACGGGGTAGAGTGAATTTCTCGAGAGGCAAATTTTCCGCTGTAATTTTACTCATTTCTTTTTCGATTTTCCGGAGAATTTCGGGGGTAAAAGATACTTCGGAATCAAAATCGTAATAAAAACCATTTTCAATGGCAGGACCGATGGCAAGCTTGGCTTTTGGAAATAGTCTTTTCACCGCATGGGCCATGATGTGGGAAGACGTATGTCTATACATCTTTTTCCCTTCGACATTTTCAAAGGTCAACACCGTGAAGGTACCATCTTGATCAATGGTGTCGTTCAATTCCAGCATGTTTTTGTTGAACAGAACACCCACTGCTGCCTTCGCCAACGAATGACTGATTGTTTTCACAGCATCCAACGCTGTCACGGGGGATTCCAGTGACAGGATTTTGCCGTCGGGAAGTGTTAATTGAATCATATTCATATTCCTCTTTCTTAAACAAATAATGCCTTACACCGACTTGCATCGGGGTAAGACAAACTTACGGTTCCACCCAATATGGGACACTATTCTGTCCCGCTCATTTACTCTTTAACGCGGAGTACGGCGGCCATTTCCTGCCGCGGCAGTCACGGTGGTATTTCCCCCACATCATCGCAGCGTCTTGCATCAAACGACGCCTCTCTGGAGCGATTGAACGTGAGAAACGAGTCCGTTCCTATTGCCTTTCAATTGTATTATACTCTCTTTTACATGTTTGTCAAGTCATAAATTTGACATTTTCATTGCACCGTGCTATACTTTTGCGGGGTGATACCATGGCATATACAAAGAAATTTTTACAAAATACATCCAATCAAATATCCACCTTACTGAGATATATGCAAATGACCGCCGAAGAGCAATTAGATACCCTGTCACTATCCTATTCTTTGCTGCGGCGCCACGATATGGTCTTTGTTCTGAGCAAATCGCGCTTGTCCTTTTTTCGTCCATTTTGTGCCGAACCTGTTGTGATCAAGACCTATCCCAAAGCTGAGAAAGGCATTTTGTTTTTCAGGGAGTATGAAATTTTTTCCCCTTCCGGGGAACGGATTGCCATCGCTACCACCGAATGGGCCTTGATGGAATTTTCCACCCGTAAAATTCTTCGCCCCGGTGCTTTGCCTAAACCCATCCCGGTTGACCCCTCCCCCCTGGAGAATTTTTCCACTACCCGAAGATTTTCTCTGCCCCCCCTGACCACCCTGACCACCCTGACGGTGGAAGAAAAGCACCTCGACAAGAACAATCATGTAAACAATGCCGTCTATGGAGATTTTGTCACGGCTTGTTTGGGAGATGAGAATATCAAAGGGATTGAAATCCACTATTTGGCGGAAGCGGTATTGGGGGATACCCTCCGATTGGATGTGGGGGATGAATACGTGCGTGGCACATTATCCAATCATAAAATTTGTTTTGAAGCCAGACTATTAAAGGGATTTGGTCAATGACCAAATCCCTTTTGATTTAGATTGATTTCAAATAATCCACCTGTTCTTTGGAAAGTTTGACCCAAGTCCCCGATCGCAAACCGCCCAATTGGATGGCACCGATGCTGACGCGGGTCAATCTAGCAACCTGTACGCCCACTTGATCGCACATCTTACGAATCTGGCGGTTTCTGCCTTCCCTGAGGATAAAATACAATTTGGTGGGATCGTTGTTCAAAGGACGTACCTTGCAAGGACGAATGGTATACCCGTCAATAACCATTCTTTCGTTGAGTTTGATCAACTGTTCGGGAGTCACCGGCTCTTTGATTTTCACGTGGTAGCACTTTTCCACCCCTTGGGAGGGATGCATCAAACGATTGGCAAGTTCACCGTCGTTGGTTAAAAGCAAAAGCCCTTCCGAATCCAGATCCAGCCGCCCGATGGGGTACACCCGTTCTTCTACATCGGTAAGCAAATCGGTGATACACTTGCGATTTTTCTCATCGGATAAAGTGGATACGTACCCACGAGGTTTGTTGAGCATCAAATAAAGTTTCTTGCCGGTCTTTTCCACCAATTGGCCCCGATATTGCACGGCATCGTTATGGGGATTGATTTTTTGACCGATCATCGCAGACTGTCCGTTGACCAGCACATGACCGGCTTTGATTTCCTCCTCTGCTTTTCTGCGGGATAAAACACCGCAGTCAGAGAGATATTTTTGTATTCTTACTTCCATAGTTCGTCCTTATTAAAAAATTGATTTGATGGCATTCCATAATTTTTGCCAGAAAGTCAACTCAATGACTTCTTCATACCGATCCACACTGCTGGCGGCATACAGGGATACACGGGTAACTTCCCGGTTGTTTTGATAATAGACTGCTTCGCCGTAAACAGGATTTACCACAATCGCTTCCCCGTTCACCGACTGACTCCCGCCATCGGTTCCGATGATGGGAGCATATAAAAAGGGTTGGGCTTCAATAACACAGACAATCCCTTCATCATCGCGCAAGGTCGCCTTTATGCTGTCGCGGTTGGTCAACACGGTTTGGGAAATCACGCCGCCCACCACCGGTACTTCAATTTGAATCGATTTTTCTTCGGCCAATACAAACGTTTCGTACTGGGAAAAACCGTAGTCCAGTAAAGAACGATGATCCGCCCAATCGTTGGGGTCGTTTAAAGTCACCGCAATCAAAGTGGCGCCGTTCCGGTAAGCCGCAGAAACCAGACACCGGCCAGCAGTGGTGGTATATCCCGTTTTTCCCCCCACATAGCCATCATAACTACCCAGCAGCCGATTGTGGTTGGATAGGTAACGATATCCATCATCCTTTTGGGTGATTTTGCAGTTTTTAGTGGAGATAATGCGGACAAATTCTTCATTATTCAGCCCAATGGCGATGATAACCCCCATTTCATAGGCAGTGGAATAATGTTCATCGTTATGCAGGCCATGGGGATTCGTGAAATGGGTGTTTTTGAGCCCCATTACCACAGCTTCTTGATTCATGAGTTCTACAAATTTTTCCATCGACCCGCCAACATGAATGGCAATAGCCACGGCAGCATCGTTGGCAGATTCCAACAAAAGCCCATACAGCAGCTCGGATAAGGTCAGTTTTTCCCCTGCATATAAGTAAATAGAGGAACCTTCCACGCCGACCGCTTCGTTGGTTATGGTCACCGTGGACTCCAAATCGCCGTATTTCAACGCAACCAGTGCCGTCATGAGCTTGGTGGTGCTGGCCATAGGAAGCCGCACTTCCTCTTTGGCGCTTCCCAACACTTCCAACGTGTTGGCATCCATCAAAACAAAGGACTGTGCAGATACATGGGAAGCCACATCCAGATAATCTGTGGATGTAAGTGAAGTATCTGCCAGAGCGGCCATCGATAAACTGCACAGGCATGCGAGTATCAAAAAAAATGAAACAACCTTTTGTGTTTTCATACCATTATTCACCCCTTCGCTCCATTTTATTATGAGAAGCGGGTGAATATGATTGGTATGCTTATTCTTCGTCTGATTTTTTGGCGGATTTATCTTTTTTTCCGAAAACTGCCTTAAATCGTTCGAACAAATCAGGAGAACGATCGATAAAATCGGTAATGGCACCAATCACGCTGCCATTACCGTCGGAAATGGCACCGCCGTTTTTGTTCACGCAAAGAAGCTGCACGTTACCGCCGGAAATAACTAAAAATCCCACCGGCGTGACGGAAACACCGCCGGCATTTCCGCCGCCGAAACGGTCTTTGGCGGGGTTCACTTTGCTGCCGTAATCCGCGCCTGCCGAGGTAAATCCAACAGAAACTTTGGACACTGGTACAACGGTGGTATCATTGGGAAGGGTAATCGGTGTGCCGATGACGGTATCCACGCTGACGATTTTCTTTAAGTTTTCCAGGGATGCGTCAATGATTTGCTTTAAAGGTATTTCGTTCATGGTTAGATTCCTTTCTATCCTGTAAATTGATTGATGACGGTAAATATGATTTTAATCACATGGATCAGCCTGGCGGAAAACGAAATTTGAGCAGTGAAAGAAAATGATTTTCCTGTAAAATCGGGATAAACCACGGTATCTTGCTCTTGAAACTGCATGGTTTGTCGCAGAATGTCAAACAAGATATCCACGGCAGGTTTCAACCCGCCCCAGACCAAAGCCGTTTCGGCGGCATCCGGGCAGGCAACGCATAAGTGAAAAGTTTTTACCTTGATTTTCACGTGCTTTTTCACGGCTTGAAAGGTTTCATAGACTGTACGTTTCATCACCTCAATGTATTCCAGCACATCCGAAATCTTGTCTTTTTCGGTTTGCTGTTTCGGGACATCGTGACGTTCCTTTTCTTTTTTTCCCTTTGAAGCAAGCATACGTTCGGTCATATCCACCCGCACAAACAAAACACGCAATTCCAATTTCAGGGTGTCTGTATATGACACGGTGAGGTGAATGTGAGTCATCAAAGCAAGGAAAACCAACAGGAAAATTCCCAGCACACTGTACAAAATGATCATGGATCAATTCTCTCCTTGTACGGGTAAAGTCCCCTCTGTTTTTTCCTCTCCGTGTGATTCATCGAGGTGCATTTCCAGTTGTTCCTCTTCCAGGCTGGGCAGCTCTTGGAGGCTTTCCAACCCGAAAGAACGGAGAAACAAAGATGTGGTTGCGTACAATATGGGTTTTCCGGGAGCATCCAGCCGCCCCACTTCTTCCACAAGCCCCCGCTCAACCAATGTATTGATAATACCGCTGCAATCCACGCCGCGGATTTGTTCAATATAACTGCGGGTAACAGGCTGTTTATATGCAATCACCGCCAACGCTTCCAAAGCGGGGCGGGAGAGGGGTGCGGTACGACGAATTTCCAACAGCCGCGTCACCGGATCCTTATACGCAATTTTGGTGCAAAGCTGTAGCTGGTCGCCCAGCATGACCAGCTCAATGCCGCCCTCATGATCGAGACGTTTTTTCAATGTATTGGCAGCCAATCGAACATCTTCATCGCCGGCAACCAGAATATGTCCCAGTCGTTCCACGGATAAAGGGGTCCCTGCGGCAAACAAGACCGCTTCCAAAGCCGCGGAGGCATCCATACCGCACAGATTTAAATGCGTTTGATCCATTTTATTTTCAGCCTTTCCATAAATCCGTGCAGGTTTTATTGTTCTTTTGTTTCCGGTTTTGAAGAGAAATGATATAATCGCTTCCCTTTTTTTGATAGACAATACGACCCGACTTGGACAATTCAAGCAGTGCCAAAAAAGTCGCTACCCGCTTACTACGGGAAGGCGTATAGGAAAACAATCGTTGGAAGGATAAAGGTTCTGCCCGTTTGATGCTTTCCATCAGTTTCCGAAGCAAATACACCACCCCGGCTTCTATAGAAACCACCGTATGCCCGAAGGTTTGGTTGATGGTGTTTCTCCGCTTCTTTTCCATGGCGTCTTTTAGGGCAAGACGCATATTTTTCATGGAAAACACCAGTTCATTGGCATCGTATAAAGGAATTTCCGTCACGATCACGGGCATTTGAGCCGGGGCGGAAAAACGATTAAAATACCTTTCGTGTCGATTGAACAAAAACGAAGCGGTTTCCTTGATTTTGCTGTAGGCAATCAAAGCCTGCATGAGCTCTTCTCTGGGGTCAGGCTCATTTTCATCCTGGGGTAAAAGCATACGGGATTTTATGTAGATCAGTTCTGCCGCCATGACAATAAACTCGGATGACCATTCAAAGTTCTGTTCATTCATGGTCGCCATAAAATCCAGATATTGCTCCAGAATCAAGATAATGGGAATATCGTAAATATTCACCTTGTTTTTTTTAATCAGTGCCAGCAATAAATCAAGCGGTCCGTCATACACCGATAAACGAAAGATCAAACCCTCGTCGGCTTCGATTTTCATCGGTTCATCCGCATCCATTTCCATTTTCAATTGTACCAGTTCCGTCATGTAAGCACCCAATACCAGAAACCCATAATTTTTTCGATCAACCAAAAAGCCGGAACAGAAAGAAAAGAAATTCCAAACACCGAATCGGAAAACAGTAACAACAGAATCAATGTCAGCTGAACATATTTCTCATACGGTTGGAATTTGTATACCCACTGATAGGGCAAAAAGCGATATAATATCTTGCTTCCATCCAAAGGAGGAATGGGAATCAAGTTGAAAACCGCTAAAAAAACGTTATACACAACAAAGAAATACAAAAGAATAGTCAAGGACTTCATCAACGTGAATCCGCCACCCATGCCCCCCTGAAAAGAATCTCCCTGCATAACGGTCACCAATGCCAATAAAAAGGCACAGAAAATGCCAAGAAGCAGGTTGGCTCCGGGACCTGCCGCCGCTACCAGGGCCAAATCCCGACGGGGTTTTTTAAAATACCGGGAATCCACGGGGACAGGTCTTGCCCATCCGAATCCGATCAGTAACATGGCGATAAAACCGATGGGATCGATATGTTTGAGTGGATTCATGGTTAAACGGCCGAACATTTTTGCGGTGGGGTCACCCAATTTATATGCCACATACCCATGAGAAAGTTCATGGAGACTCAGGGTGATAAAAATCACCGGCAACATAAAAAGAAGATCGATGATCCCCTCTTTGGATACTATGTTGGCTAATAATGCATACATCGCACAACCTCCGAAATAGGATTTTGCCGTAGGACCTCAAAACCCAGCACCGCCGCAGCGGCTGCCGCAGACAACGAATGATCCGCTGCTCTGCCATATGCAATGACCACTTTTTCATGACAGACCGAGAGCACATGAGAGGGGATCCCTCTCTTTTCTCCCCCGATGATGAGAATCAACGGGCGACGCAAATCCGCTTTGGTGTGGGGCGTGGCATCGTTTTCATCTGCCGCCACCACACGATACCCCTGTTTTTTCGCCAGCAGGCAAAACTGCTCGTTGTCTTCTGCCACGGCAAAGGGAATTTTCTCTGTTGCTCCTGCGGAAGCACGAACGCTGATCCCTGCCGCCGATAACCAGTTGCGGGGCGTTACAAAAATGCCATCTACACCAGCGGCATACAAGCTGCGAATGGCATATCCGAAATTATAAGGATCTTCCATGCCACACAGATAGACAAAAAAACCGTTTTTCTTTTTTAACAAAGCCTCCGGCGCTTGCATGCTCCGATCCCCCACGGCAGCCAACACGCCGCCATGGGTTATCCCAATGGCTTTGTCTGCAAAAAACTTCTCATCCCTACGGGTGATCGGCACATTGGCTTTTTGACATTTGCGGATCAAAGCACTTATTTTCCGGTCACTTTCATCCACATCCTGCCTCAGATAAACACATTCAATTTTCCGCGAACCGTGGTTCAGGATGGAAAATACCGACAGGGCACCTTCCACCAGGGAAGAATCACACACTTTTTCGGCTTCTTTTTTCATACTTCAGCAATCCCAATTGTGCCAGACATTCTGGACATCGTCGTTGTCTTCCAGCATTTCCAAAAGGCGATTCATTTTGATCACGTCGTCTTCATTGGTCAAAGTAATATAATTAGAAGGTACTTTTTCTTCTTCCGCGTTTTCGATATTATACCCTGCTTTTTCCAGGGCTTCCTTCACGGCATGCAACGTATAGGGTTGGGTCTGAATTTCAAACAAATCATCTTCCACCAAAATGTCATCGGCGCCGCTTTCCAAAGCGTCTTCCATAATGGTATCTTCGTCGATACCTTCAGCAGCAATCAAAATAATGCCTTTGGTTTCAAACATATAGGATACACACCCGGTCGTACCCAAATTACCGCCGAACTTATCAAAATAGTGTCTTAAATCCGAGCCGGTACGGTTGCGGTTATCGGTAGCTGTCTCCACGATTACAGCCACGCCGGAAGGGCCATAGCCTTCATAGGTGATGGATTCATAATTTTCGCTATCACTGCTGGCAGCTTTATGAATAACACGGTCTATATTATCACCGGGCACGTTGTTGGCCTTGGCTTTGGCGATCAAATCTTTCAACTTGCTGTTGGTATCAGGATCGGGCCCCCCCGCTTTTACGCACATGGCAATTTCTTTCCCGATTTTGGTAAATGTCTTTGCTCTTTGTGCATCGGTTTTCCCTTTCTTGTGCATAATGTTTTTCCATTTGGAATGACCTGACATACTATTCTACCCCTTTTTATACGGTTTTATCGATGGTTCATTGTATTCTGATTGGATTAAACGGCCTCGGTTTTTTCCAAACCAATGAGCCACAATGCCCGTCCTGCGATAGCTTTGAACGCTTCGCACAAACGCAGCCGCAGCTCTTTGGTGTCCCCTTCGGCTTTGAGAATGGGACAATTGTGATAAAAGCGGTTATAGCAAGCACAAATGTCCAAAATATAACGGGTGATGACCGAAGGTTCACACTCGTTTTTGGCTTGCTCCACTTTTTGGGGAAACAAAACCAGCAGATTGAGCAGTTCTTTTTCTTCCCGGCTCAACGACCAAGATAAAGACGAAGAAAGTCTCTCGCCCGCTTTGGCAAGAACGGAACAGCTTCTGGCATAGGTATACTGGACATAGGGACCCGTATTCCCATCAAAGTTCAGCGCATCTTCCCAAACAAAATTCACGTCTTTGATTCGTCCCGTCGACAACTGATTGAATATGACTGCACCCACACCCACTTTTCTCGCCACTTCATCCTTGTTTGCAAGCTGCGGATTTTTAGCGTCGATGATGGCGTATACCCGCTTGATGGCATCGTCAAACAATTCGCTGAGTAAGACCACGTTACCGGTACGGGTAGCCAGTTTTTGTCCGCCTACACTGATTTTGCCGTAAGGCACATGGCGAAGTCTGCTTGCCCACGGATAACCCATTTTCTCAATGACTTTGAAAAATTGGGCAAAATGGAGACTTTGTCCCGCATCGGTCACATATAAGCTGGTATCAAACCCATAGGTATGATAGCGATAAATAGCGGCGGCAATATCGCGGGTAGCATATAAGGTGCTGCCGTCATTTTTCAAAATCAGACAAGGAGGCATGCCGTCCTCTTCCAGATTCACCAGCATGGCACCATCGCTTTTTTCCAAAAGGCGTTTCTCCGTCAACTCGTCCACAACGGCCTGCATTTGATCGTTGTAAAAGCTTTCCCCTGCCCAGCTTTCAAACTCTATTCCCAACAAATCATACGTCTTTTTAAACTCGCTCAGGGAAATTTCCTTAAACCAGTTCCACAATTCCAGCGCTTCCCGATTGCCGTTTTCCATGGCGGTAAACCAGGCTTTGGCCTGATCATGCAAGGAAGGATCTTCTTCCGCTTTGATATAAAACTCTTTATAAATCCGAGACAATTCGGCAACGCCGCCAAGTTCCACATCTTCTTTGCTGCCCCAGCCTTTATAGGCAACGATCAACCGGCCGAACTGGGTGCCCCAGTCACCCAAATGGTTGATCCCCACACAATGGTAGCCGGAAAACGCATAAATTCGACGCAACGAATGACCGATAGCGGTGGTCCCCAAATGGCCGATGTGAAAAGGCTTTGCGATGTTGGGGGAGGAAAAGTCGATGCACATGGTTTTACCGTCGCCCTCATGTCCTCTGCCGTATTCATCCCCGTGATTCAAAATAGAAGTCAAAACGACATTAACCCGATAAGAATCCGCGATAAAAAAATTCAAATACCCGGAAACAGCTTGCATATCATCAAAATATCCGTCCGTTTTACCTTGCAGTGCTTCTGCCAGCCCGATAGCAATTACAGCGGGCGCTTTCCGCATAGTTTTGGATAATTTGAAGCAAGCTAAAGCCAAATCGCCCATTTCGGGATTCGGAGGATATTCAAAATACGTTTCCAGCTCCGCTGCAGAAGGAGAGATTTCTCCCAGTACGCCGATAATTTTTTCACAAATGAATTTCTTTAATGTCTGCATGTTTTCACCTTCCGGTGCTTGTTGTGGCACCAATAAGAATATGATTCATTTTATTATAGCAGAATCTAGGATCAATTGCAAGATTTCCTCTGGTTTTTTTCCTTTTCTTTCTAATGCTATTGCCTTTTTCAGCACAATCTGCTATAATTTTTTTACGAACCTGATCCATGAGAGAGGAGCCTGTTATGAACGAAAATCGTCTTGCTAACTTCGATTTTTTGCGAATCGTTGCTTTATTCGCCATTGTCATGGGAACATTTGTTTCTTTGGGGTTTGCAAGTGCTGAGGTTTCTTCTTTCAATTGGGATCTTCTCAACATTTTTATGTCTGTTTCCCGCTTTGGCTTCCCGGTTTTATTGATGTTAAGCGGTGCTTTTATGCTGGATAACCAATCCAAACCCGATGTCAAGGGCATCCTGAAGCACTATGTGTTGCGCCTTGTGATCGTATTTGTGATCTGGTCTTTGTTTTATGCTTTGATGCATGCAATTTTCGACGGAGAATCCGTTTCCTTTATGGATAGCTTATTTACCGGTTATGATCATTTGTGGTTTATTTTGGCGGTCATCGGTTTGTATTTGATCACCCCGGTTCTCCGGGCTTTTCTGCAGGCGGCGAATCAGGAATTGATTTTATATTTCTTGCTGCTCTCTTTTCTTTTCGCCTTTCTTTTGCCCTATGTGGCGTGGTATCTGGAGTGGGACGGATTGTCCTCTCTGCTCAACAACATGAAATTAAGAGCTGTTGGCGGCTATTTGGGTTATTTTGTGGCAGGGTATTATTTGCGGCAGTATACTCCCGACCGCGCCAAGCGCATCCTGTTGTATGTCATGGGCGGCATCGCACTGTTCATCACCATTTTCCTGACCTCCGCCAATTCCGACTATTACGGATATTCCATCCCCTATTTTTACAATTTATTTTCCCCCGCCGTTGCTGTTTATTCGGTAGGCGTGTATCTCTTTTTTTATCATTTGAATTTCGGTCTGATTTCCCAAAACACAGAGCGGATTTTCTATAACCTGTCCGCCGTTTCTTTTGGTGCCTATATCGTCCATCGATTTTTCTATCTGTTACTCGATGCCATCGGCATCACCGCCGTATCTTTCACTCCCTTTTTGACGGTACCCTTATGCAGCGGTTTGGTATTCTGTTTGTCTTTGTTTGCTTCCCTTATGCTGAAAAAGATTCCGTTTGCAGGAAAATATTTGGGGTAATTATATATGAATGTGAGGAATAAAATGCGTTGTCCAAAATTAATTAACCGGTATACTTATTTACTTTTCTCCTTCGTATATTTTGAAGTTCTCTTCCGTTTAGCCTGTATGGAATCGATTTTCAAGGGATTTTGGTTCCCGCTCCTCTGCGCTGTTCTCACCGCCACCTCTGTTTTTTTATTGACCGATTTGTTTAAAAAGAGAACCGGATTGGTTGTTACCACCCTGTTGCTGGCGGTCATCGCCATTTTTTACGTATCCCAAATCATTTACTATTCGATTTTCGGGGTATTTTTCTCCTTTGCTTCCGTGAGCATGGCGGGAGATGCCATCACCGGTTTTTTTAAAAGCACCCTGCTTGGTATTTTCCGTGCCACTCCTTACATTTTGCTGTATGCATTGATACCCTGGGGATATTACTTTTTGAGCAAAAAAGTATTTTTAAAGAGAAAACTCCTTCGCTACAACCGTTCATTTGAGACCACCTGTTTTCTGGTCATTGAATTTATGATCTTTCTGGTTCTTCTCCCCTGTGTACGGGATACAACCTCGTCCTACTCGGCTTATTTCAATCAGGAAGACCCCTATGAAATGGGGTATTATTCCCTGGGCGTGATCCGCTCTCTGGAAACAGACGTACTGCGAAGCATCATCCCCGAAAAAGATGTGACCGATGCTTTGGAAGATGACAAAGGCAAAGGGAAAGTGGATGACGCAGATAGCGGCGTCGTGAAACCAAAACCGGGTAACGATCAGGATAATGATCCCGATAAACAAGTTCCCATTGAATACGGATACAATGTGACGGAGATTGATTTTGACAAATTGATCGCCTCCGCCGGCAAAGATTCCGTAAAATCCCTCCACGAATATTTTTCTTCTCAACAGCCGACCCAGAAAAATGCCTATACCGGTATGTGCGAAGGATACAATTTGATCTATATCGTGGCGGAAAGTTTCCATTTGGCATCACTCCATGAGGAAGTAACCCCCACCTTATATAAGATGGCACATGAGGGATTTTATTTCACCGAATTTTACAACCCCATCTGGAACACCTCCACTTCCGACGGAGAATTTGCCGCCTGCACCGGGCTGTTCCCGTCCGGATCTCATAGTTTTAGATCCTCCGGATCCAAAAACATGTATCTGTGTCTGGGTAATACCCTAAAACGATACGGTTATACCACCAACGCCTATCACAACCATACCTATTCCTATTATGAACGGAACATCACCCATCCCAACATGGGTTATACCTATCAAGGCGTGGGAAACGGTTTGGAAAAGCGTATGGAAAAAATCAGGTGGACCAACAGCGACCTGGAAATGATTCAAATTACCATAGACCCGTTTTTGACCCAGGATGCCCCCTTCCACAATTATTATATGACTGTCAGCGGACATCTTCATTATAACTGGGGCGGCAACGCCATGGCAAGAAAGAACAAAAATGAAGTAGCTCATTTAAATTTGACCACCGACACCGGGGACGATTTCCCCTTGGCATATCTGGCAACCCAAGTAGAACTGGATAAAGCCATGGAATATTTGCTTCGAAAACTGGAGGAAGCCGGCGTCGCGGACAAAACCCTCATTGTCATTTCCGGCGACCATTATCCCTATGGTTTGGATCAAAACGGCCCGGATAAATATGCCTACCTGGAAGAATTGGTGGGATACAAAATCAACAACGACCGGGATTTGTTCCGCTCTGCGCTGATTATGTATGTACCGGGCATGAAACCTGTCACGGTGACAAAACCCTGTTCCAGTGTAGACATTCTTCCCACTGTTTACAACCTGATGGGCATTGAATATGATTCCAGAATTCTGTCCGGCCAGGATATCCTGTCAAATTCCTCTCCCCTGGTGGTTTTCAAAGACAACAGCTTTATTACCTCGGTGGGCTACTATAGTAAAACCGACAAGCTTTTCACCCTCAATAAGGACGTCACCGTTACCGATGAATTCAACCAAGAGGAATATATCAAAACCATTGGGGCGATCGTATCGGCAAAACGCAGTGCCGCATCCAAAATCATCGATTTGAACTATTATCATATTTTATACGGAAAATAAAAATTTCACCTGCCTCTTGGGCAGGTGAAATTTTTCCTACATTTTAACATAAAACTATTTTCAAATTCGGTTCATTATGATATACTATAAACAGAAGAAGAGAAAGGAGGGCAAAATTAGCCCCGCACACCCAAAGGCAAAACATATTATAAGGAGTTGAAAGTGTTATGAAGGCGGAATTCGTATTGCGTAAATTCACATTAACCGATGACATTAAAGAGAAGATCGAGAAAAAACTTTCACATTTTGATCGCTTTTTCCCGGATGACACCCAGGTCGTGATAACACTGTTCAAGGAAGGCATTGATGAAGTCGTGGAACTGACCATTTATGACAAAGGAACGTTCTATCGGGCGGAACAATATTCATCCGATGTTCTAACATCGATGGATCTGGCGGTGGAAGTCATTGACGGACAGATACGCAAATACAAAACCAAGCTGGAAAAACGGTTGCGTGAAGGTGCCTTTGCAGACTATGCGGACGATGTGGAGGAGGAGGAAACCGACTTCAAAATTATCAAAACCAAACGGTTCTTATATAAACCGGAAAGCTTGGAAGAAGCCATACTCCAGATGAATTTGCTGGGACACCAGTTTTATGTATTTAAGAACGAAGAGGACGATGCTATTTGTGTGGTTTATCGGCGCAACAAAAATGACTACGGTTTGATCGAACCCATAGATTGAACAAAAACCATCATGCCCCGCACCCATTGAGGTGCGGGGCTTTTTTCAGATGCTATTTCGGTCAATGCGCATAACCACTTGATACAGGGTATTCGTTTTTGTGGATTTGATTTTTTTGATAATCTCCCGCCGGATATCGCCTTCATTTTTTTCCAGACAATAGGGAATGACCAAATCAAAAATCAAATTGGTATGGGATGGACCCTTGACCATACGAAAATCATGGATACTCATCACGGGGTCAAAACCCTTAACCACCTGTTCCACCATTTGTTTGGTGCTTTCGGTGATGTCATCATCGGTTTCAATGGGATCCATATGAATCACCGCTTCACAACCCAATTCATCCCGCAATTTGCATTCCAGATTATCGATCACATCATGAATGGCAAACAAATCACAATCATGAGGCACTTCTGCGTGTATGGAAATCATGCGTCTTCCCGGTCCGTAGTCATGAACCACCAAATCGTGAATGCCGATGATTTCTTCCGGTTCCATGACAATGCGCTTGATTTCATCCACAAAAGAACCCTGGGGCGGCTGCCCCAGCAATGGACCGATGGTCTCTTTGGCAGCAGCATATCCAGACAACAATATGAAAATCGAAACGAGAACACCGCAGTATCCATCGATTTGCAATCCCGTATACTTAGCAACCAGGGTGGCGATGAGTACCACGGACGTGGCAACCACATCCCCCAAACTGTCGGTAGCGATGGCACGCATAGCGGCAGATTCGATTCGTTTCCCGATGATGTGGTTATACATGACCATATACAATTTGATTAACACGGAAACCAATAAAATGACGATCACTGCGGGACTGCTTTCAATGGGCGCAGAAGGAGAAAAAATCTTTTCCGCCGCGCTTTTTAACAATTCAAATCCCATTAGAAAGATCAGCATGGAAACAACCAAACCCGAAATGTATTCCATTCTGCCATGTCCGAAAGGATGGTCGGGATCGGGTTTCGATCGCGCCAGACGAAATCCAATCAACACGATGACAGAGGAACCTGCATCGGATAGGTTATTGAATGCATCCGCAATGATGGCAACGGATCCGCTGAGAATACCGGCAAACAACTTAATGCCAAACAATACGATGTTTAAGACAATGCCTATCATGCCGCAAAGCATGCCATAGGCATGGCGCACGGCAGGCAATGCCGTTTGACGGTGGTTGGGGATCAATATTTTGGCCAATAACGAAATCATGAAAAACCTCTTTATTTATAGATTCCAAGCCTTCAATGCCAAAGGATCCAAGGATATGATTTCCTCTTTCCCTTCGTATTTGATGGTTACAGTAGAAGGTACATCATAGGATGTATTGAGTAGATACAACTGATTGTTGGGATACACGGCAAAACGGACGCTGTCGCTGCCAACCACTTTGATGTCACAGTTTCGATGAGAAGCTTGCAGCAGTTCCCGGACAATGGTACGGTACAAAGGATACACAGCCCCGTCCCCCGGATAAGCATCCACGGTCAAGAGAGAGGCGATTCCTTTGCCGCATCGGTGTTCGATGAGGGCAATGGGCATATCCGGTTTGTCTTCAAAAAAGGTGTTGGAAGCACGGGCAATGACTTCACATCCTTTTGGCGTGACATGGGTATAGGTGACATAGCCTGCGGAATAGATCGGATCAGCCATGGGGCTGGAGGAATAGGGATATTGTACCCCTTCCATCATACTTTCCCGTTTGAAATGATACCCCACGTTCATGCGTTTTCCCCCGGGCTGCAGCACACAGCCGAACAAGTCTTCCATATGCCCGTCATGGATGAGCATCGCCTCTCCCCCGCGCCGGGGATTGGTATTTAAATGGGGTGTTGCCATGAATAGATGGCCGCCGTCTTGTACATAGGTAAGAAGCTCTTGGTATATTTCATTCGTCATGGTATTCCAACCGGCAAAGATTATATAGTCATATCTTGCCAGATCCTTGGCTTTGGCTTTGGCAGGAACAATATCGAATTGCCCGTAGGCAGGGAACGCGCTGACATCTTCCTCGCCGAACAAAGCAGGATCGCTCCAATGACGGGTTTTCCCGATCTCATTGAAAATATGCCAGGAATATTCCGGCACACTATGTCCCCAAGATTCGCCTTCAAACTGACTCCACAAGGAAGAACCGCCCCAACCTCCAAAAGCATCTAAATTTCCTTGTACAAAGGCAACCTTGGCTTTGGGGCCACCGGCAGGACGCTCGTCTTTTTGGATCCACTCGTTGAAGGATTGCAGCACCTGGCGGTATTGTTGACAATAGGGATGATCCATTTCATGTTTTTGCCCGTAAGATTCCAGGGATTCGTCGCCGCTTTCCAGACAAAAGGCCTGGGAACCGGCCAAATAGGCATATTTATACGCCAACTCCAACCGTTTTTGTTTAAGAATATCCCCATGGCGCATGCCGCCATACCATTCATGCGCAATGTAGGTACCCCACAGCTTGGCATGATACATTCTGGCAGTACCTCGCAAAGCAGGCACCAGAATTTCGGGGTTTCCGCACATCAATTCCAACATGGGCATGGTCACCCCTGCTTCCATGTTGTAGTTATTCAATGCAGTGGCTTCCACTGTAATCACGTCTTCAATCCCGATGGAATGGTCATATTCCACCATTTCTTTCACACGGGATATATAGGTACGGGCAGCCACTTCCATATCGGGCAAATTTTGGGGAGGCATGGAGGTATGTTTCACATGCGAATAGTAGCCCGCCTGTTTGCAGGCAAAGCTGCTACCCGTTTCGCCGATCATATCTCCCAAAAAGTATTTTCCGGCGATTTTTTGAATGCCCTTCACAATTTTGGCATTCAAATGGCTGTATGTTCCCTCCGGGGCGTTTTGCATGGTATATAAAAATATAAAATAGATTTGATGCTCTGCCAAGTATTTTGCCCAAGCGTAAAAATATTCTTCGGGCACATCAACTTTACGGGTGCGAATGGTGACAAAATTCATGCCGGGTTCGATACACCGTTTTTGAATTTCATCCATGACAGCTGCGGGTTCAAAAGAATGTTCTCCAATGTGAATACCATGATAAATATTGTCTTTCACGCTAACACCTCCATTTGACCAGTATAGCCCGAAACAGAGGTTTCGTCAAGGGGAATACAGGAAAAAACGCCCCGGAAACGGGGCGTTTAACAAAAAGCATCTTATTGATACAAAGGTCCGTACGCAGCACAAGCCCGATAATCCTGCCCCTCTTTATCCATGCCGAACGCGTTCCAGCTGGCAGGACGGAAGATCATATGTTCGGCGACGTTGTGCATGCATACGGGAATCCGCAGCATGGAGCACAACGTGATCAAATCAGCACCCACATGACCATAGGTAATGGCACCGTGATTGGCTCCCCATTGATTCATCACTTCATAGGCGGACGTGAAGGCACCTTTTCCGGTCAGTCTGGGAGAAAACCAGGTGCAAGGCCAAGTATAGTCCGTCCGTTTCCACAAAATGTCGGATACGTCATCCGGTAGGCAAACGGTATATCCTTCGGCAAGCTGCATCACGGGGCCCAGATTTTTCACCAGATTCAACCGCATCATGGTCACGGGCATTTCACTACGGGTGATAAACCTGGAAGAGAATCCGCCGCCGCGGAAATAACCGCCATCGGCAGGACACCATTGGGTAGCTTTCAAGCAGGCCTCCATATCCTGTTCGGTGATTTCCCAAAAGGGTTTCATGACCCCACGACCGTTTTTGTCCTTCATTTCACCACAAGCGTCGATACAAGCAGCACCCGAATTGATCAGATGCAAAAACCCGTCAGATTCTTTTGCCATGCCTTCCAGTGTATAGCCGGTGGCTTCTTTCACCGCTGTTGGACTCCAATAGGTACGTACGTCAGCAAAAATTTGGGGTGTGTTCGTCAGAAGTTTGCCAAAAACCATGCATACCGCGTTGAGGGTATCATTTTCAGTGGCAAGCACATAAGGCTCCCGGGGCCCTTCCCAATCAAAGGAAGCATTTAAAAGGGATTCGGCGAAGTCACAATTGGGATAAAAGTCGGTCCACTGTCTTTGCCCCTGGAAACCGCCCGCAATGGCATTATGACCCACCATTTCTTCTTGACAGCCCGTGGGAAGATTGGGATTGCCATTGTATAAATCTTTGATGATACACATCATTTTGACGACAAATTCCCAATCCTTGTCTTTTTCTTCTCTGGTCTTTCCTACCGAGGAAGGATTCTTATCAAAGCCTTCGGGGCAATTCTTTTTTGTCCAGGTCAAGGCTTTCTGATATACTTCTTCATTGTATATATTTTGGGTCATCCTGCGGATGATTTCCACCTCATCCACCGACTCCACCCGCATACCCAAATATTCCTCAAAGAAATCGGGATTGATGATAGACCCCGCAATTCCCATGCAAATGGAACCAATCTGCAAATACGATTTCCCCCGCATGGTGGCAACCGCTATAGCGGCCCTGCCAAAGCGGAGCAATTTTTCTTTCACATCTTGAGGAATGGAGGTATCCGTGGCGGATTTCACATCCTGTCCGTAAATACCGAATGCGGGTAAACCTTTCTGGGCATACCCCGCCAGAACCGCTGCCAAATAAACCGCACCAGGTCTTTCCGTGCCGTTAAAACCCCATACGCCCTTAATGGTCATGGGATCCATGTCCATGGTTTCGGAACCATAGCACCAGCAAGGCGTAACCGTTACTGTAATGTCCACGCCTTCTTTCTTAAACTTGGCTGCACAGGCAGCCGCTTCTGCCACACGACCGATGGTCGTATCTGCCATGACAACCTTCACGGGTTCGCCATTGGAATACTTCAAATGGGTCGTGAAGAGATTGGATACGGCTTTGGCCATATGCATGGTCTGTTCTTCCAACGATTCGCGCACCTGCAAGGGCCCGCGTCGTCCATCGATGGTGGGACGAATACCTATGACGGGATAATCACCAATCAGTCTGCTTTTGGACATAACATTCTTCCTCCGATACATCGTAATCAATGGGCTCTATTTGTATTATACTGCTTGTACATTGCAAATTCTTGTGTTATAATGACGTAAAGTTGTCCCATATTATCTTATTGAGGAGCCTATGCAGCGCAGAGAAAATAAACAGCACGGAACCTTGGCTTTTCCGGTGGAATTGTACCATGTGGACGAAAAGCATATTCGTTACCATATGAATTGCCACTGGCATCCGGAGCATGAAATGATCCGGGTTTTGAAAGGTTCATTACAGGTGACACTCAATGAAACGGTTTATACAGTAAAAAAGGGCGAACATATTTTTGCCCCGGGAGGCACCCTTCTACGGGCAGAACCCAATCAATGTGTATATGAATGTCTGGTGTTCAATCCAACCCGTTTATGCCGTGACCATGAAGCCTGTCAGATTTATATGCAGGAAATGTTCTCGGGACGGGTCATTCCGTACCACTATACCCACGATGACAGTTTGTATCTTTCCTACGCCAACGCGTTATTTGATGCCATGGCAGAGCAAAAAGAAGGATATATGCTGACAGTCAAAGGATTGATTTTTCTTCTCATGGGATCCATCGCCGAACATGATCTAGTTATAAAATCCACTTCCCATGCCCAGGAAAAAACCCCTCCATATACAAATCTGAAAAACTCCCTGGAACTGATCAAAACCTCCTATGCCCATCCCATTACCCTGTCACAACTGGCACAAGCGGCGTCCATGTCGCCTCCTTATTTTTGTCGCCTTTTTAAAAAAATCACAGGACAATCCCCCATGGAATATGTATCCCGTTATCGGGTGGAATGCGCTGCCTTTCAATTGCTGCGTACCGAACAATCGGTGACAGAAGTTGCTTTTTCATGCGGTTTCAATGATTTGAGCTATTTTACCAAAACGTTTAAAAAATATAAAAATCATTCCCCCCGCTCTTTTAGAAAACAATCACACACAACATAAAAACAGGCAGCACATGTAAGTGCTGCCTGTTTTGTCGTTTGCATCAAACCGGTGGTAACGTATAGGAGCCGTTCAAAGCATCCACGACTTGCTGAATAGACCTGTCGATATAGGATGAATAAATCACCGATCCATCCGCCAATACCACATACGTACAGCTGGTAAAGGATACATCTTTCCAGCGTGTCAGCCAGGTTTCATCGCTGTTGACGCGACTGTCAACCAACATGATGGTATACCGATCCGGTGTGCTTTCGGACAAGGCAACGGTACATTCGACATCCAGTACATTGGCTAAACCGCGAGTCAGTTCGTTTTCACCCAACAATGTTGTGGGGATGATCAAAGCGCCCTTGCGGATCACCGCCTGATCTGTGATGGTTTCAATCAACTCCACATCGGCTTCGTAGCCAAAGCGAATGCCGTAAGGGGATTCGGTACGAATTTGTGCGCCCAAGGTAATCATCATACCCTGGTTGTGCACTTCGCCGTTCCAAGCCACATAACTGCCTGAAATTGGAGCGAGGAGAGTGGCGTTTTCATCATTGGCAATGGTTTCTTTTGCAATGCCGTATATGGAGCCGCCCATGAAGGAAGAAGTAGCATCTATCTGGAACAGTGCGGTGGAGTTGGCTTTCAAATAGATGGATTTGCTGTTCCTCGATGTTACGGCAGAACGGTTTTTCAGAATCAAAGCATCAAGTCCATTGGCGTAATATACGGGATTTCCATCCACCGTGAGATAAGCGGTTAAGTGATCAAAGGCGATGGAGCCTATGTATCCGTCAAAGATAAGAATGCGATTCAAATCCTCGCAGAAACGAACGGTTCTGGTTAGGGCATTGGTGTTTACGCCATAGTTATCATAGAGAGTATCGATGGTACCGCCGCTGATGATGACTTTCAACGTACCTATCACGCTTCTACCAATATTGATCCCGCCGGGGCCGCTCTTATCATTCATCCCATCTACCGGGGCTAAATACAATTTAGATATAGACCCGCCCTGGATATGTATAATATCCGTACTTTGGGAATGGATGTTGTTCAAACTAACCGTGGCCAAGGATGCGCTGCCGCCGATGTACATAGTGTGGCTATTGCCAAGCGTATTTTGACCGCAGTATAAGAACGCCCAGGAACCACCGTAAATTTTATATGTGACGGAAGGAAGTGCGGCGATGTTAGATTCCATGCCTAACGTCTGCCCACTGCTGTCTCTCGAATAGTTTGGACCGAAATATATGTCACGCGTCGGGGTGAAGCGGGTACTTTGTTTGCTGTCCATGTTCAACGTCAAACCATCGAATCCGACATCACCTTTGAAGCTGAAATAGAACACCGTTTTTGTTTCCTGAGAATCCCAAAGTTTTAAAACGGTTGCATCGGTTTCCCCGTGGAATACCACCGGTTTGGATGCGGCTTGCAAATTGGGTTGGTATTTGCCGCTGGCGTTGGAATTCCAGGTAAACACGCCGCCTTCTGCCATCACATCCCAGGTGGTATCCTGCATCAAATGCACGATGCCGCCGGATGCATCCGGATAGGAAGCCCACACAGTTTCCAATGCCAAATAGGCATCGCCGGGATTGGTATAAGGAGCTGTGGAAGAACCGATGCTTATACCCTCAAAAGTGGGATCCACAAAGACAGCAGGTACCCATACAGCTTCTGCGGTGAATCCGTTTTCAGGCGTTTCGATTCTGTCGCCGGCATGATAGAAGACACCGCCGTAGCTCCAGCCGTAAAAGCCCATTTCCTGTCCGTTGTCATCGGTTACAATTTCATGCACCCAATCGTTGGGGAGAAATACACTCTGTCCCACCGCAGCTTCTATGATAATGGGAGTCAGAGCACCCAAAGAGGATGTCAAAGTAATCTCGTAAACAGAGGACCACAGATGATTAGCCCATACATATTTTTCTTCTGCCCCAAAAGCGCGAAGGTTCAAAGGGGTGGATAAATAGGTATCGTTTGCAACAAATGAACCTGCAATGCCTTTGCTACCTTCCTGCAAAGAAGACGTAGAATCGAAATACACATAGCTGCCGATCTTGCTTCTCATGTGTACCGCATGGTTGGTAAAATTCACGCTGGATCCGTTGATAAAGGAAAGGTTATCCAAACCGTTGGAAGCCTTTACATTTTCGGCGGTATTGCCAATATCCAGATGGTAATAGGTGGTTGTTCCCCGGAAACCGTCAAATACCAGGTTACGGGTACATTCCTGCAAATGGGTATATCCGGCGAGGGTATATGCGCTGTTGCCGTAGTCCATAATATTGGCAACCACGCCACCCTTGATATAGGCGGTGAATGTACCTGCAACGCGATAGATGCTGCCATTGAACCCGAATTTCAGGTTCTCAACACGGCCGCCCAAAATATACACGCTGAAATCTGCCCAGTTACCGGTGTTGTTCAATACGATCTGATAGATATTCACATTGTTGTCTACATAGGCTGCTGCAATGCGCTTGGTAGAATTTATCGAGCCGTAAACAAAGCTGATAGTTCCGCCGTAGAGTTTGCAGCTTGCATCTGACGTTAAAGAAGCTTCAAAGGATACGCCAAAGGGTTTTGCGGACAGTGATTGGCCCCCAATATTTACCGAATAATCGTTGGAATAATCACCGCCCGTCAAATTTAGACCCGTTACAAAGGTACAGCCATTGGGCATGATACGCATTTGTGTATGTGCGCATACGCTAAACATCATATTGTCCAGCATGATGTCATGGCTGAATTGCCAATAGAACCAATTGTCACTACCTTTGTCAAACACAACTTTAGTTTCCGGGCTATCGGCAACCATCAGCAACGGTTTGGCCAAAGGTTGCAGAATGGAACTATAGTTGGTGTATCTATCATTGGACATAGTGGTCATAATATCACTGTTGCCCGGTGCAGAATAGCCGAAGGGAACAATCTGATCCCCCACAAAGGTGATGGCGACGCCGCGGTAAGAAGCAAAGCTTTCTTCTGCCGTCAATGTCATCAGCGCGGCATACGCCGATGCAAAGGATGTATAGGCATCTTGCGGTGTCAAGCCGGAACCGGTTCCGGTGGCGGACGGTTGTACATAAATCGTGGGAATCCAGACTGCATTTGCCGTTACATGAGAGGAAGGCATGGTATACCGATCACCCGGCAGATAGAAAATGTCATCGATGATCCAGCCATAAAACGCCATGTTATACGTACCGTTATTCACGGTCACATCGCGGAATGTGTTGGGAAGCACCGCTTCTTCTCCGGGAACGGCTGTGAAGGAATCTCCATCGACCTGCGCATATCCGCTCTCCAGGAATACTTTATAGCTCCAGTTGGCAGTAGCTGTATTCACACCGGCTGCCAGGGTAACCGTACTGTCGGCTTGATCAATGCCGGGGTTTTGGTTGAATGTCCAGCCTCCGAAGGATTTTCCTTCAAGCAGGGTATAGTTTGCCAGAGCACCGGAAAGACCATACAAGTCACCTGCCGCATACACACGGGTATCCACAGGAACAGATACATTTTCTGCCGTCTCCCCTTTGAAATAACTTACCGTTGCCGTGGAGATGATATCATAAAAAACAATTCCTTTAGCAGCATCATAGCGAAGAACGCCGATGGATGCATTGGAGCTGTCCAGCGTGATATAATTGAGAATATTGGCTTGAGACGTATAAATCACAGGAATCGATAAGGACGACCAGGCAGTACCGTTTTTCAAAATCTTCAACGTTTTGGTAGAAGACAAAGCTTGGGAAAATGTAAAAGATGACCCATCCTCCACAGCTAATACGGTATACCCCACGTCTTGGGGTTTCGATACCGAGTTGATTAAATCAGGATTGATTGTCAAGGAACAGTTGTTGATCAATTTGAGGGTGGTGAATCCGTTTGCCAAGAAGGATGTCTTTTTTTCATCACTCAGCAAACCGGATAATGTCAAGGTATATTCACCCGTCATCAAATAGTCTACACTGGAAATAGTAACAATACCCGAAGTTGCGGTTAAGCTGATGCCCGTTCCAAAGGAAAATTGGTTAGACAACATAACAATTTCGGTGTTCATATTGGTGGTAGGCCAGGGATATTTATTGGTCCATCTCCATCCGAAGGGGTCGCCTGCAACGTAGGGCACCGTGCAAGTATCATCAAATACGAAAGTCAGGTTGCCGGTATTCACAGCGTTATCGTACGGCCCGCGGAATGAGGTGGCGGTGGCATTGCCACCGATGTAAACAATGGATCCATCTGGAACAGAACCAGTTCCCATAGGAGAAACAATTTCCCATCGACCGCCATGGATCACGTTCGTCTTGCCGGGATGGAGATAAAACTGGTTGATATCTTTGTAATTTGAGGTGTAGTTATATACATCATGATCCTTCAACGCCGTTTCACTGGCGGTTGTAGTACCCATATTGCAATTTGGGGTCACTTCAAAATATTGAGCGGGACTGGTGAATATACGGAATTGATATAAAATACGGTAAAGAGGAAACGCGTCAGCTTTTGGCGTTGCTGCCGTAATTGTGGCGGATGCAGTAGAATCCGACCAGGTATAATCATAAGCAGAGTAGGCAACTTCGCCCGTCGGGAACACCCACGTACCCGATGCACCGTTTGCATTGGTGATGGTTTTGGTTGTTCTTTTGTCGGATGTAAACTTCACGTAGTTGTTTCGATCGACTTGATAGACCACATTCAAGCAATCAAAAGTGGTGGGGCCGGTAAAAGATAATGCAAACGTGGAGCTGGCGGGATTAGATGCATTATATACATTGGTTGCGGCAACATTCACCGTCAGGCTCTTTTTGTCCGTTGCGTCAGAGGTCAAAATGATATGACGAGTATAGGGGAAAGAGGTAAAATTCCCGCCGCTGGAACCCGTAACGGTGTGGGAATAATCTTTGACCAAATAAACATATCCGGCGGTTATTTTACCCCTTCCATTTAAAAGGCTGATTGCTTTTTCCAGTGTGTTCACAGCCGTGGCGGGCGTCAGGCCGTTGTTGTTTTCCAACCCATCAATGGCATCCAAATAGACAACATCGGTATTAGACAGAGACGACCATCCCCATTGCGCGGTATACACATTGAAAAGACCGGGCAGTATCACAGTATCCCCTGCTTGATAGAACGTTCCCTCACTGTCCTTCCAGCCGATGAACACACGACCGTCAGACAAAACTGTTCCCACCAATGCAGAAGAAAGGGTATAGCGTGTGCCAACGCCATAATAACCGGAGGTGGCAGGCAGCGTAATGGAATCGATGGTGGTTCCTGCCGCATAGTTCACCGTACAGTCATTGGATATAAAGTATACTGTATCGGTATCAGCATTGTAAGACAGAGAACCATATGATGCACAGCTGGCATCCAAAGTCAAATAATCCAGTATAGTATCTTGCGAAGTATGGATGACAGGAATAAGCTTAGAAGACCACGCACCGCTATCGTTGGATGTGACCTTCAAAGTTTTTGCAGAAGCAAGAACTTCGGAAAAAGTAAAAGAAGAGCCGTCTTCCACGCCCAAAGCTGCATAGCCCACATCCGCTTTGCCATCTGCAACCAAATCGTTGGGGTTCACGGTGGCCGTTTCGCCGCCCTTGAGATGGAAGGAATAAAAGCCGTTTCTCAACAATGAAGATTTATATGTACCCGCACCATCAAAAAACACATTGAAGGTCCCTTTACCGGGAGCCGTGGCAGCTGCCAATTGTTCCGAGTTAAACGTAACGTTGGTTCCGGCGACAACGATATTCACGGTTGCCGCGGAAAAGGGTTCCGTCAACGCAACAGCTTTGGCAAAGCCAGTTCCAAAAATGTCGGTAAACGCGTTGGGTTCGCCATTGTTCAAGTCTTCCAAAATATATGTGATGACAGGAGTGACACCTGCGCGAAGCAAATATGGCCCGCGGATGGAAGCAATAGAAGCATTGCCACCGATCAAAATCACCACGTCTTCATCTTTTGGATTGCTCAAAGAGGAATAGTTGTAGGGAGCAATCAGGGCAAAAACACCGGAACGGATAATGTTCGTTCCTGCGGGATGCATATAAATCCCGTTGGGACCGACCGCCGTTTTCCATTGGTTAGCAGGATCCTTCGCAGGATCAACACTGGAGTCTTTTACAACCGTAGCGGTTTCGGTGATTTCAAAATATGCGTTGGTCAAAAAACGTAACGTGTCAATACTCTTGTAAGGCTGGCTGCCCACAGGAGTTGCCACAACGGAGGCGGTTTCACTGTCCCAGGAATATGTAAACGTATCATAATAAGGTGTGTCAATTGCATGGGTATAGGTATAGGTTCCCTCCACGCCGTCAAACGTCAATCCGGTTACCTTATAATCAACAGGGAACGTCAAACCTACGGTTTTGTCGGGGCCCAATACCACATCTAAACCATCCCAGGTCATGTCACCTTGGATGATAAACCCAGGAGCACCTGCATAATATCTTTCTTTTTTAGCTCCCAGCGGCGCATCCATAGCCACGTTCAGCGTGGATCTGTTGGCTGAATCCGCACTGGTGATGCATAAATGACGGGTGTTGTTTAAAAAGACGACCTGGCTGGAGCCAGCGATGTTAGAAATGGAATGAAGATAATCTCCAACCAAATAAATGGTTGCCATGGTATCATCACTGCCATCGTCCAACAGCTCAACTGCTTTTTCCAGCGTTTTTACCGCCTTGGAAGCACTGAGGCCGGTGTTTGTGTCAACTCCATTAATGGCATCGACATACACAAAATCAGAGCTGCCGGAAGCAGAAACGCTCCAGGCAAGCATTCCTGCCGGCAACAGAGCTGCCAGCATCATAACAGATAACATAAAGGCTACAATACGAGTTGGGGTCTTTTTCATATTCGTTCCTCCACATGCAAAGTATAAAATGAATTTTTATGCATTTTACCAAAATTCATTTCTTTCTACATTAAATTTTACCTTGATTTTACTAAAATGTCAATACAAAACAATGAGTTTTTTATCTTTTTCTTAAAAAATTACAAGAAAAGGAAGATTTGTTACGAAATAGTGGGAAGCTCGTATGAGCCGTTCAATTCGTCTGCAACTCCTGAATTATTTTTCTCATGGTGATATTTTTTTCATGGAACCATCACATGGATGTAAAAGTATACGTCGCATCACGATGTCTTTTCAGACTGTCAGCCGGGTTACATGGCCGTATCTTTTTCAACAGACAATTCCGGAATCATATTCACACGAATGCAACATCATTCCCCGGACTGCACCATAGAAAACGGCATGCGTTCAAAAGAACGCATGCCAATTTTCATTACAGATAATTCTATCTGTTTTGATTTAATTGTTTGAAAAGACTTGCCTCAGGGATTGCCCCATTCTGGAA
>DIRA01000005.1:137952-166636 GCA_002427425.1 Clostridiales bacterium UBA5448 | reverse complement strand
CCCCCTTCCCGGATAGAATGTTCGCAAACATCCCTGCTGGTTCCGGTACGGGAAGCGGGCAAAGCCTCATACTTTCTATGTCTATTCTCGCATAGTGCTTGAGCGCATACTTGGTACCATGCCCCAGAACTCTGCGAACGACTTCTGTAGAAACGCCATCGTTTATCATATTGCTGGCAACGGATGACCTAAATACACGACCTCCGTGCCTTCTTTCTGCAACATCAATGGTTGCGCGCCCAAATTGATTCCAAATCATCGTATTTATTGCACGGTTATCAGTTGGCGCATAGGGCGGGGCAAGCGTAATGAAAATATTTGTGCAGGCTACGGTATTAGGCCGAACATTATTAATGTAGCGTTGTAATGCACATTTTATCTCAGGAAACAATTCTCCTTCCCATGGGTCGTCCGTCTTCTGTTGTATGAAGTGCAGACGATTATTCTCGAAATCAACATTGTCAAAGGTCAGTGAGGCAACGTCGCAAGCACGGATTCCGTAGCGCGACATGAGCAGCGTGATTGCATAATTTCTGATTCCTGCTGGAGAACACAAATCGAAGGAATCTTCGATTATGTTGATTTCTTCCGGTGAATATACAGTGGGCTGGGGCATGGGATGGCGGCAGCGCTGAATGAGTCCGGAGTAGTTCTGCTTTAGATAGTTGCTGTCGGCAAGAAACCGTAAAAATGGACCAATTCGTTCCCAGTATCTCATTGCCCCTAATGCTAAAAATGCCGCTTGTATATACTCACCTGTTAGGTCTTGGATTTCCGTACAGCCCAACTTCAATAAATTCTTCAAGAATCGGTTGCAAATCCAATGCTTATAGTCAATCGTATTTTGCCTGTTTCCTTTTTCTGCACAATAAACAAGGTATTCTTGAAGAGGAGTCATAAGCTCATCGGGCAGTTCGAATCTCCTGGTCAAATCCGGCAATAGCGCATCCCTCCCATCAAGCCCTTGTTGCAGCCTGTTGAGCTTCCCTACAATGTTTTTTGCGCGAGAGATACGGGATGAGCATATGCGCAGGTCATTGACACAATAGGCAACAAACCGCTCGCCAATTTCAGGTGAGTACTCTTCGAGACAATTACTTTTCATAAAATTTGACATGGAATGGAGGATAAAACTCATGTCTCTCATGGTACTTTCGCTATATCGCTCTGCTTCAAGCAGCTTATATAGCCTTGCTAACAAAGTTTCAAACAAATTTGTATTGGTCTTCATACCAACACCTCCTGTATTTTTTGTGCAACGCACAATTCAAGTGTACAGGAGGTGCGATTGTTATTCGAGAAGATTAACCGAGAAGCCCCGACAATGGGGCTTCTCGGCGTTTCCTCAAATAACGGATTTCCCCGAATTAACCAAACCGCATGATACAGATATATTATAATCTGAGAACAGGCAGGGCGTCCAGAAACGCTCTGCCTGTTTCTTTGAAAGATTGGAGGTGAGAAGCGTGGCCAAAATCAAAACACGCGATACGGAAAAGGACATTAAGATATTTGACCGTACTGCCGATATCACCACTCATATGAAAAATATCTTTGTAAAATCAAAGGATACCGCTGAACAAACGCAGGAACCGGGATATAACGCACCTGAAAGCTATGCGACAGATACGACTTCGGGCTTGATGCAGGATACGGCTGAACGGGCAACGCATAAGCTTAAAAACCCTGTTCAAAAGGCTTCCAAAAATATTAACCAAGTGAAGCAAAACTTTCAGGACGCCAAACGGTATATATCCAATGCGAAAAATACAATCAAAAATAGTGCCGGAAACCGGCCAGAAAAAGAAATGGGTAAGCAAACGCAGAACACCGCTCGGCGTACCGCTGTTCGTACCCGACAAGCTACCGATCAATCGATCAAAACAGTACAGAAATCCGATAATGTCATCAAACGATCTACCAAGACTATAAAGGAAGCGGAAAAAGGAGCGGTAAAAACAGCGCAGAAATCGGTTAAGACCGCCGAACGCACCGCAAAAACTGCCATCAAAACCACTCAACAGGCTGCAAAGACCGCACAAAAAACAGCGAAGGCTTCCGCAAAAGCAGCGCAGGCGGCAGCACAGGCTTCCCGCACGGCGGCGAAAGCTGCGACTCAAACAGCAAAAATTGCCGTGAAAGTTACCATAGCCACCATCAAAGCTGTTATTGCTGCAACAAAAGCTCTCATATCGGCTATCGCCGCAGGGGGCTGGATTGCGGTTGTCCTTATTATCGTTATCTGTATGATCGGGTTAATTGCCGGTTCCTGCTTTGGCATCTTTTTTTCCGGTAATGACAGCGGTACGGGACAGACAATGCAAATGGCTGTGCGGGAAATAAACGAGGATTACGACACTCGGCTTGAAGAAACCAAGGCGGATTACACCTATGATATTCTTGAAATGTCCGGCAGTCGGGCGGTATGGAAAGAAGTTTTAGCGGTTTACGCCGTTAAAACCACTACTGACCCCGAAAATCCGCAAGAGGTTGCCACTGTTGATGACAATAAAAAGGAACTTCTCAAAAGTATCTTTTGGGAGATGAATGAGATCAGCTCCAGAACAGAGGTCAAGACCGAAACGCAGACAGTCGAATCCGATGACGGTCACGGAAATATCGTGGAAACCGAAACCACTGTTACACGCACCTATTTATATATTACGGTAAGCCATAAAACTGCTGACGAAATGGCGGATAAATACGGCTTCAACACAGAACAAAGACAACAGCTATACGAGCTTCTCGCTGATAAGAATAATTCTCTTTGGTCACAGGTGCTATACGGTATTACGGGCGGTGATGATGACATTATCGTTGTTGCTTTGTCACAGGTCGGTAATATTGGCGGTCAGCCTTTTTGGAGTTGGTATGGTTTTAGCTCAAGAATACCTTGGTGCGCTTGCTTCGTAAGCTGGTGCGCAAATGAATGCGGCTATATTGACACTGGCGTTATTCCGAAATATGCGGGCTGTGTTTGGGGAGTTGAGTGGTTTCAGGAGCGAGGACAATGGCAGGATAACAGTTATACGCCAAACCCCGGAGATATTATCTTCTTTGATTGGGACGATGATGGCGGTCAGGATGGTGAATCCGATCATACGGGTATCGTCGAAAAGGTTGAGGATGGGCGGGTTTTTACCATTGAGGGCAACTCCGGCGATAGCTGCCGCGAAAAGAGCTATCCGCTGGGCTATTACGAGATACTCGGCTACGGGATACCGGCGTACTAAAAAAGAGCTGCCATTAGTTGGCAGCTCTTACATAAATCATTGCGAACGATTAGCATAAGATGGATTTTCGAAATTTTGCTGTTAACTCAGTTCGATTTGGACAGGCTGTTTTCTTCAAAACATTTCGTACATGGAATTTAACCGTGTTTTCTGAAACATACAAATCCGCCGCAATCTCTGCATTGGAGCGACCCGCTACAATCAACTCAAACACTTCCGATTCTCTGTCTGTCATATTATATGCTTTTTCAAACTCATGGATACGATCCTCAATCGAAATATCCTGCACAGGCAAAGAGGCATAGACTTTGTTGTAATACCAAAAGAACATCACAAATGTCAGAAGTAAAAGAGCCGCCGAGATCCAAATCAAGGTGGTAGCTGTGTTGCACATACTTATGCCAATCAGCGCACCCAGAGCGTCACCTATGCGCCCAAACATAAGACCAAAACCAGCTATGTAAAGCAGGTTGTCTTTTTTACCGGCGAGATCGGAGAATGTCACTACCCGGTAAACCGAGAAGAATCCGAAGAAAATGTATCCGGCAATCCACATTACAGTGCCGGTATTCGGTTCCCCCTTGAGCGCAAAGGTAAGGAACGGAAAGACGAGGGCGCACAGGCAACAAATCGCACCGTGCTTTCGGTTGCGGTCGTTTACAAAGCCTGCCGCAATGAGCCCGATGGCATAAAATGCCCTTGTTGCTTCCGCACTGATGACACCGCCGCTTAAATCGCCGCTGGGAAAATAAAACCCCAGCCCCTTGACTACGGACAAAAGGGCGATAACCACGGCGGCCAGCGGTATGATAAGCTTGTCAGAATGCGGCGCTTCCGCTGACTCTAAGTCAGAGTCGTCATCCGCCAGAGATATCCTGTCGATAGCGATCATGCCGGCCATCATTGCGACATACAGAACGAACACATACGGCGAACCGAGAAAGCTTCCACGCATAAACAGGGATAACACCCACGAGCCTACGCTGCCGAAGGCGTAGGCAATGCCAAACACAAGTCCTCTGTTTTGCTGTGGTACTGCTTGCGTTAAACGCGTCAGATAATACCCGCCGACCATACCATGTAGCAGGTTCATCAGCATACCAAAAATCAAAACGGCATAAGCGTCTGCGGCAAAAAAAGCGGCAGCAGCGGCAATGCCATCCACAAGGATGATGATAAGAAAGCTGTTCCGATTCATCAGCTTTGGCTTTTTCTTTATCACAAGAGCAAAGAGCAGAATGCCGACCACTTGAAAAAGATATCCGGCAACTTCGCTCCACAGGTCTACCGCAGTATTGTCAAAATGCAGCGGCAGCTTATACAGCCACCATGTCATATATTCAGAACCCGTCCACAAAAAACTGAGGCCAATCAGCGCACAGATTGTAAACGAAGTTTTTTTCGTTTTAATTTCGAACACCCCCATTCCATAATCCAAACCAGTTATTCATTAACAATCTCCAGAATGTCGGAAATATCGCATTGGAGTGCCGAGCATATTCTCAGCAAAATATCGGTGGTGATGTTTTCACATCTGCCGAGCTTTGCAAGGGAGGCATGGCTGATTCCAGCCATTTCGCACAGGTCTTTTTTCTTTATGTCGCGGTCTATCAGTAGTTTCCATAGCTTTTTGTAGCTGATTATCAATGTCACTCACCTCGCAAAATCGTTTTTATTATTATACCACATATAGGATGCGTATTCAATAAATATTACGCAAAAACTGCATTTATTATGCGTTTGAACATACCTACCCCAAAAACTACCACTCTTTTTTGCCATACCTACCCCAAGTCTGACCTGTTCACTACGTTGCTATTTACTTATTATATAGGTGGAGGTGATTACCTTGAGTAAAAACGGGCGACTGTTTCCATACAGCAAAGCAATCGTGCTGAACGCACTCTACGATGCCCTCGACGGGCTCTCTTTTGTCATTGACAGATCCAACAGTGTACGTGGCACATTATTTGTTTCGTCTACTACTTTTCCCGAAATGAGAGGACGCGTTGCAATTTCTCCCGCCTTATCCGGAAATCAAACGCTGGTCGAGGTATTCACAGACGATGGCGATGATACACAAGTTGAATGGATTGAGGCACTTATGGACGAAGCACAATCTCTTATTGATCGTGCAGAAAAGAGGGAAGCAAAATGAAAAAGCTACTTGCTTTTATGTTATTACTATGTATATTGCTCTCCGGTTGCTCTCTATTGCACGGCACAAACAGCATACCCGAAAGCTCTCAAGAAAACGCTTATAAAGTCTTAACCTGCGAGGCTCAGGATTTCTCGGTGCTGTACAACGGTGACTTTACCGCCGTATCCGGTCAGAACGGCGCGACGATTTATACCGGGGATGAAGATGCGCTAAACAAAGTTGATATTTCGGTCATTCACGACGGCGATACCGCGGGCTTCGATGTGACCGAGTACTTTTATTACCGTGCCGAAGATATGCAAAATAATGACGGAATAGAATACACGCTCTCTGAGCAGATGACGCAGAACAAGGCCGGGAACGCCACAATGAGCGGAGCGATGTATTCGTTCGAGAATGAGGACGGCAAGGTCTTTCGCTACGAGATGCTTGTGGATACAGGAACGCAGCTTATCAGCTATTCCTGCTATTTCTACGACGGCGAGGCAGATGAGCCTATAAAGGCGATGACCGACGCGATTAAGTCCTACCAGCCTTCCGCAACATACTACGACAGTCATCCGCTTGTTATCGGAAGCGAATCTGCACCGACAGATCCCGACAGCACCAAGCTGCCAGTGTCTGCCCCCGGAACGCTTGGCAGCTATACCGTAACGAAGAATACCCCCTTGCCGCTTCAGACAACGCTCTATGACGGAGGCTTCTTCTCACTCCAACTTCCGACAGGCTGGGTTATCGAGACCACCGGCGAATATACACTGTTTGGATTCCATGCCTACGACCCGAACAACCCGGAGCGGCAGATCTTTTTCTATTGCAAGCATCATCCCCTGCTCAAGAGCATGGATGCACAGCAAGTATTCCAAAGAAACGCCGATATAGTTGGCTCTTATGACCCGTATCTGTACCACCAGTGGGCAGACACCCCGGTGCTGCTTGAACCAACGACTGACTATTTCTTCTATATCTATAATGACTACAACAACTTCTTAAACAAATATGGTCTTAATCATCAGTTGCCGGTGATGAACGACATCAGCATACTGGAGAAATACCCGAACAACACGCCGACTGCCTACAACACACTCGATAACTCCATCGTCCGCGCGAGTTTTTATTCGGCAAGCGGTACTGAGTGTGAGGGGCTTATGGCGGGACAGGTGGTGAATTACGGAACGGACGCCGCCTCTGTGCCCGGCGTTGACATGGGTACATACGCCGTCTACAACTGCAACGGTGTCATTGCACCGGCGGGAGAATTTAACGAACTGCGTGAGCAACTCATGGCCTGCCTTGCCAGCTTCAACTTCACCGAAGAATATGTACGTCAGGCACAACAGAACGCTGCAGATGAAACCTCGGCTATTCTCGCCATGTCGCGCCAGATGCAGGCGGCCTACGATTCCTACAATGCCGCGTGGAGTGCCCGTCAGACCTCTTATGACATCATCTCGCAGAAGAACAGCGACGCAACGCTGGGATATGACCGGCTGTATGACCCGGACACCGGCGAGATATATCGCGCCGAGCTGGGCTTTTACGACAGCTATGACATTAACCGCGACCAATACAGCAACTCTAACCTTCAGATAATTGACGGCAGCACGGAAAGCTATTATTTGAGCGGTGTTGATTACTACATAACCAAGTGACGGGAGGCGCTTATGAAACATTTTGCATTATTGTTGGCTGCAATCATGATTTTGGCGCTGACCGGCTGCGCCGCAGGGTCAAAGGATGGGCTTGAGGAAACGCCGATGGACGCCGCGCTGTTTGATGTGCTGGCGGACGGTGAACGGGCGCTTTTTGAGTGCTTCTCCGAAAATCCCCCCGTGAGTATGACGGTGCGCTACGATCAGGTCTATCCCGACGCTAACGTTGAGGACGTCGCACTCATAAACGAAATGTACGATGCAATATCCAAAATACGGATCAGAGCCAAAACAAACCTGTCCGTTACCGACGCCTACCACAGCGTAGACTTTGAGACTGCAGACGGAACAAGCTTTGGACTTAGCTTTGAAAAACATATTCTCCGCGTAGGCTCCGACCACTATGAGCTGACAAACGATGAGGATTTCTGGAAGCTGTTTGCACATATTGCGGAGGATTGCCATGAGCAGAGCCAGCAGGAGAACGCTACACCGCCCGAAAGCAAGTCATAAAGCAATATGTCTGCTGGCAGGCTTCGACAAATAATGGAGGAGAAACGAACATGAAGAAAACAATAGCACTGTTATTAGCGGCGCTGATTTTGCTGTCACTCGCGGCTTGCGGAAAGAACGCGACTGTAACGCCGCCGTCGGCAGAAACAGAGGCACCGGCAAGCACGGGAAAAGATACTCCCTGCACCGACGAGGAAATCGCGCAAATTGTAAACACAGGTGAATTCCTGTTCAATGAAAAATGGTGCGAATACCTTGTCACCCATCAGGACTATCTGCCGGAGGATGTGCTGACCTGTCTTAATGAACACATTGGCGAGTACAAAATGGTAAAGCTCGCGAAAAACAACGGCGAAACGGAGTTCAGCGAAGAAAACAGGAAAACCGCCGCCGCAGTGTTACAGCTTCACGGCTACACGCCGGAAATGCTGGTGGCCATGAACTCCGAGCCGCTTTCCGCAGACGAGCTCAGCGTCCAGGTAGCTGATAATACAGAATACATGGTGGACGCGACCGCATATCCGAAGCCCGAGGACGGCGCGGATTTTCTGCCGTATTTTGCAACAAACGAGCCGGATGTTTTGGACGAGGCGCTGGGCGTGACCCTTTCCGCGCCGAGGGAAATCACAGACAGGACAACCTACAATATGGATGTCGGTCTCGGCACAAGCCTTACCCGCTGTGCGCTGATTACAAACAATTCGGACAAAAGGGTTCAGCTTATTCCAGCAAACGACCTAACCGAAGCCGAGTGGAAGGCGGCGGTTTCGGATTATGACCCGTCGCTGGTACTGGATTGGGCGTCAGAGCTTGGTACCAAGAATGCGAGCACGGATTTGATACCGCTTGGTGCGGCAAGCGTTCTTGAACCCGGTGAATCCACCGTAGCGCGTCTTTCCTATGTCGGGCGTGACGGCGAGGAGCTTGATTTTTATTCCCGCTTCTCATATTACGTTACCGACGGGGAAACCACAGAGCTTCTTGCGGGAGCTGTGCTCAACCACATAAGACCCTCGGAGTTTCCAAACGGCAAATGCACCGTAAGCGGAACAGTCTATGCAGATGAAACAGGGCTTCCCGTTCCGTTCATCGATATTCAAACCTCCCGTAACGGCGACTTCGTAACAACCGACATTAAGGGCCAGTTTACGATAGAAGTTCCCGCGTTTCAATTTGATTCAACAGGGAATTGGGCGCGTACCACGGTCTTTATAAATGAGCTCGGCATATTAAGCGGCGGCGAGGCTTCCGTAAACGATATATATGCACAGGAATCCATCATCGTTGAACCCCACGCCGGAGAAAGCATGGAGCTCACGCTGGCGCTCAAAAAGAACCCCGAGCAGGTGAACTATACGCTCCAAACCGAGCATGACATGATGATGCAGGCTTACTGCGTGGATTCCTCCCACGACATAGTGGCAACGACCCCGTTCCATACGACTTTCAGCGAGGAATATAAATACGAGAACGGGTATCTGCATGTGTTCGACAAGACAGGCAAGCTGCTCTTTGAAAAGCGACTTTACGGAGAGAGCGCTTTCTGCGACATTTCCACCGATGGCACGCTTGTTGCCTCTGTTGTTCATGGAGAAAAAGACGGCGACCCGGATACCACAGTCGTGTGGGATATGAAGGGCAACGAGGTTTTCTCCTATCAGGTGCCGTATAAAGAGAATCCGGCGCTATATGTGCAGAACGAAGAAGGCCACGGCAGCGGCGATGTTTTCTCCAAGCTCGGCGACCTTGAGATTTCAAACGACGGCAAGCTGCTTCTGCTTTCGACCGACGAGGGTTATGTATGCGTTGTACGCCTTGCGGATAAAGAAATTGTCTGCGACTTTTTCGGAAACGCAAAGATGTATAAGCTGTTCTGGAGAAGCGACGACAAGGTTATCTATACCGGCACCGAAGCCGGCGATTTCCGCGCAACCGAAATTGCGACAGGAAAAACACTTTGGAAAAAGTATATTGAGGCGACGATATTCGGCTGGGCGATGAACGATACCTGCGTTGTCACCTCAACAAAGGCGACCGGCGTTGGCTATCTCATCTGCACTGAACTTGCCACAGGAAAAACGCTGTGGACACTGGATGTGGGTATGCGAAATTCTAGCATGACTCTTTCTCACGACGGCAAGACGCTGTTTTGGGGAACCGACACCGGCGGGACCAACAGCGGCCAGATGTTCGTCGATATGGAAACCGGAACGCCGCTTTGGTCAACGGTTTCCGGCAAACAGGCAGCGGCGTTCTCCGATGACGATAGGTATGTCGCCCTTCGCAGCGGCGGCAATCTTCAACTTTGGACTACGACAGGCGAGCATCTTTACGGTGCGATTATCGCCCTTGACGATAACTCTATGAGTTGGGGCATGTATATGAGCGGCGACTGCAAGTATATTATCAGCTTTGCGGGCGGCAGCGTGGAGGATCGGCACTATGGCGTGATGTACGCTCTGACCCTCGACGATAGCACACCGCTTCAATAAACGGGAGGACAATAAGATGAAAAAGATAGTTTGTATCTTGCTTGTCGCGGCTTTTCTGCTGACGATACTCGCCGGATGCGGATCGACGCAACCCGCTGTACCCGTTGTAAGCGGTGGGAGCGACGACTTGATTTCTTATCTCACTGGAGGAAGTGAGGATGAATTTTTGCTGACTGTTGATGCAGAAATTGATCTGACCGGCGCTGTGATCAATGGCGAGCGGACTGTCCGGCTTTCAGACGGAGTTAAGCTTGGATTTGTCGGCTTGTTCACGCCGACCGGCGGGCATATCACCGTCCGGGCTGAAGCAGGAAGTGGCGCGCTGGATCTTTCCGCTTTGAGCTTTGAGCTGGACGAAAGGCCGGAGGAAACGCTGTTTGATGTTTATAAAGATGTTGAGCTTGTTTCCCCGGCGGCGAACGAACGGATCAGGGTGAACACGGGCGAGGAATGGACAAGCGTCATGACGACACAGCCGCCGGTCGAGGGGTATTCGGAAGCAAAGGATATCTCCTCGGCTGAGGAGCTTTTGCAGGCTTTCAGCGATTCCGGCGCAAGCAGTGTGGAATTGACGGACGATGTTTCCGTTCAACTTGGCAGCGCCGCGCTTACGCACGACCTTGCCGTCTCCTGTAACGGTCACAAACTCACGCTTGCGGGCGAACTAAATATGCACGGCGGTATACTGGATATCGGCGACGGGGAGAAAATCGAAGACGCAGTTGTTGATGTTTCCGGATTAAAAGTATCCTTCAATGCGGATGGTTATTCCGGCAGCGACTTTGATATTTTGTTTATCGGCTTGAATTTCAAGCAGATCATCGGAGAACCAACGCTCGACGCGGGACTTGTCTATGAGATACCAGACGACGGTTCTCATGCTTCGGTAAAAATCAAAGAGGCAACGACCCCCGAAATGCATGAGGCAAAGCTACAGGAGGACATGACGCAATATCTTTCGGGCGTGGATTTTCCCGGCGGAGTCGGAATACGCGCAGAGTTCCTCGCCGATGGCGTTCTTGAAGTTGAGCTTGACAACCCGACAATCACCGAGGTGATAGGAGTAAGGCTGGATGCCGGGATTACGCTTATCCTGACGGGCAGCGTTACCTTCGACGGCGGGAATTACGGTTTCGAGCTGCACGATGACAGCACCGGTACGGCGACGGTGGATATTACAGGGCTACAAATAAACGGCACAGAGGCGCTGGGAGATACAAGATCGCCCGACATATTCATGGCGCGTGATAATGTGGAAATTAAATTCGATGAAAGCGACCCGCATATCGAGGTGGTCGAAAACGACCGGTTCTGGCTGCGGTATGTGCAAAAAGATGATATACAGTAAATTTAGGAGGAATAACAATATGAAAAAACAACTTTTTGCGGCTCTGCTCTGCGTGGTGATGTTGCTGACGCTGCTGCCAGTGACGGCACTGGCAGTCGATGGGCTAAAAACGTATACGTTTACCAGCTCACAGATTTTTGCCGCGACAGACCTGCGCACTAATGTGTATTTTAAGGGTGACACTATCGTGTTCACCCCGGACGTAATTGAGCCGTTCGCATCAACCGATCACGGCGTATGCAAAACGCCGAATGTCGGGCTGAAAATTGCCGGTGGCTCCGATGTGACCGGCGGGATATGCAACGTAAATACATACAGCAGCGACGGTAGCGGCTGCATGGTTTCGTTTACGATAACTTCGGATAATCCTGTAACGCTTGATTATAAGGGGGCTGGGCCAACCGGAATCGAAACGCCCCATCCCAACTCCGGAGATAACTATTATGCCTACCGCTATCTTGAGCTTAGTTTCGTTACTCATCCCACTAATTATGCTGTCGATTACGACCTCGGTACATACGGCAGTTGGCCGAGCAGCGCTACTTATCCGACAAGTTTAGTCTTGGATGGCAATAGGGGTACCTATTCTCTGCAAATACCGACTCCCCAGAGCAATAACAGCGACTATTATTTCTATGGCTGGTCGGTCAGCGAGAATGCGCGCATCCTCGGAATCTCCAATCTTGCAGCATCAGACTATGCACAGATAGCATATCCGGTAAATGGTGTGACCAACCTTTCGTTGTTTATCGGGTTTAAGGGCACGGGGTCTCGAACCGGAGCGGAAGGCTTCACTCTACAAGCCCTTTGGTCTAATATGCAGCGAGTTGCCACGCCTTCGCTCAGCCTTAGCGGCGGCAATTATGCATCTACGCAAAGCGTAACGCTTTCCTGCACCACACCAAACGCAACAATTTACTACACAACGGACGGAAGCATTCCCTCGGATTTTACAAGCACAGCCTATACAGCGCCGATTGAAGTTTCTTCTACTACTACAATAACAGCAAAAGCTTTTCCCCCGGCCAGTGTGAGTATGGCGTCGAGTGAGGCGGTTTCCGAAACATATACCATCAACACACAGCAGCCCGAGCCATCCGCAGTTGCCACGCCCACATTCAGTCCTGCGGGCGGAGCCTTTACCTCGGCGCAGAGCGTAACGCTCTCCTGCTCGACAGCTGGCGCTATCATCCGCTATACCACGAACGGCAATGACCCGACTGAAAGCAGCCCTGTTTACAGCTCGGCAATACCTGTATCCTCCACGACGACCATAAAGGCAAAGGCGTTCAAGGACGGCATGACGGCAAGCGCGGTAGCGACGGCGACATACACAATAGCGATTACACCGCCGCCTGTCGAAACCGTTGCTACGCCGACCTTTAACCCTGCTGCGGGAACCTATACCTCAGCGCAGAGCGTGACGCTCTCTTGTGCGACGGCGGGTGCTTCAATCCGCTACACCACGAACGGCAGCGAACCTACTTCGAGCAGCCCTGTTTACAGTTCTGCGATCCCGGTGTCCTCCACGACGACCATCAAAGCAAAGGCGTTCAAGGACGGCATGACAGCAAGCACTGTGGTTTCGGCAACCTATACGATTTCTATTCAACCTGGCCCAGATTCCGATCCTACTCCGACAGAGTACCCTGTTCTCGAAGGAGTAAACGGCAAATGGACAGCAGGTAGTGCCGACGGATTGACAGTCAGGGTCAATGGTGATTATGCAAAATTCCAAGGCGTTTCAGTGGACGGTAACATTATCAGCAATGATAAATACACAGATAAACCCGGCAGCACTGTTGTCACGCTCAAAGCGGCGTATCTCGAAACATTGTCTGCGGGTAACCACACGCTGCGCATCAACTTTACGGATGGGTACGCAGAAACGACATTTACCGTGGCAGCAAGAGAACTTGATCCTGTTCCCCAAACCGGTGACAGCAGCAACACAACTCTTTGGATAGCCTTATTGCTTATCGGAGCCACAGGAGCGATTGGTACGAGTGCGTATTTCAGGAAAAAGAGGCATAGTACCGCTGAATAGCGCAATATACAAATCTGAATGCAAAAGGCGGTGCCGGGTACGCTCCCGCCACCGCCTTTGCGCAATAAATAAGGGCGGGTTTAGATGACCAATAACACAAAAAAGAGGATGAGCGTCCATCCCCTCGTGATTTTGAAAGTGGTTTTTTTCCTGATTACTCTTGTTTCCAGCACTATCATTGTATCACACGGTATTAGGATCAAAAGCGAATCACAGGCAATGCTCGATTTATCTAAAACGGTGGAAGCTGACGCTGACCTGCCACAAACAGCGAACCCGGAAACACTTTTGCCGACTGCTGAACCAACTGAAATACCAGCCCACACGCCTGTTATTCTCTCGCAATACGCGCGGCTGTATGAGGAAAACGCGGATTTGTTCGGCTGGATTAGTATTGAAGATGCGGTGCTAGATTATCCCGTTATGCACACGCCCGACGAGCCGGAGAAGTATCTGCGTACCGCTTTTGATGGAAGTAGCGCCATAAGCGGCGTACCATTTATGGCTGCGGATTGCTCGGCTGGCTGTGGAAATCAGATTATTTTCGGTCACAACATGAAGGACGGCACTATGTTTGCGCCCATATTGAAGTATGCGGACAAAGCATATTGGCAACAGCATCCGATTATTCGCTTTGATACGCTCTACGAGCAGAGTGAGTATGAGGTGGTTGCGGCGTTCTATTCTCGTGTGTTCTATCAGGATGAAACCGATGTATTTCGTTATTATGATTGTGTGGATTTATCCGATAGGACGGTCTTTCGTGAGTTTGTGAAAAACCTGCAAGAAGCGGCTTTATATGACACCGGGAGAGAGTGCGAGTATGGCGACAGCTTTATTACACTCGTTACCTGCGCTTATTACACCGAAAATGGAAGGTTTGTTATTGTGGCGCGGAAAGTAGACACTGAATCAAGCATTAATTCAAACCAAACAGACCCGCAACAGAACAGCACCCTAACTGATTATTAGTCAAGGTGCTGTCCCCGCAGATATGTGGCCGAGTATCTTGCAGTCGTACCGGTTATATCTAATCCCTATCGGAGTTTGGTGCCTGACTGCCTAATGCGGCTTTTACAGTTGCTTTGATGATTGTCATAGATCGGTCATCGCAGTTGTAAAGCATACGGACAAGGTCTTCTACCTCGGAATCTTTAGACGGCTTCTCGGGGTAGAAGATCAAGTCCGGCAGAATATTCAGCGTGCGAATTAGTTTGAACAGGACATCAAAGCTGGGCTTCTTGTTCTCGTTCTCAATGCGGTATAAGTATCGTTCAGTTACGCCAATGCTCTCTGCCAGCTTTTCGACTGTAATGTCGGCACGCTGACGAGCCGCCTTAATGATGTCACTGAGCGTTTCAGGTTGTTTCTGCACTTTCGGTTCACCTCCATATATAATTGTATTCATTTATGCCATGATGGTAATGGCACAAGAATTCAATTATACATGAACCGATAGTTCTCTAATCTATGAACTAAATACCAATGCGACCCCGCCAATAAAAAAAACGAGGCTTGACGGGGCGAATGCTTATGCCCACACCCTCCAAGCCAAGATTTTTGGATTGGAGGGTTTTGTGTTGAAGCGTACTCATTACTGCGCACACTGATTGGACACGCTGTAAAGGTATCCTGTCAAAAAAAGCCTTAGCCGTTACATGGAATACTGTAGCTGTTACTATGAACTGACAGTCCATTATAACAATGAAATAAATACAGCGCCTGTATTTCGACATTCTGTGTCGAGGTACAGGCGCTTTTCTATGCCCGATTACAGGGCGATGCTTCATTGCCGCAGCCCTCCGTCATCTGGATTTTCGTTTTTGAAAATTCAGATGATTGGAGGCACTCAGCATGGATGCTGATAAAAAGCAGATATGGGTAAACGGCCATCTCGTCGAGGTGACTAAGGATGTTTATGCCGTCTATATGCAGGGCGACAGAAAAATCCGTTACTTTGAAAGCGACCTGAAGGTGGAACGCACAATTTTCAATGAGGACGGCACGATTAAGAAGATTGTGCCAAGCCGCGAGGATTCGCTGGACAGGCTTATGGACGACAACGCAGAGCAGTTTTCGGATGAAGCGGAGTCGGTGGAAGAACTGGCCTTTCGCAACATCACCTATGATGCTCTACATAAGGCGCTGACGCTTCTTCCCGATGAGGAACGCCGATTGATCGTCGCATTGTTCTTTATGGGCAAGACGGAACGGGAATATGCGGAGCTTTTGGGCGTGTATCGAAATGCCGTACATAAGCGAAAAATGCGGATTCTGGAAAAGCTGAAAAAACTTCTTGAATAAAGGTGTGCAGACCTCTCACTCAACGGCAAATAGAGTGAGAGGTCTTTCTTTTGACCTCCGGCGTTCCTTGACAACCGCATATTCAAGCATCAGGCACTTTCCCATTGCTATTGTGATGAGCATAAGCCGCCACAGCGACTGCGCCACGATCTGACCGAAAGAGAACAACAAGACCTCACCTTACTCTTTGTCTTTGGTTTGCCTTTTTGGTCAGGGAGCGAGAAACAGTCGGCTGTAAATATCGGGCGGCTCCCGATATGGCGACGACAGACAATGGGGCCAATGATACTCCCGTCCAGTCACAGTCCGAGCGTGAAGCGGTACTACACCGTGATCCGTCGCAGGCAATGAGGGCGGCTCTGTGAGAACCACAGTTGGGGTGAAACTCCCGTGGAGCTGGTCAGCAGCCAGCCGCTTGATGACTTCCCTGCGCTATATAACGCATGTATGTCTTGGGGTGTCGAGGACAAATAAAGACATTTGAAATTACAGAAGTCGGATAAAAGCGGATAATGAGAAATAGTGGCTTATAACAATTTTACGCCTCGTCAATCTTAAAAGCTTCATATCCGGCTTCCCTACATACCCGCAGGGTGTGAATTTTCAAGGGAGGTCTTACTTATATGAACAGTTCTATATTACGGGGTGAATTATACTACGCAGACTTAAATCCCACAATCGGATCGGAACAGGGCGGAATTCGTCCTGTTCTTATTATTTCTAACAATATTGGAAACAAACATAGTCCTACAGTCATTGTTGCTGCCATAACCAGCAAAGCTATGAAAGCTGCCTTGCCTACCCATTGCCTGTTAAACGCACACAATGGTCTCGAAAAGAATTCCATCGTCCTGTTAGAGCAAATACGTACTCTTGATAAACAACGGTTGAAGGAATATGTCGGTACGCTTGATCAGTTGAATATTCAAAAAGTCAACCAAGCTTTGGCAATCAGCATAGGGTTGAATAGGAAGGATTTACTATGAACGAAAATAAGAATATACAAAACGAAAAGGTTCTGGAGGATACCCCGACCTATATTTCTGTAGATGAAATGGCCAAAATGCTCTCTATTGCGAGAGTTACTGCATATCAATTAACAAAAACGAGTGGATTTCCTTGTTTCTATATAGGCAAAAGAATCATTATTCCCCTACACGCCTTTAATAAATGGGCCGAAGAACAGGCAAACCGCAAAACTATACTTTTTGAGAAATGAGGTGATTTCATTGGCAAAACACAGAGCAAATGGCGAAGGCATGATACGTAAGCGTTCTGACGGCAGATGGGAAGCGCGATATACTGATACCCGCGAAACTGATCCTAAAAAACGCATAAAATACATTACCAATAAATCTCAAAAAGTTGTTGTTGAAAAATTAAAAGCAGCTTTAGCGGAAATTTCTGGCGGTGTACCGCTTCTTGTAAATAACAATCCTACGGTTGCAGAGTGGCTTCCCTTTTGGTTAAAAGAGTACAAAATATCGGAACTTCGAGATGGAACTTATGAAAGCTATGAGGGACATATAGAAACACATTTGATACCTCTGATTGGGCATATCAGGCTGAAAGACCTTACTGGTCTGCATATTCAGCAGATGTATAACAAATTACAGGAAGAAAAATCAAAAGGTGGTCATGGAGTAGGTAGTGCAACCGTGACAAAAATCAAAAACATCTTATCAGGTGCATTGCAACAAGCTGTTATCAACAAAATCATTAGGAATAATCCTCTCATTGAAACGAAGCCGCCAAAAGTTGAGGACAGTGACATACGTATTTTAACAAAGGCAGAACAGAAAAAATTCATTTCTGTTTTGCCATTTTTTAATACCGGAAATATGTTTGCTGTTGCGTTGGCAACAGGCATGAGAATAGGTGAACTTTGTGCTTTGGAGGTTAGCGACATCAACCGGGAACAGAAATATATTGATATTACCAAATCTGCGGGACGCAGGAAAGACAAGCATACAGGAGAGGTTTCTATTAAGATAGGCCCACCCAAAACTAAGCACAGTATACGCAAGATTCCACTCCTGCCAAGTGTAGAAGTTATACTTGACCGTCAGGAACAGCTTGTTTCCGAGTTGAAAGAAAGAGCGGGCGAAAACTGGAAAGAAAATACACTTGTTTTTCCGACAGATGAGGGCAATATTCATGATTTAAGCGGTTTGCGTTCATCAATGGGACGAATATTAAATCGCGCCGGATTGCCGCATATGACCATTCATGCGCTGCGTCACACCTATGCCACAACTGCCCTAAACGCCGGAGTAGCGGCGCAGAACGTAGCAAGATTGTTAGGTCATAAAGATGGATCGACTACCTTACGCTTTTATGCACACTATATCAACACTGAAGCCATGACACAGTTGGAAAAACTCGAGCAGCAGAATATCAGTCATCTCGGCATAACTGCCGGAGAGCTTGAGAAAATTGTTATGGGGACAGCGAAAACATTGGAAAAAAATAATCTTACCGAAAGAATTGATGTTGCGATCTCAAAAGCAAAAAATTTTCCGCCAAAGAAAAGTGTGGAGATGGTATTAAGCGTATGCGAGGATATTCTATGCCAGCCTATTGATGGGTTGTCCTTAAATGACAAGGATATACTATTGGGTGTACTGGCACAGTATACCATTATGAAACGGCAATATATCGCGCAGGAAAAAACAACAAAAACTAAATCAATAAAAGAAAAAGAACGCTAAACAAATGTTACTGTTGTAAAAATACAGTCAATAAACTATAATAAAAAACAAAGCACGGAGACGGTTATAGAGCTTCTCGTTTCATCCTGTTTTATTTAGGTTCATCCCCGTTGTGGGCAAAATTGTGGGCAAATCCGAAATTTGCCCACACCCATCTTTTAAAAACCCAGTAATATCAAGGGTTTGCGGTTATGAACAGGCAGGTAGCGCATATCCTTGGTAAGGATGAGGTCGGCCGTTCAATCCGGCTTGTCAGCTCCACGAACCCTGTTGTAAAACAACAGGGTTATTTTTTACGTTTCAAACATTTTTATACCATCCCCTTTTATGGTCTCCCACACAAAGTATCCCCTTGGCTGTCTTTTTTTCGGTCGTTTCCGGCGGATGGCATATAAATCCGTTAAGAAAATGATCCTTTTTGAAATGTATGAATTTTGACGCTCTCAATAAATTCATCAAACAATACTTGCATGGAGTACATTCGTTCGGGATGCCATTGCACCCCCCACACAGGAAGATGGTTGTGTTCGATGGCTTCCACAGTGCCATCCGTGGCACGCGCCGTCACCTTCAAACCCTTGCCTTCGCATTTCACCGATTGATGATGAAACGTATTTACCTCGACTTTTTCGCCTAAAACAGAATACAGCCGACTGCCTCTCTCTATGATCACCGGATGAGGCGCGCTGCCGGCTTCATGAGATAAGCACTGGGGGCACTGCCTGGGAATATCCTGCCACAAACTGCCTCCTAAGGCGACGTTGATGAGTTGCGCACCCCGGCAAATACCAAAAATGGGTTTTTTTCTGGCAAAAAAGGTACGGAACAGCGCAAACTCGGGTACATCCCGACGGGTATCTGTTTGCACACTGGGAAACAGCGTGGCTTCCCCATAACAGGCCGGGCAGACATCCACACCTCCGGAAAATAAAATACCATCCATGCGACTGGCCATTTCTCCCGGGTTTCCGTGCAATCCTACATAAGGAACACCGCCTGCTTTTTCAATGCAGCTGGCATATGTTTCGATCAGGGCGATATACAGTTTATCATTGGATTTCAAATGACCGGCCGTTATCATGATGTGTGCAGACATAATACCCACTCCTTCTATATCCTATTATACACACTATGTATAAAAAACGCAATTTATCAGTCAATTCCTTTGGTTCTTATTCATTTTCACAAGAAGGTCTTGACAAAAATACATCTTATTCGTATACTAAAAATAATTACACGGTTTTTCTTGCAGATTTTATATTGAATTCTTTTTTTCAGGAAAAGCCTCCGCCATGTCGCAGCCTGCGGCGCACTATAGAAAGGGGTTGGTACGTTTCTCATGGACGGTAGTAGTTGGTTACAATTTTTATTGCTGATTTTCTTTTTATCTGGCAGCGTTTATTTTGCACTGTCAGAAAGCAGCATGTCTGCCGCAAACACCATCAGACTGAAAGGCTTGGCCGATGACGGAAACAAACGTGCAAAAATTGCGTTGCATATCATCCACAATTTTGATCACGCTTTGACGGTTATTCTCATCGGGACCAACATTTCTCATGTCGCCTTTGCATCATTGTCGACTGTGTTTGCCTTTTCTTTGTTTCAAAACGTTCCCGCAAGCACACTCACAACATATACAACCATCATTTCCACAGTTGTGGTATTTCTGATTGGCGATATGATTCCCAAAACACTGGCCAATGCGCGAAGCGAAGGCATCGCCATGGCTTGTGCACGCTCGTTGCGCCTGATCATGAAAATACTTTCACCTGTGGCATTTATTTTTTCCCGGTTGGCCCGGTTTGCATCCAAACTTTTCAAAGGAACCAAACAGCCTACCATCACCGAGGAAGAATTGTATCACATCATCGATACCATTGAGGAAGAAGGCGTCATGGGCGAGGAACAGTCCGATCTTCTGAAATCCGCTTTGGGTTATGCAAAAACCACAGTTGGTGATGTTATGACCATGCGGGAAGACATCGTGGCTCTGGATATTCATGCCACAGACAATGATATCGCACAGCTTTCCAAAACAATTACCTGTTCCCGTCTCCCCGTATACGATGGTACCTTAGATAACATCGTGGGAATTTTAAAACTGAGAAAATATTTCCTCAATCGTTTTTCTTCTCGGCCTGTCCCCTGGCAAGAACTGTTGTTCCCGCCTTTTTACACCACCACCGATGCCAACATTGATGATTTGCTTCAAGAAATGAGCAAACAAAAGGAACCGCTGGCTTTGGTGGAAGACAAAGACGGCAAAATTCTGGGTCTTGCCACCACCGAAGACTTCTTGGAAGAACTGGTGGGAGAGATTTGGGATGAAGACGATGTTGTGGATGAAAATTTTGTTAAATTGGGCGGAAACCGCTATCAGGTGAATCCTCAGCTCACCGTCACGGAAGCATTCCGCCGGATGGAATATACACCTGACAATCTCTTTATATCCTCCACCAAATCCCTCCAGGCGTGGGTGTTGGAAAACCTGGGTCATATTCCCGAAGAAGATGAAGAGTTTAACTTCGAAAAGTTAAATATCATGGTGACCGCCGTGATGGACAACCGCATCACCGAAATCATTATTAAGCGTAATGTGGAAATCGATTTGCCTTTGATTCCCGCTGACGCCGCTGTACAGTAAGGAGTGTCATCATGTGGTATTATGTCGTCATTGTACTTTGCTTACTGAGTTCGGCTTACTTTTCCGCCAGCGAAATCGCCTATAACTCCGCAAACAAACTGCGCTTAAAAAAAGCCGCCGACGAAGGACAGAAAACGGCCAAACTCGCGTATAAAATCACCGAGAAATTTCCCACCGTACTGGCCGCCATCCTCATCGGTAACAATTTTGCAAACATAACGGGATCTGCTATATCCACCGTCATCATCATGGGCATGGTAGGTAAAGAGAACGCTTCTCTTTCCGCTTTGATTGCCACTTTGGCTATGACCGTATTCATTTTGGTGTTCGGCGAAATCATCCCCAAAATTCTGGCGCATCAAAATGCCGATACCTTGGTTCGTTGGATTGCCTACCCCACGGCCGTATTGGTGATCCTTCTCACCCCCGTTGTGATACCCATCATGCTGTTGATCAAACTTCTTTCCAGGCTGTGGACCAATACCCAGGAAGAATCCCCCACCGTGACGGAAGAAGAACTGTCTACCATCATCGATACCATCGAAGAAGAAGGAATCATTGATGAAGAGCAGTCTGACCTGCTTCAATCCACCCTGGATTTTCAGAACACCACCGCTCAGGAAGTGTTGACGCCCCGTATTCACATGGTGACCATCGACATCGATGATGATAAAGATGAAACGGAAGCAATCATCCGTTCCTCCCGCTTCTCCCGTATTCCGGTCTATGAAGATTCTATTGACAACATTATCGGCATCCTCAACATCAACCACTATTATAAAGAACGGCTGACTTCGGATGACGTAAATATTCGTTCCCTTCTGATGGAACCCTATTTCATCCATAAAACCATGAAAATACCTGCCATCCTTGCCCACATGAAGGATCGGCAAGTTCACATGGCCATTGTGGTGGACGAATACGGCGGCACCATGGGTCTCATTACCATGGAAGATATTCTGGAACAGTTGGTGGGAGATATTTGGGACGATAGCGATGAGATTGTTTCGGATTATACCCAAACCGGTGAAAACACCTACGACATCAGCGGCGATATGAATGTTTACGATTTCTTTGAGCTGGTGGACGTGAGTGACAAAGACTTCGATTCCGAATACACCACCATTGGCGGATGGGCCATTGAAATGCTGGAAAGCAACCCCCGGGAAGGCGATAGTTTCAAGTATAAAAACCTCTATATCATCGTTTCCGAAATGGAAGATATGCGGGTAATGAAAGTGTCCGTTCGTGTGAATCCCATCGAAGACGAGGATGAAGAGTAAGCATCCGCTATATACAGAGTACCCCTTTATTTATCGGTATAAAAATCGATAAACAAAGGGGTGTTTTATATCATGTGAACCGCCGCCTTGAAAAAAACGGGGGGTTCCGTCCGGAATACCGGTAGAACCCCCTATATGATGCGTTTAGTTTTTTTCTTTTACATGACTTTTCTTAACGAGTTTCTTCCTTCGAATGGTTTCATACATGAAAATGCACAGACCCATCGCCACCACAAGGGTAACCAGCAAAAGCAAGGTAATCAGTACCACTTCCCAAACAGACGTGGTGTTTTCTTTTTTGCTATCTGTTCCCACCGGAGAATTCGTTTTTGTGCTTTTCGTGATGATTTCGCCCGGTGTTCTCTGGTCATCCACCACATCTACGTTGGAGATTACATGTTCCAATCCGGTGGATGTGCCGGTTTCCAAAAACACATATGTGCCCGGCAACGCGCGAAAGGTGTAGTATCCGCAGACCTGATCATACAACACATTGTGTAATCCGTCTTTTTCCAAACGATACAGCTTCACATCATCTCCGTAGACGGCAGGCAGCGCATACACCACCGATTCCATGACATTTTCCATTTCCTTCCCACCTTCTGCCGCCTCGGTTTTAGGTTGAGGAATATACAATTCAAATGCCTTCAGGAACGTGCCGTCTTTTGATACATCCTGTTCCACCGTCGTTTCTTTGGCGGACAGCAATACGTCATAATCCAAAATAACATAATTGGGATACAGATACGATGCCATTTCATATACACGTTTTTTGCCCTTAACCGTACCGCTTTTCCCTGTGCCGTTTCCGCTGATGGTTGCGGTCACATTGCCCGTAATCCAAATTTGGGTATCTCCGTGAAAGGGAATATTCTGGCTGCCGCCATATACATGGCCGGCAACCCCGCCTTCCAGGATCAAAAGAACTTTTCCCGTGAAGCTATTGGTAATCCCCGCGCCGAAAATCATTCCATTCACAACCGCATTTCTTCCAAACAACAAAATGGCATCTGCAGGTTTCACACCCGTTTCTTCATTCGGAATACATCCTTCGGGTTCCGTAGCCCAAATGGATGAAAAAGTTCCTCCATAGACCCTCGTCACGCCGTAGTTGGAACCGTACACATATAAACTGCCTTGTTCCAGATTTGTTTTGAAATTTTCCGTGAAGGTCAAACTGTTCTCATTGGCATCAATGGTACAATTGGTTTCCGTGCGGAGGGTAATGGTATCAAAAGTCGTTTTCCCTCCCAGAAGTAACGTGCAAAAATAAGATTTTCCTTCAAATACAAGTTCTGCACCTTCTTCTCCCGTGATCGTAATGGGATTTGCATGTTCCGGCAAGGATATGGTCAGGCTTGCTGATAAAGCCGATGCCGCGACAACGCTGTCAAGTATCACAATGGTGCCGCCCGATTTCGTTCTGCTTACAGAAGAGCTTTCAGAATCGGGGCAATTGGATAAAGCAAGAAAGGCACTGTACAAATCGGCATAGGGGTTTTCCCGGCTGCCGTTTCTTTCTCCTTCGATATCCGCGGAAGATACGTATACGATCTTTTCTTTGTTTTCTTCCGCATATACTGTGAGAAAGCCGCTGAACATAGATAACAGAATCACAAGTAGCAATCCTGCCGACACTATGCTTAGCTTTGTCTTATGTTCCGTTCGGCTCTTGCCTTGAGGCATAAAGTTCACCTCCATACGAAAAGTATAGCAAATCCTTATACATTTGTCAAATTATATTAAAATTCCGCTTCAGTCGGATTTTCTCAATACATGGATATCAAAGGCGATTTCCGTCGTTAAATGCCCTTTTTCGCGTAATCTATCGGCACCTTTTCGGGATGTTTTCCAGAAGTAGGGTGTCATGGTAAACATTGCTTGCAACTGGGAAGAATTTTGTAACGCCGCGGTATAGGAAAGAGAATGAACGCCTTCGTTCACAAACCCGTCATACTGGCATTCCATTCGAGCATTTTCGTAAGGCGTTTCATATAAAACCTCTTTCATTTGCCACAAATGCCGTTTTCCGGGAACCACATAAAAATACAATCCGCCGGGTTTTAAAACCCGCCAATATTCCCCGACACACAAAGGCGAAAACACATTCAACACCATATCCATGGTATTGTCTGCCACCGGAAGATGATACACGCTGCCCACCACAAATTGCACCGCTTTCGTCCGTTTGGATGCCCGGGCAATGGCAAATTTGGATATATCCACCCCCACAGCCGTGACCCGGGAGCAGGTTTCTTCCAGAGCGGATACAATTTTTTGGGTATAATATCCCTCCCCGCAACCGGCGTCCAGCCAAGCGATCGTATCCTTGGCATAGGAAAGAAAAAGCGTACTCAATTTGTCTGCCAACGGCGCGTAAAAGCCGTCGTTCAAAAACATCGAGCGCGCCGTTACCATTTCTTTGTTGTCACCGGGAATTTTCGATTTCATCTGCCCCGCGGGAAGCAAATGGACATATCCGCCGGCGGATAAATCGAAGGTATGATGATTTTCACAAAAGCAAGCGCGCTCGCCCTTTTTCAAGGGCGAGCCGCATACGGGACAAATCAGGACTGTCATCCTCGTTGCTCCTTATTGAGGATACCGGATTTTTACAGGCACGCCAGTCTTGCTGGATTTCACCGCAGCCAGGCATGCGGCCACGGTATAGGCGCCGTCATATCCCGTGGTGGCAGGTTCTCTATCTTCCAATATTGCGTTGGTCATTTCAATCATTTCTGCGCTCACGTTGTGATTTTTGATGTCCACGGGTATTTTTTCGGGTTCCTTGTCTTCTATAAACAACGTCATTTCAGGGCTGGTGTTATCGCAGATAATGGTTCCTTTGGACCCGTAGAACACGCTTCGCATGGTATAGGTCCGTTTGCAGGAAATGGAGCAAAACACTTTGCCAATGACACCGTTTGGGTATTTCATGACGGCAATGGTGGTATCATCTGTAGGCCAATCCCGCAGCATTTTATGGTTGGCATATGCGAACACTTCTTCCGGTTTGCCGGCAATCCAGCAAAGCAGATCCATGGCATGGCATCCGCCGCCCAAAATACCGTGACGGCGAGAATCCAATCTCCATTCCCCCACCCCACGGGAACGAATATAGTCATGGGCATATTCGCTTTCCACAAAGTACAATTCACCGATGGTGCCACTTTCCACCATTTCTTTGGCTTTCACAAAGGCGGGGGCATAGCGGCAGACTTGTCCTACCATCAGTTTTTTGCCCGTGCGTTTGGATGCTTCGATCATGTGAATGCATTCGTCCAACGATAGGGCCATGGGTTTTTCACAAATAACATGTTTGCCTTTTTCCAAAGCGGCGACGGTCATCGCTTCGTGCCACTGGTCGGGCGTAGCAACCACAACGGCATCGATGTCCGGTGCGTTGACGATGTCTTCCCAGTTTTCCGTGGTTCTCTTGGGATGATACAACTCTGCCACTTTTTCCATCAATACAGAATCGGTATCGCAAATGGCTACCAATTCCGCTTTTTCGTTTTCAAATATTCCTTTGGTGTGGGCGCCGCCCATTCTCAGACCAATGACGCCGTAACGTACTTTTTCCATGATATGTATCCTTTCAAAGCAAGTATTTGGTTCTGCGTTGAGTATAGCATGCGCTTTGTCCCCTGTCTTCAACGGGATTGACAAAAAAACTCAATTATATTGATGTGCTTCTGGCCATATCTCTGTATTTTTTGGGCGATTCCCCGAATTTTTCTTTGAATTTTTTATGAAAATAAGCGGTGTTTTCAAATCCGCAGGTAAAACAAATATCCAATACGGAAAGGTTGCTGAAACGCAGCAAATCCGCCGCATGCAGTACCCGCAGCTCGTACACAAAAGCGCTGGGGGTAATACCCATGTATTTCTTCATGGTGCGGGCTAAGTGCTCTTTGCTGCGTCCGCTGATTTCCACCATTCGTTCGGGAGGTGCAGTAAAGTTTTCAAATTTTCTCATTTGCATGCAGGTGATTTCCAGCCAAGCAGGTACCGGATGGGCATTTACATTGCGCCCGCCCCGATGAATAAAGCAGCCGAACAATTCGTTGAGAAGCCGCCGCATCGCCATTTTTACCTGGCCGGCATTTCCCGCAGTGACACGGAAAGCATCGAAACGGTAGTACATTTCCCGCACTTCCTGAACATTCACCTTGGCAATGACGGGATAAGACGCATGGAGCAATTCATCAAAAGGAAAATCCGTATCATCCATATATTCTCGGAAGCGATCAAAATGCTCGATAGAAAAGGCAATGTTCATCAATTCTACTCCACCGGTGGAACATTCCCCGAAAAAATGCATGTCATCCGGGCGGATGAAAAATAAATCGCCCGCCGAGAGAGACTGGGTTTTTTTATTGATAAAATGATTGAACTTCCCCGAAAGAATCAGGGCGATTTCATAATGGCGATGAAAGTGGGGCGGGGAGTCAAAAAAACGAGTCAAATGGGTATAATAGCAGCCTTCTTCTTTGAAATTGGCAGGGATTTCGCTGCAATAAGGTACTATTTCGCTTTTTGCCCTTCTGTTTCGCAACACATTCAATGTGTTTTCCCGCTTCATTTTTTTCATCTCCTTATGCGGATTTCATCTTGATCCGCCAAAGCGTACAAATCGTTTTCCGTCACACTGTTTATGCGGCGTACACCGCCGCAATGGGGGCATGTTAACTGAATATGATCGTATCCTAACTGCAAATTGTATCCTTCTTTGCCGCAATCACAGCGGATTTTCTGATCCTGCGCAAACTCTTTGACAAGATACATCAAATTCATGGTCACCGTTGGATTGGCGCAGGCACCGATCAAGTCTCCCGTAGGCTGGGGAATAGCAGGTTCTTCGTCTGATTTTTCTTCCTGGTAATGCTGGTCGCGACCTTCATCCCAGTCATAATCATGACTACAATCATATTCCTGTTCTTCCTCGCCCGCTTCGTCCATGGCTTCCCTGAACATTTCGATCAGCTGTTTTTCGCTTTCTTCCAAGGCGTTGAGGACATGGGTTGGATCCCCCATGAAAACAATGTCCACGCTGGTATATTTACAGGCAAGGGTGAACAGATCCCGTTCAAAGAAAGATACCCCCGCCAACTGATAGCGGTGAGATTCGGGGCAAAACAAACAAGGTACGGAAATTTTGATTTTTCCTTCCGCACCGAGCATCAAAGAAACCTCGCTTTCTCCGCAATCACAAGGAATTGAAGTCCCTTCACCGCCCAATTCAAACAAATCCACTTCACCCATCACATCTTTGCTGCAGGCAGGACAGCGATAGGCGATGGCTACTATTTGTATTTTCATGATATATTCCTTTCTCAGTCTTGATTCATATCGGTTTTTTTGGTATACTGGTTATATGCAAGGAGTGGATACATTGGAAAAAATATATACGATCCCTGTAAACGAGGTGTTTGAAGAACAGGACGGATGTCCCTTTTGCCACTTGTATCAAAAGTTAGAAAACAACCATCTGGATATCATTTTGGGTGCGGCCATGATGGAGGATGACGTGCGCTCTCGTACCAATATAATGGGCTTTTGCGGGAAACATTACAAAGATATGCTCCACCGAAAAAACCGGTTGAGTCTGGCCTTGATGCTGGATACCCACATCGCCACTCTACAGCGTAACCTGGATATTGGTTCTCCCCTGTTTAAGGATAAAGCATCCAAAATGATCGAGGTCACTTCCCCCGTGAACACGTCCTGTTATGTATGCCAGCGCATCGAACATGATTTTTCCAAAATGATGGAAACCGCGGCACTGTTATGGGATATGGATAAAGAATTTCGGAAAAAATTTGCTTCTCAGCCTTTTTTTTGTTTACCCCATTATCAACGAATGATAGAAAATGCAAAGCGAATCATCAACAAAAAAATTCTGCCGGATTTTCTGCGGGAAGCAGAAACGGTGGAGAATGCCTATCTTGCCCAATTGCATGAAGATATTCAGTGGTTTTGCAAAAAATTCGATTATCGCTACACCAATGAACCCTGGGGGAATGCCAAAGATTCCATCGAGCGCGCCATTCATTTTTTCTCGGGCAAAATAGAACTGTAATATCAATATAGTTTGCTCTGTCTCAGCATAACGCATCCCGCTTCGTTTGTCAAGACAAGAAATGATCGTAGAAAAGAAGCGGGATTGTTTTGATTTTTTTATAGAAAAGGCTTGCATTATATTAAAATATCTGCTACAATACTCTCTGCTCAAAAGAGCATACAAAATGATTGCGGAATTGTGTAACGGCAGCACGACAGACTCTGACTCTGTT
>DIRA01000005.1:137116-137762 GCA_002427425.1 Clostridiales bacterium UBA5448 | reverse complement strand
ACGACAGACTCTGACTCTGTTTGTTGGGGTTCGAATCCCTATTCCGCAGCCAAAGAAAAAATCCCGAAAAATCCTTTGTTTTCAAAGGTTTTTCGGGATTTTTGTACCTTTGTATAAAATGTACCCAATAGAATAGACGGCATGGACAACAGGAATTGATATGCTCCCCATAGAATAGACACTTGAAAAAATAAAAAGATTTCAATGCCATCCATATACCCTTTTGAAATGGTTAGCATTTGGATCCATGGATCAAAGCATCTCAAAAGTGGGAGTGTTGGCGATTGATCAACTTCCAAACCGGAGAACACACCGTGATTTACGAAGAATAAAAACGGACTAATCCGCGGATTGAAAAAATCTCCTCCAGGGTAGTAAGTCATGAAATTCCCAATGTTTTTCCATCCAATCGCTGCATAGACCAATGAGTTTTCCATTCACCAAGGCGCACACAATCGTACCGATTTTGACACCCTCAAAGCGGAAGAAGCCGAAAAATACAAAAGAGAGGATGATTCCTATCAGGCAGCTGACATAATCGTAGAGCGTTTTGAACCGATTGATATGGACATGTTTTTGGGCAGAAACTTCTTTTACAAACAGTTCATAGGCCGATGGTGAAAAGTAGGTGTGAAACATGAAGGCC
>DIRA01000005.1:136291-136936 GCA_002427425.1 Clostridiales bacterium UBA5448 | reverse complement strand
AAGTAGGTGTGAAACATGAAGGCCACAGCAACCACGCAAAGCAATAAGCCAATGATATATAGAACCAAACGGCTTGCGATGGAGACTGCCGGAATATAGTCGCCGAATATCATACAGGTATTTAATATGAAACCGTATATCATAGTTGTCACAAAGGACAGGAGGAAATAGAATTTGAATTTCTTGCGTATCATGATTATGCACAACAAAAGCAACGCCTGCATGATGTATTCCGTCAATCCAAATGTTACAAAATCCCACATCTGTGACAGTTTCAGATATAACAAATAAGAAGGAGCCACCACCATGGAAACCCCGAAATCCGCCTTTGCCATCAACGCGGTTCCCAATGCCAGTCCGATGATGCCGCAAACATAGGAGATTTCTGTGTAAAAGTACGTTTTTTTCATCTTTATTCCTCGCAAACATAAAAAGCAACTTTGTCTGTTTGATACAGAAACAGACAAAGTTGCTGGATTTACTATATCACAGAAATGGGAAAATATCCATACTTGTCGAAACAATCATCCCGTGATCGTCCCGGAATTTCATTACAGTAAGATTTTTTTAACATCACCCTTGACAAATCGGGGATGATTTGCTATACTCATAGGGCTTCAATAAATGGGCCTTTAGCTCAGTTGG
>DIRA01000005.1:83407-136012 GCA_002427425.1 Clostridiales bacterium UBA5448 | reverse complement strand
TCCAAAACCGCGTGCCGAGGGTTCAAGTCCTTCTACCCCTGCCATCAAGTGAATACGAAAAAGATATTTTTACAAAAAACCTCGATTTTATCGGGGTTTTTTGCTGTCTAAAGGGCGATTTTTCTATGTCCCGATTTGTAGATATAAGTAAACGTCAAATAGATTCGAACTCTCGTAAAATCAAATAATCACCAATCAGGCGGATAAACGTAAAAACTTATTCGCTTTTTTTCATTTTAAAAATCAGGAGGATGCTGTAATGACAATATCTTCCCGTCCGTTCCTAGCTTGCTTTGGGGGCTATAAAATCAATGTGTTTCAGGTTGCCAAAGTCCGTCCTTTGGCAAATGATACGGATACCAATATTATTCGCGAAAATATGAGATTGATCCAAATACTATCGGAAAACAATGGTTAACACTTAGAACGCATACACCGAATACACCGCAAAACTGACACCGTTTTTGGTTGTCAGTTTTGATTTTATTATTTTCTTCCTCTCTTCGGTAAAACAAATGTTGAAATTTGATTGTTCTCTGATTGTTCTCTATGCTCAAACTTTAATTAATAATATAAAATGAGCTTTTTAAGAAAATAATTATCGTTTTAACACAAGAGAATAAAAGCAATAGTTATATATGTTATAATATGTATGAAAATTTCAGTAATCAGAATGATTGCGGAAATAATGAATATTTACCAGGAAGGAGAAACATATGATGATCATCGGAATTCCAAAGGAAATCATGCACGGCGAAAACAGAGTGTCTGCCATTCCGGAAACAGTGGCAAAGTTAAAGAATATCGGGTATGAGGTGCTGGTGCAGGCGCATGCAGGCGAGGGCGCTTTGTACACCGATGAACAGTATGTGCAGGCGGGGGCGGAAATTATGGCGGAGGCATCTGAAATTTACCGCCGATCCGACGTGATCTTGAAAGTCAAGGAACCCCAGCTCAACAACGAAACCAAGGTTCATGAGCTCGATTTGATGCATGCGGGACAATATTTACTTACCTTTATTCATCCCGCTTCTCCGGTGAATCATCACATGGTGAAATGCATGGCGGAAAAAGGTATTATCGGATTGACATTGGATGGTATTCCCCGTATATCCAAGGCGCAAAAAATGGATGCGCTGACCTCTATGAGTACCTGTGCCGGATATAAAGGCATGCTCATGGCGGCTTCCGACCTAAAAAAATTCATTCCTCAAATCTTTTGTGCCGTAGGAATGATCAAACCGTGCAATGTGCTTGTCATTGGAACCGGCGTTGCCGGATTGCAGGCGGTGGCCACCGCCAAGCGATTGGGTGCGGTGGTGTATGCGGCTGATATTCGTCCCGAAGCGGCAGAGCAGGCAAAGAGTTTGGGGGCGAAAATCATCGATACCGGCATTCCCGCTAAAATTGCCGTTGGTAAGGGTGGATATGCCAACGCGCTGCCTATGGAATGGCTCATAAAGGAAAGAGAAGCCTTGAAAGAAACCGTGAAAAACATGGATATTATCTTCTGCTCGGCGCTGGTTCCCAGTAAATTGGCTCCGGTCATCCTGACCGAAGAAATGGTTGCTTCCATGGCTCCGGGCTCCGTGATCGTGGATATTTCCATTGATCAAGGCGGCAACTGCGCTGTGACCGTTCCGGGAGAAAAAGCTCTCGTACATAACGTCGTCATAGAAGGTATCAAAAATATTCCCGGCATGCTGCCCACCAGTTCGACCTGGATGTTTGCCCACAATATGTATCATCTGGTGGAATACCTCACTCATAAGGGTGAAATACGCATAAAGGAAAAGGACGAAATTGTTTCCGGCATTCTTACTACCATCCGCGGAAAACTCGTCCATCAAGGTGCGCTGGACGCTATGAAAGAGCAAAGAGGGTGATGATATGAATCCGTATCTTCTTACAGGAATTTTTATCGCATCTGCCATCGTTGGATATTTTTTGATATCCCATGTTCCCTCTCTTCTTCATACGCCTCTCATGTCGGGGATGAATGCCTTGTCGGGACTGTCCGCCATCGGTGCGTTGGCGGCGGCAGGAATGGCCGTATCTCTCCACAACGAACTCTTGGGCGGATTGGCAGTGGTGTTGGCGATGGTGAACATTGTAGGTGGCTTTGGGGTCACCGAACGGATGCTTCGCATGTTCAAAAAAGGAAACAGCCGAGGTGATCACCAATGACTCAAACCATTTATTATCTTATTTGCGGCATTGTGACGGCAGGCATTTTGACAGGAATTGTCTTGATGAGCCGTCCCAACACAGCCAGACATGGCAACGGTATCAGCGCGTTGTGTTCTTTGGTGGCTGTTCTTGCCTCCATGTGGTATTTTAATATTCTCGACAATGTTACTTTGTGGGTTTGCGTCGCCCTGGGCAGTGCGTTGGGCATATGGGGCACCTATAAAGTCAAAACCATTCAAATGCCCCAAGCAGTGGCGTTACTCAACGGATTAGGCGGCGCAAGCAGCATGCTTACCGCCATGGTGCTGATTATGGAAGGGGAACCAAAAACCACCTTTTCCCTGGTGACCGCCGGCATCGCCCTGTTTGTGGGTGCCGTCACGCTGTTTGGCAGTTTGGTAGCGGCGGGGAAACTACATAAATGGTTGCCCCAGCGTCCGGTGGTGTTGCCTCATCATCAATTTTACGCCCTGCTTTCGCTGTTTCTCTCGATCGCATTTATGATCCTGCTGCCGTTCATGTCCTCTGCTTGGTGGGGTATTTTTGTGTGTTCCCTTGCTTTTAGTGTAATCTTTACCATCCGGGTAGGGGGAGCAGATATGCCCATCACCATTTCGCTGCTCAATTCTCTCAGCGGTGTGGCGGGAGGCATTGCCGGTATCACCATCGGGAATCCCCTGCTGACCGCAGCCGGCGGCATCGTGGGCGCATCGGGATTGATCCTGACCCAAATCATGTGCAAAGCCATGAATCGCAAGTTGGCTGATATTCTATTTACTCAAAAACGTTCTGTGAACATGGCAACTTCGGTGAAGAACCCGGAACCGGTTTCTAACAAAGGGAGCCGGGCACCCATGGATTTGACCTTGCGTGGAGCAAACAATATCATCATCATTCCCGGATACGGCATGGCATTGGCGCAAGCCCAGGAAAAGGTGAAAGAACTGTCACACTGTTTGGAAGAAAAAGGGGCAACCGTTCGATTTGCCATCCATCCTGTGGCGGGACGGATGCCGGGTCATATGAACGTACTGTTGTGTGAGGTGGATATTCCCTATGATCAGTTGTATGAACTGGAAGCCATCAACGATGATTTTGCTTCCTGTGACGCGGTGGTCGTGGTGGGAGCCAATGACGTGTTAAACCCTGCGGCTAACACGGCGGAAGGTACGCCCATCTACGGCATGCCTGTATTCAATGCGATGGCAGCACCAAAAATCGTTATATGTAACTATGATACCAAGCCGGGATATGCTGGGGTTGAAAATCCCTTGTATCAAGGTTTGCCGCATGTGCGGCTGCTGTTGGGGGATGCCAAAGACAGTCTGGATATATTGTTACAGGAATTGAAAGAGAATTAAATAAAAACGGCTTCTGCGATTCGCAGAGGCCGTTGCTGTTTTATTTTATTTTTTCTTTCGGGATACATTGAATACTGCCAGAGCAAAGAACACACATCCACTGATGAGGAGAAATAAAATACTCATCAGCGGCGATACGATCTTGTCTCCGAAGATGAAGGTGACACCCGCAAATTCTTTGAACCAGGTCATATCGTCGATATTGGAAAAAGATTGGTTCATGGCATTTTCCATCATCGCCTGCCGCATCAAGACAGCCCCGTGGGAGGAAGGAAAAAGTTTGACCACCCACTGCACCGCATTTGGGAGATTGCCGGTCGGCAAGTATATGCCCGTAATGAATCCAATGAGGGTACCGATTACCGTGCTGGCAGTGGAAAAGGCGTTTTCACTGGCAAAAAAGGTGGTTAAAAAAAAGACCATGGACGTATTGGTGAAAGTGGACAGCAAAAGAATACCCAGTACTTTGAACAAAGTTGTCAGGCTCATCCAATTCCCGCCTTCCCACAGGATATACAGCTGGGCGAGAACCAGGGTAACCAAAGATATGATCAAGCCGATAATGAACGCACTGAGCACATAGCCTCCCGCAATGCTGCGGCGGCTGATGGGGGCCGCATATAAATCCTTTTGAATTTTGCGGGTTTTATCATTGATCATGGTTCCAAAAGCGCCCATGGTGGTGGTAACGGATGTGATGGCCAACAATCCAGCCATAATCCAGTTGTCCATCACTTGTCGAATATGGGGAATTTTCTCAAAACTGGAAACCCATACATCCCCCAGAAACAAAACATATAAACCGATGATGATAAAAGAGGCCAGCAGAGAAAAAAAGACCGCCGATTTATCCCGGAAAAAGATACGCAAATTGCGCAGTGTAAATCCTGTCATTCCCGTATCTCCTTTCCTGTGATGGTGATAAACGCATCGTCCATAGTGCCTGTCGTGACTTCAAAACCTTTGAGATAGAGCTTGCAGGCTTCCACCAGGGGCAAAGCATCCAAGGTATTATCCAAATCGACTTGCACCCGATCTGCCGACAAGCGGCAGGGGATGTTTTTGCCTTCAAAAAAGGTTACAACTGCCGACTGGTTATCACAAATCAACGTCAGAGTGTCTTTTGCATAGGTCACACGAAGCTCGGCCGGTGTTCCTTTGGCGGCAATTTTACCGTCATCGATGATCATCACAAAATCGGCATCCGCAGCTTCTTCCATGTAATGGGTGGTTAAAAACACCGTCATCCCTACTTCTTTTTGCAATCGGAGTATGGTGTCCCAAACCGCTTTACGGGTTTGGGGATCCAGACCGGTGGTAGGCTCGTCTAAAAAGAGGATTTTGGGCATATGAACCAATGCTCTGGCAATGTCGCAGCGGCGACGCTGTCCACCCGACAACGTGCCGTAGAGGCGCTTTGCCAAATCTTGTATCCCCACGGCATGCATGGCATTTTGAACGGCATGATCCAGGGATTTACCTTTCAGATTATATAAAGCACCTCTGGATCTCATGTTTTCTTCCACGGTCAAAAGGCGATCCAACAAGCCATCCTGAAATACGGCGCCAATCACATGACGAATGGCATCATCCTCTTTGCCCAAGGTATATCCATGGATTTGAACATGGCCGCTATCCGGTTTGAGAAAGGTGCACAAGGTATCGATGGTAGTGCTTTTTCCTGCCCCATTGGGCCCGAGGAATGCGAACAATTTGCCGGCTTCAACATAAAAACTGATGCCCTTTACGGCATGCACGGAACCATAGGACTTATGTAATTCCTGCACTTCAATGATGTGCTCCACGCAATCACCATCTCCTTCTTGTAGGCGGTTTGATAAACATGATTATATCACTCAGGGATTGATATGTCAATCAATGAAAGGAAGAATTTGGATATATAATAAGCAGGACAGAAATTATTTCTGTCCCGTAACTTTATTTCTTTTCAATATACTGCATCCATTGGAGACCCAGGAGAATTTCGCTGACGGTCCAGCCGCTTTCTATACAGCAGGCGGCCCAGCCCACATCGTGGGGAACGCCGTAAATTTCCTGGGTATCCATGTCAAAGGCGCGGCACCAGCCTCCGTCTAACCATTTATTTTCACTGTGAATCTGCGTGCGGATAAAAAAGCTTGCCACATTGTGCCACAAATCTTTGAATTTTTGTTCTTTAGTAACCATATAGGCATAGGCAAAGCCCAGCGACAGCCAGTTGGTGGAGTATAACAGATCCGCTACGGGGTCGCCGTTCTCCGCCAAAAGGGAGCATTCGGTATTGACTTTGCGGGCATAGGTGGCTTTATACCCCATATCCCATTCGCAGTAACCGCCGAACGGATGGCGATGCTTTTCCAGATCGGCGCAAACCCGGTTCAACAGATCGTAATGGAATTTTTCCTTGGTCACGCCGTACAAACAGGCCAGAGGAAAGATCAGACGGCACATTTCTTCGGTTTCACTTTGTTCACGGCGGGTTTCCGGATACATGGCCATGAGGGATTCTAAACCCTTTCTGCCCATGTCCAGATATTCCTGTTTTCCCGTACACAGATATCCCAACAGAAGTGTGGCATGGTAATAGGCATTATAATGGGCAGAGGGAGTGCCGGTGGATGCCTCTTGAAGCCGTTTGATTTCATCCTCATCGAGGGTTGAATTGCTGGTACGGCTTATGCGAATGCCGTCTTTTGAGGTGGTTTTTGTCAAAAAATCCAAAGCGTCCAGAGCATGATCCAGCTTTCTGCGTTCACCTGTTAATACACAGTACAGTAAGGTCGGAAGAATGGCTCTGGCCACGTCGTCCTGGTAACAGATGTCCCACGCTGTTTCAGTCCAGCGTACCATGCCTTTATGAATGCCTTCATGGACTTGCATGGGACCAAAACAAAAGTCTTCTAGGGTATCGGCGAGACAATGGCTTTCCTGATCGTTATATAACAGGCCGTGGAGTCTGAAAGCACCGCCCGCCTCTCCTGCACAGTCGGTTCGGATGGTGGTGGCTACAAGATTGGTACCGTCGGGAAGAATATGATGGGTCAATCCTTCCAGAATGCCTTGTTTTCCGCCATCCGCCAAATAGCGTTTCAGCCATTGAATACCGGCGGAAATGGTGTTATCCAGGGCGGCATCAAAGTTTTCCGGCTGCAACTCGATGAATTGGCACACCGGGGTGGGAAAGGCCGCCGGTTCATTGCCTGTGAGCCATTTGGCGATGAAGGTGATGAGGCTGTGCCATTTCTTTTGGGGTGCCAGTCGGGCTTGATTAAAATCGCACAGACGAAAGGCGGTCATCAAAATATTGCTTGCGGAAAACCACATTGCCCAGGGCTGTTTCCCGATGATTTCTTCCACGGATTTGCTCCAATGGGAATGGGCAGGCACATAATCATGGTAAACCAACAAAGGAACGGCGCCTTTGTGCTGTACCCAGGGTTTGATATAATGGTTGTAATGATCGTCCAAAATGTCGCCGGTTTCCAGACCTTCCACGGCATAAGCGGTATGGGCGGGAGCGGCATACACAAGACGATGGTGGGAAATTTGTTTGGGACGGTCACTGTAAACATGGCCGTAACTGTTGTTATATTCCAGATAGATTTTTTTGCCCAGAGCCGTCTGTTCTTCCAGTTTTGCCCGCATCCGTGCATCCAGAACCATGTTTTCCTCTTGGGTACCGCCAATGACGGCAAAACAATCGTAGGCGGAAATATCTTTCTCAATCAAAGCGGATACGGGATATAGATCTGTTTCCACGCCGCAGCTTTTTAAAACATGGCTCAAATCGCTTTCCCGTTGAGTGATGATCAATAATTTCATGGTATCCCCTTCCTTTCACACTGAAAATTATAACATGCTGGTCAATTTCGTCAATGAAAATCAAATATTACTGAAAGAAAAGATACATAAAGTGTTTACATATGGATTCTGGTAATGGTATAATGTGGTATCATTGATAAAGCGAGGTGTTTTTCATGTATCAGTTCCCCATAGGCGCTATGGTCAACTCTTTTAAACTTCCCCTACGAGAAGCGATTGTTAAAGCGGCAGAAATCGGTGCCCAAGGCTTGCAGATGCATGCAACCTTCGGTGAAATGTCTCCGGAAAATTGCGTGGGTGAAAAGAGGAAAGAACTGTTGGATTTTGTCAAATCCAACGGGCTTGTGTTTTCCGCTTTGTGCGGGGATTTCGGCAAAGGGTTTGCCAACCCCGCGTTGAATCCCGCATTGATCGAACAATCCAAACGAATCGTGGATATGGCATTGGATCTGGAAACCAATATTGTTACCACCCATATCGGCGTTGTTCCTACCGACAAAAACCATGATCGTTACAAAATCATGCAGGAAGCCTGCTTTGAACTGGCAAAATACGCCGATGAAATGGGTGCCCGTTTCGCTGTGGAAACCGGTCCCGAGACCTCTTTGGTCTTGAGGGAATTCTTGGATTCTCTTGATTCTACCGGCGTTTCCGTCAATATGGACCCTGCCAACCTGGTGATGGTCACCGGGGATGATCCCGTGCAGGCGGTATATAACCTGAAAGATTATATCGTACATACCCATGCCAAAGACGGCATCAAACTGGCAGACGGCAACCCCGAATACATTTATCATGCCGTTCATCCCGTTCCCGAAGAATATAAGGGCATCAAATACTTCCAGGAAGTGCCCCTGGGAACCGGCCGCGTCGATTTCCCCGCTTACTTGAGAGCATTGGAAGACATCGGATTCAGGGGATTCTTGACCATTGAAAGAGAAGTGGGCAGCAACCCTGCCGCAGATATTCAAATCGCGGTGGAATTTTTAAAAAAAACAATGAACGCATAAGGTGGATTCATCCAATTCATCCAATAGATATAACCGCCTTTGTTTACAAACAAAGGCGGTCTGTATGCAAAACAGCCCTGTTATCATCGGGCTGTTTTATACGTGCTTATTTACATGAACATAATTAACGCGAATACGGGATTTGGGTATTCTGTGAAAAAATTTCTCCAGTCAATTCGTGCATAGGGGCTGTTTCCACTTTACAGATAATTTTTGTTTGGGTCGTAAACATGACCCGTGCAAAAAAAGCGTCTCCCACTTTATCGTAGAGTCTTCCCGCGCTGAATGTGCCCCCGGCTACCGTGTGAAAACTGTTGGCAACATATCCCAACTTTTGATAAATAGGTAAATGCGCAATCAACGATTCTTGGGATACGGGAGTATCTGGAAGTGTAGATTCAGCAGACGGCACGAAACCATCGGCTTTTTGATAAAAATAGACGTTGCCGTAAACAGGGTCGTTTTCCCCCGTTGCAGAGTTACTTTTGCTATAGGATTCTTGGAAAGCGCTCTGCGCTTTTTCAATTTACAATACGGGATTTGGGGCATAGGCATCAATGCCGCAATGGCTTCTCCGTCATAGGGATTATCGGGTTCTTTTTGACAATACACCAAATGACCGATTTTAAAAGGCAGTTTCCCACAATAATGATCAAAGCCCGTAAGGGTGATGAAATAGGTTTCCATATGGTTTTCTCCTTTCCCTGTTTGCTTTCTCTGTGGCCGTTGCATGAAAAAGTAAAAGTAAGGTAAATATACCACCACTGCTTTTTCTGAATCAACTTGCGTTGAATTTTTCATTCAACGGTATTCCCTATTGCAGTATATGCGAAAAGATGTCCCATAAACCGGACAGGGAATGGAAGTGAAACGATTTCATAATTATCTTTACCCTTCTCTTGACGAAGTTGGTGAACTATTTGTATAATTATGATATCAAGTTAAATACTTGGGAGGGTGTGACATGGCTGAACGCAATTATCAGTTCCGGCAAAGATTGCTGGATGTGCACAAGAAGAACCGCCGCGATTTTTCTGTCAAAGCAAAGGAAAGACAACTCACTTTTCATGGCGGATGGCAGGTCGCTGTCAAGGGAAAAGGAGATGTCATTCTCGATACTGCTGCCAAAGATTTGGTGGAATATTTCGATGTCTCCATGGGAGAACAGTTAAAATTTGCTCGCTTGTCACCAACAGATGGTTTACATAACACCATTCTCTATGGGATAGATCCCACCTTGGAAGAACATGCCTACCGCATCACCGTCACCGGGAATTTCGTGCATATTGAGGGAGCGGACGCTGCCGCTGCCATGCAGGGCGGGTTCTGGCTGGAAGATGGGATGAATCTCAACAAAGCCCCGGTTCTGGATATAGGAAGTGTGATCCGCAAGCCCATGTATTCCCCCCGTATGATCCATGCGGGATATGGGCTGGATATGTTTCCCGACCAACATATTGCCGCCATTGCCCATAATGGAATCCAGGCTTTGCTGGTGTTTGTGAAAGATGTAGACTTGACACCGTACGGCTATTTGGATTTTAATGATTTGATTTTTCGTGCCGGAAAATACGGGGTGAAGGTATATGCATACAGTTATATGCTAAGTGAAAAGCATCCCGACGATCCTGAGGCGGAAGCATTTTATGAAAATCAATACGGGCGGCTGTTTGCCCGTTGTCCCGGTCTTGCCGGCGTTATTTTCGTAGGAGAATCCTGTGAATTTCCCAGCAAAGACCCCCATACCACAGGGATGCTCAATCAATATAACCGGAATCCTGACGGCAGCAAAAAAATTAAAGACAAGGTATCCCCCGGTTGGTATCCCTGCTGTGATTTTCCCGCTTGGCTCTCACTGATCAAAAAGATCATTCGGAGTAAAAATCCCAACGCTGATATCGTATTCTGGACATATAACTGGGGATGGGCGCCCAAGGAAGAACGTCTTGCCCTGATCCGTACTTTACCCGAAGATATATCCTTGCTGGTTACCTTTGAGATGTTTGAAAATTTAATCATAAACGGAGTGCCATGCCGAACCGTAGACTACTCCTTGTATTTTGAAGGGCCGGGGCAATATTTTGTCAGCGAAGCCGAAGAAGCCAAAAAGAGGGGCATCCGCTTGTATTCTATGACCAATACCGGCGGTTTGACCTGGGATATCGGGGTCATTCCCTACGAACCCATGCCCCAAAGATGGATGGCACGGTGGGATGAAATGGAAAAGGCCCACGACCATTTCGGATTGTGCGGTTTGATGGATTCCCATCATTTTGGTTTTTATCCCTCCATCATTTCCGAACTGGCCAAATGGCGTTTTTCCTATCCTAAAACCGATCCCCATGACATGCTCAGAAAATTGGTGGTTCGGGATTGGGGAGAAGAAAATGCCGACAATGTGGTGGAAGCTTTAAACGAAATGAGCGAAGGCTTAAAAACCTTTGCCACCACCAACATAGATCAATACGGGCCGTGCCGCGTGGGACCAACCTATCCTTTCTTGCTGTTTGACAATTTGGATGTGGAATTTCCTTCACCACCCTATGCCCATTTTGGAGGCAACAAAATTACCCAGCCTTTATATGGCTATAGCCCTTATACCAAGCCGTTAAGCTGTCAGATTGATCGACAATCCCAACGAGAATTGCTGGAAAAACAGGCGAGGTTTTTATTTGAGCCTTCTTTGGCTCACTATCAGCGCGCTTTAGAGATGTTGTCTCCCCTACCCAACACCTTGCCGCCTGCCATGCAGGAGGAAGCGAAACGGCTTGTGGGATTGGTGCATTTTATCCGCAATACCACCCGTACGGTCATCGGCATCAAATATTGGGCAGTACAAAGACAATATTTGATCGATGCCAAAGCAGACCCTGCCCTGATCGACAAAATTCCCGACATTGCTTCCCGTATGATGCAATTGGCTTTGGCAGAAAAGGAAAACGCGTTGGATACCATACCTCTGGTGGAATTTGATTCCCGGCTGGGATTTGAACCCAGCATGGAATATATGTGCGATAAAGCCCATTTGGAATGGAAGCTGAACTTGCTGGAACATACCATACAGACAGAATTGCCCTTGTATTTGAAATGAGGCGATATGGATGTTATTAGACCGGCTTTCCATCCAACAAGCATCCATTGCCATCCCATACTTGATACATGGAAAGGATGAAACACATGAAACTCACAGTGACCTCCTATAACATTTGTGCCGGCAAATCCTATCAGCATTACCCCGATAAGAACCAAGCCTTCGACCCTAGCCTGACACCCTTCTTTTCCCTGGTTCCCGCAGCCCAAACCCTTCTGGGCATTAAGCCCCAGATTGTGGGCGTCAATGAAGTGGACTATATGGCGAACCGTTCCGGCCATGTGGATATGGCGGCAGAACTGGGGAACATGACAGGATTGGAGGGCGTGTTTGGCAAGGCTTTACATCTGAAGGGCCCTGCTTTTGGCGAAGGCAGCTTGTACGGAAATGGACTTTTGAGCCAATTTTCCCTTCTCGAAAAGGAAGAGTATCCAATTGAAAATCCAAAAAGAGATGAAAAAGAGTATTATGAACAGCGTGGCATCCTTCGGGTCAAGCTGGATGTGGCAGGGGGCATCACCGTTTTTGTCACCCATCTGGGATTGTCCATCCATGAGCGGCAAAACGGCGTGATGCTGTTATGCCGTCTGTTGGATGAAACCAAAGGTCCCGTGATTCTCATGGGAGATTTCAACATGCGCCCCTGGGATTTTTTGCACAATCCTCTCCGAGATCGGCTGACGGATACCGCCCTTGTCCTTGGTGTGGAACCCGCCACCTTTCCCAGTTGTTCTTTGAATTACCCCGACTGTAAAATCGATTACATCTATGTGTCCAAGCACTTTAAGATCCGTTCATTTTATGCCGTTGATTCCAAAGCTTCCGATCACTTGCCCATTGTGGCGGAATTGGAACTATAACAAGTTGCCTATATACACTGTAAAACACCCCGAGGTTTATCCGCGGGGTGTTTTTTCGGCATGATGGGTTACATTGAAAAATACTTATTTAACATGGTTTGCGATTCTGTGGTTGATCGCTTCTCTCAATGATAGAATGAACTCCGCCGAGCGGGGATAGGCATCGAATTTCAGTTCGCCCTGTTGTTCTATTAACTGCATAACCGCTTCTTTCCCCTCATACTCTGCCAATAATTCCAAAGCAGATATATCCTGTAAAGCATGTTTAAACACCTTCAAACGCAGGGAAGGTACTGCCTTACCGTCCATGCCCGGATACACCGAGAACGCATCCCCCGAAGGATAGGCACCCAAACAGTCGGTGACCAAATAGGGATTCACCGGAACCATAGACCACACGGAATTATAGAAGTTATAGCCCCACTGCAAAAAGCCTTTGATGTCATACTTAAACAGCTGCAAACCGATGATACGGGTTCGGTAAGAGGGCATCGCCATAAACCGGTTGGACACATCCACGTTCTGTGAGCAGCAGTAATAGGTCCACAAATCGGGAACCTTGGCTTCAATGAAAGGCATCACATGGTTGGAGGAGGGAACGGGATGTTTGATAACCCCTTGGTTGTAAAATTCCAGATTGGATAGAGCGTCGATGATTTGAAAGCCTTCTAAATAGGGGGTGACATGGGCTTTGACTTTCTGATACATGTCCAAATGGGTCACGTTGGGTTCATCGGAAATATGGAACACGGTCTTATCCGCCACGCCTTTTTCTTTCAAAAATTCCGTGAGCGCAGGCAGGAAAACATCGAGAAAAGCAAAATATTCTTCCGAATCCGATGCCATTTCCCATCCGAAAATCTTCCGTTCTTTTCCGTCCACTGTTCCCATGATCTTGGGGCAGCATTTGGCGCCCCATTGGGTGAATAAATGCGCCATTTCAAAGTATTCCACACCGTGCTTCTGGCAAATGTCGATCCATTTCTTCAGTTTTTTGAAGTCAAAGGAATACTGACCCTGGTTTACCGTGATGTCCACCAATTGGGCGGTCAATCGTTCACCGCCTCGTTGGGTATCCAGCGGCGGGGTAAAAATGGGTGTCAAAATCATATTGATGCCATGCTCCGCCGCCATTTTCAAATAACTTTCCAAGGTCTTCCAGTTGGCGGAAGAAAACATGGTTTGATTATAAAATCTGGCAATGCCGTCACAATGGAACCACTGGGTAACAATCAGATTCTGCTTGGGCAATGCGGCGGGAATCACGTTGAGGGTAAAAACTTTTTCCACATGGATGTTCAATGCGGGATTATCAAAAATTAATTTGATGGTATGGATGCCTTTTTTGGCGTTTTGGGGCACCTTCACATTGACCCAAAGGGAACTCCAGGACAGGGGATAAGCAAAAACGATAGGCTCATCCATTTTGCTTAGCACGTCGGGAAAAAGGCCGGGAGTGGTTTTGATATAATCGTTGTCTTTGCGGTCGATGTACACGGGAGCCAAAGAAGGCACGTTGTCAACGCGGTACAATTCGATGTTCTTTTTCAACTCGGATTCAACAACAACGGAGCAGTAACGCCAAACCTGCGTTCTGGCTTTATAGGCAATCTGGAACGCAAACTCTTCTCCCCGGAGCACCGATGCCTTTGTAAATTCCGGCTTGAATACAGTCTGATCTACAAAAATTTTTTCCAAAGAAGATTGCATGATAAAATCAATCATGATCATTCACCTCATAAACAAATTTTTTAACATGGTATCATATTTATATATAAATTTACAAGAATATGTTGAAAATTCCATGGTTTAATCTGTTTTTTCTATGTTTTTACAGGATAACAGGTGTGTTTTCCTCTATCGGACGGATATCGTTTTAATCCTCCTCAAAATAACAGGTTTCCTGAAAACAACCGTTACTTTCCCGATCTAGCTGTATGGTTATATGGGAAATGCCAAACAACTTGGCACAAGCCGCTATATCATTTTTGATGCTTTCGGTTTCACAGAGAGTGGCACTATCCCTCACCGTCGCGTGTACGGTAACAATGGGAGTATTTCCATCCACCGTCCATACATGAAGGTGGTGGATACCCATCACGGCCTTCACCTGGGATAACGATGCTTGAAACCCACGGCTATCAAAACCTTTCGGCGCCTTTTCCATCAAAACCGCCAGCACCTGCCGCATGTTGCGCAGAGCACTGAATAAGATGAATACAGAAACCACAATGGACAACAAAGGATCAATCCAGGGTATATGCAGCCACCAAATCAGCAGGCTGCCCACCAGTATGGCAACCCATCCCAATACATCTTCCAACATGTGAAGGGAAATGGCTTTCTCATTGGCACCATGTCCCCGGGACGTTTTCAAAACCGCCACACCATTGACCAGCACACCCAGCACAGCAATGATTAACATCCCTTTGGCTTTGATTTCAACCGGTTCCATCCAGCGGAGAACAGAGGAATAAATCACCGCCGCAGCTCCCGCCACCAGCACCACGGCAGTGATCAAAGCCGATAAAAGAGAATACCGCTTATACCCGAAGGTATAGTGATCATCGGGCTTTTTTTCCGAGACTTTTTCCAGAATCCAGGCACAGCCGAGCGCCAGACAATCCCCAAAATCATGGACTGCATCCGATAATATGGCGATGCTGTTGGTATAGATTCCCCCGATGATTTCAATAAATACAAAAGATAAATTCAATAAAAAAGCAACCAAAATGTGTTTGCTTGCTTTATGTTCATGTGTATCCATATCGTCTCCGTTACAATAACATTTGAATTTGGCTTTCGCCATAAACGGGAATACCGTGTTTCGTTAAAAGACGGGCGGTCATACCGTCGCCCTCAGTCAGGGTACCGGAAAAAGTACCGTCAGCAATACGTCCTTTCCCGCAGGAAGGACTTTTTTCTTTCAATACGGCGCAAATAACCTTTTGTTCTTGTGCAATTTCCAATGTTTTTCGAGCTCCTATCATAAACGCATCCGTCACGTCCTTCCCCTGCCGGGTTATCACCCGGTCACCCCGGATTTCGGCGGGAGGGCGGGGTGTGGATAACCCCCCCAGCTCTTCGGGGCAAACGGGAATGAGCTCATATTTTTCTTTCAAAGCTTCTATTTTGGGATAAGGAATCGCCTTGCCGTCATAACGGCAGGGAACCCGCAGCAAACAAGCACTGATCAATATTTTTTTCATCTGTTACACCTCGTTCCGAAAACCAGTATACACCAGTCAAGAAAAAATGTACAGTTTTATATTATTCCTTGACAGCGTAACCACAAACCGCTATAATAGACAAAAGGAGTCGTTATTTTGCAAATACAACCCCATGAAAAACCAAGCGCGCCATGGAAAGGATGTTTGAACTGGATCTGTATTCACACCAATCCCCAATATGACAGCCAATGTCTGCGCCTGGGATATATCATCTCTTCCTGTACCTTTTGCGTGGAATATGAAACCCTGCATACCTGCGGCAATTGCCGTTTTTTTACGAATAATATCTGCCTGTATCCTGTCAAGAAAAAAGAAGAACCCATGAAAGAATCCTGTTGACTTGTCGCATGAAGGTTTCCCCCCCCCTTCTTTTTTCGTATTGCCTTACAGGCAGTGGCATTTTTCTCTCTTTTTCATACGCTGACAACGAAGATTCCCTTCCCGTACATACAAAACAATTTGCCCCATACAAAACGGAAAGGAGTATGTTTTGCACCGATATCAAATCCCTTATATTATCATTCTCTGTTTGATTTTACTTTCCTGTTCATCCGGTAGGTCTGTTACCCCCACTTGGACACAACAGGACACCTTGATTCTTGCGCTAAAAGAGAAGTGCCCCTCTCAAAGTCCTTCCATATCCCCCCCGATATTCGAACCCGATACCTGTTTGCATATGCAGGTAAACGCAAACATTGTCCGCAGGTTAACCTATCAAAAAAACGGGCTTGTAAAGTATGTCTGCCAAGATTGCGGCGAAACGCTTTCGCAAGAAGAAACCTCTCGTTTAACAGGAAAAGTTTTATACGGTTATGCAGAAATACAAGCCATTTTGGATGGATTTTACGATCGCTACGGAATTGACTATGAATCCATTGGTAAAAGCGTGGACGGCCGCAACATCTATGTTTACCGTTTAGGGGATACCAGCGCCGAGCATCATATATTGGTTCAAGCCGGTATTCACGGTAAAGAATACATGAATACCGCTTTGATGCTGAATTTGACAGAATATTACCTATTGAACGGCGATACCTTGTTTCAGGGAAAAACATTATCAGATCATCTGGAAAACACCTGTTTTCATATCATTCCCACCTCCAATCCCGACGGGGCATATATTTCCCAGACCCAGGTCCTTTCCCCCGCTTGCATAAAATCTTTTTTGCTGGAAAACAATGTTCCTAAAAAAGAAGTATGCAATACCTTACGAGTCTGGAAAGCCAATGCCGACGGGGTGGATCTCAATCGAAATTTCGATGCGGATTGGTATACGCTGAATGACGGCGTGGGAAAACCCTCCTACCGTAATTACAAAGGCCCTTACCCTGCCAGCGAACCGGAAACCCAGGCGTTGGTTCGGTACACATACCTTTATCCATTTGAAGCAACTCTCAGTTACCACAGCTACGGCAGTGAAATATATTGGGAGTACGGGAATGACCCGGAAGTGTTGAAACGTTGTTACAGCTTGTATGAGGCTGTCCATAAAGTAACCGGGTATCCCAAAGTGACCTATGAGCACCTTTCTCCTGCTGGCTATAAAGACTGGGCCATACTCCAGGGTATTCCCTCCCTGACCCTCGAAACCGGCACCGTGCCCGCTCCTTTGCCCCATGAACAATATAAAATCATCCAAAAAGAAAATTTATATGTATTTGCTGCCGTGGCAAGCTGGGTCAAATCACAGTGAATTTCTTTACACAGAAAAAATTATGCCCGTAAAGGAAATAAACCTTTGCGGGCATTTCATGCTTTGTTCTTTATTTTTATGCCTTAATACCGCCGGCAGTGTAAATATTTACACCTACGGAAGCGTTTTTTCCGTTTTGTTTTGCTTCGTACATCCTGCTGTCTGCCAAAGACAAAATCTCCTCAGCAGTCAATGTGTTATCCTTAGTGGTATAAATTCCCAACGATACTGTTGTACGAATATTTTTGTTTCGGGCACAAAGCTCAATATCCTGGATTCTCTTACGGATCCTTTCTGCAATCTTATAGGCTTCCTGTTCATTCGTATTGTTTAAACAAATGACAAATTCATCGCCGCCATAACGGGCTGCCCAATCTGTTTCGCTGCGAATACAGCTTGTAATCACATTTGTGAGGCGAGTGATCATTTTATCCCCATACACATGACCGAAAGAATCGTTGATTTCTTTCAAATTGTCCATATCCATAAAAATCAGGGACAACGGCGTATTTTTCAGGGTAGTCTTCACGATGTCCGCCGGCAGCCGCTCATCTACATATCGTCTGTTGAATAAGCCTGTCAACTGATCCCGGATAATCATATTGTTGATTTGGGTGATCACATTTTTGATTAAAAAGCCTTCCCCATATTTCCCTGTCCCCATCATCATGGAATCGGTGGCATTTTTCATCAGCTCCACAATAGTTGGTTTCTCTTTGCTTCCCACGGGCACTGCGGTGACCATGATGAGGGTTTCCCCGAGTTGTTCCATTTTCATGAAACATTCATTGCTTTTATAGGCACGAATGGAAATGCAGTTATCACATATTTTCCCTTTTTTCCAATACTGATAACAAACATCATTCGTCTCATGCATTTCGCATGCATGGTAGGCAAGTATTTTTTTATTAACCGGATCAACCAATCGAATAGAATCATACATTTTTCTGAATAGTACAAGATTTTCCTCCAATTTGTTCAGCAAGCTATTTTCAGACATGTTGCTCCTCCAAATTAATATCTATACGTATTATGTGTTGATATAACACAATCACTTCATATTAAACTTTCAAACTTCATACATATAAGATGCTGCATAAGAATTTTCCTTATGCAGCAATTCATTGTATTGAATCAGCATGAACCGATTGAGTTAGCCGGTATTCGTGATAAGGATATCTTACGTCAACTTTTCTTTTTTTGTTTGAAATAATATACGCCAAAGCCGGATAAAAGAATACTGCCTGCTATCATGATCACGATAAAACCATAGGTTTGATTGTCTTTCTTCTCCCCTTGTATAACAGATTGTTCCGATTTTTTGCTTGTGTTGGATTGATTGCCGGCTTCTGTGTCGGATAAGCTTTGATGGTGGTTAGGTGCTTTCAATGCATCCTTGTTAAGATTGTTATCTGAAGTTTCGGATAGCGGGGTAGAAGGTGGTTCCTTTGTTTGATCAACCGACGATTGATCCTGTGTATCTTCACTTTTTCTCACCAAATTCTTGGAAGCGATCTTCCATGCTTCCACAGCGGAATTTACGTCCTTTTGAGTGGCGGCGAGATTGTTGTTTACGGCAATTGCGGCATTTAATTTCTGATGATAAGCATTCCATGACTCCGGGGTGTAATTTTTTGCATCCAAATCTTTCTCTTTGACGATTGTTTGGTCTAAATAAAATTTATCAACAAATTCCAATACTTGAGTCTTGCATACACTCATATTCTCTTCTTTATAGTCGAAGATTCCGGCATCATACATTCTGAAAGAACCATCACTAAGCTGTCGGAACTCTGCATTATACGGAAGGATAAAATCTTCAAATTCAATTCTATACAAGTAGTTGAGTGTCGCATTCGAATCAACTCTGTAAAGATACATATAATTACCATTCAATTCAAATTTTTCATTTGTAATATAGTCATAAAAATAATCTGCAAAACACGGTATGAATTGTATTAATATATCCCCGTTATCAAGCGAAGTTAAAAAACGCACGTAATTATCAGAGATTGTCAGAGTGGGGAGGAACACAATATTCTTGCATTGACCATCCGGTTGATAGGCAATGATCATGCATCCATCTTTGCTGTATTCGCTTGTCAGGGTCTTTTTATACCCGCCGAATTCCGGATCTCCGGTACAATTGAGGTAATGTGCCAAAACAAGTATCGTTCCATCGGATGTGATGAGTACTTTTTCAAAGTAACTATCACCGTTTCCTGATAATGTCTTTGTAAATATCACATTTCCGTTCTTATCTATTTTACTTAAAAATCCATCTGGATTGGAATTATCATCATTTTGATATCCGCAAATATACATTCCACCGTCATCAGCCATCACTTTATCATATACGACTCCATATTTTGATAAATCAGGTTCATCTTCATCTTCAACTTCAACTTTTGCCCATTCAACATTTCCATTACAGTCGTATTTGACAGTAATGTTGCCGCTGCTCGTTAAGTTGTATTTTTCAAATTCCCCCTTGGAAGAACTGCCTGTGTAACCGAAGGCAATAAATCCACCGTCTGTTGTCGGAATTGCATCATTAAATCGGTCAAAGTCATCACCGCCGAATGTTTTTATAAAAGCTAGACTGCCATCTTTTTTATATTTGAATACAAGTGCCGTTTCATCCGTATCGCCCGCTGTGCGTTGATCCATATACCCCAGATGACCCGCTCCGTTGCTTGCGGGGGCTGAACCAACACCAACCAAGGAACCATCTTTCAAAACAATGGTTCGATATATTTCCCCGAAAGTCGTATCGCTCTCAAAGGTTTTAACAGCCTTCGAACATTGCACATGGGGATTTTTTTCGCTGCCGTAAGCGGACATGGATGATAAAAAGCATACACAGATTGCCATCATGATGCAAAATAATTTCTTTTTCATATACCCTCCACAACGATATGCATAATTTTGACCCAATTCCTTACATGATATTATAGATAATATAACAGATAATTCATGATAAATCAAGTGTTTTGTCAAAATAAAATATATTTATTTATACATATAAAAAACACCCCCTGACATCAGTCGTCAAAGGGGTGTTTACCATTGATTTTCCGTATGATATATGATTACTCATTCAAGTGCATATTTCTTTGCGTAGGCTTCATACTGGCTCATAAATGCAGTACTGTTCCTTTTTGAACCGGTAGAATTTTCATGAGAAAATTTGAATTTAGAAGTTTGTACCACGCAATTGGCAATATTCGAGCAATGATCAGCGACCCGTTCCAAATTCGTGAGCAAATCAGACCATACAAATCCGGCTTCAATCGAACATTCTCCCTTTTGCAAACGGAGGATATGATTGGAACGCAGTTGTTCTTTTAAAGCATCCACGACTTCTTCCAAAGGAAACACAAGAGCGGCGGATTGAACATCATTACGTACAAAAGAAGAGATGGCTAAATCCAGGATTTCCTGCACAGCGTCGGTGATTCTGGACAACTCATTTTGAGCATCGGCAGAAAACAAAATATTTTTATTCCGTATTTCTTCGGCAGATTCCACAACATTCACTGCATGGTCGGAAATGCGCTCCAAATCACCGATCAAACGCAACAATTTAGCCGATTCGATGCTGTCGGCATCGCTCATGGCATGGCTGCTTAATCGAACAATGTAGTTACCGAGAATATCTTCGTAATGATCCGTTGCCTCTTCATGCTCTCGAACATTGGCTGCCAGAGTAGGATCGTACTTATTTAAAACCGAAAGCGAATCCTTCAGTGCCTGACCGGAAATAGCTGCCATTGTTTCGGTTACAACCCGGCAACGGTCAATAGCAATGGATGGAGTAGCCATCAAACGTTCATCCAATTCACTGATGCTATCCATAGTCTTGGCATCGGGGATGAATTTATACGAGAGCTTTTCAAGCAACGAAGATAACGGCAGCAGCAGGAGGGTGCAAAGCACATTGAATAAAGAATGTATAATGGCAATATCCATCTGATTCAATGAATGACTGATAAAATTAAAATGGAACACCGCATTAGCGGCACTGAATATGCTCAGCCAAATAATCGTTCCTATGACATTGAAAGATAAATGGACAACCGCGGCACGCCGGGCATTTTTATTGGTGCCCACCGAAGAAATCATGGCAGTAACGCACGTACCGATATTTTGTCCCAGAATAATCGGGATGGCTGTTCCAAACGTAACTTGTCCTGTCGTTGCCAGTGCTAGCAGGATCCCTACGGCAGCAGAGCTGGACTGAATGATACCGGTAAAAACAGCACCTGCCAATACGCCTAAAATCGGGTTAGAGAACATCAAAAGGATGTTTCTAAATTCCGGCACGTCCTTTAAACCGGATACGGCACCGGTCATTGTTTCCATACCGAACATCAGAATCGTAAAGCCCAACAAAATCAACCCAGTATCTTTTTTCTTGCTACTTTTGCTTAGCATATAAAAAGCGATTCCGACCAAGGCAAGAAGGGGTGTAAAAGAGGTGGGTTTTAATAGCCGAACGACCATGTTCGAGCTTTCAATTCCCGATAAGCTCAGTATCCAAGCCGTAACCGTTGTGCCAACGTTAGCACCCATGATGACATTGATGGCTTGTTTTAATGTCATGATGCCGGAGTTGACAAATCCGACGACCATAACGGTCGTCGCAGAGGAACTCTGCATAACAGCGGTTACCCCTAAACCCGTCAGAAAACCTGCCGTTTTATTTGTAGTCAGTTTCCCCAACAGGGTTTTTAAACTGCTTCCGGCCGCCTTTTCTAAACCGGTTCCCATCAGGCTCATCCCGAACAGGAACAAACACAAACCTCCAATTAACGATAAAACATGAAATAAATCCATTTTAACTTCCTTTTATAATTTCAAAATTTGATATAACCGAAAACAAAGAAACGCATCGTTCATTTTATCCCGTTTATTTGGCATACGGATGATATGATTTCCCATGCAACTACCCCAATCAGCGGCGAAAATACGACAAACGCTAATATACTCCATTTTAATTGTACTGATTATATCATAAATCGTTATTATCTGCAAGTAAGGAGCGTACAGTCTTTATTAATTTTTTCTGAACACTTGCGTTACTTGCGATAATTACTGCTTTAGATGGTGGTTCGCTTACATCGTTTCTATTTACATATCTTGTTTGTAGGTTTCCCCAAGAACATTTCATATGGTCACAGGCAAATTTAAAAGTATCAATGTACCCATATGAATTATCGTTCCTCTTTACCGCCAGAGGAGCAATTATCTTTAAAATGATTTCTTCTGGCGGCTCATCTACAGTAGTAGTTTCTTCATAGTTATCACCCCTTTCAATGCATTCTAACGCTTCGTCCTTAAAGTAATCATCAGGGAAAAGACCAACAAGCAGTGAATCAAATATACTTCTTACCATATCGTCATCGCTAATTGCTTCAAATGCAGAAGAATAACGAGATATTTGCAAGATTTCCAGAAAGCACTACAGCACATATCCCGCTAATGCTCGGTTATAAATGCGGATTAAGGTTAGGTGAGGCATTTGCACTGACTTGGGATTGTGTGGATTTTGAAAATCATTCTATAAATATAAACAAGCAAGTACAATACAGCGATGAGAAAAAGGTTTGGTATTTTACAAACCCAAAATACAATTCAATGCGTATAATAGAAATTGACAGCGAGCTTACTGCTTTACTCTTGCGGGAAAAAGAACGGCAAGACCGTGCAAAACCTTATTACGATGAATATTACACCTATTTGTATGAAGACAATAACAGGATAATTAACGATCAAAAAAACGGATTACAAGTCGATTTGGTATCAGTGAGAGAGTGTGGAACTTTTATTCAACCGAGAATTATGCAACACACCTCATCTGTGATTCACCATCAAATGAATTTTCAGGATTTCACCTATCATTCGCTTCGTCATACACACGCCACTATGCTCGCTGAAAATGATGCCCCACCCAAATATGTTCAAACCAGACTTGGGCATAAAAACATTCAAATTACAATGCAAATTTATCAGCACCTCACGAAGAAAATCAGCGACAAGGGTACTGAAATTCTTGAGACTATGTTTGAAACGAAAGAGACTGTTTAGATGCAGTCTCTTTTTTTGGTGCCATCTCAAAAATCGGGCACCAAAATGGCACCGCTCCTAAAAACGGCAAAAAAATATGCCACTGAATCTTAACGAAACAGAGGCATATTGTACTATGGAAAGTTTAATTTATACAGTATGGTTGTTGATTGTGCACTAAAATTAGTCCTTCATCGCTTCCTCTACAGCCACAGCACATGCAACCGTAGCGCCGACCATCGGGTTGTTGCCCATGCCGATCAGGCCCATCATTTCCACATGGGCGGGAACGGAAGAGGAACCTGCGAACTGCGCGTCACCGTGCATTCTGCCCATGGAGTCAGTCAAGCCGTACGAAGCGGGGCCTGCAGCCATGTTATCGGGATGCAAGGTTCTGCCCGTGCCGCCGCCGGAAGCCACGGAGAAATACTTCTTGTTGTTTTCATAAGACCATTTCTTGTACGTGCCGGCAACCAGATGTTGGAAGCGGGTGGGGTTGGTGGAGTTACCGGTAATAGAAACGTCCACATTTTCTTTCTTCATGATGGCGACGCCTTCCAAAACGTCATTGGCGCCATAACAGCGGACTTTGGATTTATCGCCTTTGGAATACGAAATTTCACGAACCACTTTCAGTTCATCGGTGTAAAAATTATAATCGGTTTCCACATAGGTAAACCCGTTGATTCTGGAAATGATATAAGCGGCATCTTTGCCCAAACCGTTCAGAATAACACGGAGAGGCTCTTTTCGCACCTTGTTGGCGGTACGGGCAATGCCGATAGCGCCTTCGGCAGCTGCAAACGATTCGTGCCCTGCCAGGAAGCAGAAGCATTTGGTTTCTTCTCTCAACAGCATGGCAGCCAGATTGCCGTGACCCAAACCGACTTTACGGTTTTCGGCAACGGAACCGGGAATGCAAAAAGCCTGGAGACCGATACCAATGACTTCGGCAGCTTCGGCAGCAGATTTCACGCCTTTTTTCAGTGCAATGGCACAACCCAGGGTATAGGCCCAAGATGCGTTGTCGAAAGCAATGGGCTGTACTCCTTTTACGATGGTCTCCACATGGATACCTTTCGATTCACAAAGAACAGCGGCGTCTTCCAAAGAAGAAAAACCGTATTCTTTGAGGGTATCATTGATTTTATTGATTCTTCTTTCATAACCTTCAAATTTTATCATTGTTCTTTCTCCTTTCCCTTAATCTGCTCGGGGGTCAATATGCTTGACAGCTTCGTCGTAACGGCCATAGCTTTTCACGTTTGCTTGGAAGGCTTCGTTGGCATCTTTGCCGGCGCGAATCATTTCCAGCATTTTGCCTACGTGAACAAATTGATAGCCAATAATTTCGTTGTTTGCATCAAGACCCAGAGAAAGAATATAGCCTTCTGCCATTTCCAGATATCTGACACCCTTTTCTTTGGTGCCAAACATAGTGCCCACCTGGGAACGGAGACCCTTGCCCAAATCTTCCAGAGATGCGCCGATGGGCAGACCGTCTTTGGAAAACGCGGTTTGAGTACGTCCGTATACCAACTGCTTAAAGATTTCTCTCATAGCCACGTTGATGGCGTCACATACCAGGTCGGTATTCAGAGCTTCTAAAATGGTTTTTCCCTGCAGAGCCTCGCAGGCCATGGCGGCAGAGTGCGTCATACCGGAGCAACCGATGGTTTCCACCAGGGCTTCTTCAATGATACCGTTTTTTACGTTCAGGGTCAATTTACAAGCACCCTGCTGGGGAGCGCACCAACCAATCCCGTGGGACAAACCGGAAATATCTTTGATTTCGTATGCCTTTACCCATCTTCCTTCTTCGGGAATGGGCGCGGGACCATGATGAGGACCTTTGGCTACTGTGCACATTCTTTCAACTTCATGGGATAAATTGCTCATAGTTATACTTCCTTTCCAATTGAATCAATCATTACACCAAAACAGCCGGGAGCCACAGAGGCAGCATTGGATTCGTCTGTATCGATATGCATGGCTGGGGCGAATTTTTCGCTGACACGAACAACCACTTCATCAAAAATCAGCTTTCTTTCCCCTTCCACGGCTACTTTGACCGTTTGTTTATCTTTCAATCCGTATTCTGCCGCTGTTGCCGGCGTCATATGAATGTGCCGTTTTGCAGCAATCAGACCTTCTTTGAGTTCAACTTCACCGGCAGGTCCCACCAATTTGACGCCAGGAGTTCCGGCAATATCTCCGGATTCACGTACAGGGGCAGATATGCCCAGTGTGCGGGCATCCGAAAGGGATACTTCTACCTGGGAGACGGGACGGACAGGACCCAAAATACTCACGCCTTTGATGCTGTTCTTGGGACCGACCAAATCTACTCGTTCTTCACAAGCAAACTGTCCGGGTTGGGACAGCGCTTTCTTTAAAGTCAGTTCGGCGCCCTTGCCAAATAAAATGTCCAAATCTTCTCTCGACAAATGTACATGGCGGGCAGAGGTTTCTACCAAAATTTTCTTTTCCATCGGTCATATTCTCCTTGTTTATGATCATCTATGCTTTTTGTATTATACCTTATTTTTGGATAAATGTAAACAGTTTTCCAGAAATATGCAAGGACTTCAGCGCAAACATCCTCTTTTTTCATTCCACCGTCATGGGGGTAAATTCCAAATAATCGGAAGCAACTAGATACTGCTTTAGATCGCTGTTTCCTCCCAGTACTTTTTCCGGATGCACACCATGTAAATGCCCGCAATACACCCGTTTGACCCCAAAGGAAATCAACGTGTCAATCACCGGGTTTTTTTTGTATCCCTGTGTGAAAACCGGATAATGGGAAAATGCAATGATCTCGGGTCGAACCCCTGTCAACGCTTCCTGATTATCCGCTGTTTTTTTGGCTTCCTGCAGAGATAACACAAACCGCTGATTTTCTCTTACAAGAATTTTATCATCTTCATCCTTCATATAATCTTCACACAGCCAGCCCCGGGACCCGCACAGTACTTTTCCTTCCGCAAGCAACGCATTGTTATAAAGAAAAGACAACGTGTGGAAATCTTTTTCCATCAAAAACCGATTCATCTTGGTCAGGGTGTTCCACCAATAATCATGGTTGCCTTTCATCAAAATCTTTTTTCCCGGCAACCGATGCAAAAAATCAAAATCCACCGCCGCTTCTTCCAGTGACATGGCCCAGGATACATCCCCCGGGATGACCACGGTGTCTTGGGCGGTTACCATGTATGTCCAATATTCAGCCAGTTTCTCATGGTAGTTTTTCCATTTTCCGCCAAATACATCCATCGGTTTGTCTTCTCCGATAGACAAGTGTAAATCCGCAATCGCAAATATTGCCAATCAGAATGCTCCTTTTCTGCATATTTTCTCAGTTTTTATTCATACTAAAATAAAAAAGGAGAATAGAAATGGAAAAATTATCTTTTGAACGTAAAGGCACTACGCCTCCGCACATTGAAAACATCAGCTGCAACGTCAAAAACTGTAAATATCACAACAGCGAAAATCTCTGTACCGCTGAGAAAATCTCAGTCGGTCCCAGTTACGCCTGCAACTGTCAGGATACCATATGCGCCACTTTTAAACAAAAAACACTGTAACAGGGAATATGCGGGGTGAACACCCCGCATATTTTTTATCCCGCAAGAACCATTTTCTTCATATCCGCCTTATCCACAGTACCTTGGAAGCGAACAGGTAATGTGTGCAGGGAAGCAATGGGGCTGGGAATGGTTGTTCCCGTATAGTGGGACAAGGCACCCAATGCCTCAAAATCATCGTTCAGGGTACGTCCCGTCAAAGAAGCGTATACCGCAACGGGAAATTTATAGGGGCTGGCCGTAGACAGAACCAACAGGGGCAGATCTTGGGTTGTCCTTTCTCGTGCAGCATGCAGGGCAACAGCCGTATGGGTATCGGCCAAATAATGATGGGAATCAAACATGTCCCGAATGGTTTTGGCGGTTTGTTCTTCATCGCACCAGCCGCCGGTCAGTTGCGTATCCAACAGGGATTTATCTTCTTTTGTCAGGGCATATTCACCTTTTTCCAGTAATTGTTTCATCCAGGCGGCTGTTCTTTCGCTGCCAAAACGCAGATACAAAAGCCGCTCCAAATTGCTGGAAATCAATATATCCATAGAAGGCGACATGGTTGCATAGAAATCCCGCTTTCGGTCATACACGCCGGTGGACAGAAAATCAGTCAGAATATTGTTCTTGTTAGAAGCGCAAATGAATTTACGTACAGGCAATCCCATTTCCGCTGCCAGAATGCCGGCAAATATGTTGCCGAAATTACCGGTGGGAACACATACGTTGATGGGATCCCCCATTTTGACGGTGCCGGCTTTCACCATATCGCAATAGGCAGACATATAATATACGATCTGGGGCGCCAATCTGCCCCAGTTGATGGAGTTGGCACTGGATAAAAAACAGCCTTCCCGATCCAACTGGGCAATCACTTCGCGGTCGGCAAAAATCTTTTTCAACCCGCTTTGAGCATCATCAAAATTCCCATCGATGGCCTGTACTTTTACATTTTCCCCTTGCTGGGTGGTCATTTGCAATTTTTGCATAACGCTGACCCCTTGGTCGGGGTAAAAGACCAAAAGCTTGGTCTGCTTGACATCCTTATAGCCTTCTAAAGCCGCTTTTCCCGTATCCCCCGAGGTGGCTACTAAAATATAGGCGGTTCTGGTTTCCCCTGTCATTTCCAGTGCTTTAGTCAAAAGCAAGGGCATGATCTGCAGCGCCATATCTTTGAACGCGGAAGTGGGACCGTGCCACAGTTCCAGCACCGATACTTGGCTGTCTCTCAATTTGACCACAGGTGCCGGATATTCTCCGAATCGCTGTGTGGAATAGGCCTGTTGGCAAATCGATTGTAGTGCTTCTTGCTCATAATCACAAAGATACAGCGACAAGATGCGGAATGCTCTTTCGCTGTAAGAACAAGGAAGCAAAGCTTCCAAAAAGGAAAGATCGATTTTGGGAAGTTCCTCGGGCATGTACAATCCGCCGTCGGGCGCAATGCCTCTTTGAATGGCTACCGAAGCCGTGATCCGTTCATGGTGGCCACGCGTGCTTTTATACAGCATATATCAGGGCTCTCCTTACAAATAAATTCCATTGACACAGTCAAAGGCATCTTCAATATGGTGGATTTTCCAGGTGCCGTTTACGCCCTGATATACTTCCACCACATCGAAGCGAAAGGTATAGTCATCGAATGCGGGATGCTCATCCAAAAACACCGCCGCGCTGCGGGAAATCCGGGTTTGCTTGGTTTTATCCACGGCTTGACTGCCCCGCCCCAGGCGGGCAGCACTTGCGGGGGTACGGGTTTTCACTTCCACAAACACCAATGTTTGGTTTTGGGAAACAATCACGTCTATTTCCCCGAAACGAGTATATACATTTTGTGCCACCCATTCGTATCCTTTTTGTTTTAGAAAGTCAGCGGCTTTGTTTTCTCCTTCAGTCCCAAAATCTTTCCTGCACCGTTTCATCCACAACCTCACCTATGATTTTTCTCATATAGCTTCGTCTATGGGCGGGACAAATCCCGAATTCTTTCACGATTTCCCGATGTTCTTTGGTAGGGTATCCTTTATGTTTGGCAAATTTATAGCGAGGATATAATGTATCCAGTTCATACATAAAGCGGTCTCTGGCCACTTTCGCCAGAATAGAAGCCGCCGCAATGCTGGGAATTTTCCCGTCCCCCTTTATAATGGCCATGGCAGGTTTGGGCAAATCCCGGACTATGTTCCCGTCTACCAACAAATAATCCGGCTTTACCCGCAATTGTTCCACCGCCCGCTTCATAGCAAGCATGGTGGCGTTTACAATGTTCATTTTATCGATTTCATAGGGTTCAGCATGGGCGATGGCATAGTCCACGGCGATACGGCGGATTTCTTCATACAGTTGTTCTCTTTTCACCGTGTTCAGCCTCTTGGAATCATCTAAACCGGGAATTTCAATGCCTTTTGGCAGAATGACGGCTGCCGCGAACACCGGTCCTGCCAAAGGACCCCGTCCGGCTTCGTCGATACCGCAGATAATCCCCTTTTCTTCCGACAGACTGTTTTCAAGCAACCAATCCATGCCCGACCCTCCCTTTCAATCCGGCTTTTCCAGGGTAATCCTTCCGATTTTTCCCCCGCGGAATTCGTCTAACAACATGGAAGCACATCTGGTTTCATCCACCTGTCCGCCTCCCATGAATAATCCTCTTTTTTTTCCGATGCGTAAAAATAAATCATAGGGTGCAAGGTCTAAATCATCCTCGTATAATTGAAACCGCGCTTTCAATGCAACAGGTGCCACTTGGCACAACCGCGTACAAAGGATACAGGCGATTTCTTCCTTTTGCAACACCGTATCTTTGATAGCACCGGTCAAGGCAAGATTTTCTCCCACGGTCCGGTCATCAAATTTGGGCCACAATACGCCGGGCATATCCAACAATTGCAATCCAATGGAGGTTTTTACCCATTGTTTGCGCAAGGTTACGCCAGGGCGATTTTCCACCGCCGCTTTCTTCGCGCCGTAAAGACGGTTGATCAGGGTGGATTTGCCTACGTTGGGGATCCCTAAAACCATGGCGCGCAAAGGCCTGTTATAGCCTCTTTCTTTGTTTCTCTGCCGTGTTTCCGCCAACATGGTTTCCACCGTGGGTTTGATTTGATTCAAACCATTCCCCCCAATGCAGTCCACCTCCAACATGGTTTTGCCTTCGTTTCTATACGTCCGAATCCATTGTTCGGTGATGTCGGGATCGGCAAGACCGGATTTGTTCAGGATGGTCAAAATGGGCTTTGTTCCGACTAACTGTTCAATTTCCGGGTTTTTGGAACTGAAGGGGATTCTGGCATCCAACAGCTCAAATATCATATCCACATCAGACAAATTCTCACCAATGAGCCGGCGGGTTTTCGCCATATGACCGGGAAACCATTGAATGATCTCTGATGGCATTCCATACACTCCTTAAAAAAATCTTACTTTTCCAATGGGAAATACTCTACAGATTACTTTTCCCACAATATATTCTTCTTTTAATAAACCAACGCTGGAAAAACGGCTGTCCGTGGAATCATTGCGGTTATCACCCATAACGAAAATATACCCTGCGGGAATGGTAATGGGATAATCACCGGCAGAAAACGTTGTACCAACTGCCATGGAATATCCTTCCATGAAGTTTACATACTCTTCTTTCAGTACATGTTCTGTACCATCGAAATCGATGACCGTCACAGTCCAAGTATCAAAATCAATATCCAGTTTCTGACCGCCTGTAGCAATCACGCGTTTGATCAACGGCGTGGTATCCGCGCCGTCTCTCTGGACAACCACAATATCCCCGGTATGCGGGGTATAAAAAAGATCTGTGATGACCAATCGGTCGCCATCCTGCAGGGTGGGATTCATGCTTCGCCCGTCCACCGTTACCAACCGAAAAATAAACGTAAAAACAATGACCACAGCTACCAGGGCGAACACAAATGTTTCCACCCAATCAAACAACTCTCGACCAATATAGTGTTCCCGCTTTTCCTGTTTTTCATCAGGTAGTTGGGTTTGATTCATATATCCACTCTTTCTGCTATATAAAAAGGGACTTGCATGTATCAAGTCCCTTTTCATACAACTTCATTCACTTCCGGTCAATTCCCTTGCAGGAACCGAAACCATTTGCCCGGCGGCGGTGTGCCGCTGTGCCTGTCAAAGGACTTAAATGCGCTCCTTGACTTTTGCAGATTTACCAACGCGGTCGCGCAGATAATACAACTTCGCTCTGCGAGCTTTACCGCGTCTGATTACTTCCACGTTGTCAACTTTGGGAGAATGAAGGGGAAAGGTTTTTTCCACACCAACACCGAAAGAAACACGTCTTACGGTAAAGGTTTCGGAAATACCTCCATTCTTTTTGGCGATGACAGTTCCTTCGTATATCTGAATACGTTCTCTGGAACCTTCCGTAATCTTGTTGTATACACGAACGGTATCGCCGATTTGAAACACTGGAAGCGTTTCCTTCAGTTGCTCGTTTGTGAAAGCCCGAATCAAATCCATAGGGGCTCCTCCTTCCTGTTTTTAGGAAAGCAAGAGATGTTCATGCCGAGTCGAACAGAGGACCATCTCTATCATCCAAATAAATAACAGGTGCATTATAGCATATATTTTATGTAATTGCAACACTTTTTATCATGTTTTTTTGGAATTTTCCCGTTTTTCCCCTCAATACAGAATCTAAAAAATCCGGTCTGATGATTTTTGATAAGCCACGTCCCCGCTCATTGAGCGGGGACGGTTTTAATTCATCATTAGTCTTCAAAATGGGGGTTGCGAGGCTTCTTCAGAATATCCAGAAGAAGGTCGATATCTTCGTTGGTGATATCACTGCCGTTTTTTGCCGCTTCATCGGCATTTTTACCGGACCCGTCTGCTTTCGCCTGGGGAATGGCAGGTTTTTTTACAGGTTCGCCTGACGGAGCCGCTTTGTTGCCGGCATCGAACCCGGTGGCAATCACGGTTACACGCATTTCATCGTCCATCGATTCATCCACTGCAACGCCCCAGATGATGTTGGCGTCAGGATGTGCTTCGCTGGAAATCATGTTAGAAGCAATGTCCACTTCTTCCATACCGATATCGGGGGAAGCCGTGATATTGATAATGATGCCTTTCGCGCCGGAAATGGAAGTTTCCAGCAGGGGGCTGGAAATTGCCAGTTTGGCGGCCAATTCAGCTTTATCCTTACCCTTGGCATAACCCACACCCATGTGAGCAAGACCGGCATGGCTCATAACCGAGGTAACGTCGGCAAAATCAAGGTTGATGGTACCTTTTACATTGATCAGTTCGGTGATGGACTGTACGCCGTGCATCAACACTTCGTCAGCCTTTTCAAAGGCGTTCATCATGGTGATTCTGGTTTCGGAGACCATCTTCAATCGTTCGTTGGGAATCACAATCAGAGCATCTACATTCTGCGCCAAATTCATGATACCGTTTTCAGCCTGATCCATTCTGCGCTTTCCTTCAAACGCAAAAGGTTTGGTTACGATGCCAACGGTCAGGACGCCCAAATCACGAGCAACTTTCGCAATCACAGGAGAAGCACCGGTTCCGGTTCCACCACCCATACCCGCCGTAATAAACACCATGTCAGTGCCACGAAGCGTGGAGGTGATCTCCTCAAGGGATTCTTCCGCTGCCCGCTTGCCAACCTCGGGGTTGGCACCTGCGCCGTGTCCTTTGGTGATTTTCTCGCCAACGGCGATTTTGGTATCCGCTGATGATGCCAATAAAATGGGCTTGTCTGTATTGACTGCAACATATTCAACGCCGCCCACTCCTGCTTTCACCATACGGTTGATGGTATTGTTACCGCCGCCGCCAACACCGATGACTTTAATCTGAACAGCACCTTCATTGTTATCGTACTCAATAGGCATAATGTATTTCCTCCTGATTTATTTTCATCCTGATTCACTTCATATCCGCAAAACACGCAGAGAATACAATACGACTTATATAAGTATTCTCTCTATTTTACTATAATATATTTTAAAGTATTTTGCAAGAGTTTTTTTCACTTTTTTGTGAAATATGCGCATTTTTTAGCTGCCGGGGTATTTATTCGACAATTTCACTGCCGCCTCTTTGGTATCCTTAACGGATATGGTTCCAAAATCATTCGGTTCCAATTCTTCCAGCACCCGGACAAAAAAGGTAGTTTTGTAGGCAATGCTGTCAAAATCACCCATATCGATGACAAAGCGTTTTCCATACGAAAGCGTCAACGTGTATTTATCGGTCACGTCTAAGTAATCGATTTTATCGGTAATATTTTCTGTGGTGAATGCCATGTAAAAATCCGTCAGCAAATCACCCATATTGCTGTCACGAAAAACCACGGTTTGTCCGCAGATACACTGCTTGATTTTCGCCCCGCGAATTTCAATGAGCCCCGTGGGCTTTTCCGTGGTCTTCTTGATGACTTCCCGGGTTGGACTCAACACAAAGTATTCTTTTCCCAATTCCACGAAAAATATATCTTTTCCGTCTTCAAACGTGACCGTGATTCCATCCGGAAAATCTTTTTCCACTTTTACATTCACAAGACCCGGAAAGTTTTTTAAATAGGTCCGTTCAATGTGCTCCATTTTCACGAAGAAAATACTTTCCCCCATAACATCCGGAATAGCCGCTTTCAGTTGTTCTGCCGTGTATAATCGAGAGGATGAAAAAGTGAATTCTTTCACCGCAAAGCAGCGGAAAAACAAAAAAGCGGATAACAAGATGATGAAAATAGAAACCAATGAGAAGATAAAAAATCTGCGCATTTTCTTTTGCGCCTGCACTCTGGCTCTGAACCGGCTCATTGCCTGTTCGACCATATCTTCTCCCCCCTTTTTTCCATCCTTATATTGTTTTTAATGCAGCAATTCTTCCAGCACTTCCATGATCTTATCATCGGCATCGGGCAGCGCCAAAGATTTGGCGGCCTTGCTCATGGCAGAAAGACGATCCGGCGAGGACAGCAGCTGATGCACGGTGTTGCGTAGCACGTCGCCGTTCATATTTTTTTCTTCCAACAAAATGGCAGCGCCGGCATCTGCAAATACTTTCGCGTTTTTATACTGATGGTGATTGGTCACATACGGAGAGGGAATCAAAATCGCCGGTTTTCCCAATGCCGCCAATTCCGCCAACGTAATCGCACCCGCCCGGCAAATGACCAAATCGGCTGCCCCCATACGGGTCGGCATATCGTAAATATATTCCTTCAACTCTACATTCTTTTTCTGCTCCAGCTTGTCTTCTTCTGCCCGTTTGCAGAACGCTTCCCATCCAGCTTTTCCAAAAGCATGGGTATGAACATACGTGTTGTCGTATCTGTCGGCTTTCATCATGTCATACACAGCCTCGTTGACGGGAGCGGCACCCAGGGAACCGCCGAATGACAACACATAGGGCAAGGTGATACCAATCTCTTTTCGTCGGGCTTCTTTGCTTTTAGAAAGCATGTCGGGACGAATGGGATTGCCCGTCAATATGGTGGGACAGGTCACCCCGGTGGTATCGGGAAAACTCACCATGACTTTGTCCACGTGCTTGGACAGCATTTTGGTGGTAACGCCGCATACGGCGTTTTGTTCATGCACAGCGGTGGGAATTCCCACATCCGCCGCCGCTTTCAACACCGGCCAACTGACATAGCCGCCGGTACCAATCACTAAATCCGGCTGAAAGTCGGCAATGATTTTTTTCGCTTTGCATTGACTGGTAATCGCTTTGATTACCGCATCCATGTTTCGGAAGATGTTTTTCAACGTGATTTTCCGCATGAAGCCCCGCACCGTCACATGATAGAGAGGGAATCCTTCTTTGGGTACCAGCCGGTTTTCCATTCCATTTGGGGTGCCCACAAAAGCAATTTCCGCGTGGGGGTAAGATTTTTTAATTCGTTTTGCAATGGCAAGGGCAGGATTAATATGGCCTGCCGTACCACCGCCGCTCAATAGTACTTTCATATCAGCCCTTCTCTACAAACGAATATTTGGATACGTTCAAAACAATCCCCATTTCAGCCATGATAATAGCCAGGGATGTACCGCCGTAACTGAAAAACGGCAAAGACACACCGGTGCTGGGTAACACGTTGGTCACGACCGCAATGTTCAAAAAAACCTGTATGGCAACCTGGGTCACGATCCCGTATACAATCAAAGAGCTATATTTGGTAGGCGCGTTTTTAGCGATGTAGAATCCACGCCAGATCAATGCCAAAAACAGCAGAATCACCGCCACCGCAAATACAAAACCCATTTCTTCGCACAGAACCGCAAATATATAGTCATTCTGAGGTTCGGGTAAATATAAGTATTTTTGTCTGGACTGCCCCAGACCGACCCCCCATAACCCGCCGGAACCGATGGCCAACAGGGATTGCAGCGGCTGCCAACCCGCACCCAGAGGATCCGCTTCAGGGTTCAGCCATGCTTCAATACGGGCTCGGCCGTGGGACGTGCCAAGGAAAACAATTCCCGCCGCCAAGGCAGCACTGCCCGCCAGCGCCATCAGCTGCCACACTTTGGCACCGCCGAGATACATGAGAACAAAAGCTAGAAACAACACAATGATAATGGCAGACAAGTGAGGTTCAAAATACAACGCCGCGCAAATCGCACCCACAATGCATAGTATGGGGAAAATACCCCGTCTAAACAAGTGCATTTCGTTTTGATATCGCACGGCATAATCGGAGATAAACAAGATCATGGCCAGTTTCACCAATTCGGAGGGCTGCATGTTCAAGGGACCCAATTCAATCCAGCGGGTGGCGCCGTGGACTTTTTTCCCGATAAATAAAACCAGGACCAGCAGAACAAAAGAAACAACGGAATAGAGAATGGTCCAGGCACGGAGACGGCTGTAGTCAATGAAGGTAAAAATATATAAAGATAACAGCGATACACACGCCCACGCAATCTGCTTGCGGGCGTAATAATAACTATCGCCGTCAAAAAACTCTTTGGCATACGCATAGCTGGCGGAAAAAACCATGACCGTTCCGATGAGAAGCAAAAGGATTACAATCACGAGAAACGGAATGTCTGCCCCCCGCTTGACGCGGATTAAGGGTTCCTGATTGGCAGGCATCGCCCGTGACGGGCCCTTTTTTACCGGAGTATCGGATTGGGTTCCGGTTTTAACTTGTTCCAATTTTTTCATCTTAACAACACCTTTAATCGTTAAATGCCAAAATATGAAAGAACGCTGAGCAATGTGGTGATACAAACTGCGGTGATGACAATTGCATTTTCTTTCCATCCGCACATTTCAAAGTGATGGTGAAGCGGCGCCATCTTAAACACTCGTTTATGGGTCAGTTTATACCAACTAACCTGAATGACCACCGATAAAGCTTCCAGAATGTATATCAGCCCCCCGATCACGATGATCAGCGGGTTGTTGAGCCAGTAGGCGGCGGCAACCACCGCACCGCCCAGGAATAAAGAACCGGTATCGCCCATGAACACACGGGCAGGGTATATATTATAACACAAAAATCCAATGAGCGCACCTGCCAGTGAACCGTACACAGACATCATGGGTTGAGGCAGAATGCCGTCCAAAAACATGGCACAAATGGCATAGAACACGGAAATGATAAACGTAACACTGCCGGCAAGACCGTCGATGCCATCGGTAATATTGACGCTGTTGACTACAAATACAATGAAAAACAGGGAGAATATGTAATAGGATACACCCAATTCTATGCTGGTGTCAGTAAACGGAATTCTCACCGCCGTGCGGGCAAAATCCGGACTGATGGAATATAAGGCAAACAAAAACGCCCCCGCCACGGCAAATTGCATCACCAGCTTTTGATTGGCACTCAAACCTTTATTGCGTTTTTTTACAAACTTAATATAATCATCCATGAACCCGATGGCGCCGTATAACAGCATCATGCCCCAAATCACCAACATGGTCATATCGTTTCCGCGTATGGCATAGGACAGTCCAAAGGCAAGGGAAGATACCAGAGAACCGACAATGAACATGATCCCGCCCATGGTGGGGGTTCCTTCTTTGCTTTTATGCCATCTGGGACCAATCTCCAGAATTTTCTGACCCATTTTAATTTTTCTCAATTTGGGAATAAGAAAATGTCCCACAATGAATGAAAGAAAAAAAGCTGTAACCGCACTGCCGCATAAAACCATCCATTCCGGTGTCATGCTCTGACCTCCTCCTTATTCTCCATTGACATGGAGTGCTTCAATCACTTTATCCAAATGCATACCGTTACTGGCCTTAAAAAGCACTGTATCCTTTTGCCGGAGGGTATATTTCAGGGCTTCCACCAAGGTCCCACTGTTGCTGAAAGAATAAACTTCTTTCGCCCCGTTTTCCTGGGCGCTCGCCGCAATGAATCGGGCATTTTCTCCCAACGTATAAAGAACATCGCCGCCTAAAGTGGCAAAGGTGGCTCCCACTCTCCGGTGGGCCGCCTCGCTGAAACTGCCAAGTTCCAGCATATCCCCCAGAACCGCCACTTTTCTTCCCCCTGCGGGAGCAGGATTCTCGCATAGAACCCGTAGGGAAGCGATCATGGATTCCGGACCGGCGTTATAACAATCGGCAATGTATTTGATGCCGTTTTTTTCATAGATATGTTGCCTCATGCCTATGGGCTGATATGCGGTAAAACCACTTTGAATGTCTTCGTCGGACAGGTTGAGCAGTTTTGCCAGGGTATAGGCATACAGGGCATTGGCGGCATTGTGAGCCCCCGTAATCGGCAGTGAAAAGTCCCGTTCTTCCCCAAACATCGAGGCAATACGGAAACTGCATTCATCCCCATGCATGGCAAGAGCGGTCTGGCGAACGTCACAGTTGGCACCTTTTCCCACAAAAATCACTCTTCTTCCGCCATACAAAGAAAATGCTTCTTTATCTCGGAGCAAAGGTTCGTTCCCATCCACAATGAGAACACCGTTTCTGTCCATATTTTCACACAGTTCCAGTTTGGCGGTGCGAATCTCTTCTCGGGAGCCCAAACGACCGATATGGGCTGTTCCGATGTTGGTAACAATGGCATATTGGGGGCGCAGTAAAGAAGAAAGATAGGAAATTTCCCCTTTGGCGTTCATGCCCATTTCGCAAATCATGGCAGTATCATCGGGATGCAAGGACAACATGGTCAAGGGCAATCCCAAATGATTGTTTTTATTCCCCTGGGTTCTATGGGTCGGCAAAGCTGCGTTCAGCACATGACCGCACAGCTCTTTGGTGGTGGTTTTGCCTACACTGCCTGTAATGGCAATTTTTATCAAGGGCGTACTCCGGGCATCCACGCTGAATTTTGCCAGTTTTCCCAGGGCTTCCACCGTATCCAAAACCACGATCTGGGGAATATCGGCATCCACTTTCCGCTGACAGATGACCGCCTCCGCCCGTCCCACAAGAGAGGGAATAAAATCATGTCCGTCATTTCGTTCCCCAATCAGCGCCACAAATAGTCCGCCCCGGGGCAGTGTGCGGCTGTCGATTCCTACGGTATCCACCACACAGTCTTCCCCAAGAAGGGTACCTTCCAGATGAAAGGCAATGCTTCGCAAGGATAGAGGGGTCATGCCTTCACCTTCCCGTTCACATGGGCAAGCACAATATTCCGCTCGGAATAAGAATGCTTGCCTGTTTTGTCAATTTCATATTCTTCATGTCCTTTGCCTGCCAACAGAATCACATCTCCCGGTTGGGCCATATGCAAGGCATACTGAATGGCCTGGGTACGATCCACGATCACCGCGTGGGGCGTGTTTTTCCCTTTCAATCCCACCAAAATATCCGCAATAATAGCCTCTTTTTCTTCCGTGCGGGCATTGTCGCTGGTGATAATGACAAAGTCTGAAAGGTTTGCCGCACTTTCCGCCATTTTGGGACGCTTGGTTTTATCCCGATCGCCACCACAACCAAACAGGGTGATCAATCGATTTTGTGTAAACCCTCGCAGGGTTTGTAAAATATTTTCAAGGGCATCGGGCGTATGGGCAAAATCAATGAACACCGCATATGGCTCATCGATTTCCACTCGATCGATTCTGCCGCGCACCGATTCCATTTCACCCAAAGCTTCCGCCACCACGTCTTTATCCAGTCCCAGAACCAAAGCGCCGGAGGCGGCCGCCAGGGAATTGTATACAGAAAATGCGCCGGGGATGGGCAGAACTATCTCTGTTTTTCCCTCCGGACTTTTCAAGGTGTATGCAATGCCCATCGATCCGTGAAAAGTCACATCCGAAGCAGCATACTCTGCCTCTGTTTTGACGCCGTATGTATGGTTTTTCGCGGGAGATTGAGCCATCATGATGGCAGAGGAATCATCGTCACTGTTGAACAACCCAATTTGACACATGGAAAACAGCTTGGTTTTTTCTTGTCTGTAACCTTCCATGGTATGATGGAAATCCAAATGATCCTGGGTCAAATTGGTGAAAATCCCCAAATTAAAAGGAACATTCACTTTGCGCAAAGACAACGCATGGGAGGATACTTCCATAATCAGCACATCCACGCCGGCATCCCGCATATGGGAAAACATACGGTACAGCAACTCGGAATCCGGCGTTGTCAGTACAGCATCCGCCGCGTCCAACTGGATTTCTGCATCATCGATGAGATACTGCATGGTACCGATCAGCCCAACCTTATACCCGGCTTTTCTGAAAATGTTCCGCAGCATGTAAGAGGTGGAGGTTTTCCCGTTGGTTCCCGTCAATCCGATTGTATAGCGAAAACTTTTTTCAGGATGCCCGTAATACGCTGCCAAAAGGCGGGTGTTGGCTTCCCGTGTGTCAGCCACCAGAACGTATGGGATTTCTTCCTGTGGTTTTTGTTCCACCACCACCGCCACCGCACCTTGCTCTATCATCTCTTTGCACAGGGTATGGGCATCGAAACGTTCCCCGCGAATGGCGACAAACAAATGGCCTTTTACCGGTTTGCGGCTGTCACTGCAAATGCCGATGATTTCTCCATCCTCAATTCCCTTTTGTTCGATGATATGCAATTCGGAAAGTAAAGCCGATACGTTCATATTGCCTCCTCATCAGTCTCCAACGCCGCTGATATATCTGATTTCCACCGATACGATGGTACCTTTGGGTACTTTGGAATCGGGTTCGTAATTCTGGGATACCACGATGGCAGATTTATCATCCACAGCCGAATCCAACACGTTGAGTGTACCGTTAATCAGGTTCAAGTTTAATCCGTGATTGATCAATGCCTTATTCGCGGCACTGGCTGTTTTGCCTATGAGGTTGGGCACAGAGACCATATCATCCGCGGTTTCTCCGCCGGTGTACAGTACCACCACGCCGCCTTTGAGCAGGTTGCTGCCTTCAGCGGGCACTTGGGACACGATGTTGGTGCCATTACCGATGACTTCATAGGAAAATCCGCTGTTGACAACGGCTGTTTTGGCAGAACCAACCGTCAAGCCCAGGTAATTTCCGACTTTCTTACCCATGGTTTCCAGTTCTTTTTCGCTGTAAATGGGTTCAATACCAAGATATGGCATCACTTCAGCCAATACGTTCGCCACCACAGGGGCCGCTACGGATCCGCCGTAATAAATACCGATAGGTTCGTCAATTAAAACAATAATGGCAATTTTCGGGTCGTCCGCGGGAGCAAAGGCTACGCAGGAACCCACATATTTGGTTTCACCTGTTTCGGTTCGGATATCCGTTTTAACAGATGTACCCGTTTTGGCACCCACACGATATCCCTGCACATAGGCATTACGGCCGGAACCACCGTTGTTAACACCATTTTCCAAATATTTCATAATGGTTTGGGAGGTTTCTTCGGAAATCACCTGACGAACCACGTTGGTTTCCTTGGATTCTATCACATTGCCTTCGTCATCCAAAGTGGCTTTCAGCACATGAGGCGTTACCAGATAACCGCCGTTGGCAATGGCAGCCGCTGCGGTAATATGACTGAGCGCCGTGACCTTAAAGGTTTGACCAAAGGAGGCAACTGCCAATTCCACGCTTCTCCAGCTAGTTTTTAAATCAAAAAAATAGTTTGCCGCTTCGCCGGGCAGGTCCACATCCGTCCGTTCGGTATACCCGAATGCTTTATAATATTCATAAAACGTATCATTTCCGATGCGTTTGCCGATGGTTACGAATACCGGGTTGCAAGAGTGCCAAATAGCCTCTTCAAAAGTTTGTGAACCGTGTCCGGTGGTTTTATGGCACTTAATGGGAGCACCGTACCCTTGAATGGTAATGGAACCGCCGCAATGGAATCGTTCGGTTTCGGTGACCAATTTTTCTTCCAACGCCATCGCCGCCGTTACCATCTTAAACGTGGAGCCCGGTTCATACAGCTCTGTGATCAGTTTGTTTTTCCAAAGACCGTACAACAGTTTGCTGCGATACTCTTTCTTTTCTTTTTCCGCACCGGTAAACTGATCCAGCTTCAATTTGGATGCATCATCCAATTCAAAAGGATCGTTCAAATCAAAATCCTGTTTGGTGGACATGGCAAGGATTTCTCCGTTGGTCACATCCATGATAATGCCGCAAACACGGTCTTCCGCCTTGGTTTCTACCAAGGCTTGTTCCAAATATTTTTCCAAAATCCCCTGTACCGTATAGTCGATGGTCAGCATCAAATTTGAACCGTCTTTGGCATCTATGTATTTCTCGTATTCAAAGGACATATCCCCGCCTTTTCCGTTTTTGGCGGTGACCACGGAACCGTTGGTTCCTTTTAACAGATCGTTATAATAGGCTTCCACCCCTGCCAAACCTTCATGGTCGGTTCCGACAAATCCGATAATATGACAAGCCAAGTTGGAATAGGGATAATACCGTTTGGTATCATCAGAAAAATGTATGAATTCGCTGTACCTTTTATTCAAAACCATTTCGCGTACTTTGGCTGTCAGTTCCAGTTCCACTTCTCGTAATATGGTTTCGTCTTTTCTCTTGACTCTGGCGGTTTTATCCAAAACCATCTGATAATCCACGTTCAAAATCTCTGATAAAGACATGGCTATGTCTTGGGAAACGGTCAGATCCAGATTGGTATAAAAGGATTGAAGGCGGATTCTTTCCTTATTTTGCTTTTCATCATTCGAGATAACTTCCACTATGGATTCAATATATTGACGCACCGACATTTGCGGAATGGTATTGGGGGATAAAAATACACGCTCCGCATTAATGGAAATAGCCAATACTTTCCCATCGGAGCTGTAAACGGTTCCTCTTTTTGCGGTAATGACCGTTTCTTGGGTATATTGTTCAATGGTGAGCGACTGATAATGCTCATAGTTGATCAGCTGGATGTTGGCCAAGGCAATAATCAACCCTACGGCAATACATAAAAAAGAAATAAAAATTATGATGCTGCGCCGATAAATATACTGACGACCGCTGCGATAGATCGTTTTCTCTTTTTCCGTCTTCTTCGGAGTATGCACGGTTGTATCGTAGTTCATGTTCCCTCTTTCCCTTTTTTGGGACATTTTTTTGCAATAAATGGATGCCTTTGATAATGGTTGTATGGGCGAAAAAGAGTAAAGAGCGTCCTGTCATCCTCTTTACCCTTTTAAACTTTTATACTGTATGTTCAGTTCTGTTTATCCTATGTTCATTCGGAACGCATTATGACTCGTCTCTGAAAATGGAGGCAACTGCCGCCAACCAGGATGATGAATGTTCGTTATTTTCCGCAAACACTTGAATGCTGTCGGAACTTGCCAACGTAACATATTTTTTCGGCAGGCTGTCTGCGTTGACCATCCCGAATTCTTCCACGGCAAGACGGGACACCAAAGGCAGGTTGTATTTGGCATCAAATTTCACTTGTAGCAACGTTTTCTCGTCTTTTAATTCTACAATCTCACTTTGCAATTTCGAAATGTTTTCCTTATAGTCATCTGCCTCCACATTCAAGTGAAACAAATAAAAGAAAGAACATGCCAAAATGACACAACAGACAATCAAACTGAATAAAGGGAAGGTCTTTTTCTTCGCCACGGTTCTGGTCACAACATACCGCTTGGTGGTGCTGCGTACTACCGCAGGCTTCGTCCGTGTTTTGTCGGCACTGATGCTGTCGGTGCGAACCCGCTCTCTTCTTCTCTCTAATACCCCATCCATGGGCGGGGCAGCCGTAATGGTCCGCATTCTAGGACGGGCAGGAGAAGATACATACCGTTTGTTCAAGGTTTCCAGATTTGCGCTGATCCGACCGGGCGTATCCACGGCAGCGCCGGCGTTGACCGAACGAGGTTTTACCCGGGCCTCAAATCCCTGCTCGTTCATGAGCTTCTCCTGAGGCTTTTCTTTCTTAAGAGAAGGGCGTGACGTTACCATAATGTCAGCGTCTGCCGCATCATAATGTTTTCGTTCGTTTCGGTACGAGCGTTCCATCCCGTCACCTCTCTTTCTAGTCTTGCAATATCTTTGTCCTTGACCTTGCTGTCTGTTATATTTTCTGAACCGTTCGTAGTTTGGCACTGCGGGAACGGCTGTTCGTTTCCAATTCTTCTTTGCTTGCAACCATGGGTTTGCGGTTTAATATTTTCAATTTAGGTTTAAATCCGCATATGCAAACAGGAAAATCCCGGGGACATGTGCACCCTTCCACATAGCGTTGGAAGGTTTCCTTCACCGCCCTGTCTTCCAAAGAGTGAAAGGTGATAACCGCCAGAATTCCGTCTATTTTCAACGCTTCCACCAACGTCATGAGCGTGGGCGGAATGATGTCCAATTCATTGTTCACTTCAATGCGGATAGCCTGAAAGGTTCTTCGAGCAGGATGCTTATCTTCATAATACCCACCGGGAATGGCGCTTTTTATGGCGTCTGCCAACTGACCAGTGGTGGAAAACAACATGGTTTCCCGCCGCTGTACGATCTCTTTGGCAATGCGATTGGCAAATCGTTCTTCCCCGTATTGGGAAATGATGCGCTTCAATTCGCTCTGGGAATAGGTGTTGACCACGTCGGCGGCACTTTTCCCCACTTGAGACATGCGCATGTCCAAAGGCGCATCTGCACTGTGATAAGAAAATCCCCGTTCCGGGCTATCCAACTGATGAGAGGAAACACCCAGATCGATGATGGCACCATCAATACCATCCGGTGCGTAACTCTTTAATATGGAAGCCATGTTGCAAAAATTATCCAAAACATAGGTGATTCGATCCTGATAGGATATCAACCTTGCCCGCGCCGCTGTCATGGCTTGGGGATCACAATCGATGGCAATCAATCGTCCCCTTGTTCCCAAACGGGAGGCAATGACTTCGGCATGTCCGCCGCCCCCTAAGGTGCAGTCCACATATACGCCGTTTGGCTTTATAGATAATGCGTTGCAGGTTTCATATAACAAAACTGTCGTATGGGAAAAAGCCATTTTTTAAAACCCGTACTGTTTCAATGTTTCCAGCATGGATGCTTGATCCAAACCGTTCATGTAAGCCGTATAGGCGGCTTCAGACCAAATTTCGGCATGATTACGAACGCCAATGATCACCGCTTCGCTTTCCAACGAAGCATATTGCCGCAAAGACTGGGGAATCACCACGCGCCCGTGGGAATCGCAGGTCACTTCCTGTGCCGTCGAAAATAAATAACGCAGAATGCCGCTGCCGGACATTTCCGGTAGCGCGCTCAGCCGATCACAAAAGTTTTCCCAGGCAGATCGAGAGTACACATTCAAACACGGGTCAAATGATTTTGAAAGCACCAGGGTTTCCCCCAGTTTAGCCCGGAGAGGTGCGGGAATGAACAGGCGGCCCTTGACATCTACGCCATAACGATATTCGCCTAACAGCATGGCCAATCCCCTCCCCGCTTCGTTTCATGACGGGGCGTACTCATTGCCCCTGCGGATGCAAACAAAGCAAGAAGTCGATTTTTCACTTCCGTTTTACGGACGAAACCCTATTTTCATATAGGATTTCACTCCACGCTGTTGCATTTTTGGTTCCACCGATATCCAAAATTAACCATTTTGAACCACTTTGAACCACCGCAATCTCATTATATCGAATAAAATATAAAATTGCAAGGGGATTTTTCAATTTTTTTTAGCTTTTTTATACTTTTTTATGTATTTTTACCTAATTTTTAGATATTCTGCCGAATTGGGGGGAAGGTAGGGTGCAATGGGGCGATTATACAAAATCATATCCCGCACAAAAGTGGAGGAAATATAGGCATATTCGGGTTTGGCAGGAATGAATATCGTTTCACAGTTTTCCAATTCTCTGTTGATGGCATACAACTGCGATTCATACTCAAAATCCGTAGCTCCCCGGACCCCCTTCACAATGGCGGTCACCCCTTGCTCCTTGGCATATTCACACAATAAGCCATCGTGCATGTCAACGCGTATGTTAGAATACTGTTCAAAACATTTTTCTGCAAATGCCACCCGCTGCACGGGAGACAAAAAAGCATTCTTCACCGTGTTTTTGATGACCAGCACAATCACTTCATCGAACATCGCCGCGGCGCGTAAAATAATATCATAATGCCCTAAAGTCAAAGGATCAAAGCTGCCGGGGCACAATGCCATTTTTTTCATATGGAAAAACCTCCTTTTGACTGACTCATGATCTAAACCAATTTCACGGCATGCACATAGGTCTTGCCGTATTTGTAACGCTTGGCATTCTCCACTTCGGGCAAGGCAGATACATCCAACTCCTCTTGATTCGATTCACAAAAAATCCACGTATGATTGCCTACACACCCGCATTTCAAAAGTTTGCGAATGATCTCGACCATGGCATTCATGTCATAAGGCGGATCCACGAAAATATAGTCAAAAGGATCTCCCGAAAAACCTTTCAAATACGCCGCATAATCAGTATGCAGCACACGGCACCGTTCAAACAATCCCGCTTTTCGGGCGTTTTTCTTCACCAAATCCACCGCAGCTGCCGATGAATCCACAAACACCGCCAACGCAGCACCTCGGCTCAATGCCTCCAATCCCAATTGTCCGCTGCCGGCAAACAGATCCAAGACCCTTCTTCCTTCCATTTCAAACTGGATGGATGAAAATAAGCCCTCTTTGGCTATCTCCGTGGTAGGACGAACAGCATCTCCCCGGGGGGATTCCAATCGAATGCCGCGAGCCGTTCCTGTGATAATACGCATCATACGTTATTTCTCCTTCTATTGTCAATCTTCTGCAATAATACACAAAAGCCATCTTGGTTCGACGGCAAAATTTGGTAATAAACCACTGTATATTGTATAATAAATATACTACAACAAGATAAATATACCACATATAAAAGCCAAAGATTTCATCTGTATCGAATATTCACAAAAAGTTTACAAAGGTTTTTGATGTGAAAACCAAAGGGGTTATAGGATGTAAACTTTTCTCAAAACACACGGTGTTTCGAAATGTAGTGTTATGTAAATCAACCGATTTTCCAACTTCTCCTTTCTATCCTCTCTCTCCCCGACTTTATATGTTAGCATCCAGCCGATATTATACAGCAGCACTGTGGCAGAATTTGTTTCTTTTTCTCCTTGCTCCCTTGTGATTTGATGTAAACTTATTAAAAATTTTCATCAAATCAAAACCATATGATGGTAATCCATCCCACTCTACCTGTTTTGTCCACGCTTTCTGTTTGAAGTCCCGATATGTATTCATGGTGGCATGCAGTCGTATTCGCCATTGCTTATCCCTGACACAAAATGTTATGTTAACCACCCTTTGCGTGATATAGCAAAAATCAAATCTATTGTTACCATATTTCGAACATTTATAGAGAACAACCCTTTTATTTTCGTATGATTTTACGGAATTTCATAATCCGCACTTTACAATATCATAGAAATCTGCTATAATGAGACAGCAAATCCATACATCATGAAGAATGGCATTCTACAACAGCGCCGAAAGGATATGGTATGAGTTTCAATCAAAAACTGGTTCAATTACTCAAAGATAAAAAAATGACCAAAGCAGAATTGGCAAAGGCGGTGGATATCCCTTACACGACCTTGGACAGCATGTTAAAGCGCGACACGGATACCCGCCGCTTAGAAAGTGTTTTCAAAATCGCCAAATACTTAAACGTCACCATGGATTGGTTGGTTTTAGACGAAGAAGATTCTTCACTCCCTTCCGAAGCCATCTCTTTGTGGCAATCCTACGAATCCCTGGACGAACGGGGACAAAGAGCCATTCGTTTGCTGCTGTCTCATGAATCTTCCTATTCCGAAAAGGAAAAGAAAATGGAAGAATCGCTACCCAGCCTGAAACCCCGGGTCAAAATTCCCGTTTATACCTCCCCAGCAGCCGCCGGAGAGGCGCTTCCGATTTTGTCCGACGAGTATACACTGGTGGATGCCCACAAGGTACCCCCCCGTGTTGCATTCGGCATTCGCATCAGCGGTGACAGCATGGAGCCGGAAATCAAAGACGGTTCTGTTGTCTGGGTTCGCAATCAAGAAACTTTATATCACGACGATATCGGCATCTTCACCCTAAATGGTGAAAGTTTGTGTAAGCAACTGTATTTAAAAGACGGAAAGTGCCGACTGATCTCCCTCAATCCCCATTACGCACCCATTGATATCGGCGACAACGACGATTTGCGGGTTGTGGGAAAAGTCATTCGCTGACGACCTATATATGAAGGAAGCATACATATGATAAAACATAAAATTCCAAAGTTTGTCATCACCGGCATCATGATCATCATCCTTTTAGCCGGTTTTTTCATTTTTTTGTTTCATAATGACGCATTGATTTACGTGACTTCCGTCACCATAGCCGACAGTACGGGCAACAAAAAAACGTTGACGGATCAGGACTCCATTGATTTCTATGTATCCGTCACCAAACATGCGCATGTCTTTCAGGAGTTGCCTCTAGAGGCAAGCCATTATCGCATTGTTACCATCACCTATGCTAAAATGTCCGATATCAATTATACCTTTTATTTAAGTGCCAACAGCCGCAACTGTTTTTTTTATGATCCGGACGGCAAACTGTATAACCTGAACAAAGGAACAGCGATAGCTCTGTTGGAGCGGGATGAAATGTTTGTGGCATATGACACGGCTTATCCTGTCCTTCCTACCCTCAAAATCGGCGAAAAATCCTACTCCCCCGAGGTCACAGGCGTTGCGTGGAAATACAAAACAATCTCGGGAACTTTTCACAACAGCGGCGCGTTCACAGCCGGGGAAGGACAGACCTATACCATGCAGTATCCCGATACACTGGAAATATCCTTTCCCATGACCCCCGATTATTTAGAAACCAACATCTTCCGGGTTGAAAATGACGGAAGCGAAATTGATGTGACAAAAAACAACGACTTCAATACCGACATGCTCCTCCATTATGTATATAAAGCCAATTGGTACGAAGTGCCTGATTGCCACTATTACGGATATGTGGAATATTCTTTTTATGTAAAATATACCACCATCCTTTCAGCGGCCATGATTCCCAGTCATGAGGACGATCCCTACACCGCCACCGTCAAACCCGGCGGTACTGTCTTTATTCGCCTTTTCAACGCCGGTAATAAAAAAGTGACCTTGCATCTGGGTGAGCTTTCTTCCGCGCCCACCCTCTACGGCAGTGGCAATACCCGCTATCTGCTCATTCCCATTTCTGCCAATATGGCAGAAGGAGTATACCACATCGGTCTGGAAGCAGGGGAATATACCTTGTCCATGACCGTGAACGTGACCAAACGCTCCTTTGCCTCCGGCGGATCCCTGGATCCTTCCCGGCTTGGTTTGTCGCCTGCCGAATATCATAGCTTGTTTGCTTCTTTCTGCCAATCCCTTCCCTCCCTCGCCGGTCAAACCGCCGACGAACCCCTGTGGTCAGGAAACGGATTTTCCCATCCGTTGGGTACAAATGCATCCTTCACCATCAGCACTACATTCAATGAAACCATCACCCTTGCCAAAAGTCAAACTTCCTACATACATGCCGCCGTGGATTTGGTATCCAATGCCTCCAATCCCATGGTCTATGCCGCTTCCGACGGGGTTGTGGCGTATGCCGGTCAAACTGAATATGGCGGCAACACCGTCATCATCGATCACGGCCTGGGACTGCGGACAGTATACTGTCACCTGAACACATTGAGCGTATTTAAGGGCGAAAGCATACAGGCAGGAGACTTGCTGGGAGAATTGGGTAAAACCGGGTATGTGACAGGGAAACATTTGCACTTTTCCGCCTTCATCGGCGACACTTTCATCGATCCGCTTTTGCTGTTTGAATCCGATGCAAACGGAAACCTTACCTACCTTGCCTATTTCATGGGCGTCGAATAACAACAAAAGAGTAAGACCGAGAGACGTATCCCTCGGTCTTCGTTTTATTTTTCCTGTTCTTCCAACAGAGTTTTCAACTCGTTCATGAACGTGCCGATGTCTTTGAAATGACGGTATACCGATGCAAAGCGGACATATGCCACTTCATCGGCTTTACGCAGTTTCTCCATCACCAATTCACCAATGTAAGCAGAATTTACTTCCGACTGCATACCGTTATTCAAAACTGCTTCAATTTCACTGACCATATTTTCCATCTGCTCAAAGGAAACAGGACGCTTCTCACAGGCACGCATAATCCCATTCAGAATTTTGGTGCGATCGTAGGCTTGACGTGATTTATCTTTCTTCACAACCACCAGCGGAATGGTTTCAATGCGTTCATAGGTGGTGAAGCGTTTTTGACATTCCAAGCATTCTCTTCTGCGTCGAATCGCAGCCCCTTCTTCCGTGGAGCGGGAATCCAATACTTTACTTTCTGTATAACCGCAAACAGGACATTTCATAGCAAAGAGCCTCCTCTTCGTACGACAATCGCAATGTTATATACAGTATATATAAACAATTTAGTTATGTCAACCCCATTTTCTGCCAAACATATAATAAAAACAGCAAAATATACCATTCTTACCGATATTTACTTGCATTGCTTCACACATAATCCACACAATATTTGATCTTTCTTCATAATTCCTCTATATACTTGAGGTCAGGAGGGATACATATGAAAGAGAAACTCATTTCTTCTTTCCGTATGAGCGACCGACATCGACTCTCCCGTGGAGCCTTTTTGTTTATGATCATCAGTTTGACCACAACTTTGGGATCTCTGTTGATTGTGTACCGATCTGTGCTCAATCCAGCCGCATATTCCATAGACGCGTATAGCCTGTGTATGCTGTTCGCCAGCCGACGCTTTATTGTATCGGCAATTTGGCTGTGTCTGTGTGAAACGGTAGGCGGAGGGTTGTTGATGGACTACGTACTCAAACATGATAAGAAAGTATAAAAAACCGTCATTTCGTGGCGGTTTTTTATATGCTCACCCAACGCAGAAAAATCCAGACAACTACATTGCCCGGATTTATTGTTTATACAAATAGCCCAATCTGTACAGCAATTCAGCGGAGAGAACAGCGCCGCCGGCAGCCCCCCGTAGGGTGTTGTGGGACAAGCCCACAAACTTAAAATCGAACATGGAATCATCTCTCAAACGACCGACAGAAATGGCCATACCGCCTTCCAGATCACGATCCATGCCAGTTTGGGGACGGTTCTCTTCTTCAAAGTAGTGGATGAACTGTTTGGGAGCCAAAGGCAGATCCAATTCCTGGGCTTTACCCCGGTAATTCCTCCAGGCACAAATGATTTCATCTTTGGTGGGTTTCTTTTTAAACGTAACAAAGACCGTTGCCAGATGACCGTCAGAAACAGGCACCCGGATGCACTGTGCTGTAATCATAGGTTCCGTCGCACTGATGATTGCACCGTTAACCACTTTTCCCCAGACTTTCAAGGGTTCTTTTTCACTTTTTTCTTCTTCACCGCCGATGAAAGGGATGACATTATCATTCATTTCCGGCCAATCACGGAAGGTTTTGCCCGCGCCGGAAATCGCCTGATATGTACATACGGCAATTTTTTTCGGACCAAACGGCATCAAAGGATGTATCAGGGGAACATAGCTCTGAATGGAGCAGTTGGGTTTGACGGCGATAAAACCTTTTTTGGTGCCCAAACGCTTTTTCTGGGCTTCGATCACATCGGCGTGACCGTCATTGATTTCAGGAATGAACATGGGGACATCGGGGGTCCAGCGATGGGCGGAATTGTTGGATACCACGGGAATTTCCGCTTTGGCATAGGCTTCTTCCAAAGTGCGGACTTCTTCTTTTTGCATATCCACGGCACAAAATACAAAATCCACATGACGCTGCATGGCCACGATGTCGGAGGCGTCCATCACAATCATAGTTTCCAAAAATCGGGGCATGTCCGTCTTCATTTTCCATCGGTTACCGACGGCTTCCCGGTAGGTCTTACCGGCGGAATTTTTGCTGGCTGCAACAGCAGCGATTTCAAAATAAGGGTGGTTTTCAAGAAGGGTAATCAATCGTTGTCCTACCATACCGGTAGCTCCAACAATCCCCGTACGCAATTTCGCCATAATGATCTTCCTTTCAAATAAATAGATATCATATATAAAAAGAAAGCAAAGTCTCTGACGTTTATTCGTCCTGTCAGAAACTCTGCGTACTCACGCTATTACCGAATCCGTCGGTTCTACCCAAGGCAAAACCGACGGATTCCATTAGCACGTAACTGACCATAGCAGTACATACGCAAGCTTATTTAAACTTACGTTTTCTGGCTGCTTCAGACTTTTTCTTACGCTTGACACTGGGCTTTTCGTAGCACTCGCGTTTGCGAAGCTCAGATAATACGCCGCTTCTGGCGCACTGTCTTTTGAATCTGCGAAGAGCACTGTCAAGCGATTCATTTTCTTTTACTTTTACTTCTGCCAACTATTTTCCCTCCCTCCGCTGATGCAAAGAGATTTCTTACCAGACCCGGTATGGATATTCCGAAAAACGTAAAAATCATCCTCGCTTGTCGGTTTTGCTTATTATACTATATCCATTGAATTTCTGTCAAGTTTAATCCGCAATTTTTTTCAAAAAAATAACTGAAATATCAACGAATTACAACATTGAGTAGCTTGTTTTTCACATAAATTTCTTTGACAATGCGTTTACCTTTGGCATGAGCCGCCAGAGCGGGTGTGGCAAAGAACTTCTTCATGACCTCGGATTGTTCCGCATCGGCGGATACGATCAGACGGCCCCTTAATTTGCCGCATATCTGCACCGCAATTTCCACCTGGTTGTCAACAGTTTTGCTTTCGTCGTATTCCGGCCATTTCGAAAGAGACGCAAAACCTTCTTCCCCCAAATACTCCCACATTTCTTCACAGATATGGGGGGCAAAGGGACAAAGCAGACGGGTGAAAATGTTCAGCTCATCTTTGGTCAATGATTTCACTTCATAGATTTCATTGATCAGGCTCATCATGGTGGCAATGGCGGTATTGAATTTCATTTCTTCAATATCCATCGTGACTTTGCGAATAGCTTTGTGAAAATTCTTTTCCAGTTCCGGTGTAACCCCTTTTCCCTTCACCAGATCCGTCAAGCCGGCAAATCGTTCGACGAATCGCTTGCAGCCGCGGATGCTGGTGCTGGACCAGGGAGCCGCTTTTTCAAAATCGCCGATGAACATTTCATACAAGCGCATGGTATCCGCACCGTATTGGGCGATGATTTCATCGGGGTTGATCACATTGCCTCTGGACTTGGACATTTTTTCGCCGTTTTCACCGAGAATC
>DIRA01000005.1:83083-83228 GCA_002427425.1 Clostridiales bacterium UBA5448 | reverse complement strand
GCCGTTTTCACCGAGAATCATGCCGTGAGAGGTTCTTTTTGCATAGGGTTCGGGGCATTTTAATATACCGATGTCATACAGAAATTTGGCCCAGAAACGGGAGTACAGCAAATGGAGGGTGGTGTGTTCCATACCGCCGTTGTAC
>DIRA01000005.1:82551-82738 GCA_002427425.1 Clostridiales bacterium UBA5448 | reverse complement strand
TGCTTACCCAATCTGACAGCTTGGCAAGGGGAGATTCGCCATGATCGGTGGGCTCGTAAGAATCCAGTTCGGGCAACGTCAAGGGCAGGGATTCTTCCGGTAGGGGTACCCAACCGCAAGTTTCGCAGCAGACCAGGGGAATGGGTTCGCCCCAATACCGCTGACGGGAGAAAACCCAGTCGCGAAG
>DIRA01000005.1:82125-82366 GCA_002427425.1 Clostridiales bacterium UBA5448 | reverse complement strand
ACGGGAGAAAACCCAGTCGCGAAGTTTGTAGTTGACTTTTTCATACCCAAGTCCTTTTTCCAAGAGCCAGGCAATGATTTTATTTTTGGCTTCCGCCACTTCTAATCCGTTCAAAAAATCCGAGTTGACCAATGTGCCTGTTTCCACATCGGTAAAGGCTTCTTGTTCTACGTCTCCGCCTTTGACCACTTCCACGATGGGAAGATGGAACATCTTGGCAAATTCCCAGTCGCGGGTATCG
>DIRA01000005.1:39294-81974 GCA_002427425.1 Clostridiales bacterium UBA5448 | reverse complement strand
GCAAATTCCCAGTCGCGGGTATCGTGGGCAGGCACTGCCATGATCGCTCCGGTACCGTAGGTAATCAGTACATAGTCGGAGATGTAGATGGGGATTTGTTTGCCGTTGACGGGATTGATGGCCATAACGCCTTCAATCTTCACGCCGGTTTTTTCTTTCACCAATTCGGTGCGCTCAAAATCAGACTTTTTGGCTGCCGCTTCCTGATAAGCGGAAATAACATTCATATTGATGATCCGCTGGGACCAGGTGTCGATCAGGGGATGTTCGGGGGAAATGACCATGTAGGTAGCGCCAAATAACGTGTCGGGACGGGTGGTAAAGACCCGGAGGGCATCCCCGGCTGTGGTGGCAAAATCCACTTCGGCACCCACGCTGCGGCCGATCCAATTTTTCTGCTGGACTTTCACGCGGTCAATGTAATCGACCACGTCGAGATCATCAATCAGTCTTTGGGCGTATTTGGTAATTTTCAGCATCCACTGGCTCTTTTCTTTTCGAATGACTTCACCGCTGCACCGTTCACAGCAGCCGCTGATGACTTCTTCGTTGGCAAGAACGGTCTTGCAGGAAGGACACCAGTTGACAGCCATTTTCTTTTTATAGGCGAGTCCTTTTTTGAATAACTGGAGGAAAATCCACTGGGTCCATCGATAGTACCCGGGATCGGTGGTATTGATCTCACGGGACCAGTCAAAAGACAAGCCCAATGATTTGAGTTGGATTTTAAATCTGGCTACGTTGTTTTCGGTCACGATCCGAGGATGTATCTTGTTTTTCACCGCATAGTTTTCGGCGGGTAGGCCAAAGGCATCCCATCCCATGGGATACAGTACGTTGTATCCTTCCTGTCGGCGTTTTCTGGACACGATATCCAAAGCGGTATAGGAACGGGGATGTCCTACGTGAAGCCCCTGCCCCGAAGGATACGGGAACTCAACCAATGCATAAAACTTCTTTTTAGAAGGATCGGTTTTTACCTCAAAAGCATGTCCCGTATCCCATCTATCCTGCCACTTCTTTTCCATGTTGTGAAAATCATGCGTCATTTTCCATTTCCTTCTTTCTTGGCATCCATGTGCGATTTTATTTCTTCGGCATCTGCCCAAAGTTTTTCCAATTTAAAAAATTCCCGGCTGTCTTTTTGGAATACATGCACCAGAATGGAATCATAATCCAGCACAATCCAGCCAGCATGATCATACCCCTCGGAATGGGTGGGGTATTTGCCTTCTTCCCCCAATTTGAATTCCACTTCGTCTGTCAATGCTTTCACATGGGTGGAAGAAGTACCCGTTGCGATGACAAAATAATCGGCAATCACCGTCCGGTCTGCCACGCGAAATATGCGTACGTCCTGCGCCTTCTTTTCCTCCAATATCCCGGCTATTTGAGTTGCAAGGTCTAATATCTTTTTGTCTACCATATGAATTCCTTTCATCGTTTAGGCGTTTCAAACGCTTTTTTTGCTTGTATCGTATCAACATGGACATGCCTGTTTTGCATGTGTAAATGGGTAATGGTATCATTGATACCGGAAAGAATACATTGATCAAGCCATTCTTCTCTTTTTTCTCTCTTTGGCGGCAATCCGGCATAAAAATTTCTTCTTGCCTCTTGGCAAACGATGTGGCGGCGGGTAGGTTCGATATAATCGGCAACATACAGTATTTTTTCCGACAACGTCATATGTGCCCGTCCCGTGGTGTGGTAGGCGATCGCCAAACAGGCTTCTTCCTCCAAATCGAACATTGCCTTTGCCATGGCCGCCGCGGTTTTCCCGTGGGTAACGGAAAAAGACAGAAAATCTTCTTCTACACAGCCTCCATAGATGTCGGCAAGCTCTCTTTGTTCCCGGGGGGTTTTTCCCCGGGTCATATCATGGAGCAACGCCGCTTCAAAGAGCGTGTCGGGATTGAGCCCATACAAAATGCATAAGGTAATGGTTTCTTCGGCAACGGCCATGGAGTGATTGCGTCTTTCTTCCGACATTCCGTCCAAAACCGCTTGGATTCGTTCGGGAATCTTCCTTTTATATAGCCCCGCTTCCTGGGCATACATACGGACTTTTTCCGGCATGCATTCCGGTTTTTCTCCCCGACGCAAAAGCGTCGATGAGACAATCACGGGAGCATCGGGAATCATCAAAATGTTGGCATGGTATCTTTTTTTATACTCATTTGCCATGCGTTGATTCTCCATTGCTTCGTCCCGATCTCTGGACATGCAGCACACAATGGCGAGGGAAAAGACTTTTTGGGGGAGATGCCAGGTATCCAAAGCGCGAAACATATCCGTTCCCACATATAAAAACAAACGGTCATGGGGGTGGCGTATATGCAGTTCTTCCAGGGTATCCGCCGTGTAGCTGTTCCCTCCTCGTTTTATTTCCATCTCTGAAACCACACAGGGAAAAGGCATATCGAAAAAAGCAATCTTGGCCATTTCCAGCCGCTGGATGGGGGTGGCACCCACAATTTCTTTATGGGGAGGCTGTCCGGCAGGCATGATATATACAAAATCCAAACATGCCGCGTGTACAAAACTATTCACAGCCTGTATGTGCCCAAAATGCGGCGGATTGAAACTACCGCCGAACAATCCGATGTTTTTCATTGTTTCAGCCTCCGTGCAAATAGCTGCAAAGCATTTCCCCGGTGGCTGATGGCGTTTTTTACATCCCGGGGAAGTTGGGAAAATGTCTTGCCGCAGGAGGGAACATAAAACAAAGGATCGTATCCGAAACCGCTATCCCCGCGGGGATAGCGAAGAATTTCGCCCCGGCATTCCCCTCTTACAATGTATTGTTCTTCCCCTACATACCCGATGCAGCAGATAAAGACGGCACTCCGGTTTTCTATAGTTTCCATCTTTTTCAACAAACAATCCATGTTGGCTTGACTGTCCCCTTCTTTCCCTTTTCCGTTGAGAAAGGCATAGCGAGCGGAATAAATGCCGGGTTCTCCCCGTAAAGCATCCACTTCCAGACCTGAATCATCGGCAAAGGAGGGTATGCCGCTTTTGAGATACGCCATTTTGGCTTTGGCGAGGGCATTTTCTTCAAAGGTTTGCCCCGTTTCCTCTATTTCACCGATATATCCGATGTCATCTAAGTTCAACAACTTGACACCGTCTTGTCCCAACAGGGAGTTGAGTATGTGTTCCACTTCTACCATTTTACCCCGGTTGCGGGATGCGAATACAAGGGTCTTCATGAAAACAATGCCTCCACAAATTCGCCTGCATCAAAGGGACGCAGATCCTCCGCTTTTTCACCCACCCCAATGAATTTCACCGGAATCCCCAGTTCTTCTTTCACCGAGAAGATGATGCCGCCTTTGGCGGTTCCGTCTAATTTAGTCAGCACAAGGCCTGTGATGTTGGCAGTATTTTTAAATTCTTTGGCTTGATTGACCGCATTTTGTCCCGTGGTAGCGTCCAGCACCAACAACACTTCCCGGGCAACCCCCGGTAAAGCGCGGTCAATTACACGGTTGATTTTCGCCAATTCATCCATCAAATTCTTTTTATTGTGCAGCCGTCCCGCCGTATCGATGATCAAAACATCGGTTTTGTTTTTTGCCGCATTGACGGCATCAAATACCACAGCCGCCGGATCCGCCCCTTCGTTCTGGGAAATGACTTCCACCTTCACCCGATTTGCCCATACTTTCAGCTGATCTATGGCGGCAGCGCGGAAGGTGTCTGCGGCACAAAGGATCACCCGCTTGTTCTGCTCTTTCAAATAAGCGGCGATTTTGGCAATGGACGTGGTTTTCCCCACGCCGTTGACTCCGATCACCAGTACGATGGAAGGGATCGTGGATAAATCCAGGGCATTGTGCTCGTCGTCCAGCATGTCCCGCATGATGCGCTTGAGTGCTTCTCTGGCATCATTCCCGTTCATGATACGTTCCTGCTTGATGATTTCCTTTAAGCGACCAATCATGTCACCGGCGGCTCCGGTACCCACGTCCGCCAGGATGAGAATCTCTTCCAATTCATCAAAGAAGTCGTCGTCCATCTCTCCGGAAAATGCACGGAACAGGGCATCAAAGCGATATAAAATAGCGGTTTTTGTTTTTTCAAGCCCCGCTTTGAGTCTTTCAAAAAATCCCATAAAGTTCCTTTCTATTGTGCGATGTCGGGTCTTGCCTGCACATCGTCAATGGATAGTTTGATAAAATCCGAAACGCCTTTTTCCTGCATGGTAATACCGTACAGGGTATCGGCACATTCCATGGTGCCCCGTCTATGGGTAATGACAATGAACTGAATATCGCGGCATCCTTTTTTCAGATAATCGCCGAACCGATAGACGTTGGCTTCGTCCAAAGCCGATTCGATTTCATCGAAAATACAAAACGGTGCCGGATTCACTGCCAGCAAAGAAAAATACAAGGCTATTGCCACGAATGCCTGCTCACCGCCCGAAAGCAGCGCCAAGGTTTTAACCAGTTTTCCGGGAGGCTGGATTTTAATATCGATGCTGCCATTGAGAGGATCGTTCTCATCCGACAGGATGATATCTGCGGTACCGCCTCCGAATAAGTCGATAAAACACACTTTAAACTGCTCTCTGACTTTGATAAAGGTATCCATGAACATATTCTTCATGGTATCTTCCAAGGACGAAATGAGCTTTTCCAGTTCTTTTGCCGCACCTTCCACATCGTCATACTGATTCTTCAAAAATTCATATCGTTCTTTGGTTTCTGTCAGTTCCGTAACGGCATCGGGATTTATGCTACCCATGCTTTTCAGTTTTTGTTTCACTTCCGCAAGGCGATTTTCCGGCTCGGATACCAGCGCATATTCTTCGGCTTTTGCCGTGGCGTATTCTTCCGCTTCGTCCCGTTCCATTTCGTGTTCTTCCCGCAGTTTTGTCCATGAAGTCTCAAACTCTTTTTTCAGTTCTTCCAGTTTGCTCTGCAAACGGGTGAAAACTTCAAACACTTTCTCTTTCTCGGATACTAAAACCTTGTGTTCTCCCCGCAGTTCGTAGCCTTGCTTATCCGCTTCTTCCTGCCGGACCGTGGCATCGGATAATGCTTGCCGGATGGTGGCGGCGACCACCACATTTTCCGCCAGTTTCTTTCTGCAGGCCTCCAGTTCTGCTTCCGCTCGCTGGATTTGCAACTGCAAATCGACCACTCTTTTTTCTTTTTCTTCCATGGAGACGTTCAGTAATGACAGCTTTTCCGCCGTGACCTTCCGGTCGTTTCCCAGTCGTTCTACTTCTCTTTTGTCCATGCCCAGACCCAGGGAGGCTTCGGTGCATTGGGTGATTTCCGCTTCCCGCAGGGAAAGCAGTTTGTTTTCTTTCTCTTTGGCATCGCTGAAACTCCCTTTACGGGCAAGGAGCTTTTCGGATATTTCCGCACCCCGTCCCTGCAGTTTGCTCAAGGTTTCGCTGGTAAACGCGGTGGATTGTTCGGTGACAGACAATTCCTGCTCCAAATCGGTTTGGCGATTGCGATGGTCAGCCAAACGTTGGGAAGAGATGCCGCAAGATGTACGGATTTCGCCGATGTTATTTTCCACCCCCGCCAATTCCTGCTCACAGGTTTTCACGGTGGCAGCAAATTCATTTTTCACAGACTGCAATTGGTCAATACGAAGATTGCATTTCCCGATTTGCTTTTGTAGTTCTTGTTCTTCTTTTTTCAACCGGGCGATGTCCCCGGTTCTCGATAAAATGCCCGTTTTATTGAACACTTGACCGCCGGTATAAGAACCGCCCACATTAATCAGCTGCCCGTCTAAGGTGACCACGCGGCATTGAAACTGCTGGCTTTTGGCAAGGGATGCCCCATTGTCAATGCTGTTCGCCACAATGGTTCTGCCCAGCATATAATCCACCACGTCACGGAAGCGGTCTTCACAATGGACCAAATGATTGGCCATCGCCACGAATCCTTTTTTTTCTTTGAGGGTTCTGTCGTCCCAAGGACGTCCCTTCACGGTGGTCAAGGGCAAAAAGGTGGCTCGGCCGTTGTTGGTTCGCCTTAAATACGCAATGGCATCTTTGGCGGCGCTTTCATCCGACACCACGATATTTTGCATCCCTGCACCCAACGTGGTTTCAATGGCGGTCACATACTCTTCATCGGTGGAAATGAGTTTGGACACAGGCCCGAAAATCCCGGAAAGCTGATGGTCTTCCCCGGCATTGAGCACGGCTTTGACACTGCCCGAAAATCCTTCCATTAAGCGATCCATGCGCTGTAAGGTTTCTCTGCGCTGCTGCAACGACATGACCTGCAGGCGTTTTTTTTGTTTGATTTCCAACGCTTCATGGAGTTGGGCTTCACATTCAGCCATTTTTTCTTTATTTTGTTGGCATTTTTGTAATATTTCAGCTCGATTGTTCTCAGTTTTCTGCAAAAACGCTTGCAAATCAGACAATTCCTGCTCTTCTTTTAGGACATTATTTGCTATGAAGGACAAATCTCGCCGAATGGCTTGTACCCGATCCCCCCGCAGGCGGTTGGTACTTTCACTTTCCCGCTGTTCCAACTCTGCCTGTTTGAGGTTCTCTTCCAGCAGGGAAATTTCAGCTTCCGCCGAGGCAATCACACCGCGAAGTTGATTCAGTTCCCTTTCTCTGGCCTGCAGTCCTTCCTGCATTCGCAGCAAAGACTGTTCAGAAGAAGCCAATTCCAGACGACGATTGCCGATGGTTTCCTCCAGCTTTTGTAAGGAAAGGTTCAACTCCTTCTTTTGTTTTTCTTGCTCGCCGCTTTCACCCTGATTTAAAGTCATGGCGTTTTTGAAATGGGCAATGTCGTTTTCCAGCACCGAAATGCGGCCGGATAAGGTGCTTTCTTCCCGAATGGTATCTTCCAGTAGGGCCCGCTTTTGAGCAAGGAGTAAGTTTTCCTGCTGATTTTCTCTATATCGGGCTTCCATCTCTCCGTCAATGGATTCCAGTTTTTCCTGTAGCTGACGAAGTTCTTCCGCCCGGAACTCGTATTTCTCCAGGCATTGTGCCCGTTCCGTATCCAACTTTGCCAGTTTCTTCACCAGCAAAGACACTTCAATCAATCTGCGTTCCGATACCAATTCTTCGTACTGGACGGCTTTTTCACTCTGCCGTTCTAACAGGGGAATTCTGGATTGAACCTCGTTGATGATATCGGAAATTCTTATGGCATTTTCTCGGAATTGCGCCAGCTTGTTCTGCGCTTCATTCTTGCGGTAACGGTACCGGGATATACCCGCCGCTTCTTCAAACACGCCGCGGCGTTCTTCCCCTTTTTGAGAGATGATTTCCGCAATTTTTCCTTGTCCGATGACAGAATAACCCTCTCTGCCGATACCGGTATTCAAAAATAAGTTGACAACATCTTTCAACCGAACCACTTGTCCATTGATGGAATATTCACTTTCTCCCGAACGATACAGCCTTCTCCCCACCGCCACTTCCTGGCCGGCACCTTCTAATACTTGATTGCTGTTATCGATGGTCAAAACCACTTCCGCATAGGCAGCGGGGCGGCGGCGGGCAGTGCCGTTGAAAATGACGTCTTCCATTTTTCCGCCGCGAAGGCTTTTGGCTGACATTTCTCCCAACACCCATCGCACTGCATCTGAAATATTGGATTTTCCACTGCCGTTGGGACCTACAATGGCGGTCACGCCCGGTTCAAAGGATATTACCGATTTTTCTGCAAAGGATTTAAAGCCCTGCATTTCAATGGTCTTTAAGTACAATCTTGACACCTCTACCATCTGTCATGTTCCCGTCGGTCTGCAGGGTCATATCTGTCAGTTCGTACCGGGTTAACAGGTTCTTTTTCAGTCCGCCGTGTCCCGTTATCCTAGACACAGACCGGGGGGACACAATGATTTCCAATCTTTTCCCCCGGGTTTCTTTCCCCAAAAGAAAAGCCTCTATTTTCTGCTTCATACAGGCTTGCTCCACCAATTCCCCAAAGGCGGGATGGTAGGGACCTGCAACCATGGCATCGTTACGCCGTAATTCTTCATTTTCACACAGACCCATCCGCAACACCGTCACATGATGTTGTGCAAACAGTTCCCGCAAGGGTACGCACCGCCAAACGGCTTCCTCCACCGTCAAGGGCGTATATTCCCCCCGCCTGTTCATGGCGGCAAGGGCGGTGTTTCGTAACACCACGGTGGGATAAATACGGCATTCTTTGGCACCCCCTTGGCAAATGGCAAGAGCGGTTTCTTTTTCCCGTTCCGGGGTGGAGGCAGGTAAACCCACCATCATTTGTCCCCCCAGCACAAAGCCTTTTTCCCTAATCCTCTGCATGGCATCCAGGCTTTGCCAAGGATTGTGACCACGGCCGGATTTCATTAAAACTTCCTCCGACATACTTTGGATACCCAATTCAATGGTTTTCACCCCATAGGCTTTCAGACAATCCAACGTCTCGTTGTTTACCACATCGGGGCGCGTGGAAATCCGAATACCCGATGCTTTTCCCGCTTGTACATAGCCATACCCCAGAGAAAGAAAACGTCTCATCAAATCTTTGTCAATGGCGGTAAAGCTACCGCCGAAAAAAGCGATTTGTGCGCCGATATTCTGTTGATCTGCAAAAAAGATTTCCAGATCCCGGCGAATCTGTTCAAAGTCAAATTCTTTTCCCGCTATGGCGTTCTGATCACAAAACACGCACACATGGGGACATCCCAAATGGGGAATGAACAGGGGCAGAATTTTTTCTTTTGCCATATCAAACGGGTTCCCCAAACAAGACAAGCGCTTCTTTGGCTGCCATTTGTTCCGCATCCCGCTTGCTGAAACCGCTTCCCGTTCCGATGCAATTGCTGTTCAAAAACACCTGCACTGTAAAAGTTTTTTTATGATCGGGACCGCTTTCCCCTGCCAACCGGTAGTCCAGTTTATCCCCTTTGCTGTATTGTACCAGCTGTTGGAGATAACTTTTATAATCTTTGATTACTTGGTTCAATACCGTAACTTCCGCCTTGGCTTTGGCATGATCCATGATAAATTCTTCCGCCGCATCCAAAGAACCATCCAGAAAAACGGCGGCAATCAGGGCTTCAAAGGCATCCGCCAAAATGGATCGGCGATGCCGCCCATCGGTCATTTCTTCCCCTTTGCCCAACAGTAAATAATCCCCCAAAGATATATCGCAGGCATATTCATACAAGGCATTTTCACATACCGTCACCGCACGGACGCGGGTCAGTTCCCCTTCGGGAAAGGCATTATGTGCCCCGAACAAATAGCGGGAAACCGCCAAGGATAACACCGAATCCCCCAAAAACTCCAACCGCTCGTTGCAGGGATAAAGCTTTCTGTTGGGTTGCTCATTGGAATAGGAAGAATGGGTCAAGGCTTCATATAAATATTCTTTCTCCTCAAAGGTATAGCCGATTTTATCTTCCAACTCCTTGGCTTTTTCACAAAATGCCGCCGGGTAAATATGCTCGCTTTTCATAACTTGTCCTTTCGCATTATACTCCTTTTGCCAAATTCAATATCTCCTCAATCACGCCGGTTTCGTAAAAGATTTTCGCCTGTCTAACCGCGTGTTTGATTGCCAGGGCTTCTGAAGAACCATGGGCTTTGATCACCGGTTTGGATACGCCCAAAAGAGGAGCTCCGCCGTATTCATCGGCAGAAAATTTCCGTTTCAACTGTTTAAACTGCCGCTTTGCCATCATTGCTCCTATGCGGCTGGCAGGCGTGGACAGCAAGGATTCCTTCATGGAATCAAACAAGTATTTCCCCACCCCTTCCAGGACCTTCAGACACACGTTGCCCGAAAAACCATCCGCCACCAACACGTCACAATGACCAAAAGGCATCATACTACCTTCTATGTTACCTACAAAATGAATGTTTTTGCATGCCTGTAATAACTGATAGGCTTCTACATGAGCGGGGGTCCCTTTGCAGGCTTCAGTACCGTTGTTCAACAGTCCCACCCGGGGGGATTTTAACCCATACAGTCTTTGCATGTACACAGAACCCATGATCGCAAACTCCAGCAGAAATTCCGGCGTTACCTCCACATTCGCCCCCGCATCCATCAGCAAGGTAGGCACCTTGGCAGGCAAAACACTGCCGATGGCAGCCCGCTTGATACCCCGAATCCGTTTTAACAACAAGGTGGATCCCATCAGCAGTGCCCCCGTGTTGCCTGCCGATAATAAAGCATCTCCCCTACCTTCTTTTAAGGCGGTCAGTCCCGCTCCCATGGAGGAGTTTTTTTTGCTTTTCAATACGGAAAGAGGATCGTCTTCCATAGATATGACACCGTTGGCGGGAAGTATTTCGATGTTGGACAGTTTGATCCCATGGGGACGCAACTGTAATTCTTTCTTAATGCGCTCTTCATCGCCGCAAAATATAAGATTGACCCTGTATTCCGCACCGCCCAGTAATCCGCCCAGAATGATTTCGCCCGGTGCTTTATCGCCGCTCATGGCATCAATAATCAGTTTCATGGATATATCCTTTCAATGGTTCGTCTCAAAACTTCGATTTGTTCCAACGCACGATTGGAAACTATCAAATTGCGTTTTCTCTTTTTGGCTTTGATTTGTCTCTCCAGCGGTGCAATGATGCCGAAATTCACGTTCATAGGCTGGAACGAGGTAATATCCTCATGGGAAACATATCTTGCCAAAGCACCGATGGCGGTTTCATCGGTAAAATACCCATACTCTTCTCCCAAGGCCTTTTTGCCGGCGGAAAATCCCGCTACAAGTCCCGAGGAAGCCGATTCAACATACCCTTCCACTCCCGTCATTTGCCCGGCGAAAAAGAGACGGGGATCCTTGCGGAGGGAATAGTCGGGGTGCAGCAGAACGGGTGAATTTAAAAATGTGTTTCTATGCATAACGCCGTAGCGCAAAAACGCGGCGTTTTCCAGGCCTGGAATCATGGAAAAGACCCTTTTCTGTTCCGAAAATGTCAAATGGGTTTGGAATCCCACCAGATTATACACGCTGGCGGCGGCGTTGTCCTGCCGCAGTTGTACAACAGCATAGGGGTGTTTGCCGGTTTTGGGGTCTGTCAGCCCCACCGGTTTCAAGGGGCCATATAACAGGGTTTCTTTCCCCCGTTTTGCCATGACTTCCACCGGCATACATCCTTCAAATACCTGTGGTTTTTGGGTGTCGATTGCATGAAGATCAGCGCTTCTGGCAGAAACCAGCGCTTCCCAAAAAGCGGTATATTCCTCTTCGTTCATGGGGCAGTTGATGTAATCCGCCTCGCCCTTATTGTAACGGGAAGCTAAAAAGGCTTTGGAAAAATCTATGCTGTCCCGCTCCACCAAAGGAGCAGCCGCATCAAAGAAAAAGAGCTCCTCGCTTCCCGTAATTCTGATGATTTCTTGTGCCAATCCCTCTGATGTCAGGGGACCGGAGGCAATCAACCAAATTCCCTCGTCGGGAATGCGGGTAACTTCTTCCTCCATCACGGTGATACCGGGATGGTTTTGAATTTGATCGGTGATATACCGGGCAAATCCCGTTCTATCCACAGCCAACGCACCGCCGGCAGGTACCCGGCAGGCATCCGCTGCCTCCAGAATCAAACTGCCAAGGCGTCTCATTTCTTCTTTTAACAGCCCCACCGCATTTTCCAACTGGTTGGAACGAAATGAATTGGAACAAACCAATTCACCGAACAGCCCGGAGTGATGAGCAGGCGTCATCTTGGAAGGCTTCATTTCGTGAAGAATCACAGGTACACCCTGTCTGACTGCCTGCCAAGCTGCTTCGCAACCCGCCAGTCCTCCCCCCACAACATGAATCGGTGTCATTTTGTTATGTCCGCCTTTATTTTAACACTGTACTTGCATGCGGTGTTGCGGCATGCATGAACCGTTCCGTTTCGCTTGGATACCAATATATCCCCGCATTCCGGACATTTTTCCCCGGTAGGCAAATACCAGGATGAAAAGGTGCATGTCGGATAGTTTTCACAGCCGTAAAAATCTTTCTTTTTCCCTTTTTTTATGATGACTTTCCCGCCGCATTCGGGACATGCCACCCCGGCTTCTTTTACCACCTGCTTGGTGAATTTGCAGTTGGGGTAATCTTCACAGGCATAAAAATCCCCGTAACGACCCTTTTTCAGCATCACCCCTTTGCCGCACAGTTCACATTGCATGCCTTCCACAATTTGGGCAGGGGAAACCTCGGCAATTTGACCGTTTTTATCCAATGGTTTGGTGTTTTTGCATGCGGGGTATCCGGGACAGGCGGCAAATTTTCCGAACCGTCCGGATTTGATTACCATTTTCCGCCCGCATTTTTCGCAGCTCACATCCAGTTCCACATCCGGCACCACGATTTTTCCTTGCCCCACAGAGGCTTCGGCATTTTCTAGCAATTTAGAAAATTCATTGTAAAATTGCTGTAGAATTTCTTCCCCGGAAGCATTGCCGGATGCAATGTTATCCAATTTTTCTTCCATATCCGCCGTGAATTTATAGTCCACCACGGGGGAAAAATACTCGCTCATCAACTGGGTTGTGATCTCACCCAAGGGCGTGGGCACCAATTGTTTGCCCGCACGTTCGATGTACCCTCTGGACAAAATGGTGGTCAGAGTGGGGGTATAGGTGCTGGGGCGACCAATACCTTTTTCCTCCAAAGCTCGAATCAATGTGGCTTCCGAATAGCGGGGTGGAGGCTGGGTAAAGTTCTGTTTGTGCCGCAGTTCTTTCAGATCCAAAATTTCCCCTTCATCCAATTCGGGCAAACGAGTGTTTTTCCCCTGCTTGTCTTCATTGTCATCGGAAGTTTCTTCATATACCCCTAAAAAACCGGGGAATTTGACGGTTTCACCGGTGGCTCGGAACACATATTCCCCGGCGCCGATTTCAGCGGTAACGCTGTCAAACAGGGCGGATTCCATTTGGCTGGCAATGAACCGATCCCAAATCAGCTTGTATACTTTATATTGCTCGGCAGACAGGTTGGCCTTGATGCTTTCCGGTGAAAAGACCAAATTGGTCGGCCGGATGGCTTCATGGGCATCCTGTGCGCCGCTTTTTGCTTTGTAAACCCGTGGTTTTTCGGGGTAATATTCGTTGCCGAATTTATCGATGATAAAGGCTTTTGCTGCATTTCTGGCTTCGTCAGAAATGCGCAGCGAGTCGGTGCGCATGTAGGTAATCAAACCCTGACCGCCCTTTTTGGATAAGGTAACGCCTTCGTACAATTCCTGGGCAATGCGCATGGTGCGCTGGGTTTGGAAATTCAGTTTTTTATAGGCCTCCTGCTGCAAAGCGGAGGTGGTAAATGGAGGTGCCGGGTTGCGGGTTCTGGTTCCCCGTTTCACGCTTTTTACGGCGTATTGTGCATTGGCAAGATCCGACAGGACTTTGGTACATTCCTCCCCGGTAGACAGGGTTATTTTTTTTCCGTTCATCCCATAGAAAGCCGCGGTGAAACTTTTTTTGGCTTTGCCGGATAATATGGCGTCCAGAGTCCAGTATTCTTCCCCTTTGAAGTTGCGAATTTCCTGTTCCCGTTCCACCACGATACGGGTCGCCACCGACTGCACACGCCCGGCAGACAATCCGCTGCGAATCTTTTTCCACAACAAAGGACTGAGTTTATATCCCACGATTCTGTCCAAAATGCGGCGGGTTTGCTGGGAATCTACTCGATTTTCATCGATGGCGGTAGGACGTGCAATGGCTTGTTTTACGGCATCCCTGGTAATTTCGTGGAAAGTTACCCGCTTTGCCTTGGTGCTGTCAATACCCAACACCCGCGCCAAATGCCAGGAAATAGCTTCTCCTTCCCGGTCAGGGTCGGTTGCCAAAAACACACTGTCGGCTTTTGCCGCTTCTTTTTTCAGCGACTGGATCAGTTCTCCCTTTCCCCGGATGTTGATGTATTTGGGCTTAAAGCCGTTTTCGATGTCTACTCCCAGCGAACTGACGGGCAGGTCGCAAATATGCCCTTTGGAGGCGACCACTTTATAATTGCTCCCCAAATACCCTTTTATAGTACCCGCTTTGCCGGGGGATTCCACAATAACCAAATGATTTGCCATAGATGTATTCCTTTCAAACATTAATCTTCTTTCATAAATCGGTTGCCCGGACAGGCGCAGACGACTCCTTTCAATTCCAGCATGGAGAGTATGCGCATCACCTGAGCCACAGACCGATCTTCGCCAACCAAATTGTCGGCTAAAACCGGTTCATACGACAATAGGTCGAAAATCGATTTCTCTTCAGAAGAGAGATTCACAGTCTCTGCATTCTTTTTAGCGGGTTCTTTTACCAGCCGCTTTTCCACCAAAGGACGTTTCTTACGATCAAAAGACGGCAGATATTCTTTATCCGAGGACGCCGCTTTTCTTTTTTTGTTCTCCACCGCCTTGGGTCGGAGTAAGATCTCATGGGGAAAGTCTTGCCGAAGTGCCTCGGCAATATCCACATAACTCATACAAGCCATAGCACCCACTCGAAAAAGATGATTGGATCCCAAAGCATTGGCGGAAAAAATGGATCCGGGCACGGTAAACAACAGCCGTTTCTGCTTCAAGGCATAATCGGCAGTAATGAGGCTGCCGCTGCTTTCCCCCGCTTCCACCACCAAAACGGCACAACTCAGCCCGCTGATAATCCGATTTCGAATGGGAAAGTTCCGCGCCATAGGGGCTGTTCCTGGAGGAAATTCACTCACCACCAGACCCCGCTGGTACATTTGTAAATACAACTCCTTGTTCGAGGCAGGATAGATCCGATCTATGCCACATCCAAGAATACCCACCGTTTTCCCGCCGGCATACAAAGCCGCTTTGTGTGCCAGGCCGTCAACGCCTTCCGCCAGACCACTGACGATCAAAACCCCGCTTGTCGCCAAATCCACCCCGATGCGTTTAGTAGCCGCTTCCCCGTAAGGACTCATTTTTCGCGGCCCCACCATGGCAACACAGGGAAGGGCGTCAAAATCATACCAAGTACCGAAATAATACAAAACCAATGGATAATTCAGCATGGTTTTCAGCCGTTGGGGATAACAATAGTCGTCGGGGGTCACAACCCCCACTTGATATGCGCGGCAATAGTCCCCTATTTCCTTGGCTTTATCCAAACTTTTATTCAGCAAAGGGGAAATGTATTCCTTCCTTAAATCGGACACTTGTCTATATGCCTCTTCGTCGGCTTCATACACAGCCTCCACAGAGGAAAAATGATGCAGCAGCCGATGAGGCGTATAAGAACCGATGGTGGTAACCGTGGTCAACCAAATCCACCGAAGCAGTTTTTCATCCGTCATAACGCTCTCCCTTTTGACATTTCCCACAGCAGCACCGAAGCCGCCACCGCCGCATTTAAGGATTCGGCATTCCGTATGGGAATATGCACAGTCCCATCACAAATTTCAACCGCTTGTTTGCTGAGTCCTTGTCCTTCGTTGCCTATGAGCACCGCCGCTTTATCTTCCTTTTGCAGTTCTTCCGGGGTGATGCCGCCGGAAGAAACCATGGCGGCATACAGTTTGCCGTCTGGTAGCAGTTCGCGGCAAGATTCGATTCGATCTACCTTGGCAAAGGGGACCCGAAACAAATTCCCCATGGTGGCGCGAACGGTTTTGGGATTGTAAATGTCCGCACAATCGCAAAGCAACACCCCATCGCATCCGAAAGCCAATGCGCTGCGGAGTATGGTCCCGATATTACCGGGATCCTGTACCCGTTCCAGAATCAAATACGATCCGGTGGGATTTTTCCGTATCGACTGCAAAAGCATCTCTTCCCGCCCGGAAAGAAAATTCCAAACACACATGATGCCCTCGGAAGCTTTGTCCGATGAGATTTTTTTAAATGCACTGTCCCCCAAAATCACGCACTCACAGCTGTTTCTAGCCACACAATCCAAACGGCGAATCAGCGCATCCGATATATCAATGTCTTCTCTTACCAACAGATATACCGGAACGCACCCGTTTTGCAGTCCTTCTTCCAACGGTTTTCTGCCTTCCGTTACGAACAAAGCGGCTTCATCTCGTTTTTTTTTATCTTTCAAAGCGTAAATTTTCTTTACAAGCGGATTCTGCCGAGCGGTTACGATTTGAGTTCGCATACGAAATCCTTCCTAAATATATAACGGAAAATCGATCTTTGCTAAAAAATGTATACATATATAATATAACAAAACCCCACTCTTATGCAATAGATAATTGAAAGTTTTTCCGTTAATTAAAAAAATCGAAAAAAACAAACAGAAAAAAATCGAAAAAAACAAACAGCCCATCTATACAAATATTTATTTTTATGTTATAATTACGACTGGATGTGAAAATTGTATCGTGGAACACAATATGACGTCGGAAAGGCATGTACATGAATCAGACAAACGAAACCAGATTGGTCATCGGGCGCAATGCGGTCAGCGAGCTTCTAAAGACCGATTCCCCCGTTGACAAAATATATATCCAGGAAGGCGCATTGGATGGCTCCCTGAAGGTGATTGCAGCCAAAGCCGCCGCCAGAAAAATACCCCTTCTCCCCTGTCATAAACAAAAACTTTCTTCTCTCTCCGGCGAATCGGTTCATCAAGGCGTGATTGCCATCGCCGCCGAAAAGGAATATTGTACCCCCGAAGACATCCTTGCTATTGCCAAGAAACGAGGGGAAATGCCCTTCATTCTCATCGCCGACTGCATTGCCGATCCTCACAATTTAGGTGCGCTGATCCGCAACTGCGAGTCTGCCGGTGTCCACGGCATCATCATTTCCAAACGCCGTTGTGCCGGATTGACGGGAACCGTAGCGAAAACCTCCGCCGGCGCTTTGGAGCACATGGCGGTTGCCAGAGTATCCAACTTGGCGCATACTGTCAACACCTTGAAAAAGAAAGGGCTTTGGATGGTAGGATGTGAAATCGGCGGGAAAAAATACACCGAAATTTCCTATGATATGCCCCTCGCCCTCATCGTAGGCAGTGAGGAAAACGGCGTTTCCCATCAGTTGCTGACAATGTGTGATTTCGTGGCGACCATTCCCATGCGAGGAAAGGTCAATTCTTTAAATGTATCCTCTGCCACCGCCGTACTGCTCTATGAGATACTCCGTAGTCGGGACCGTCACTCATGTTCTTTGTAAATTTCGAAAGGATGGCATATCATGGCAACCTATAAATTCGTCCGTAAATCTGTCAAAACCAAAAAAGATACCTGTACGCCGATTCTGTCGGAAAATACCGTTACAGCCGATATTTTGTCAATTTTTACCGAGTTTCCCCAGGGTGCCATGGAACAGGCCCCGGTGATTGAACCCGTCACTTCTCCCGTGGGCGTCCGAGGGGAGAAAGCGGATGAAATGGTAACGCCTGCGGCAGTACAAGAGCCGTGGAAAGAAGTTGAATCCGTTTCCGAAGAACCCTTCGTGGAAAAAACGGCAGAATCTGTAGATTTCATTTCAGAGGAACCTGAAATAGAAAAAGCTGCGGAAGAAATTTTGACATCCCAGGAAGAAGTGTTTTTTTCGGAAAAACAGAAAACTCCCGTACAGTCTGTACAGTCTATCCAGCCGGAAGAATTAAAAACGGTCAAGATTGCTTCTGTACAGGATTCTTTTTTCCTCTCCGATTTTCCCCCTTCCAAATCGGCTCAAACCACACCCTTGTTTGTGGAAACCCTGACAAAAGCTTCTTTGAAAGAATCACCCAACTTTGATCTCTCCTCCTTATCAAAGGAAAAGGCTGGCGAAATGTTTACCTCTGCCCCGTCGGAAAATACAAACACGGCACCCCGGGACGAAACGGTGATTTTCACTCCGGATAACGCGAAACATGCCGAGAATCAAGACTTGCCCTTTTCCACATTGAAAAATTTCTTTTTGCGTCAAGAGGAAGAAGTGATTCCTGCCAGCATTTCCGTTCCGGCAGAAGAACCCTCTTCTCCCCCTGATGAAACCTCAAAGCCGGAAATGTCTATGGAAAAACCCATGCAACAATCCTTAGAAACCGTTACACCGGAAACGGTTTGTTCTCAGGAAACCATCACCACGGAAGAAATAATACCGGAAGAAGCCCGGCAAAAAAAGGCAACTGGAGATTTTGCTGACCTTGCCATGTCGAAAGATGAAAAAAATTCTGTGGTGGATACCTTCTTAAAGATTTACGGGACACCTTCCCGCTTCCATAAAGAAGCCGAAACCTTGGCAAAAGCAACCCCTGTTTTTGCGCCGGGGGAAGAAGCCTTTACACTTCCCGATAAAAAGCTTCGTCCGACTCTGCCAAAAAAAGAAAGCAACCCTACTCCTGCCATGGTCACAAATTCCGTGGCGGAAATATTTAGCTCCGACATTTATGCCGAGCCCGCAGACGGAACAGAGGAAGAGGATTTGAAGCCCAAACGCAAAGTCGTCCAAGAAGACCAGGAGGCCGAGTTCATTCGTTACGGAGACGAAGAGTACGTTTCTCCGGATCAGACCGACGATGTGTCCGAACGCATTCGTTCCAGAGGTGCCAAACATCTGGCGGATTTCGTTTTCTGCGCCATCTACACCCTGCTTCTTTTCTATGTGGAAAGCGGTATTTTGTATCGCCCCAAATTCCTGCAGCCCGGTACCTTTGGCATTTTTATGCTTCTGGTGGATTCATTGTTCCTGATTCTCACCACTATTCAGATTTTCCCCCTTCTGCAAGACGGCATCAATGCGATGAAAAATCGTGCGGCTTCACCCAATTCCATCACAGCCGTGATCTTTATCGCCTGCATTATTCAATTGATTATCAACTGGCTGTCCCCCTACAACGAAAACATGATGCTCTTCTCTTCATTGGGTGCCCTGACTGCCGCCGTTGCGTGCTTGTATAATTTGTTCCAAGCCAAACAGCATTACCTGACTTTCCGTATCCTCAGCAATGGCAAAACAAAACTCGCCGCCATTTCCCCGGAAGAAGAAGAAAACGGCGAAAAACATATATACACCGTCAAAAGGGTCAGCTTCATCAACCGTTTTATAGAAAAAGCCAATCAACCGGTTAGATTCCATCAAAACATAGGCATTTCCATGATGGTATCCTTCTTATTTGCCGCGGCATTTGCCATTCTAGGCGGTGCCGAATCCACCCAGGGCGGGCTTGCCAGAATTACCAGCGGCGCCAATGTATTTGTGATCATGCTGCTGTTAACCACACCTTTGTCCTCCCTGTTCACCATGATGATTCCCTATTATCGCCTGTCCAAGAAAATGAACCGTACCGAATCGGCTCTTCTTTCCCCCAATGCCTTGGATGGCCTAACAGCATCCAAACGCATTTATTTTTCTGATGCGGATGCCTTCCCCACAAACGGCGTGAAGCTTGCCAGCATCCGCACCTACGGCAATCACCAGATCGACCGCACCCTATTGTATGCCGCCAAAATTTTCAAACAATGCGGCGGACCTCTTTCCCGGGTATTTGAAGAATCCCTGTCTGGTGCTTACCCGGAAATTGACAGTGATCTCCCCACGCTGAATATGCAGCCCGGTGGAATCTGTACAGAAATTGACGGCAAAGAAATTCTTGTGGGTTCAAAAGAATTCATGGTGTCATACGATTTCGGATATATCAAAGACGACATTGACGATACCTTCGAAAACTCCATGGGAAGAATCATGTACATGACCATCGGAGATGAAATTGCCGCCAAGTTCTATATCCGGTATACCTTGAGCAATTCCTTTGAGCGTATTTTACGGTTCTTCGGCAAAGAGGGTATCCACACCGTCATTCGTACCAACGACCCCAACCTGAATGATGATTTGCTTCGCAAAATGTTGAAGTATCCCTTTGACACGATTCACATCGAACAATTGACATGCGCCGATACCCTACTGCCCGTGGCGGAATGCGATTTGATTTCCACCTCTTCTGTCAGCGGACTTCTTCGTTCCTTCCTCCTTTGCACGCAATTAAAGCAGCACATCCGCTGGAATAATCTCATCAAAACCATGACCATTTTGCTGGGTGTGATTTTGGGAATTGTCATGGCATTGAACGGTAGCCTGACAGCTATCTCTCCTTTGTTTATTTTCATTTATCAGCTGGTTTGGATTCTGCCGGTTACCATTCCCTCTTTTATGGATTAAGTAAAAAAGTCTTGCCTTTTTCCCCACAATGTGGTATCATAGTCCTGTTGTGGGTCATCCGCCCTTAGCGCAATTGGATAGAGCATCAGATTCCGATTCTGAAGGTTGGGAGTTCGAACCTCTTAGGGCGGGCCATGAAAAAACACCAATTTGTCCGGTAGACAAATTGGTGTTTTTTCATGGCGTGTTCCGCATAAAGTATCTTTTTATACTTTTTTACCATATTTTATTGACACTGTATACTTTTTATCGTATGATTGTATAGAGTCATATTATGTTCATTTCTACACACACGGCTCTCTGTCCCCGGCTAAAATACAATACCCCGATACGAAAGGAATTGATGATGGCATATTGTAGAAAATGTGGTCGTCTCATTGATGACCAAGCGGTTATTTGCACCCAATGCGGCGTGTTGGTCAATCCATATCGTCCACAAGTTTTGGTGGCAGATTGTCCTTTCACCGGTTTAAAAGTTTTGTCTTTTCTGTTTCCGATGATTGGTTTGATTTTATACATCATCAACAAAGACACAACACCGATGAGTGCCAAAGCATATGGAAAAATGGCTTTGATTGGCTTCTGTATCGGCATGGCAATCGGTTTGTTGATTGGGAGTGTTGCTTTTGCATCTCATATGAGGCAGATGATTTGTTTTTATTGATACTATCCTCTAAAGACCGGCTGTACCAGCCGGTCCTTAATCTTTAGAAGTATATCCGTTATTTTAGTTTCAGGCTTAAAGGCATATGACCTTTGGCTTCCATCTCGCCTGCCAACACACGGGGCAGATATTCCATACATTTTTCGCTGGGAAAACCAAAGAGAATGCGCGGCACATGGGGAATTTTCTCCATGGCATAGGGATTACCTACGTGAACCACGGCAGCGATATGATAAGCCATGGTGTGCATCAGCATACAGACCCGTTCAGTCAAGCCATCGGTTCCCAGATAACATTCACTGTCACTGAAGGTAACATAAACTACATCGTCATATTTGGTGGCTTCGTAGCAGACTTTTTCATTCTGGGTTCTGCTGGGAAATTCACAAATGAAGATAGCATCCGAATGGGGGAATTTTTCTTTCAGCAAAGCCGCCATTTTGCCGGGATCCCACCACTTGGTGAAAGCAATTTCATACCCATTCTGGGGGTTGCCGCCGCTATAGTTGTTTTCCATCAGAATGACAAACAAATGACGCTTTCCAGTATCGATGGCAGGAGTCAACCCTTCGTCAGTAACGGCGCAGATGCAATCTCGGTTCATTCGTTCAATGGCGTCGATATCTGCCTGTGTCAATTCGGTGTTTGCAGGTTTGCGCAGCGTTCTTTCCTGTGCCCACAATACTTTGGATACCGCATCGTTCAAACGCTCTTCGCTAAACATACCATCCCGATAGCATTTCAATAAATATTCATAGGTTTGGCGGAGAGGAATTCGACCGTTGGGCAAAATGATGTCATTTCCGGCGGCAACGGCAAGACCCAACACGTTTTCATTGCCGAATTTTTGGATAACACCCATCATGGAAAAAGAGTCCGTAATGGTAACCCCTTTAAATCCCCGTTCTTTGATGATATCTATGCATTTTTTTGACAAGCTAGCGGGATAATCGGGATCAATGTTCATACAGCGGGTATGTCCTGTCATAATACCCATCATGTCTTCCCCCAAACGATCCATCATTTCAAAATAGGGGTACAAACAAATATCCAGCAATTCTTCTTTTGTATGGTAAGACACCGCTTCACACATATGGGTATCTTCTATTCTGTCAAAGGTAGACGGATAGTGCTTGGCGGAACCGATGATTCCGCAATCCGCAAAGGCTTTTATATACGCGCATGCCAGTTCGGTAACTCTCCTTTTGTCCGAACCCAAACAGCGGGGAATACGGCAAATGGCATCCATGGGTGCCAAATCCACCACGGGACTCCAGATCATGTTATATCCTATTTTTTTCGCCTGGATGGCCGTTACTTTGGCAAAAATGTAGGCAAGTTCGGGATCATCCATGGCACCGATAGCAAGGTTGCCGGGAATTTTCTGTTCACCCAACTGAAATCCCCGTTCCATATCGGCAGCAATAAAAATGGGATACTCCGCTGCCGCCAGGACAGGATCGATGACTTTTTCCTTTATGCCGGGACCTACAAAAGCTTGAACACCGCCCAACGCATGGTTCTTGATCAGTTCCATGGCAAAATTGCGATCATCTTCTTTGGCGATGCTTCTGGCAATCAGCAATTGCCCAATCTTTTGTTCCACAGTCAAGTCTTCCAATTTTAACAGCTTCATACCACTGTCTCCTAAACTATAAAATTTTGTATAAATATAACATATCCATATCGGGTTGTCAAGCAATTCTATCGCTGTATTGCCTGCACAGAGATTACGCTTTTTTTTTCCACATTATATCGCATCAAGGCACCGCAGAGCAAAGCATCCCCGGTTGCCGGTTCATACGGCCATGGCATCTTGGTTTTGAATCGTTTGACACATATTTGCGGTTTGGCTCCCAGCACCGAATTGATGACCCCCGTCTGCCCGATATCGGTGATATAGCCACTTCCTTTTGGCAGCACTCGTCCATCAGCCGTCTGTACATGGGTATGGGTGCCGAAAATGAAATCCACACGCCCATCGGTATAAAACCCCATGGCAAGTTTCTCCGAGGTGGCTTCCGCATGAAAATCCAATACCGACAAATCATATTGCCCTTGGGTTTCTTTGAGGATTTTGTCCACCTTATCAAAGGGATTGTCCAATGTTTCCATAAACAAAGTACCCATCAGATTGATTACAAGAACGCGCAGCCCGTAAAAATTTGTGATGACATATCCTCTCCCTGGGCATTCCCCGGGGAAATTAGCCGGCCGGAGGATGGACGTTTTATCATCTAAATAGGAAAACATCCCTTTCTTCTGATAGACATGGTTGCCGGTGGTGATGATATCCGCACCGTATACCAACAGCGCATCTGCCGACAAGGGATCGATCCCGTTGCGGCTGGACGCGTTTTCGCCGTTTACCACGCAAAAATCCACGCTGTATTCTTTGCGAAGTTCCCAGAGCTTTTCTCTGGCACAATTAAGACCTGCTTCTCCGGTCACATCGCCAACAGCAAGAATGGTATAAATGGACATACAGTTCCTTTCTACTTCATAAAAGGGTGCCATCGGCACCCTTTTATCATTGCTTATTTTGCGTATTCAATGGCACGGCTTTCACGAATGACATGCACTTTTATCTGTCCTGGATATTCCAGCTCATTTTCAATTTTTTGTGCAATCTCTCTGGCAATGAACGCCATGTTATCATCATTGACAAGTTCAGGTTTCACCACAAGGCGCAATTCGCGTCCCGCTTGAATGGCAAATGCCTTATCCACACCATCGTATGCGTTGGCAATCTCTTCCAGTTTCTGTAAGCGCTTGATGTAATTTTCCAGGTTTTCGCGTCTGGCACCGGGACGCGCCGCCGAAATGGCATCTGCAGCCTGAACAATCACTGCCACCAATGTTTGAGGTTCCACATCATTGTGGTGAGCTTCAATGGCATGAAGAACTTCTTTGTTTTCACGGTATTTTTTGGCAATGTCCACACCAATTTGGGTATGGCTGCCTTCCACCTCATGATTTAGCGCTTTGCCAATATCATGGAGTAAACCTGCCCGGCGGGCAAGGGTAGCATCAACGCCCAGCTCATCCGCAATCATGCCTGCGATATAAGCGACTTCCACGGAATGCTGCAAAACATTTTGACCATAACTGGTACGGAACTTTAATCTGCCCAGCAGTTTGCATAATTCGGTATTCAAGCTGTGAACACCGGCTGCCAATACTGCCGCTTCCCCTTCGGCCTTGATAACGGCATCCACTTCTTTGCGTGCTTTTTCCACCGTCTCTTCAATTCTGGTGGGATGGATGCGACCATCGCTGATCAATTTTTCAAGGGATAATCGCGCCACTTCTCGGCGCACGGGATCAAAACTGGATAAAGTGATGGCTTCTGGCGTATCATCAATAATCAAATCTACACCCGTTAAAGTTTCAATGGTTCGAATGTTTCTTCCTTCGCGGCCGATGATGCGGCCTTTCATGTCGTCGTTGGGAAGTACCACCACAGAAACGGTGGCTTCGGCTACGTGACTGGAAGCACAGCGCTGAATGGCAAGAGAAATGATATTCTTTGCTTTTTCATCTGCGGTTTCTTTGAGTTCCTGTTCGACTTCCGCGATTTTAAGGGCCGCTTCGTGTCTGACCTCGCCCTCAATTTTTTTCAGCAGAAAGGCCTTCGCTTGCTCGGATGTCAACCCGGCATATTCCTCCAGAATTTTAATTTGTTTTTCCTTTATGTCTGCTATTTCCGCCTCGTGCGCATCACATTCCCGAAGACGCCTATTCAACACTTCTTCTTTTTTCTCAAGGTTTTCAAGTTTTCTGTCGAAATTTTCTTCTTTTTGAATGGCGCGTTTTTCAAGGCGGGATATTTCGTTCCGACGTTCTTTCAGTTCGCGTTCAGCTTCATTTTTATTGCGGAGTATTTCTTCTTTTGCTTCAATCAGCGCTTCCTTGCGCTTCTGTTCAGCATGAACTTTTGCTTCGCTGATTATTTTAGCGGCTTGCGTTTCTGCGGATGTAATTTTGGCTTCCCCGATTTTCCTTCTGTAAAGAATGCCCAGGTAAAACGCCAAATACAAAGCAACTGCTGCCACCAAGCCGATGACTAAATAACTCAACCAACTCATATTCTGTCAATCCCCTCCTTTTCCTCATTTTTTTCTTTCATGATGTATTCAATTCATACTTTGGAAAAAACAACAGGGCAAAGGCCGCTCGAGTGCCAATCGATGCGGCTTTCCCCGAAAAATGCATGATAGCTGATTATACTATATCTTATACCTTCTGTCAAGTAGCTACTCTTTGTTTTTTAGTTTCTCATCCACGGCTGCCATCCCCAGGAACAAAGCCTTGGAAGCAGATAATGTACGGATATATTCCCGGGATGCTTTTTCTCCGAATTGCACCCGCTCCGTATACAGTTTTCCTCGATACCAAACGCCCAAACAGACTGTTCCTACCGGTTTTTCCGGCCTGCCGCCCCCCGGTCCTGCAATCCCCGTAATGGACAATGCCAAGTCACTGCCGCTAACCGATGCTATGCCGGATGCCATTTCTCCTGCCACTTCTTCGCTGACCGCACCGTATCGTTCTAAAGTTTCCTGCCTGACGCCCAGAACCTTGACCTTCATTTCGTTGGTGTAGGTGCAAACGCCCCCCAGATATACCGATGAAATGCCCGGAATGTCGGTCATCCGCTTGGATAACAACCCGCCGGTACAGGATTCCGCCACCGATAAGGTGCACCCTTTTTCCATCAACTTGCCCGCCAATACTGTTTCCAAATTCACGGCATTGATTCCGTAAATATAATCGCCGATGCGTTCTCTCACTTTGGCAATCATATCCCGATTCATACGATGGGCTTCTTCTTCCGTATCCGCCGAAGACGTCACACGCAGATGCACTTCTCCCTCTTTGGCATATGGTGCCAAGGTCGGATTTTTCGATACCGTCATCAAATCCAGCAATCTGGATTCAGAAGACGCTTCCCCCAAGCCGTAAACATAAATGGTATCGGATATATAGACTTTGCCGGATAATTTTTCCAACAGGGGTTTTGCCGCTTGCAGAAATAAAGGCTCAAACTCCTTGGGGGGTCCGGGCAGCATGACCAGCCGCTTTTCCTCCGTCTCGACATATATGCCGGGTGCCGTGCCGCGGGGATTGCGCAACGCTATGCCCCCTTGGGGAACCATAGCCTGCTTGCGGTTGTTTTCGGTCATTTCCCGCCCCCGCCGGGCAAAATAATTTTCAATTTCTTTCATGGAAGGTTCATCTGCCACCAAAGGCAGTTCCAAACATTGACAAATAATTTCTTTGGTCAAATCATCATAAGTAGGACCCAGACCGCCCGAGGTGATCACAATGTCCGAACGGGACCACGCCAGGCAAAAAGCTTCTCTCAAACGATCGGGGTTGTCCCCCACCACCGTCTGGTGATACACGGATATTCCCATTTTTGATAATTCACGGGATAAAAAAACCGCATTGGTGTTTATAATATCCCCTAAGAGCAGTTCCGTTCCCACACAGAGTATTTCTGCCGAATATTGTTTCATACCCATCCGTCCTTCCTGATTGATTCTTTGATCATTGTACTCCCAATTGCTTTCATTTTCAAGAGAGAATACAAAGGTTGACAAAAAACAAGTATACGTTTACAATGGTAACAGAAAAAACAAAAAGGGGTGAGGTCATGGATAGCGGACCTGAACGATTTGCGATCAAACATCAAACCATAAGGAGGACGATCTATGACCAAATACTATCTTACCCTGTTGGAAGAAAAAAACTATGCTGAACTGAAAGAAAAGCTTATTCATGAAAACCCTGTTGATATTGCATCTCTCTTTGAGAAAATTGAAAATCCGGAACAGTACCTGAAGTTGTTCCGCCTTCTTCCTAAAAATGTTGCCGCCGAAGCTTTTGCCTACCTGGAAACCGACAGCCGCAAAAATCTAATTGATGCCATGACAGATAAAGAATTATCCTATATTCTGAACGATTTGTTTTTGGATGACTGTGTAGACCTGGTGGAAGAAATGCCCGCTAATGTGGTGACACGTCTTATGAAAAACGCAGACCAGCAAACCCGTGCTTTGATCAATCGTTTTTTGAAATATCCGGAAGATTCCGCCGGTTCGGTCATGACCATCGAATTTGTATCGTTAAGACCCACCATGACCATTCAGCAAGCTTTTAACCACATCCGCCAAACAGGCGTGGACAAAGAAACCATTTACACTTGTTATGTCACCGAAAATCGCATTCTCGAAGGCTTTATTACAGTAAAAGATATGCTTCTCTCCAACCCGGAAGACCTGATTGGCAGTAAAATGAATACCCATGTCATTTCTGTGGGCACCTTAGACGACAAGGAACATATTGCCAAATTGGTATCCAAATACGATATTATGTCCTTGCCGGTGGTGGATAATGAAGGTCGTTTGGTGGGTATCGTCACCTTCGACGACGCCATGGACGTTTTACAGGAAGAAAACACCGAAGACTTTGTAAAAATGGCTCTGGTGGCTCCCGATAATGAGACCTATCTGCGTATCAGCGTCATCGGACACGCCAAACGCAGAATTCTGTGGTTGATGATATTGATGCTGTCTGCCACCATCACTGGATTGTTGATCACCTATTTCGAAAATGAGCTGATGTTCGGCGGTAGCTTGATATTAGTTTCCTTTATCCCTATGCTGATGGATACCGGAGGCAATTGCGGCTCCCAGTCATCCACCTTGATAATTCGCGGCATGGCTCTGGATGAAATCAAATCCAGTGACTTTTTAAAGGTCTGGTCCAAAGAAGTTCGGATTGCCTTGACCGTAGGGGTTGCGTTAGCGATCGTGAATGCGTTTCGTATTCTCATTCAATATCGAGGAACAGAGCATATTGGCTTAATCGCACTTACCGTAGGTTTGGCTATGATCATCACCATACTCATTTCAAAATCTCTAGGATGCATTCTCCCCATGTTCGCCAAAAAAACCGGATTGGATCCTGCTATCATGGCGGCGCCCTTGATTACCACCATCACCGATGCCGCATCCATCTTTTTCTATGTTATGCTTGCCCGATACCTGTTAAAAGGATAAATAAGGGGCGCCGACACAAATCAAAAAACCGAAAAAACCGCAAGAATGTGACGCATTCGAGCGGTTTTTTTGCTAACAAGCCGGTTGTATATAAAAATACAAGCTGTGGAAATATCATTTTTATTCTTAATTATCTTCTTTTTTATCGTTTTCCTTCACAAAAAAGTCATATTCAAGGGTCTTATTTTTCTGTCGGTCGATCACAAAGTGAAGCAGGGACAAAACGGATGTCAACATGACATATATCATCATAAATCCGCCAATCACCGCCAACACCCTGGCAGCATTGGAAATATATCCGCCAATCATAATAAAAACGATGGAAAAACAAAGCAAGGATAACACAAAATGAATCAAGCGACGGATACCCGAAGCAATATTCCATCGATGGATCAGGGTACAAATCCCTTGTAAAACTGCATAGACCAGAATACAGTTTAAAAGCTTGCTCGTGGGGCCCAAATTGGCCTCACTGGTGGAGAGAGCCAGCATAAAAAAGGTATAAGAAAGCAGAGAAAACGTTGCAAACGTTGTAAAAAGTACGCTTTTAAGCGCCTCATATATTTTCAGCATATTGCCTCCCAGCGAGATCAGTGATATACTTTGTTATTGTAACACACCGAAATACCAAAGTCAAGGATAGTATACCTCAAAAATTCCGAAAGCCTTAAAATGATCTTGACACCCCATGAAAAATATGCTATGATAACCTTCGCTTGTAAATGGGCTTGTAGCTCAGTTGGGAGAGCGCCGCGTTCGCAACGCGGAGGTCATGGGTTCGAGCCCCACCAGGTCCACCAACAACATGGAATAGCAGGGCATTGCCCTGCTATTCCATGTTATAACAGATTGATTTTTTTCTTATCCGAACCCGCATGTGACGATAGGATTGACAGTCAAATGTTTCGGTACTGTACAACGTAAACCAAGTAATTATCCGCGTTTACGAAAGCCGCCGGTACAAGCATTTCCACCGCAAGCAAGGGTTTGTATCACTGCTATGGTGTGTATATGGCGGCGATACCAAGTAACGGTATTGCAAGCGGCTGGCAATTTAAACATCCCCGGCTCTGCCACCAATGTGTATTTTGCTTTTCCGGTTGTTTTTTGCTATACTGTAATGGGATAAAAACAAAAAGAACGGTGGATAACAACATGGAGAAAAATAACATAGCACATTTTTTTGATCAGTTAGCTCCTGCATGGGATGACCAAATGATCAAGGAAGATGTCATTATTCAAGAGATACTGGATTGCTCCAAGGTCGGTAACGGATCCATGGTACTCGATGTTGCCTGTGGAACCGGTGTATTGATTCCGGATTATCTGCAGCGGAATGTGAAATCCGTCATAGGCGTTGATATTTCACAAAAAATGATTGCAATTGCACAGAAAAAATTCCAGGATGAGAGAGTGCGATTTATCTGTGCAGACATATATGCTCTTTGTTTTGAGGCGCAATTCGACTGCATCCTGGTATATAATGCGTTCCCCCATTTCTTTGATCCCGAAAAATGCATCCGGCATTTGTCCATGATGCTACGGGCGGGAGGGCGATTGACAATCGCCCATGGCGCTTCCCGTGATCGGATCAATCAGCATCACACAGGGTCAGCCAAACCCTTTTCTATTCCCTTGATGGAAGCCCATGCTTTGCAAAAATACATGACACCGCATTTGAGTGTGAAGCACACGATATCCAACGAACGCATGTATTTGGTAACGGGTGAACATAAATAAACGGAGGTTTCTTTCCTATGAAGGTCTTACTTATAGATGGACAAGGCGGAAAAATCGGTCGCCAGCTTGCAGAGTCTATCCTCCATCATATACCGGATGTTGAACTGATGGCAGTCGGAACAAACAGTACGGCAACGGCATCTATGATTAAAAGCGGCGTCAACCATGCGGCTACAGGGGAAAACGCCGTCATCGTGGCATGTCGCAAAGCCGATGTGATCATTGGTCCCATCGGTGTTGTGATTGCCGATTCCTTGTATGGGGAAGTTACGCCCAAAATGGCTGTTGCCGTAGCCCAGGCAGATGCAATACGCATTTTAATTCCGGTGAATAAGTGTGAAAATATCATTGCCGGTGTTCAGAACATCTCTACAACAGAACTTCTGGAGGATGTGATTCTGCGCTTGAAACAATTGGTTGAGAACCGGCGATAGGCAAACCAATGATGCAAGTGGTATGATATATATTGACATATAAATGATAATATGATATAATTCGGCAACATCAAGCAGAAGCTGATGAAACGGGACAGAAGTCCTTATCGATTCTATTATTTTTTATGGATACTTTGAAGGTATCGTTTTTTTGAAGAAAAAGCGATGCCTTTTTTGTATCGGAAAGGACTCCGTATGAAAACCCGCTTCAGCAATCCTACACATTTGAAAAACCTTGTACTCTCCGCTGTCTTTCTTGCTCTTGCTCTCGTTCTCCCGTTTCTGACAGGCCAAATCTCGCAGCTTGGCAACGCCCTTTGCCCAATGCACATTCCTGTGCTGCTCTGCGGCTTTCTCTGTGGATGGCCCGGTGGGCTTGTTGTTGGATTCATGGCTCCCCTCCTTCGATTCGTCCTATATGGAATGCCACCACTATTTCCGACCGGTGTTTCTATGGCACTGGAACTTGCAACCTATGGTTTCATGACCGGAATCCTTTATAAATTGTTCCCAAAAAAGATTCCGTTTGTATACATCAATCTGATCATTTCCATGATTGCCGGTCGTCTTGTTTGGGGTGCTGCGCGCTATTTGATCGCCGGATTTCAAAATACGGCTTTTGGCATACATATATTTTGGGCAGAAGCCGTTACAAATGCAATTCCCGGCATAATCATACAGATTATACTGATTCCGCTTGTGGTGATCGCATTGAAAAAATCAAATCGGATTGTTCATGAATAATCAACTTTGAAGGACAAACATAATTTGCGTGAATAGATGCCGCTCAATAAACAAGATGCCGCCAATTTGGCGGCATCTTGTTTATTTCACTTGCACCCACACCAGCATTTCACCTTCCGTGCGATTGGCAAACGCATGATAGGGAATGAGGGTAATGTCCACCTCTTCATAGGGATAGTGATCTTTGGGAACATATAATGCCGCACGGTTTGCCCGTCTGTACCCTTTGGTTTTCAACACCGGCACATAAAAATCCTTCTCGTCAATTTCTGTAAAACCTGCTGATTCATACAGGGCAATGTCTCTTACATATTTTCCGTTGTCGCATTCCTCCAAACAGTACACAACAGGCCCTCTCATGACGGCATAGCGGCCGCAGTCCACCCCGAGTGCCGGAGACGCTTCCATGCATACGGGTTTGATGGGAAACTCCACATCCACCCGGTCGTCACCCTGCAGGGCAAAGGATGCGTATCCGTTTTTTATCTCTCCCTGAAACCCGTCACACCAACCGGGAACACGGACAAACAAGGTTGTGGGTTGACCGCGATAGTCAAAACGCACTTTGCCGGAATGAGGATAATCGGTTTTCATCATTAGGGTAAAGTTCTCTCCCTCATACACCGATTCCATAAACTGGTGGCAGTAAATTCCCTTTTCATCCACGGTATAAAGAAAATCCCCCACAGACGAAACAAACCGGGTGATATTCGGCGGGCAGCAGGAGCAGCGGAACACTTCCAATCGCTTGGTGATGGGATACCGTACGCCGGGGGCTTTCTGTTCCGCGGGAGGAATTTCCAGAGGGTTTTCATAGAAAAAGGCTTTTCCATCCAAGGAAATGCCGGATAAAAATCCGTTATACAGGACTTTTTCAATCACATCCCCGTAGACGCCATTCATATCCAAAAGCATCATTCTTTGGGCAAACAAAGCCAACCCGATGGCGGCGCAGGTTTCTGTATAGGCGGTGATGTTGGGTAGATCATAATCCACCGTAAACGCCTCTCCCACGGCGGAAGAACCAATGCCCCCCGTAATATACATTCTTTGGTTGATTATATTTTCAAACATCTTTTCGCAGGCAAATTTGAGGTTTTTATCTCCCATACGCAACGCCACATCCGCCATGGCACAGGCTAAATACATGGCTCGTACCGCATGTCCTTCGGCGGTGTATTGTTCCCTGACCGGCTTGTGTGCCTGGATGTTGATACTGTCTCCCTCATTCTTTTCATTGTATCCCCGATGATCTAGGAAAAACTGTACCATCTTTATATACCGCTTCTCCCCTGTAACATCATACAGTTTCACCAAAGCCAATTCAATTTCCTCATGACCGGGGGTGACATACCCTGCCGAACCGTCGATGATAAAAACCTTTTCAATATAATCGGCATAGCGGCACATCATATGCAGAAAGCGGTCTCTTCCGGTGGTTTCATACCAGGCGACCGCCGCTTCTATCAGATGCCCCGCGCAGTATAATTCATGCCAATCCCGATTGGAAAATCTCTTTTCGGGCATCACAACCGTAAAATAGATATTGAAATATCCGTCTGCTCCCTGATTTTTTTCGATTTGATCAATCAAGGTCTCCACCGCTTCTTCCAATTCTTGGTTGGGATACTTGCGGATGATATACGCCACCGATTCCATCCATTTTGCCACATCGGAATCCCAATAATAGTGGGGTTTATTGTCCATACCCTCTTTCCAGTCGCACCGAAAGGCACCGATGCGCCCCGTTTCATCAAAACGGTTATACACCGCATGCATGGACGTTTCGCGTATGAGTTTTTGCATATTTGCCCAGAATCCCCCTGTGATGTGACAAGATGCATATGTAACTTTTTTCATATTGACCTCACGAAACCATTTGTTTTTATATTAATTGTAAAGGGAAAATATGGATAAATCAATGGGATTTTGTGAGATGAAACGCAAATAAACAGCACAATCCTCACAGATTGCGCTGTTTACAATGGTTATCCGGCAGTGGTATTAAGACCAAAGCTAATGGCCATAGCCTGATTGACTTGTTCCATCAAATCGTCTTCCAAATGCCCCATTTTTTCTTTCAGCCGTTGTTTATCGATCGTACGTATTTGTTCCAGTAATATGACTGAGTTTTTTAACAGTCCGTTCCCGCTTGCCGTCACCTCAATATGTGTGGGCAGTTTCGCCTTGTTGGTCTGGCTGGTGATGGCGGCGGCAATAACAGTCGGACTATGCTTATTGCCCACATCGTTTTGCACAATGACCACAGGTCGTATGCCCCCCTGTTCGGAGCCCACCACCGGGCTCAAATCGGCATAATAAATATCTCCTCTTTTGACCGTCACGGTAATTCACACTCCATATAGTTTTCACTTGTGAACATAGTGTAGCCGCATTTGTTTTCTTTTATGCAAACGAAAGCGGCTACTTTTATTATATGAAGTGTGAAAAGTTTTGTTATTAATACAACCTGGGTACACGGGGTGAAACCCGGCAAAAGAGTTCATAAGATATGCTATCTGCCCAGCCGGCGGCTTCCGTTGCGTCCACGCCGCCTTCCCCGAACAAAATAACCCTGTCTCCCACACAAACCTCCTGCTGATGATGAGAAATGTCCACCATCAACATATCCATGCAGACTCTGCCCACGATGGGACAACGCTCGCCTTTGATGACCACATGGCCTTGATTGGACCAAAGCCGAGGAATACCATCCGCATATCCCGCCGTGACCACCGCGATTTTCATACTTTTTTTGGTGATATATGTCCTGTCGTAACTGATGCCCGTATGTGCGGGAACCTGACGTATTTGCGCCACAGTGGCGCTCAGGGTCATGACCGGCTTTAATTGTATTTTATCTCCAAACATTTTTTTTATATATTCGGACGGCCACGCTCCGTACAACATGATGCCCAGCCGTACCATGGTCAATCCAGCGTTTTCTGCCCGAAAAGAACCGGCGCTGTTGGATGCGTGGCGATGACGGAACGTGATTCCTTTTCGGGATAGCGTTTCTACCGTTTTATAAAATAAATCTTGTTGCATTTTAAAACAAGAATCGTCTTCCCCGTCTGCGGAAGAAAAGTGGGTAAAAATACCTTCCGGCTCAAAACAACTATTTTGACAGACTTCTGCAATGCTGTCTGTTTCTTGTGCCCCAAACCCCAGACGGCTCATGCCGGTATCCACTTTTATATGAATTTTGATTTTTCCCCCCTGCAAATGAGAGGAAAGTTCGTCTGCATATTCTTTAGAGTATACACACTGGGTAATATGTTCCCGTGCCAGTTGTCCTATACACCCGGGATCACTGCGGCCCAGAATCAAAATGGGCGTTTGAATCCCGGCATCCCGCAATTCAAAGGCTTCATCGGGGGTTGCAACGGCAAAATAACCTATGCCTTCCTGTTCCAATGCCTTTGCTGTCATCACCGCACCGTGCCCATAAGCATCGGCTTTGATGACCGCAAGAACCAAACATCCCGGCGGTATATAAGCCCGCAGGGAACGATAATTGTGTTTTAAATGGTTAAGATGGATGGTTGCCGCCATGCGATGGCTTTTTTCCAAGTTGTTCACCTTCCGATTATTTTAAGTAGTATACCGTTCCCTTCCACCCGCTGTAATGTACCGTCTGCAAACATATAAACCGAAACATTGCCTTTTTCATAGTCAAAAACAATGCACAAAGGATCATTTTCATGCACGTCGGCGGCACGATAGGTATATGTTTGATCTTTCAAAAATGTTAGCAATTGCCCCAAAGAAAGAAACCGATCCGTTCCCATGGCTATCGGATCAAGAACAATATCCGCCAATGTATGGCTGACGCCTTGGGGTGAGATGGATATGGTCAGGTCTTTGTACGTCGGGGTTTCAAACCCCGACAGGGTATATATCCCATTTTGTTCATGCATGGTCAAGGTATCATGAAATGTATCAATTTTTAAGGATACGCGGGTGTTGTTAAATTGCAGTTGCTTCTTCACTTGGGCAGTCATATCCTTTTGACAGGACACAACATTCAGGCAAACAACCAACAGCAGCACGACACAAACTATTCTTTTCATTTTTCTTCCCCCTTACAGGGGATTGTATGGGAAAAAATGTGACTTTATGCCTTGAAACTATGGGCAATGGCCTTTCCAAGCAAGGTTTCCAGATCATGAGGCAGCAAGCTGTATTCCCCCAGAACGGCTTTGGCTATATCGCCCGCTTTCCCATGATAGTATACGCCGATACAAGCCGCTTTGAACGGTTCAATTTCCTGGGCGGCAAAACCCGTGATGAAACCTGCCAGCAAATCTCCCATCCCGCCTTTTGCCATGCCGGGGTTCCCCGAGGCATTCACGGCGCACCTGCCTTCCGGATCGGCAATCACAGTCCCTGCTCCCTTCAGCACGACGATACATCCGCTTTGACGAGCAAACACTTTGGCAGCCGCCATCCGGTTGGACTGGACTTCTTGTATCGTGGCATCCATTAGCCTTGCCATTTCGGCAGGGTGGGGGGTGATCATGACGGGAATGCGTTTGGCGGTATTTTGCAGTACGGAAAGTCCCGTTTCGGAAGCCAGCATGTTCAACCCATCTGCATCGATGATAAACGGACAGGAAGCTTTTTGCATGAGATGGACAAGGACTTTGCCGTATCCTATGGAGTTGCCGATACCGCAGCCCGCTAAAATCGCCGTTTGCTTGGGCAAGAGTTCATCCATCCGGGCACAGGCACCCAGAGCATCCATATCTCCCGACATGGTTTCCCCCACCGTACAGAAAATCGGCTCCAAAACATGATTTCGCAGTACATCGATTACTGCCGGCACCCCTGCACAGGACACAAGCCCCACACCCGCCCGCAATGCTCCTTTGGCGGATAATACAGCCGCTCCCGTCATAGACGGACTGCCGCAAAACAAAAACGCCCTTCCATAGCTTCCTTTATGGGTGTTTAATTTTCTCTTAGGTAAATAGGAAGCCACTTCTTCATCTAGCAAAAATACTTTCTGATTATCGGGAATAGCCTCAGGAGGAATTCCGATGTCTTCTAACAAAACGTCCCCTGCATACTCCGCACCCGGATATGTATGCAGCCCCACTTTATCCAATCCGAAACACACCGTGGCATCTGCCTTGACACAACAAGGTATATCATGGTACAACGCCACGGAACCGTCATCAGCGGAAACCCCGGAAGGCATATCCGCAGACAAAACAAATGCCGAAGCATCGTTTATTTCACCGCAAACCCGGAAAAAGGTGTTATATACGGGGCGAGAGGTATCGAAGGAAGAACCGAAAATACAGTCAACAATCAAGGCAGCTTGTTTTAACCACTGATCACACACATTGGTATTGTTGGCATACAAGGCAGGCTCCAGCCCTTTCCGTGCCAAGGCAATGGCATAGCGGGAAGGCTCTCCCGCCGCCGGAGGGGCAAAAGCGATCACCTGGATATTTTCACCCTTTTCCTTCATTTTCAATGCCAAGGCGTACCCGTCTCCCCCGTTGTTTCCACTTCCGCATACAATGACGGTTTCTCCGGACAATTGATGGGTACGGCGAATTTCATGAATTCTTTGATACAATCCATCGGCAGCATTGGACATCAAAGCCGCAACAGAGAGTTGATACTCGTTTTCACAACGACGATCGGTTTCTTTTACGGCAGCGCCGCCATATAAAGTATGCATGGATTACTCCTTGTTGATGATCAATTCCGCAAGAGGTCTTTTGGGTACCACATGGGTATCATCCTCTTCCCGGAAATAGGTCACATTTCCATCTTCCGCGGTAACGATTTTCACACGTTCCGCCGGTTTTCCCAACATGAGAATCAATTGCGGCAGTAAGTTGTCCGGCATGGAAAGCACCTCTTGGATTTTCACCTGGTTCATACTGCCTACCATACAGCCACCCAGTCCCAGTTCGGCGGCGGCCAGCATCATGGTCTGGGCAACAATGCCCACATCCTTCCAGAATCGTTCGGGGGAGGCAGAAATACGGGTGTCATGACAAATCACCACATAGGCGGTGGCTTCTTTCCCCGGATAGGGGAATTTTTTGTCCTTCAATGCGCCGGCAAAGCGGAGATGCTCCAAAATTTGTCGGTTGGTTTCTTCTTCGCAGGATAAATAATATTTCAGTGTTTGCAAATTGCTAGCGGAGGGACACAAACGGGCGGCACGAACCAGCCCCTCCAGTACTTCGCGTGAAATTTTCCCGGCAGAATCAAAATTTCGATAGCTACGGTTCTTTTCCAGTAAATCAAAGAGCATACAAATTCCCTCCTCTTCATGATACGTTCATTATACTCTTCCATGTTTTTCTTGTCAATCTTTACAATTTACTTTCCCCATGATATACTGGGTCGAAAAGTGAGGATATTAGTATGAAGAAAAACGATGTGATCGAAGCGACCATTCTATCCGTCATGTCCAATGGAAACGGGGTTTGTCGCCATGAGGGCATGGCGGTGTTCGTTCCTGGTGCCCTGGAAGGAGAAACCCATCGAATCCGTATAATTAAGGTGTATAAAAACCATTGCATCGGTAAAAGTGAGGCCCGGTTTTCCGATTCGCCTTCCCGCATATTATCTTCCTGTCCCCCCTTTCCCCGCTGCGGCGGCTGCACATGGCAGCATTTGACCTATGAAGAAGAATTGAAAATCAAAACCAACCAGGTCAAAGAAAATATGAAACGCATCGGCAACCTTGCCGACCAGGCCGTGCTTCCCGCCCTGCCCTGTCCCCGCACAACCGGCTGGCGCAACAAAATCATGTTACCGATAGGTAAAGATAAAAACGGAAACCTCGTGGCGGGGTATTATGCGGAACGTTCCCATCATATTGTACCGGCTCTTTGCTGCACCCAACAGCCTGAGGAAGTGGGTATCATCACCCAAAGTCTCTTAACATTTTTTCAAAAAGCGCATCTTTCGGTTTACGATGAAACCACAAAAAAAGGATTATTGCGTGCTATTTGTTTTCGCATCAATTGGGTGGGTGAAATCTTATTATGTCTGGTGCTGAATGGTAATAAACTGAAAAATGATACAACCGAACAGGTCTTTCTTTCTCATATCAAAGAGAATCATCCGCAGATAATTACCTTGGCACTGAATGAAAATCGCGAGAATACCAATGTGGTTTTGGGTCAACACACCCGTATACTCTTTGAAATCAAACCGTTTGAGGACACTATATTCGAGGTTTCCTATCCCCTTTCGGTGTCTTCCTTTTTTCAGGTGAATTTGCTTCAAACCGAAACCTTGTATCGGACGGCTTTTTCTCTGTTGCCTACGAAAAAAATGGCGTATGTGGTAGATCTGTTCTGCGGTGTGGGGAGCATCGGTTTATCTCTGATCAAGCTATATCCTGCACAGGTTGGTCGATTGTTGGGCGTCGATATTGTACCCGAAGCCGTTGAGAACGCAAAAATCGCCGCCAAAAACGCGGGGATTGATAACGCCTCTTTCCTGTCCGGAGATGCGGGTCATTGGATTCACCATGCGTTGGAGGAAAACATCCCTGATTTGGTCATTGTGGATCCTCCCCGAAAAGGCTGTGACAATCAACTGTTGCATACTCTGGCTGAAAATCAAATTCCCTTCATTTTATATGTCTCCTGTGACAGCGCTACCTTAGCACGGGATATGAGTAAATTGATAGCAGCAGGATATATGGCCTCAACCGTGCATACGGTAGATATGTTCCCCCGCACAGGCCACGTTGAGACGGTGGTATTGATAACGAGGGTGAAAAAGTGAGTGTGCTGAAAACCCTTATATATCAAGGATATTAGCGCACATGGGCGTAAAACCCATTGAACGAAAAACATGAAAATATCGCTTCGTGGGAACAAGTCCAACAGAGCTATTTTGATAGTTAAGTGGTCAGGTTAGATGTCATAGCTCGGCGAGTAGTCAGGTTAGATGTCAGCTTTTGTGAGTGGTCGATTTAGATGTTTTTTCGAAAATTTTTGAGGTTGTGTGGTCAGGTTGGATGTGCACATAAATAGAAGCTGATTACAGGTGGTAAAACAAGTGAAACCTCATATATAGGAGGGAATTATTAAATGAAAGACTTATATGAGAAATTTGCTTATGACTATGACGAATTTGGGGCTATAGAAGAGTATTTGGGTGATGAAAAAACATTCCTAAATAAAATTTTCTCTGAACATGGTGTCAATAACATTTTAGACTGTGCCTGTGGGACAGGACAACATCTATTAATGCTGGCTCAGTCCGGATACAATGTCTGGGGCTCAGATTATTCAAATTCTATGATTGAGGTAGCACACAAAAATCTGCAAATGAGAGGTTATAATATTCCATTGCATCAATGTGATTTTCGGTTTTTAGAACAGGAATTTGATATAACATTTGATGCAATTGTATGTCTCACAAACTCATTGCCACATTTACATACAGAGGAGGATTTATTGACAGCTCTTCGTTCCATGAAAAATAGGCTGAATAAAAATGGATTATTGGTATTAACACAAGGAACAACGCATTTCACACTTACATTGCCGTCAATTGAAGTTGTCGTAAACCGATCGGATTTCTCACGAGTATTTGTCAAGGAGCACAATAACCTGTTTCAGACTATTCATGTTTTAGATTTGTTCCATAGTCCCCAACGATTAGAAAGCAACCAATACGATATTGTTTATAGAATACTTCTGGATGAAGATTATAAAAGATTGCTTTCACAAGCAGGGTATACAAACATTCGGGTTTATGGGGATTATAATATGAACAGTTATAATGAAAACAGTTGGCGTTTAATTGTTGTTGCTGAAGCCTTGCCTAAGTGTCGATAACTATGAGGCAGTTGATTTAACATTTTAAGAAGTCGTATCTAAAGGGGTAATGAAAGAGTGTTATCCGCCGATCATTACGGAGAGCGAGTTCAGGGCTGTTTAGGCAGAAAAGAAAAAACGAATCAATATAGTTACGGACGATGATGGAATGCGGCGGAGTAGTAAGAAATATAGTTCGAAGAAGAAATAATCTTTTTATCTTTAGGAGGTGTATTACCATGGAAACTGGCGAAATAATAAACGCGATAATAATTTTCTTGTTTGCAGCGGGCACGTTAGCAATTTCTATTTTGCAGTTCCTTGAAAAAGGATTTCCCTTTAACAATATATATTTGAGCGCTTCAAAAGAAGAACGTAGCAAAATTAATAAGAAGCCACTTTATCGTCAATCTGCTATTGTGTTTTTAATTTTATGCTTAGTATTCATAATGATGGGATTGAATTTGATTACTGAGAAGGTGTTGTTCCTGATCATAGAGATTTGCCTAATGGTAGTAGTTCTTATTTATGCAGTAGTCTCATTTATACTGATAGATAAAGCGAAGAAAAAAGGGAACTAACTATTTATACTTAAAAGTAATATTTCAGGTAATGTAAATCTATTTCATGATATCAATAATCCGGATGCTATAATTGAGTGCATCTTGACACCTGAACCAGATTTTGAGGATCAAGTCTCGTTGATAGATATTATCGATCAAGGTGTGGAGAAATTTATAACGACAATAAGTGAGAGCTTGTCAATTCAAAATCAAATTTGATTGGAGGTTGACACATTATGAAATTAGATGGTTTTGGGATCTTCGTAAAAGACATGGTAACGATGGTCCGCTTTTACAGAGATATTCTGAATTTTGAAATCCGGGAAGATGAAAATGCATCGAATGTTTATTTGGTCAAGGATGGAACCTTGTTTTTATTATACCGCCGGACAGACTTTGAGAAGATGACAAACAGAACCTTTGGATATGCGAATAATATTAATGGGCATTATGAAATTGCCTTAAGCGTCGATAACTATGCGGCGGTTGATTTGACATTTAAAGAAGTTGTATCTAAAGGGGCGATACCTGTATTGGAGCCAACTACCGAGCCGTGGGGGCAACGCACATGTTATATCTCTGATCCGGAAGGAAACTTGATTGAAATTAGTTCATTTAACAAGTAAAGATTTTTCAAGAGAAAAAAGAGGGGTCAGTATAATGCGATTGGAAAGTAACGATGATAGTATCATGTCAATTTCGAAATGTGATTTGCCGGAAGCATCAAAGGCTCTGAACAAGGAGGATATTCCTGAGCTCATCGAAAGATTAACACTAAGAGACGATAAAATCAGATATCAGGCATTTCTCCTTCTGCAAACCAGATCTTCATTCTTTGATGATATTTATCCGTATTGGGATACTTTCCGGAACAAACTAAAAAGCGATAATTCTTATCAGAGAAGTATTGGCCTAATGCTGATTGCCGAGAACGCAAAATGGGATACTGAAAACAGGATGGAAGATACTATTGATGAATACCTGACGCTTCTTAACGACGAAAAGCCCATTACAATACGTCAATGTATTCAAGCGTTGGGGAAAATTGCTTCGGGCAAGCCGGGCTTGAATGATAGAATAGCTTCCAGACTTATTTCCTTTGACCTCATGGCCGTAAAAGAAACCATGCGAAAATCCATATTGCTGGATATCCTGAACGTCTTGCTTCTCATTAGGAATGAACATAACACAGATGAAATAGAAAGCTTTATCTTAAATGCGCTGTCAGGTGAAATATTGGATAAAAAGTCAAAGAAACAAGTGGAAGTTCTTTTATAATGGATGTGAAACGTATGGAAATTAGAGAATACAGCAAAGCCTATGAATCTTTGCTTTTTGACCTTCTTATTGAAGAAGGAGATGAATGGAGCTGTTACCATGGGCCGGGCGGCTGTGATAAATACATTAAGGCTCTTGAATCAAGCATAACATACATAGCCTGTGACGGCCTTCTGGTATGCGGATATGTCCGTTGTCGAGAAGATGATGGTTTTGGTGTTTACATATATGATTTGCTCGTAAAAAAAACACATCGGGGAAGGCAACTTGGGAAAAGCCTAATGGAACGGGTATGCCAAGACTTTCCAGAACAGCCCGTCTATGTTATGAGTGATGTCGATACGTATTACGAAAAACTTGGATACCGCAGAGAGGGATCAATCTTTGAGGTTAAAGCAAAATGAAGTAAGGCACCCTACGTTGTTATTTTCGTAGAGTGCCTTGCTCATTTTTGCTCTTATCTCCCCACATCTATCGTTAAGCCTGATTTGAACTCCACGGTGAATTTGTCCTCGTAGACAGTGACCTTTTCAATCAGCCGCCGGACAAGCTGCTCATCGTATTTGGTGAGGGCGGTGGATTGTTTCTTTAGGAATGTGCTCATGTCAGCAATCCGCTTTTTGAGTTCATCACGGTTGGCGTTTTCAAGCTGGAGTTTTTGTTTCTGGTCACGCAGGAGGTGAATCTCATCGCCAACCTTATCATAATCCGCGTTGGAAGTGGCAAGATTCAAAAGCTCCGTTTGAAGTTCTTCCAGCCGCTTATCGATATCCGCCAAAGCTTTGTCGCTTTCGCGATTTATGACGGTGGCGATGTTCTCCCGTAGAGTAGTGAGGAAAGAGTCTTTGTCACAGAGCGTCTGATTAATGGCGGTGATCAGTACTTGCTCAATGGTGCTCTCCAGTACTGTGCGAGCATCGCAGAATAAGCCTGTGTTTTCTAACCGGCTGACACAGCGCCAGACGATGGACTTCTTACCTCTGTTGTTCCAATGCACCCTGCGAAAAACCTCACCGCATTTGCCGCAGATGATTATCTGAGCAAACACGTGGTTGCTGCTGAAGGTTCTGGTCTTTCCGTTTGGGCTTGTGTGCACAATACGGCGGCGGATAAGCTCTTCCTGCACCTGCATGAAAACTTCACGCGGGATGATGGCTTCATGGCTGTTTTCTACATAGTACTGCGGAACAATACCGGTGTTCTTGACCCGCTTCTTTGTAAGAAAATCAACCGTATAGGTTTTCTGCAAGAGCGCATCTCCGATGTACTTTTCATTTCGTAGAATGTTGTTAATGTTACTGGTGTGCCAGCG
>DIRA01000005.1:38948-39129 GCA_002427425.1 Clostridiales bacterium UBA5448 | reverse complement strand
CCAGCGCTCATTGCCTGCACCGTTCAGAATACCGTCGGCCTCTAACCCACGTGCAATCTTCAGCATACTGGCACCCTCAAGGTATTCTCGATAAATGCGCTTTACGATTTCGGCTTCTTCGGGTACAACCACAAGGCGCTTATTCTCATCCTTGGTGTAACCGAGGAACCGTGCGCAGTTG
>DIRA01000005.1:0-38652 GCA_002427425.1 Clostridiales bacterium UBA5448 | reverse complement strand
AAGGGATGCCATAATTGTGAGCATGACCTCGCCCTTGGAATCCATGGTATTTATGTTTTCTTTCTCGAAATAGACCGGTATGTTCTTGTCCTTAAGTTGACGGATATATTTCAAACAGTCCAGTGTGTTTCGGGCAAAGCGGCTGATGGACTTTGTAATGATCATATCGATATTACCGGCCATACACTCGTCAATCATGCGGTTGAATTCTTCACGCTTCTTAGTATTGGTACCGGAAATACCGTCATCTCCGTGTGTCAAGACAAAACTAAAAAAATTAGGAGATTTTTTTATGTAAACTTTTTGCGTCCACGCCTTCAAAGGCGCTTAAAGCAGCCTTTGAAGGGCGTCGAGCGTGTAAATCCTCACGCCATAGCTATCAAGACGGCGTTTCAGTTCGTCGTATTTGAAGGTGTCCCTATATAATCTTGAAATGTCTTTGACGATGATCGCGTCAATCTGTCTTTTGACGGCGAGAGCTTCCACACGGGAGAGCGCCTGTCTGTCGGCGCTCATACCCGATCCAAACTCTGCGGCGACATCGACTACATCAAGGCTATGTTCCGCGGCAAAGGCTTTCAGATTTTCAACCTGACAATCAAGCGCAGTCTGATCGTGGCAAGCGACGCGTGCATATAAACAAACTTTCATGAGATTTTCTCCTTTACGGTTTCCTTGTATTCGTCTTTGAAGTCCCAAATGATTTCAATCGCCTGACCGCTATAAACATAGATTTTATCAATCAGCACATCTACGATTTCCCGTGTAAGAGCGCGGAGCTGCGTATAAGGCAGAAACATATCGGCGGCAGGATTCCGCACGATTTCTTCTTTTTTTCGTTGTTCCTCCAAGGCCGATATTTTGGTTTCGGTGGTTCGAATATAGGCATCGCAGCGTTCGCACTTTGTCTGATATTCTTTCGGCGTAACCCGACCGGATACCATATCCTCAAACGCCTGCATTTTTTCCTGTGACTTCATGCCGATAACCGACCGCAGATCGCAGACTCTCTCTTGAAGTGTATGCTTGCGTTTTGCCGTTCTATCCTGCTTTTTCTGTATCTCGGCTTCGGTTTTGTGGAATAACTGCGCCTGCTTGCGTATCGCCGCAAGTACAACTTCGACAATCTCACTTTCATAAACCCTGTCGTCCGGGCAGACGGCTTCGGGATTATCCTTATAGGTTTCGCAGACATAATAGGTATTTTTCGATTCTTTCCGTATCATGGCAAGATGGCAGTAACCGCATTGGATTTTACGGTAGAAAATCACGTTGCTTTTCTTTGTGTATGCCGCTGCGTATTCTCTGTGTAAAATCTCCTGCACGGCGGCAAAGGTTTCCTTTGTGACAAGAGCCGGAAACATATCGGGAACAACTGTCCATTCTTCCTTCGGCACGGGAACGCTTTCTCCCGAACCGACCTTGACGCGCTTGTTTTTGCCGTAAATCATAACCCCTGTATAGCGTTTATCAATCAGTATTTTTCGGATAATCGAACCCGACCATATATTGCTGTCGTGGGATTTGCTGTTCCAGTTGCGGGTGACATTTTTCTGCCGTTTTACCATCATGGGCGTTGGAATCCCGCGCACATTGAAGTCCCGCGCAAGCTCGGTTGTGCCTTCACCGTTCTGAAAACGGCTGAACAGTTCGCGGACATAGACTGCCGTACTCTCGTCAATCATCAGTTCATGCTTGTTACCGGGTACTTTATCATAGCCGTAAAAAGCATACGGCGAGAGGAAATAGCCTTTTTCGGCAAGTTGCCTTTTCGTGGTTTTGACCTTTTCGGACAGTTCCTTTGAATAAAGGTCATAGATGACGTTCTTGAATGAAACATCAATCAGACCGGCAGAGCCGTAGGGGTGGTCTATGCTGTCGTAGTTGTCGTTGATAGCAATGAAGCGGATTCCGAGAAACGGGAATATCTGCTCCAAATAATCGCCCACTTCGATGTAGTCACGACCGAAACGGCTTAAATCCTTGACGATAATACAGTTGATTTGACCGCGCTTGGCGGCGTCAAGCATTTTCGCAACGCCGGTGCGCTCAAAGTTCGTCCCTGTCCGTCCGTCGTCACAAAACTCGATGATTTCAGCACCCGAAAATTGGGGACGAGCAGCAATGAAATTACGGATCATATCGCGCTGTGCGGTCACGCTGTCACTCTCATCCTTGCCGTTTTCGTCTTTATCGCGATCGGCAGAGGACAGGCGGATATAGAGCGCAATGACATAGCGTTTCAGCGTTTTTATCATTTTAGCCATTTGCCTGTTCTCCTTCCTGTGCGATATTGAACAGCTTTTGCATTTCGTCCTGATATTTCAGAAGTACCCGTACCGACTTGTCGCCGTCGATGTAGATTTTATCGACAAGCTCGGTCAGCATCAGGCGTGACAGTTCTTTTCTGTCCCTGAACTTGTAATAGGCGGCATACCACTTATTGTCCTTCGCCGAATGCTCCGGCAAAACGGCAAGCTCGCCGTTTAATACGGTAAGTTCAGCAGTGAGATTCTGATCCTCGGTATCGTAGGACGCGGTGAAATATTCAAAATCAGCCTTGCTGACGATTTGATTGATGTAATTCTCAAACAGCGTCATGCGGTTCGCCTTGATTTTCTTCTGCCGTTCTTTCGTGGCGGCGATTTTCTCCGCAAGCTCGGTGCGCCGTCCACGGAAGCCCGCCGATTTGCTGACGCGTTCGATGACTTCCTTCGCTTTCACAAGCAGTTTCATTTGAGAGTGGAGAAGATCGTAAACAATGTCGGTCAGCTTTTCCTCACGCAGCCCTCCGGCGTTGGGGCAGTCGGTAGGGTGCATGGAGTGCTGCGGGCAGATAAACAGATATTCAATATTTCTGCCCTTGTTGTAGACTTCCTTATACCGCACCATGTTTTTACCGCAGGAGCCGCACACGACAAGCCCCTTGAAGATGTTTTCGGTTTTGCCGAGATAATCGTATTTGCCGAGCCTGTCATGATATTCGGTCTTTTTCTCGGCAAGAAGCGTCTGCACACGGTCAAACTGCGTCTGTTCGATGATGGCGGGATGGGTATTTTCTACGATGATCCAATCGGACGGCGACATCCGTGTCTGCGGCTGATTCTCATGTAGCTTGGTAATTTTCTTTCCCTGTACCATGTGTCCGAGATAGACGGGATTCATCAGTATGTTCTTGACCGCCTGCGTTCCCCACGGGGTATTCTCTGAAAAGCGCTCGGTGTAGATCACGCCCTGACGGTAGCGGTGATTGCTCGGATTCGGAATCCCCTCGGCGGTGAGCGTTCGGGCGATAGCGTTTGTTCCCGCGCCGTCGTCCTTCATCTGAAAGATACGGCGGACAATGGGGGTGGCTTCCTCGTCGATTATCAGTTTGTGCTTATCTTGGGGGGATTTCATATACCCGTAAGCGGCAAAGTTGCCGATAAACTCGCCCTTTTTCTTCTTTGTGTCAAGCGCGGAGTAAACCTTTGCCGAAATGTCTTTGGCATAGATGTCGTTCATCAGATTTTTCAGAGCGACCGAGAGAATATCGCCGCTGTCGGCGGTTTCGCTGTCGTAGTTGTCGTTGATCGAGATAAAGCGAACACCGAAGAAAGGCAGGATGCGCTCAAGAAAATTGCCCGTTTCCAGAAAATCACGACCGAAACGGCTTAAATCCTTGACGATGATACAGTTGATTTTTCCGGCGCGAACATCGTCCATCATACGCATGAAATCGGGGCGCTGAAAATTCGTACCTGTCTCGCCGTTGTCGCGGTAACAGTCGATCAGGCTGAATTGCGCTTTCCCGCGGAGATAGTTTTTCATAAGCTCCATCTGCGTTTCAAGGCTTTCGCTTTCTTTACGGTCTCTCGTATCCATAACCGAGAGCCGTCCGTATAACGCAGTATTCCATATTTTCATTGTCTCGGCGGCCTGCGCCGGGGCGATTTTATTTGTTCTTCTGCTTGTGCGTGCCATTTTACACAGCCTCCTTCGTATTTTCGTCCTTAATTCTCTGCTCGATATAGGCGAGCGCCGCCCTGTATTCGTTGTGATACTTGAAGATAATCTCTATTCTGCCGCCCTCGTGAACAAGGATGCGGTCGATCAGCCGGATGAGACAGGTCCGGTCAAGCAGATTTTCCTTGAACCGGAACGCCTTGAAATGGGTAATCCAATCATTATGCGGATTTCCGGCGTTTAATATCGCTTCCAGTTCTTCCTGCCGGTTGGCGATAGCGCGTTCGATTTCCTCACAGGTCTCGTTGTAGATGGCGGTATAATTCTGAAAGGTTGCCTTATCTATCAGATTGCTGATAAAGCTTTCATAGGTTTTCATCTTGAAAGTCATATACTGCTCATGGTCGGCTTTCAGCTTTTCAATCTGCTTATCGACCTTTTGAGCGTCGGTCGTCTGCTCCGGCAGCGTGGCGATAAACTCTATCGTCTTTTCAATGTTGATAACGCTTTCGATGTGCGTATGAATCGCCGCCTCGACCGCCGCCATAAGCTGCGGTTCGCTGATGTTGTGGGTAGTACAGGCGGTTTTGTCGTCACGGTTGGTCGAACAGGTATAATACTGATATTTCTTGCCCTTCGCCGGGACGGTCTTGCGTACCATGTTCTGCTTGCAGTCGGCACAGAAAATCAGACCGGAAAGAGGATAGACGGTCGCTCCGGCTGACGGAATCCGCATATCCTTGTGCAAAAGGCCGTTCACCGTTTTGAATTCTTCCTCACTCACGATTCCCTCATGGGTATTTTCAACGATAATCCAATCTTCCTGCGGTTTCGTGACGGGCTTCTTGATTTTGTAGTTCGGGCGTCCGGCTTTTCCCTGAACGGTCGAACCGATATATAACGGGTTGCGGAGAATCCGTCCGACCGCCACCGCCGTCCATTTGGCGTGCGGATTGCTCTTGAATCCCGTATGATACTTCATGCCGAGCGAACGCTTGTATTCGGCGGGGGAAAGAACGCCGTTCTCGTTCAGGCAGTCGGAAATACCCTGTTGGCTCATGCCTTCCAGCTTCCGTCTGAAGATGTCCCGAACGACCTCCGCGGCGTAATCATCAATAATGAGTTTGTTTTTATCAAGCTCATCTTTCATATAGCCATATCCGGCGAACGCGCCGATAAACTCGCCCTTGCGTTTTTTAACTTCAAGGTGGCTGCGGATTTTAATGGAAATATCACGGCTGTAAGAATCGTTCATCAGGTTTTTTATCGGCAGAAGAATCGTGCTTGCCTGACCTTGCAGATTTGCCGTATCGTAGCCGTCGTTGATGGCGATAAACCGAACGCCGAGACGGGCGAACTCCTGAAGGTATTTTCCGGTATCAATGTAGTTACGGCCGAGCCTGCTCAAGTCCTTTACGACAATGCAGTTGACCTTGCCGGAGCGTACATCTTCAAGCATTTTCTGAAAATCGGGACGAAAAAAATCAACACCTGAAAACCCGTCGTCTGCCCGTTCATGGCAGATGCGGATTTCCGGCATTGATTTCAGATACTCTCTTATATATTCTTTTTGGTTGACGATGCTGTCGGATTCTTTTTTGTCACCCTTGTCGGCGTCGTCGTCGGAAAGGCGGGAGTATGTATCGGCGTTGTAAACAACGCCGTTTGCAGTATTCATGTATTCAGACATGACAAAACCTCCAATCAATTTGTTTCACCGAAACACGTCGATTGGAGAGTGCAAAAGTTATAGTCTGCTATTATTATACACACTGGACGGCTTCGCGTCCAGCGGTATATTTGTAAACTCTTTGCGTCCAACCGAAAGTGTGCCGGGATGTGTTCCGAAAAACAAAGCGCTCATATCGAGCGCAGATAGCTTTCAAAACGATTTTCAAAAGTATCCTCCGTATCGGCAAAGCCGACTTTCACAATGACTTTACCATGCTTGAAGCAGTAGGGATTTTTAATTTTCTCAATGAAGTTCAGAATCCTTGCTTCCTTCGGCAGTTCGTGGTCTACCTCGACATCTCGAATATCGACGAGCGTATCGGGATCGACGGTTCGTATATCTATGCGGCTCATTTCATCGAGCGCGCTTGCTGTGACGTTATTCATGGCGTAACCTCCCATATATAAAAAAACCTGCATAACAGCTTATGTGCCGTGTGGAATGTCCTATTCCTGTTTTTCTTTTCTCACCTTACGGCGCAGCACCCGGTAATCGTAACCCTTGCGGATGCCGCAGTAGGTACAGGTTTCTTTTACATTTTGCTCTTTATCCACCCGTTTGAGATATGTGCCGGGGATTCCGGCAAACTGATCGCGGCAGACAGGGCATAAACACAGGAGCATACCGTCTTTATCTCTGCTCATCGTTCAGCCCCACACTTACGGCAAGAGCCTGATCGACCTTTGCCATAATCCTTTCATCCAGAGTGCCGATATAGCTGCCAAGCCGCTTGCAGTCAATTGTGCGAAGCTGCTCCATAAGAAGAATGGATTCGCACGCAAGACCGGGAATGCCGTTCAGCGTGACATGAGTGGGCAGTGGCGCTTTGCTGATTTTGCTTGTAATCGCCGCCGCAATAATCGTAGTGGGACTGAATTTGTTGCCCATATTGTTCTGCAATATTAAAACCGGACGAGTTCCGCCCTGTTCACTCCCGACAACTGGATCGAGACGGGCATAATACAAATCGCCCCGTTTGATTTCCTTCATCATATGAATTTAACCTCCCTGTATTTGACTCAATAAGTAAAAGGGGTAAGCCTGTAAATGACAGACTTACCCCTTGTGTTTGTAAATCTTTTTCTTTGCCGCATTTGTCCTCGACGCCCCCGGCAAGGGAAATCACCAAACGGCTGACTGCGCAGGATTGAATCCTTATCAGCTCCACGGGTCTCACCCCTCCGAGGTTCTCTCGGAGCTGCCCTCACTTGTTGCGACGGATTGCGATGTAAACATCGCTTCACGCTCGACTTTATGACCGGGCAGGAGTATCATGATCCTCTCCGCTTGTTGTGGCCTTACGGGTAGCAACCCCGTATTTACCATCAGGCTTTCTCGCTCGGCCGCTTTTATCACGGCTGTCGTAGCGTGCCTACGGATGTGGCTGCCGGGTTCGTCACCCGGTAACGGAAAGAACGTATTTGGTGAATGGGTATTCTGTTGTCAAGGAACAGGTGATCGGACATTTGTCCTCTCAATTGGTAGCCACCGAGAAGTGCTGAAAGTACACGCTCAAATCAATCTTTTTTTGAGCCGGGACAGTTTGTTGTTGATATTTTGCTTTGTTGTTCCAAGCTTTTCCGCAGCTTCCACTTGCGAATAACCGTCGATAGCAAGCAATGTCAGCAGTTCTTTGTCCTCCAAAGACAGTTTTTTTAGATTTGCCGCCAATGCCGGGTTGTCGATTTCATCAATCCAACCGTAGCGGAAATGCGACAGTTTTTCGGGGTCGTTGACCGATAGCACCGCTCTGAACTTTTCAAACAGAGGATTTCTGCCGCTTTCCGCATTGCCGTCCTCATCAGCCTCTAAATCGGCAGGATTCATCTGCTGTGTGTGCGTGCTGTACTTCCGGTCGCTGTTAAACTCCGCAAGGTCGAGTTCATACAGAGCGCGGATTTTTCCCTCACTCATGCCGAGCTTTTCATATTCGGCACGTAAAGCCTTCTGCTTGGCTTCAAAGCGTTTTCTTTCCAGACCGTTGTTAAATGACATTTTTCTAATCTCCTTTGAATTTTGATTTGGGGCTCGGGGTAAATCAAAATCAGGAGATTAGGGGTATTTCGCTATGTACGGCTGCCAGTAAAATGCTTTTTTCATAAGGCTTGTCCTTTCTCAAGGTATAAAAAAAGCGGAAGCAATCGTTAATCGATCACTTCCGCTTTCTTTCGGATATTTACTTCTGTCTCTATACAAGCAAAAAAGGCAGAAGCCCGACGCGCAGTTATAAAAACTGCTTGTCAGGCTTCTACCTCGAAATCCCTCATTATGTAAGGGTTAATCCCATGTTCACAGATGGGCGGATGATGCTCTGTAGAAAGAAGTGTACAAATATGTTATTCAATTGTAATTCCTATCTGATTTCCGCAGGTATGACATTTCACAACAATGTCGCCTTCGTTGTCCTTCAGAATGATTTTCTTGTCTTTTTTCTCTGCTGTGACTCTGTCATCGGCAAGCCGTGAATCACAGTGCGGACATTGTAGCGGCGGACATTTTCGTTTCTTTACAGATGTGCAGGTTTTCATCAGCTTATGCCTCCTTCGTCATATTGCAGTATTTGTCGAAATTAGCCGAATGGTTAATTATTATGTTAAAAAAAGACGAGTTGAGGGGAATTACATCAACCCAGCTTCATGAAGTCGGATTTCCATTGCTTGATGTGAAACACCGAATATTCTCGACATTTCAAGAGCGACGTTCCGTGGAGAACAGTGGTTGGACACAAAGCTGTAAAAGCAGCGTTTAATCTGTCCTTTGGGCATAAGTATCCTGTTGGCAACCGTATTCGCCTGCCATTCGGTGGAATTATCCTGATCCGAGGTGATAAAGGCGGCAATTTCGCCAGTGCCTTTGTACAGCCTTTGATGAATTACCCAATGGGCAAGCTCATGTGCCATCGTAAAACGCAGCCGCCCCATATTATCATCTATCAGCGACACTTCCAGCATCATCGTGCCTGCCTTCTGATAGATAAACTCATAGCGTCCGGTTTCCAAATCAAAATAGCTTGTCCAACCGTCGTCAAAAATAGTTTTGCCGAGCATTTTGCCGCTTTTCGACAGACGTTTGTATTCGATAGTCAAGCCGTAGACTTCTTCAATGATATATTCAATCGGAACGGCCTGCGGTACGGCATTCATATAATTCGGGTTATATTTCTGTAAAACAGACCGCGCGATACCTTCAAGCGCCGATTCCGTGAAATACATTTGCTCCATCTTTCCGCTACCCCTTTCCTGAAGGTTGGATTTTTTTCTTGGATTTCACAATCCGTTTGATGAAATCCTCCCACTCCTTATCGTCAATATCATTATCCTTTGCGGTACGCAGCGCAGCTCGAACGATGTCATTCTCCATAATGTATTCCGGCAGATCGAAACTGACCGTGTTTTTTGACCGTCCGGCAAGGTCGTAAAACCTGTCACGTTCCTCTGCCGTATGGCAAAGTATCCGGCACATTTTTTCGAGTATCTCGCCGCTCGGCGCTGGTTTTCGGCTTTTTTCCATATCGCAGATATAGACGGCGGAAACTCCGAGTTTGCCCGCAAGCTCTCTTGCGGAAAGATAGCTGTCTCCGTTTTTTCTTTGCTTAAGAATGAAATCTCCGAATGTTTCTTCTTTGCTCATCCTGATACTCCTTTCACGGATTAACTAAGTAGCTAACTCCGTAAAAAAAGTATAGCAAACATTCATTGTAATTTCAATAGGCTTGGCGAAAGTCAAAATAAGGTGGGCGAATTAGAACCCACCTCAAGGGGTATTCGCTGTTTTGCGACAAGATTTTCAGTCGGAACAGGGCGGCTTCGGTCAATGCTTTTCACTTTTTTATATAATGTCTGCTGAACAATCGAAAAATGCAGCCGCGGAGCGGCTTTAGAGGCATTTTATGATTGTTCAGGTGCAAGGTCTTTGATGCATATGCGTCAAAAATCTTGCATGGTGGCTTTGGTCGTTTCCCGACCGAAGCCACCTACAGACGGCAATCAATGCGCGCTGCCCGCTAAAATCCTTGATTTTAGCGGGTTTTCGGGACGAATTTCGTCCTGAAAATATAATGCCGTCGCAAACGGCATTATTCGGTAAGCATTATATATCTTCATACTTCTCATCGAGAACAGTATAGCATGATCATTTTTCTCTGTCATCGGCGCGAACCTTGCCATTTTCTATGCCATTTCGTTTTCACGAAAAAGAAACCGGAACGAAGTAATCCGTTCCGGTCTGTCGTATTGTGAATGTAATGTGTATTTTATTTACTGCCGATTTTTCTAACTTTGTCGTTTAAACGAGAAAAAATATTTATATTTTTTCTATACAATTTTTTCTAAGCGTTCCTTGTTCCCGAGAAAATTTTTGGCTTTATCGGTATCAGCAAGTCAAGCTGCATTCCCTCATCGTCACCGTCATTAGGCAAATCGAGACGATTAATATAGTTTAGCTGTTCCTCAAGCCAGTCAAACATATTTTCGTTTTGCCATGCACCGTTGTACTCATACTTTTCATTATTGGACACCCATGTTGCAATCCATTCCCATTCTTCAAAAGCGCCAATTGGTATCATATGCGCAGCATACAATCCTCCTGCAAAATGCTTTTTCACAAGCGGTTCAGGCACAGAAAAATCATTGGGAATAGTTACCCACATTTCATAGCCGTGATAATTTGTTTCATCAACCGGATTGGGCGCGTTAAAGCCAAAATGCCGTAAATCCGGCTTAATGATAGCAAGGTTACTCTCCCGTACAAAAGAATTTATCACCTCGTGGCAGTGTCCTTCCGGTTCATTCGGTCCGTCGCCAATAACTTGATATGAAGCTACATCACTCGGTGGTAAATAAACGATTCGCACATCACGGTCGGTGAGTTTATTCAGCTTTTCACTGGCAGCCTGCAAATCCTCGGCTGTTTTTTCTTCCTTGAGGGGTGCTTTCTGTATTGACAATGAATCCACCGCTTCAAGTAAATCTGTATCATCAAGCAAATTTAACTTAATTTTGGTACTGTCATGAATGCTTTCATTAAGCCGTGTAATAAAGCTGCTGATAATATCGCGAATGGTGGAAAGGGCTGTAATTTCGTCGTCAACCTCGGATAGATTCTGACGGAAGGTGTCTATTACCTCCGCTGTGTTTTCGCTTTGCAACACTTCCGCAATTTGTTTTAACGGTATTCGCAGTTTACGCAGAATAACGATTTGTTGTAACCTTTTTACCATGTCCTCCGAATAGACACGGTAAGCATAATCTTCTTTCTTTTCGCTTTGAATAAGCCCGATTTGCTCATAATAGCGAAGCGCTCTCGTTGACAAATTAAACGCTTTTGAGATCTGGCTGATTGTTTGTAATTCCATAATGATATTCCTTTCATAATTTGATGTTACACAAATTATAAAGTACGACGTCACGTCAAAGTCAAGGGAATTATATAATTAGAATTCAGCTTCCCCAAACATATCCATTTTAACTTCATCCAGATCATGTTTTTAACAGAAAAAGAGTACAATTCTCCGACTTTTTATGGGCGAGAAGCGGCGATTCACTTTTGGCAATACCGTATATAGCTCGTAAATCGCAAATTTACGCCGATCGAACGTGCCAAGTCGGCGATATCGCTATCATCATTGTCGGTGTCCCAACTCCCGCTGATTACACTGTCAATTTTCTTGAATCCGGCAAGTACCGTTTCTTCATATAAATCTTCAAAAATGTCCGGACGTTTATCCTTCAAAATTTGCCCGACGTTTTCCGTCAACGCTCCAAGCATCTCCTTATTAACAAATCCGGTAGAGGTAACGAGCAGTCCGCCTGGTTTTAGCACGCGATATGCTTCTTTTAATGCCATTTCTTTTGTTCCTGTGCCGCGCTCGGTATTGCCGATCCCCCCGCCATCCGAAATAACATCGACGCAAGCGTCTTTGAAGGGAATATTGCAGAAGTTGAAAACCGCGTAATAGATTTCCGGAGAATTAAGTTCGCGGTCGAGAAAGCGTTTCCATTCACTGACGATGGTGGGAGATATATCACTGATGATAACAGTGGCTTCCGGATTGGCTTTCAACACATATGGCATAAAACCGCCGCCCGGTCCAGCTCCGATTTCAAGAATTGTGCCGCCGTGTTCTGCGATTCTTCTGCCGATTTCATCGGATATCGCGTTTTCCGCTTTATTGCTGTTAAAGTTTCGTGCTATCCAATCGTCCCTGATGATTTCGTCCGCCCATTCTTTGTTACAGCCTTTTTCCGACTTCGGAACGAAATACGCTATACCGTCGTTTTCATATTCGCATTTTGCAAGCTTGGCGATAATATCGCGGTCTTCAAGTAAATCATTGATTGATACGCCGAAAAGGTGTGACAATTTAAGCAGCAAGTCCAAATCCGGAAGCGCCGTTCCACACTCCCATTTGGAAACAGCCTGCGAGGAAACGCCAAGCTTTTCGGAAAGTTCCGCCTGTGACAGATGCAATTCTTTTCTATGCGCCGCAATCCGTTTGCCGAAATGTATTTTGTTGATCATAATGCTTCCTCCAAGATTTTAATGAATCCAGTATACGGTCAATCCGAAACAAATGGAAGCGACGCGATTTCTTTTCAGTTCAGAATTATACAACCGATGGTTGTAATGCATGACGTTTACTCATGTGAAGTTACACCGTCACATTCATTGAATTTCGCAAATCTTCCAATGCACTTGTCCACAGCGGACGCAAGTGATTTTGTTTGCCTGATCCCATCCTCGTACCAAATATTTTTAACGACAAGCGTTTTTGCCTTCCGTTCGTTTATCGCCTCCACACGCCCAACGAACCGATCGCCATACAGCAGGGGCAGGACATACGCGCCGTATTTTCGCTTATCCGCAGGGGTGTAGATCTCCCAACTGTAATCAAAGCCAAAAATCGCCCTGACAAGCTCTTTGTCCCACAAAAACGGGTCGAGTGGTGCGATAAGTTCACAGCGCGGTTTGGTTTTCAATTCCGAAATCGCTGCTTCCAGCAGCGGCGCGTCGGCGGTAAGATAATAAAGCGTATACTTTAAGCCTTCGACATTGAGCTCGGATATTGTCTCATCCTTCGTCAGTTCCCTGAAAATATGGTGGCGGGCTTCGGTAGTCAGTCCCCACACATTGTTCCAGAAGCCCGACGGACGATCCCAAATCAATCCTGCCGCTCCGATTCTGTGCAGGATACGCCACTTCTGATGTTCATAATCCTCGGGCAGCGGTTCGGGCGCGTTGAGAATTTCGGCGGGAATATATCGGGACGCCAGGTCGTAATACTTGCGGCTTCCTTTTTTATGATGAATGACAAGTTCGCCGGTCGAGTAAAGCTGCTCGAGCACGGAACGAGATATATTCGACTCACCGCCCCAATCGCCGCTCCAATGGATGTGAGAGTGCCAGTGCATTTTACCAGAAAGCGGCAGCTCGTTGGCGCTGACCGCCCCGTTTGCTTCGATATATTCCTTCGCCTGCCGCTCAAGTTCCGCAAGCCCCTCAAACTTTTTTCCGCCCGCTCGTGCGGCCTCGCGGTAACGATGGTAATACGCCCAATTCTCGGTGGGAATAATCGAGAGCTGTTTGTCGGGATAATCGAACAGTGCTCGGTCTTTGTACAAGAGCTCGTCGAGCTGCTTTTTGGTAAAGCCCTTGACCCGCGACTGCAAAGTGAGCTCCGCCATTTTACCGCATACGTCGACCGGATCGAACTGAATACAACCAGCTTGTCGGATATATTCAAGTGCGCCCTGCTTGCCGGTGAATTTATGTTCGCCGAGTAAGCCTTGTTTCAATAGAATAAACCGTCTCGCCTGTTGATTTGTCAGAGTCAACATGGTGTCATCTCCTTTTATATGCGATTCCGTCTATCATACAAAGGCATTCGGCATCGAGAAATTTCGAAGTCGAGGTCATTCTCGCGGGGAAGCAGTCCTTGCTGAAATACTCGTAAAACACTTCTATTGCTCCATCGAAATCTGCAAGGTCGTAAAGGTACAAATTAATTTGCACCATGTCGTCAAGGGTCGCTCCCGCCTGTGCAAGCGTGTTTTTTGCTCGTTCGAAAACTGCTCGCATCTGATGTTTGATATCCCTTTTGTCAAAGCCTCCGGCATGATGGGCGAGATAAATATAGTCGCCCGCGACGACGCAGGATGGACAAGTTTCATCCCCGCAATGTGTCGGCATTCTTTTGATGTTCTCTTGTGTCACGGTAATTTACCTCCGTTCTTTTATGATGGTAACCATATCAGGTTTATTCAATTCTTTTCGCATAACCGCACGCCCGTCCTGTAGAGCCGTTTTTATAAACCCTAATTTCTCATAAAGCCGAATCGGTCCTGGATTATCCCACTCATATCGTTCGCTTCTCTCGATGGGAAAGCCGACCACGGCCGAATAACCTTCCGTCTGTGCGTCGGCCACAACACGATTCAATAATGCGGTAGCAACACCTTTTTCGCGGTATTCCGGGGCAATTTCAAAACAGATTACCGCTTTTTCTTTTTTTTCAACCGGCGCATAAAAAGGTACATCATAATACGGTTCAGCGGGGTAATTTGCTCTGTCGTTGGCGTTACACCAGCCAATTGACTTCCCATCCGCATATGCCAGATAACCCTGTAAAATACCGTCTGCAATTTGCCGTTCGGCGACTTCGCGTGAAGTGCGCCCGGGGTCTTGCTTTTTTGCATTTTCATACGCCGCCTGATACTGTTGCTTGGACATCTGATAAACTTGACAATAGCACCGATATGGGGAATCGTCGGTAAATGCCCTGTTTTCAAAAAAGTCAAAATAATCGTCGGAAAGTTCTGGTGTAAGCGGTTTGATTATCACATCCAAAGCACCATCTATTTTGGTTTTGCTATCAAATTCCATATTCCAATCCTCCCATGTATTTTATAATAGCATGATACCGGAGCAATTACGACAACAGTATGTCATAGTTTTCCGTACAGTGATATAATATTTTTCGCTGCTTCCAATACGCGCGCCCGGATATGCTCCGGTGAAACGATCTCAACGCCATCACCCAGCGATAACAGCGTACCGAACCAGAAATGCTCGTTTTCGATGACGTACAGCGTCATATCGCAGTCGCCGTTCTCATATTCGTATGTTATCCTACCGTTCAGGTATTCAACGGCTCTTGCCCGTGCTTGCGATTTACAGCGAACGGTAATTTCGGTACATTGCTGCGGTGTCTTGCTGTCATTACTTTGCAGTATCTTTTCCGCGCTTTCATGCTCTTTCGTAAACACCCCGTCGGCAATTTCGACGTTTCTCATGCGAACGAGCTTGTAGGTACGATAATCGCCCTTCACTCTTGAATAGGCGAGTAGATACCACGCATACCAGCGGTATACGACAGCTACCGGCTCGACGGTATGGCTTCGTGTGACATTGTCCGCATTGGTATACGCAAAACTGACGGGACGCTTTATCCGTACCGCATTTTGCAACAGCTGCAAAAGTTGATTATCGCCCTCACGCAGCACGGAAAAGTCGAGAATCATACCGTCATTTGGATTATTTGTAAGAGAAGTGATCTTTTCTAAGGTTGCGTCAACCTTTGCGCTGTTTATTGCGGATGCAAATCCCTTGAGAGCGGTTAATATGAAGGAGTAGTCGTCGCTTGTTACCGTATGCTTATCCATTTTGAAGCTTTCGGGCAAATAATAGCCACCGGCGGCTCCGGTTTCCGCAACGATCGGTATTCCGGCTTGGCAGAGTGAATCTACATCGCGTTGTACCGTGCGAACAGAAATCTCAAACTTCTTTGAAAGCTCTGTTGCTGTTGTTTTACCGTGATTTAGTAAATGTACTGTTATAGCATATAATCTGTCTGTTTTCATAATGGTGATCCCATAAACCGCTGTGGCTTTTTGCCGTAATTCACATCGGTAATTGCTTTGATGATTTCATCCTTACGCTCTTCTGCATTTGGCAAGTCACAGACAATATCGTTCAAATCATACGGACCATTGCGGAAATGTCCGACCGATGCACCGTGAAATTTGCCGTCAATAAGCAAATATTGAAGTGGCTCATGGTCATAGGGAAGATTCTCACAAAGCGGTTTTACCCACTCTTTCAGAATATGTTCGTTTGATTTATAAAGAAAATCATTGCGGTGCAAAGCGAAAACAGATTTTGGAACGAACGGAGCGATGTAGGCATCGCTCCCTACAATCATAAAATCGTTTTTCAACATATAACCGTCGTCTGCTTCTACCATAACGCCGTCACTTACAAGTTCGGTGACCGCAGCGCCAATTTCCTTTTCGGGCAGCTTATAAAACGATTTCGCCATAGCGGCATCAAACAAAACATGACGGCAAGAGAAACGCTGCAATACAAATTTCAGTGCTTGGTGACGAGTGTATTTTTGCAAATTGACATCTGGAAAGCACTCGGCAAATTTATACCAACCACGATCCCACTCACCGTCGTACTGATCCTCGTAAATCAAAAATGCTTCCTGCAAACGATGAAGTACGGGCGTGATTTCCTTGACAAGCATTCCGGTTTCTTCTTTCATCTGCTGAATATTTAGCGGCCCTTCACGCTCTATAAGTTCTAAAATATGCAGATGCTTTTCAGTTGGATTTTTGAAAGGATTCATATACAAAGCCGCAAAAAGCTCTAAGTCCGCAGGCTCTATCCAACCGAGATTGCCACCTGTAAATCTGCCTTTTATCAGCTCTCGTTTTTCCTGACGCTCACGGTTAAATTCAATGTCGTTAAAGCCCGCACGAAAGCTAAGGGACGGCGGGTCGCCAAAACCGTTCCAGTATACATTTTGTCCCGGTTGCAAATCACGGTAAAGCCGAACATACTCTGATTCATTTGCCTGACGGGTCAGAAATTGCCGCTCCATGCGCAGGGAGAGAATTTTTTCGTTCATCTTTTAATCCTCTCAAAACGGTTCAGTTCCGCCAATATGAGCATGGTGAGGTGCATTTCATATTCCTGTTCCAGCTTTCGGAAAGCATCGCCTTCACCGAAATGCCACGTCAGATGCCATGCACCATCGTCCTTTTGCTGCCTAATTAAATAGGAGAGCGATTCATCTACTAAATCCTTGACAGCCGGATATATCACACTATCCGGTGTCTGCACAATATCGCAGGGCAATTCCTCGTAGCCATCCTCCCATTTTGCGTAGTCAAGCTGCATGCAGTCGGTGGGATGCTGACATAATATCCCGCTTAATTTTTCAGCCAATGGCTTATCCTTCAAACAGGCAACAAAATGCTGAAAGCACTTCATATTATACGGTACAGCAATTTCATCAGCGTGGGACTTATCGGTTCTCGACTGTCGGAACAGAGACGATTTCTCATCATAATAACGCAGGATTTTCTCTATTGGATATTTGATAATGTCGTTATAAAGCTCCTGCGGCACAAGCTCACTATACATAGCCACAAACGCGGCAAAGGAAGCCTGACCGTTGGCACTGTATTCCTTGATTCGTTCGTTCTCGTTTTCGATATTCGTGGTTTCATTTCCTGAGTAGCTCCACCAAGGAACATGAGCAAAATTATTGACCTCCGGTTCAAGCAACTCACCCCAGCAACCAAGACCGGGAATGTATCTGTCCAAAACGTATTTCATCATCTTTTGAATTACCGGATGGTCGGCAGACAGCTTTTCTTTGAGATAAAAGATATAGCGAAAAGCGTGTTCAGTATCGTGAAGCATTGCGCCATTATACTCATATTCATATACAAGTCCACCAAAGCCTCCGTTATCATATTGATATTTCGCAAGCACATCCATAAAGTCATCAGCTGGCATTTCTTCAAAGTTATAGGAATACCATGCCTCATTTATCGGGTCTGCGTTTTTCTTTATGTACCTTGTTGCCGTGTCAAAGGCTTGTTTTGAAAGTAACATCATAGTGTTTTCCTCACTTCAACGATTTTCTCATAATAAGCTTATCTTTAGCTTCATAGCATGGCATAAAGCCTGCCTTTTCGTACATTCCCACAGTTCCCATAAAATCGGCCTCTGTACTAACGAACTCTCTGTTCGGATAGCTTTCAATTGCATCAAATCCGTCTGCTTTCGCATCCTCGCATACACGACGGAGCAGCCTTGTTGCAATGCCTTTTTGTTGCATGTCAGGCGCAATGACAAAGCAAAACACCGATTTTATTTTTAAGGCTTTATCATCTACATCAACTGACTGCATAAAGCGCAGCCAACTTGTACAGTGCAGGCATTCTGATTTTGTATTTGCGTTGCACCAACCTACAACCCTGTCACCGTCATACGCTAAATAGCCCTGAATGACACCGTCTTTTACATATTGCTTTGCAAGCTCCCATCTTTTTTCCTGCGATGAAAAATCAGTTGCAATGCGGTGATCGGCACGACACCAGCAAACGCAATAACACTTGTGTTCGTCTATATTGTCATCATGAGGGGTGACATCAAAAAAATGCAGATAATCCTCTGTCAACTCGGGGGTTAAGCGTTTAATTTCAATGTTCACTTGGTGCTCTCCTTTCAAAACTCAATATCAAATCTTGTACCATGATGAAAAAGCACCGCATCTGTCAGCTTTATTTTCAGCAGACAAGTATTTTTGTCTTCCTCATTTGTGTGCCCGTTATCATACCACTCTGCAAAAACCGCGTGAAGCTTTGACATCATTTCACTGTTCTTTTCGTCTTTCACCCAACCGAGATTTTCACCGATACCGTTTGCGGTAAACCATTCTCCGCAAACAGCAACTTGAGGATTTTTGCTGATATGTTTCATCTTGTTTGACTGGGAATATGTAACCGTGTAAAATGCTCCATTTTCATAATAGCTATCAACAATTCTTACAGCAGGGCGGTTCTCGTTAATGGTGGCAACAGATAAAAGCGTGTCATGCCCGAAACGCTCGTCCATTATTTTTTCTATTTCTTGTATTATTTTCATCTCTCTCACTTCATTTCATCAATTACTTTTTTCATTTCGCCAACAATCTCGTGTATTGTTTTATCGTCTGTATTTATAACATAATCATTTGGATATGGCGGTAAGTGCAACCAATGGAAGGATACCTCGTTGTTGTCTCCACGATTTTTATGCCGCTCTCGCAAAGTTTCTTCCGAACACGTCAGAGTAAAACCGATTATATCAAAATTCTTTGCGGTGATATCCGCAAGTATCGGATTGCGGATGTTTTCATACATTACAACAACCGACGAAAACACTACATAATCAAACCCCGAATTTAAGTAGTTAGATAAAACATAAGACATGCTTTTATCGCCATTACGAAGTCGTGAGTCGGAGATGGAAAATGGATTGACACACCAACACCAATCGCCGTCTAAAAAAGCTGAGTTGTCATATGCTTGAAAAAGCTCATCTGCAACAGTGGTTTTACCGACACAGGGAGATCCGCTTATAATAATCAGTTTTTGTCTTGACATCAAGTATTCCCCTTTACCCATTTTTTGCATTGCTGAACTCTTGCACCGGGAGGGTTGTCGCCGTGGTCTGGGTCGGTGTAGGAATAGGCATGAAGCTTGCCGCAGGTGGTTTTGCCACAGGTGTCGCACGGCGTAAATCTGTTCTCATTCTTCTTTTGGCAGTCGGTTTCTCCGCAATGCTCGGGAATATTAGGGCACTCACCGCAGTGCGCAAAGCCCTTATCCTGACAGCAAATTGCCACTGGACATTCACCGTGAAAGGGATGCCCGTTTGTTTCGACACATCCACCGCAATTATGGCTTTCTCTAAAACTGCATTTACTGCAAAGCAGTCCACAGCGAGATTCGATTTTTGATTTTATTTCCAGTCCCAACAAAAAATCTTTTATGTAGGCGGTTACATCGCTGTTATATTTACAATTCAATTCATCATTAAAGCTACCATTTAGATAAGGATAGTTTGCCTCGGTAAAGCTGTATCCGCTGTCCATCAAATATTGTTGCCATAGAATTTTCAATTGTGTTTCATCGACGATTTTCACAGAGCAGTACAGAAACAGCGCAGTAGGCTTGTCCTTCAGCGACCGATTTTCAGTGCGATAGCATGAATTCAAAAGCTTTTCCATCAAGGCCATGAGTTTTGACGGATATGGAAAATACAGAGGTACGATAATGATATTCATATCCGCATCCGTCAGCTTCTTTAAAATGATTTCCGTATCATTGTCACGCTGACAGCGGTATTCTGTTTTTATCACACAATCGTGACAATCTTGTTTGCAGTGTGGAATATCATAATCTGCAAGCTCAATAAAATCATATTCAACAGGCAAATTAAGTGAGGACATCATTTGCTTGATTTCCTCATGCCTACCTCCATGTCGGTTGGATGCGAATAATACTGCTATTTTCATTGTGTTACCTCCTCTATGTATTTTCTGACTGTATCCCAATTCGGAGTCCATTCCTGTAAAATAAAACTTTTTGCGCCCAATTCAAGATGAAGCTCGTTATCGTCCCAGCGGTCACCGATTCCAGCGTAAAAATCGTATTGTTTTTTTAGTGCTTTGGTAATTTTCATTCGCACAGCTTGATTTTCTCCGCAGTAGACCTCGCTTTCGGGAAAACCGTTTACCGTAAACCACTTTTTTGTAATCGCATTATATTCCGACGGTCTTGCGCCGATGTACACAAGAATATAGTCCTTCGCCAGCTCATTCATCATTTCAGCGCTGCCCGGAGTCGGTATGTCTTTCATAATGTTTTCGTCGGAGAAAAAGCCGGGCGTCCCCCTAAGAGGAATACGGTGTCTCATGTCGCAGGTTGTGCCGTCGATGAATACTAAAATTGCCTTTTTCATATCTCTCATCATCCTCTCACACAAAAATACACCAGGTCACACCAAATTTATCGGTGCAGACAAACTGTAACGGGCTATAGCCGCAGATGTCTGTAAGCGGTGAACATGACTTTGCTTCTTCTTTTAATACTTCGTAAGTAGATTTTATATATTCCTCACTGCCGTCACCCATGTGAAAACAAAACATCATTGTATTGCCGGGCTTAACATCCTCCGCAATTTCAGACACGGCTATTATCTGACCGTAGGCATTCAGCTCGGCGTGCATGTAGCTGCCTTTACCATCCTCATATGCGCATAAAACCTCTGCATTGAATGCTTTTTTATAAAATTCAACGGCTTCTTTGCTTCCTTTTACAAAAACTTGCATCATCGATCTGTACATAAGCTTCCTCCGTTTTGCTCTTAGTTTATCACACCAAACACGACAAAAGTGCGTCATGTTGAATTCATAAAATCAGATTTTATGAAACAATTTGCATGGCAAAGTTAAAAATGTATCGTTATTGCCCTCAAAACCAAGTTTTTTATAATAATCTGATATTTCCGCCGTTGTTTGCATCAACCATTCGGAATTCGGAAAATTTTCTATACAGCGGCGGATAAGTTTTTTCCAATCTCTTGACCTTGATATTCAGGCAGAACAAGTAAATCGTAAATAACCGAACGAAATAGAGTATCGCTCAACACACGGACAGCACCGACTAAGCTCTCCCCATCCCAAGCAAAAATAACAAGGGTTGAGTTTATCCACGGAACCGTATATTCGGTCTCTATCATCTCCGGTGTTTCACCGCCGTCGGACCAGCCCACAGCAACAAATATTTTATGTAATTGTTCGGGCGGTAGGTGTTTTGTGGCTTCATAGGTAATATTCATGTTCTCAATTCCTCATATCTTGCTTTTGCAAAATCTCTAAATTGTTTCAAATCATTTTTATTCCACGAAACGCCGCCGGTTTTACGATCAGTTTCATCTTTTGGAAAATAGTCGGAACGATAAGTGTTAAGTGCCTTTTGTATTAGTGGTTTATATTCGGTTGGCAGGTTCGCAAGTCCCCAAAATCCGCCCTCATTTTTGCTCAAACACCGATTGTCTTTATCGGTCAACATTTGCATAACTCGACATATATTAAGTATTGCATAATATGGACTTTCAAAAATATTTTCATCTTCCAATATCCACATCAGGTCATCAATAACAGCAAATATAAAATGCTCCCAATTTACTTCACCAAAGGTTTCGTCAATGCTTGTTCCATATAGACAAATCCCGCGATTTTTAACAACTGTTAAATGGGCTGACAAATCTGTGTCAATCATATTGTCAGAATAACTTACCTCATCATTCAAAATTCTTTCATGCCACATAGAGCTATAATGCAGGATATACGGAATTTTTTTAGGGACGGTTTTTGCAACTCTCGAATTTATCAAGCTAAACTCAAGCGAACCATAAATTGGACGCTTTTCATTATAGTGAGCAATCGCAATATTTAACTCTTTTGCCTTTTGCGATGGTATATCATCATACACAACCGCAAGAATATCTATATCGCTTTTCGGATAGTAAAAGCTATTCATAGCAAGCGAGCCATGGAGATAAACACCTTTGAGATTGTCTCCAAGGTGAAATTTTAGAAGTGAGACAAAATTGTCAATGTATTTTTTTAATCTTTCATCGCATGTCGGGTAGCATTGTGGTGTGCCCATATTAGAAATCCTCATACTTCCTCTTTATATTTTCCTCGCTTTCATGATAAAGGAGAGTGGGAGTTTTTTTGCTTTACATGCCGAATAATACCGCGAACTGAATTCGCAGCTACGAGTTAAAGTTTCGCTGTCTGTTTCTTCAACAAGCTGTTCCACCATGAATCCTGCTTTTGAAAGAGCGTTTATGTAGTCTGATAGCCGCCTATTATACAGCGTCATCGGATAACCGTCTTCTTCGCTATGATCTGAGTTGCTTCTATTTGCGGATTTTCCGATATTCTTTTTAAAAGTGAACGGCTCTTTCTCATAATAACTGCCTGAAAACACAAGCTGTTCATCCACAGCGTCCACACAATGCATGAATGGGTGATCCCACGAGAAAATAAATATGCCGTCTTTCTTCAAATAGGATGAAATATTGTGAAATGTTGCTTGCAGGTCAACCGTCCAACCTATCGCATAGATAGAATAGACCACATCAAAATAGTTTTGAGGAAGTCCCGGGTTCTGCTCCATTGGAGAATTGTAAAGCCGGGGTGCATATCCGTTTTCAGAGAGAAATTTGACTGCATTTTCAAGCTGCTTTGTCGATAAATCAAGTCCCCATAATTCTGCTGCGCCGTGATCTCCGCACCATTTCAGCGAATGCCCGCTGCCACAACCGATATCAAGCACCTTTTTGTTTTTCAAATCCGGAAAAAGATGCAGCTCGTCCTCTGTCGGACAAAGGCAACCATATGTAGGCAAAGATGTAACGCCGAAAAAAGAGTCGGCGATAGCATCCCAGCTTGATTTGTTTTGAGATATGATATCGTTCATGATTTTGTTCCTGCCTTTCACGTTTCAAAATTTTGATTTCGGCTTCTGCGTACCGTATTCTCCCTCTTCATTCATCCGCACCTATTCCAAGCTCGCGGTACGATTTAACGGCGCGGCGAAGCATTTCCGTATCGCAGATATTCATCCGCACGCCGACGACACCGATCGGATGGAACATGACCTGCGCGACTGAAAGCCTGTAATCGCCGATAAGCTCGTCATAACTGTAATGCTCAACCGTCTTTGATAGTTCATCGTAATACTGCTGGAGATACCACTCGCTATCTTTTCCGGGCGCGGAGTGCAGAGCTAAAAGCATTGCGAGATCGTCGGTCGGCAGACCCATGCGTACCGCTTCCATATCGATAAACCTGACCTCTCCGTTGCCGCCGCGCAAAACGAACGTGTTGCCCGGATGCAGGTCGCCGTGAATGACCGTTATGCTTTTTCCGGCGTTAAACCGGTTCTCAATCACTCGCGGCATATTGTCGCCAAGGTAAACGAAAGCGCTTTCGAAGCAGTCAAGCTCATCGTCGGTCAGTTTTCCGGGAAACAGCTCGGTAAATCTGCACAAGTCCCGTTTCATACCGGCAAGGTGCTCATTATAGTTATCGGCGCTCTCAAGTGGCCACGGCAGACCGACCCTGCCGAACGCATCGTAATTGTCCCAAAATGCGGCGTGAAAACGAGACGCCGCGCGGACAACCTCGCCCAAAGAAGCACGATACGCGTCTCCGTCTGCGGTCAGTTCCTCAAAGGCGTTCCCGCAAATGCCAGTTTCGGACAAGCCCTCGATGACAAGCCGCCTGTCGTCCGTGTCGATAAGGTAAACTCCGACTGTTTCGACGCCCCGATCGCGCAGTAGCTCATAACGCAGGAGTTCGGTTATATCGTCGGTAAAACACTTTTCGATCAGCCGAAATGTTCTACCACCTATATTCACGGTCAGTTTATTAACGGCAGTCCGACCGGTTCGCACCGGCTCTGTATAAATAGCGGCATCGTCAGTCGGTATGCCGTGCTTTTTTGAAATCGCTTTGAGTATTTTCGCTTCGTTCGCTGTATTCATTTCGGCTCTCCCATCTGATTGCACTTATTTACATGCTTCGTCTGATACTCCGCAAGCGGCTTGCAGGGATATTCCGCGCATTCCGAGCAGGCAGACAAGCCCTTTTCTTTGACACATTTCATCCACGGGCAATCTTTACATAGATAAAACACATCGTCAGATCGACCGCCAAAACAATGAATCTTTTCGAGCGGACTATCAAGATTGAATTCATCTTTGTAAAACTGCTGTGATTTTTTACGCAGTTTATCATCGTTATTGACCGTCGCAAGATATGTAAGGCAGCATGAGCAGTCATGACCGCAGAAGCAAAGCAGTGGATTTCGGTACCAGGTTGGCACAGAATTTTTCATACCGTCGTACCATAACAGTACCTCTCTTGCTTGATTCAACATCGTGTCAATTTCTGTCTGTCCAAATGGGATAGCCCATGGAACGGAGGAAAGTGTGTTGCTGGATATGTACAACGCAAGAAGCCGCCAAAATTCAAACGGAACATCGCCGTTAAAATAACCGTCAACCATACCCGATGCAAACAGCGGTGTCTTCTGAGCGCACCAGACAATGCGATTAAATTCCTCCCACGGGTCGCCGAAATCGTAACGGTCGAAGTCGATTATTTGCAGCTTTCCGGATTGGTCAATCATCATATTGCCAATATGATAATCGCCGTGCTGATAGCATTGCGGACGATCTTTCAACAAATAACGGTTTGCGTTTATATAGTCGATAAAGGCCTGTCCGTTGTCGTATTTGATCGGACATTCGCTGTACATCTTGATTTTGCGGTCAATCTTGTGGTTGAAGCGTGTTTCCCAGTTTTCCTGCGTTTTAGGTGCAGGGATAGAATGAATTTTCTTTAAAATTCGTCCTGCTTCAATACCATAAGCATATTGCTCGGCGTCCGAGAGCGTGTGAATTACATCCTCTGCATCACTGCCGTCAATCCAGCTTTGCAAAGAATACACACCTTCATCACAGGCGCCGTACTCGATTGGCTGGCACATCGGTATGCCGAGAGCCGCCACCCGCTGCATCATTTCAAACATACTAAATCGGCTTTCTGCTTTTTCTCTGGGAGTTATGCGAAGTAAATATGCCATGCCGTCGGTAGCCTGCACACGGTACTTCTTGTCACATGACCACCCTTTAGCAATGAGTTCGGTTTTAATAAATTCAGTCATATGCTCTCCTATCTATAGATAATCCCCCATGGGTTATCTTTTGAATTGCCAATCTGCATATCATCGTTCCATGAGCAATAGGCTTCTAAATACTTATCTTCAAAAAACATCGGCAAATATTCCTTGAAATTCGGCGCGAGATTCATCGTCATTATCTCTTCCAGGCTTGTCCAGAATACCTTGCCCTCGTCTGTCGAATCAATCAGCGTTCCGGAATAGTCGGTAGTTTTATAAAAATATGTAAAGTATTTATCCTCGGTTTTATTGTTGAACCAATACATGAATCCGCAAGACTTCAAATTTCTGATATCAAGCCCGGTTTCTTCTTTGATTTCTCGAATAGCGCTATCATAAATAGTTTCATTCGGCTCGGCATGCCCACCGGGAAAAGATATTCCACACCAGCTTTTCACACGCTCCTGAACAATGACTTTTCCTGTGGCGGCATCCTGCACCATGACCATATTCGTTATTTCAAGCTTTGACATTTTAACTTCTCCTTTAACTCCGTTCCCAACACATCCGCAAACAGCTGTATTTTTTCACCCAATGAATCCGTGGCATTCAATACACATTCATTACTTATGAATTTCAAAGGCTCTTTTCGTATTATTACGGCTGTTTCAAGTGCTTCTTTGACAGGACATAAATCATTTTTAAGCGCCCATTCTCCGGCGGCAGTCTTTGCAATGACACTCCCGGTGCGGAGCGTATAAATACAGCGTGCAATATCAAGAAGCCAGCCATAGGACTTTATGCTTCTGCTGACAGTACAAGCATATTTTCTGATTGTTTCATAGTGGTTCCTGACATCCTGATAAAGCATCTCGTAAGAAGGTTTTTTCATGGGCGAGCGAGCATCTTTACCGCACAGTAGCTTACCGCTATCAAGAAGTTCTGCCATAGAAAAGCTGTCAAAGTGGTAGCTGTCCGTGATGCGCTGACAGCTTGTTCCCCAATAGACAACACAGTCGGGCGTATGGTTCAAAAATGCGTTGAGTGTCAGCATTCCGCCCTCAAAGGAACGATAATACTGATTATCCGGTTCTTCTGCCAGCAGCTTTTGCCGGAGAGATACAAGCTCGTCAGCCTGTTGTTCGGTGATTGCTTTTTCCGTCAGACATAGTATGTCAATATCGCTCCAGCCAAGGCGAAAATCATTCAGCACGACAGAACCGTACAGATAAATGGAGATAGGGTTATCGGACAAAATATTCTGAATAGAAGAAACCATTTTATGGATTACTTTTTGCAAGTCATACTGTTCTTTCGTAATCAGCAGTTCAATGATATCGTCATGCTTTGCATATTCAGTGAATCCGGCAGAGAAATGCGTTCTTACAGCGGCAGTACGGGTTTCTTCAAAGTCGTTATGTACTGCCTTTGCCCCTAAAGTCTCAAAAGCATATTTTAACAGCAGGTTCAATGCTTCCACAGCATAGCCTAACCCACGATATTTTGCTTCAAGAACAATGCCCATTTCATACCAATCAGCACTGCTGCTCTTATGCACATTCACCTCTCCGATATAGGTGTTGTCTTCCATGCGAACAATATAAGCAAAGAAATGCTCTTTGTCTTTGTTCCAACTTTGATACCACTGCCGAATCTGCATATCAGTCTGACGATAGGTACATCCTCCGTTATCACCATATCCCATGTTATACGCCATAGTAGCTGCATCGGCAATTAGCCGTCTACGGTATTCAAGCTCATTTTCAGTGGGGATATGTAGCTTCAATCGGTTCATCACACAACCCCGCTTTCAAGGAATTCAAACTTGTTTGTAGATGTATCGAGTTTTGCTGACACACCAATGGGAATAATCGAATTATTTAGACCATGTCCAAAATCTTCGCAGCGAACGACTGGGATCTCATACTTGCAGCCGATACGGTAAATAATCGCATCAATTAACGGCTGCTCTTCTTTAGAATAATGTCCAAAGATCAATCCTTTCACATTTGAAAAAACGCCATACTGTTCCAGGTTTGAAAACCATTTTGACACAACAGCCGGAGAACTGAACATTTCATGGTCTTCTATGAATAGCAGATAGTCTTGATTATTATTCAATTTGAAGTAGTGCAATCCTTGAATGGCGGCGTAGTTTACAAGGTATCCACCTGTCAGAACCCCTTTGCATGATCCGGGACAGATTGTTCTCCAAGTGCTTCCTTTTGCATAATTTTGAGACTGCGTCATCAAGCGCATTACAAAGGAATCCCAATTATAATCCGATAGATTACCAAATGTACGAAGAGAAGCACCATAAAATGTAACCAGTTCAGTTTGACTTTGGATCACATTTAAAACAGTCGTACTATCGCTGTAGCTGCAAATGATTTTCGGATGATTTATAATGCTTTTATAATCAATATGCGGTACAATTTCATTGCAAACCTCACCGCCTCCAAACAATAACATTTTAACGGCGTCATCAGCAATCAAGGTGTTAAAATCGTCAGCTCGCTCGTCAATACTACCGGCATAATGATTCGTGTCAGAGTAAATATGTTTTGACAGCTTCACGTTAAATCCAAGCTCCTGAAGTTTTTGGATCGAATTTTGTATGTCATCCGGTTTTAATGCGTAGGATGGAGCAATAATTCCTATCGTATCGCCTTTATTTAATTTTTGTGGTTTAATCAGTTGATTCATGTTAAACCCTCCAATACTTCAATCATCTCGCTCCACTCATGGATATGTAAATATTCGCAAGTCGGCACAGTTTCTTTTGACTTATCGCGGTAATCGCATTCCATAATATTATCATACCAAACAGGATAAATACCGACCTGTGATGAACCTTCCACATCTGCCTGTGGATTGTCTCCGCAGTACCAGACATCGCTCGCTTCAAGCCCGGCTTTGTTCAGGGATATATCAAACATCATACGGTGGGGCTTGCGGAAAAGATAATCGCTTGATGACATGATAAATTCAAAATGATTGTTTGGCAGCAAGCGGTCAAGGCGGATTTTTAGTGCCTCGCTCGACCAAAGTAAATTACTGATAACGGCGGTACGGATATCTTTCTTGTAGAGATAATCAAGCATTTTATCTGTGTCGGGCATGATTTCTCCGGCAGATGCTCCATCCCAAAAGACAGTCTCCCTATCAAGTGGAGATAGCGAAAATTCTATGCCGAGATATTCATACAATACACGGTTGCCAACCTGTCCGGTTACATCATATCCGTTCTTGCGAATGCTTTCGATATGTTGATCGAAAACCAGCTCTGCGCCTTTTTTAATATCCTCTGGCGTGTAGTTGTTCGGATTTTTTGTAATGTATTTCATCAGCTCCGCGTTGCCGCGGGCAGAATTCCATCCCGGTTCATAGCAAAGCGTGTGCCCATAATCGAATATTATCATTTTCGGGTATGTCATTTCCCACCCTCCATAAATTCCTCGCCCAGCTTTTTCACCGTTTCGAAATACTTTTTAATTGAAACATTTTATTGTATTGTTCGATAACTAATTCTGCATTTTCCGCAATTGGTTTTGTACCGTCTAAACGCAATACCGAACAGGGTAACTCCTGCGCCCACTGTTCATGCTGTGCGAGTCCGTATTCAGACGGCGGTGCAGTATCATATTTTTTGGCGCAAAACAGATAATCCTGATACACATCGCTTTCTTTGTACATGTCACCACCCGGAAGAACCCTGTTCCCCCAACGTGTAATAGAGCGTGTCTTGATACGTTCCGCCCGAACCTCTGCCGGTGCAGTCATAAAAACCGCCATGTCAAATAGGGGTTCAAAGGATTTCCGGATGCTCCACATCGAACCGGACATGACAAAATGCTGCTCTCTTAATATTGCATTCATTAAGAGAGCCGTCTTCTCATCTCTTGAGCGATATTTTGTATATGGTATTTCCGTGTCCCAACGCCAATGATAATCATCAATATCAAAATGCGGATAGTTAAGTCGTTTTGCGACTTCTTTTCCAAGTGTTGTATCTCCGACACCCATTGCTCCAAATACTATTATTCCTCGTGACATTTGTTTTACCTCACATAAACAGTTCGACGCATTACTTTTTGAGCACCCAATACAGATACAGCGGGATTTTTTGAAGCCAAGCCATCGGGACAGAAATTTTTGCCTGTTCATCGGTCGTGCGCGGTTCATGAAGATCAACTATTGCAAGTCCGCATTTTACAAATGTTTTTACATAATCCTCAAGCGTTCTGTGATGCCAAAGCACAGGTATGCTGCCTTTATACAACGGGGCTTCCCATTCGGTTGGAGCAAAATAATTCTTCACAACGACCTCGCGTTCGATCCCAGCACCTTGCCGTCCGATGCCTTGCTGATGATTTCCGTTAAAGCAAGGGTGGAGTACACTTACATAAACCTTTCCGCCAGGCTTCAAAACACGAACAATCTCCTTAACAGTACCTTCAAAATCTTCACAGTCCATAAGCATCATAGAGGAAAGTACAACGTCAAAACTGTTATCTTCGATTTCATATAAATCATTGCTGTTACGGATAAAATGCTGTATGGTCAAACCTTGACGCCGGGCTTCTGCAACAGAATACTCAATTGCAATTTCGGAACAGTCAACCGATGTTACAATAGCGTTTTGCTTGCAAAGCTCACGGGAATAGCCGCCCTCACCGCAGCCAAGGTCAAGTATCGTTTTACCGCTTACATCGCCCATTAAGTTAAGCATATACGGCATGATAAAAGCCATCCGACTTTCGCCTGTCTGCGCAAGCTCTATCCATTCTTCGCCAAGGTTGTTCCATGATTTTGTTGAGTTATCTTGTTTCATTCTCTACCCTCCATAAATTCCTCGCCGAGTTTTTTTACGGCCTCAAAATACTTTTCGTTCAGGCGGTAATAAAACCGTCTGCCTTCGTTTCGACCAAGCACCACGCCTGCATCATAAAGCAGCTGCATATGGTAATGCAGGGTGTTGTTGGGCACATTCAGCTCCCTTGACAGTTCCATCAGATAGCTTTCCTTTTTACGCAAAATACAAATGACATCACAGCGCGTTTTATCCGAAAACAGCTTGCCGATATCGTCAAAGGTCAGCTTGATTTCATGGCTTTCGTAGGATTTCAAATACTGATAAAACTCAAATCCCAGATAAAACAGATGGACATCCTCTCCACGACAGAATTTCACCAGTGCAGGATTTATCAGTACAGGAGCAATCATCATATCTTCGTCTTTTTCCGCAAGCTGCGCTTTTTCAAGGTACATACGAATGCGTTCCTCATCATCAAACTGCTTAAAGCTGGATTTGATATAAGAATCATAGGTTTGATAGAGCGACAGCGTGACTTCTTTCGCCTTTTCGGCGATTTCAAGCACCTTTTGCTTGTAACCCTCTTTATCAATCAGTGCAGAGAGCAACGCGTTTTTGGAGGCGTCACTGATTTTCATGGAGTTAATGTATTTTGTGCCTTTGATAATATCGCAGGCTATGGGGAGATAGCTTTCATATTCCATTTTGTTCTGGTCAAAGCAAAACAGAAACCGGGCAGTCAACTCTTCCGGGGATACGTGAAACAGCATAGTAATCATCTCATCAATGCTCTGAACCTTTGAGCGTTCTGCACCGGAATACAGGCTATCGAAAATATTGGTCATATAACAAAGTCGCATGTCCTCATTGACAAGCAACGGAAAAGCATCATTCATGTTGTACAGTTCATTTTTCAGCCGTTTGTGAATTTCACGAACCTTTTTTGGAAAGGTAATCGCCGGATTCATCTTAAAAGTCACAGGAGAACTGAAGACAATAGCATGAATAAAATCCTGACAAAGCCCCAGCGAATTGTTGACAGCGTATTTCATTTTGATAGGTACACTCCACTCATTATAATCTTTCTTTATTCTATCATATTGGAGAATAAAAGTCAATTTGTTTCAAACGAAATCTTGACAAATTGTGGAGCATGTGATATACTAATAAAAATATTTGTAATGAGGTGCAACGATGTTCATTAAGTAATTCAAATTATTCTGATAGTAAATCATGATGTCCGGTATTGCCGGGCTTGGTTTGTTGTCGAAATTTGAGTTGCTTACCGTTTTATTACGGTTTGTCATTTGTTGTGCTATTTTTATATCCTTTAGCTGAATATATAATTTTGCTTAGGATACCCATATAACGCAATAAACAGCTCTATTTTCGATACAGTGATTTACTGTCGAAAGTAGAGCTGTTTTTATATTATTTAAATTGGAGGTTATAAAATGAATATTGCAAACAACGTATTAAAACACAGCTTGAAAAATGTATATTTCTTAGTCGGTACAGCTTGCGGCGGTAAAACCACTATGGCAAACGCCATATCAAAGAAATACGGATTTTACCACTTTAATGATAACTGGCATGAGGACAATTTTTTAGAATGGCAATCCATAATTGATGAAAGATATCAGCCCAAAGCATCAAAACGAGCAGCTGTTACAGATTGGGAGGCATATTTCAGTCGATCGGTAGAGAAATTTCAAAATGCGCGTAAAGAACGTAGCGAAAATGATGAATATTTAGAATTTATGATGATTGAACTTATTAGGGTGTGTTTCTAAAATCCGTTGAGTGAAATTTCCGAGTTGTTATCTTGCAAATTGCCGCCTTGCAAGTAGAAAAATGAACGATCTTGTTGTAAAATACCCATGAGGTGGTAAATATGGCGCGACGATTTGAAGTAAGAGACGAACAATGGGATATCCTATCTCCCTATCTTGGCAATAACCAGAAGAAAAAGGGCCGTCCCCAGGCAGATAATCGAAAATTATTCAACGGTGTTCTCTGGGTCCTTCGGACCGGTGCACCTTGGCGCGATCTTCCCGAATCCTATGGCCCATGGCAGACTGTTTATAAGCGTTTTTCCCAGTGGGAAGCCAATGAAATGATGAAAGAAATCTTCGAAAGCCTCCGCGAAGGTGCTGATATGCAGGATTTGTGTATTGATGGTACATATATCAAAGCGCATCGAGCCAGTGCGGGGGCAAAAAAGGGGATATGGACAGCCTTAGCGGACAGGGTATTGGTATTAGTCGTGGAGGACGTTCCACTAAAATCCACGCAGTCGTAGATGGATTGGGCAATCCATTGGTTCTGAAGCTGACCGGTGGTGAAGTTCACGATAGCATCATAATGAAACCCGCTCTCGATGAGTTAACAATCAAGGGTTCTACTGTTCTTGCTGACAAAGCATACGGAAGCAAGGATAATCGCGCTTATATTACCGAAAAGGGTGCTGATTATTGTATTCCTCCGAAGGAAAATACGGTAGAGCCTTGGAAATGTGATTACTACCATTACAAGGAGCGGCATCTCGTTGAGTGCTTCTTTATGAAGATCAAGGACAATCGTAGGATTGCTATGCGCTTTGAAAAGCTTGCTCGTCGTTACATGGCGTTCGTATTTTTGGCGGCAGCATTGGTCTGGCTTGCATAATTTCGGGACGTTCCGATTTTAGAAACACACCCTAAATTATCTCAAACGCAAAAAGTTATAGCGGATGTTTGTATGCCTATCCAATTAATTTATGAGCTTGCAGATTATAATCATATAGCTTGTCTGCTTGCTCCAGCAGAAATGGTTATTCGTGATTATTACGGCAGAGAAGATCATAAAGAATTTATTGAATGTATAATGTCATTAAAAGGACCGGAAAAGAAGCTTGAAACGCAAAATGAGCTGTTCCGTATTGGTGTAAAAGAAGTGTTCGATGACACTTCAAAATTCGGACTTTTCAATATTGTCAGAAGCGAAAATAGCACAGTTGGAGAAACTTTGAGAGCGTTGGAAAAACATTTCGGATTGGAGAAATGAAATGATACAAAAGTTAAAAAATGAAAAAGCCTTGTTCAAATTTTACAACAGCCTTAAATCTGATATTCCATACTGCTTTGATGTAGATTATGATAATTGGTATACAAGCATGTTTCAAGATACCGACTATGATAACGAACCGCTCTTTCATAATGTACATACCTATGTTTCGGTAGATAAAAACAAAATCACTGGTTTCATCCAATTTGGACTTCCCACTTTCATTCATGGAGAAAACGGGGCAAGAGATACCGAAACCACGGCGGGGATTATCAGAAATCTTTATTTTCAGCAAGGGGATGAACAGGCAGGTCGGGAGCTTATCCGGCAGGCACTCGCTTTTTTTGAGACAAATCGCACACAAAGAATCTTTGCTTTCTACCATTATTTTGGCATGACCTGCAATGCCGGACATGGTAAATTGCACAGCTCGCATTTTTATATTGAAACACTTCTTTCCGAATACGGATTCATAAAAGAACATGAAAATGTGTATTATAAGCGGCTAATTTCTAATGCTGAAAGCCTTTGTGACAATACTGTCGAACTGAAATATAGTGCTGTCAACACGAAGGGATTATGCTTATTTGACATTATAGCGCAAAGCAAAAAGGTTGGTGCCGGAAGTTTTGTTTTTTTACCGCAGGGGAAAATATGCTATCTAAAATGGATTTATATTGAGGACGAATTCAAGAAAAAGGGATATGCTATAGCCGCCTTGCAACATCTTTTTTCAGATTTGAAAAGGCAAGGAATCGAGAGGATTGATACGGATACAGCTGACGGAAATATTGCTGCACAAGGTTTGTATTGCAAAGCAGGATTTGCTAATATGGGTAGAACAAGAAGCTATGAAATGAGGAGTGAAAAGAATTCCGGTTTGCTTGAATCAATGGCGTCGTTTTTCACATCCCGTGTTGATGGTTATGACGAGCACATGCTGACAAACTGTGAGGGATGCTGCGACGGATACATAAAAATGGCCGCTCTTGTGCCAAAGAACACGAAGGCATTGCTTGACCTTGGTTGTGGAACAGGACTTGAGCTTGATGAAATATTTAAAGTCCTCCCTGATATTTCGGTTACGGGGATTGACCTAACACAGGCAATGCTTGACAAGTTGCGTGAAAAACACCCTACTAAAAAGCTCAACTTAATATGTGGAAGCTATTTTGATGTCGAATTCGAAAAGGACAAATATGACTGTGCCGTATCCTTTGAAACCATGCATCACTTTTCGCACAAGATGAAAACAGAGCTTTACAAACGAATTTATAAATCTCTGAATACAGATGGTATTTACATTGAATGTGATTATATGGTTGAAAACCAAAGCGAGGAGGATTTTTATTATTCTGAGCTTGAACGACTGAGGAAAGAACAAAACATTTCTAAAAATGAATTCTATCATTACGATACACCTTGCACGATAGACAATCAAATCGCGATATTAAAGGAAGCAGGCTTCGTAAAAATAGCACAGGTATACAGACAAGGCAATACTACAATATTGACAGCAACCCGATAATGAAATGAGGAATGACAATGAAAGTAACAATTAACAACCAGATTTACACTTATTCAAACAACATTCGTGACAACGATAAAATCAGACACAGCTTTAATGCTTTGGCGACACAGACGTTCGGATTGTCCTTTGAAAACTGGTACAATGCCGGATACTGGTCGGAAAAATACGTTCCTCACGTTCTGTTAGATGAAGATACCGTTGTTGCCAATGTTTCGGCTAATATTATTGATTGCAAATTAAACACAGAAAGAAAACGATTCATTCAGCTGGGAACAGTAATGACCCAAGATTCCTATCGTGGCCGTGGCCTTTCCCGCTTCTTAATGGAAACGGTTTTGGCAGAATGGGTAGATAAATGTGACGGCATTTATTTATACGCCAACGACAGTGTAACGGATTTTTATCCCCGTTTTGGTTTTAAAAAATCCGAAGAGTACCAATATAAGATACATACACTATCAGGAACAGAAACAGCTGCTGGGCTCGATATGGACAAAGAACAGGATGTTGCATTGCTACTAAAGGCATGCAATCAAGGCAACCCGTTTTCGGCTTTGTCTCTTATAGAAAGCAAAGGGTTGGTTATGTTTTATTGCAGTCAATTTATGAAAAGCAATGTCTACTATTGCAAAGACTATGATGCTGTGGTAATAGCGGAGTTTGATGGTGATGTAATGACTTGCTATGATATTTTTGGATCTTGTGGCGGTAAAATAGAAGACATATTACATACCGTTGCAAAGCCAGACACAAAGCAAATCATCTTGGGCTTTACGCCCAAAGAGTCTTTCCAAATGCAAGCGATACAGATTCAAGAGGAAAATTCAACATTCTTTTTGTACGGTTCAAACAATCGTCTTTTTAAGGAAGAAAAGTTGATGTTTCCACTCTTATCGCATGCTTAACCAATCCGAGTGGAATTGATGTTTACCAATTGACTTTTCCAATATTTTCTGATATGCTGTAAATACCAATTAACGAAAGCGAGGTGGACAAAATGACAACCTTTATACTGATAAAATCAAATGCCTTTTTGTCCGCTGAATAAAAGCTGAATTACATCAGCCGCCTTTTTCATACGGATTAAAGTGTCGTCTCTGATTTTATCAGGGGCGACTTTTTATATCCAAAATTATATTGAAAGAGGTAGCACTATGAAAGATTTGAACTTTATCCAGTTGCAAAAGGACAATGAAGAGCACTATAATCTGCTTGAAAGTCTAATGATTCCTTACAACATCGAACTTGACAGCCATCACCACCGGCAAACACCAAAAGAATTTATTCAAAAAATCACCCATGGTATGCTGAATATGCAAGGGGCATTTGACCGCCACCTTGAGTTTTGTTATGACGGTGACACATTGATTGGCTTTCTCTACGGCAAGGTTGACCATGAAGGTCACAAAGGATTTATTAAGCCTGAATGCGGTTATATCATGGAATTCTACGTTAAACCCGAATTCCGCCGCATGGGATACGGAAAAGCCATGTATGGTCGGTTGGAGCAATTGTTTGCTTCACACGAAGCGAGACGAATGTATCTGACAGCCGATCCGGTGACAGGCAAACCGTTCTGGGAATCACTCGGATTTGTCACCACAGGCGAAACATCTCCCGAAAACGGATTGATGATTTACGAAAAAGAGATCACCATATATCATGCACGCCCCACTATGGTCGATGACACTCGGTTTATTACAATGATTTATAGAAAAAATGCAGATGTGCTGCATGGCAATATGATCACGTTTAATGAGTGGAAACAGCTGTTATCCGAGAATGATCCGGATGAAGCGCATTTCATCATACATAAAGGTGCTATACCTTGCGGATGGCTCAAAATTAACGGCTTGCTAAACGCCGATATGGCATGGATCAGTATGCTTGCGGTAGAACCGAAAATGCAGCATCAGGGAGTTGGCACATATGCTGTGAAATTCGCCGAAGATTTCATCCGCTCAAACGGATTTTCAAAGGTGGGCATCCATACTACCGAGGATAATATTCCGGCGCAAAATCTATATGAGAAATGCGGTTACACCGTAACCGCATATGATGACTGTACAACCGGCGATGGAATAAAACGTATGGGCTATGCGTTTGAAAAGGAGATTTGAGTATGTGCGAATATATAATCAATAACACACGATATAGACTAAAACATCCGCATGATCTTAGCTTTTTATCCCAGTACGGAACGGTATTTTGCGTGTTTGATGAAAACGATTCCGGGAATATTTCTTTTGGTGTTGATAACGGAAGTGAAAAATATTTTATCAAGATCGCGGGGCTTCAGACGATATCCTCCTGCACTTCAACCGATACCGCAATCTACAATTTGCAGAGAGCATCCAGCGTATATAAAGCAATTAAGCACCCAAATCTGATCGAACTGTTAGATTCCTTTTGCGTTGATGATCAATATGTCGCCGTTTTCAAATGGGTAGATGGCGAATGCCTTTTTGACCACTGGAATTTTGATAAATACACAAATGACAAATCTCTTCTTCCTCCCCGTGACCGATTCCGTCAGCTTCCGCTTCAAAAAAGATTGGATGCATTTGACACCGTGCTTTCGTTTATGAAAACAGTGGCGCAGTGCGGCTATTTTGCTATGGATTTCTATGACGGCTCATTGATGTATGATTTCAAAAAAGACACACTAACTGTCTGCGATATTGACCTCTTTGCGAAAATGCCACTAATCAATCACATGGGTAAAATGTGGGGAAGTTCTCGTTTTATGTCGCCGGAGGAATATCAATTAGGTGCTGTAATTGATGAAATCACCAATGTATTCACCGTTGGTGCGCTGTCTTTTATGTTTTTCGGCAATGACAGAGATAGAAGTTTAGAGAAGTGGAACGCAGGTCAGGCTTTATATGACGTTGCAAAACGCGCCACAAATACAGAACGGAATAAGCGTTATCAAAGCATTGATGAGTTCATTTCAGCTTGGAATAGTGCTAAGACAATATAATGATTCTGGTATATCAAGTAGCATGATTTGATCTTTGATTTCTCATTGAATCAGTCTCAATAGCGTTTATATGCTCGCCCGCAAAGCCAGTTCCAGTCGGTCATTATATGAACAAACGACTTCATCAGGTGCTACGATCTTCATTTTTCCCGCATAGTTAAATACCCACGAATAGAATGTCGGACTTGCAGACACCTCAACTGTAGCCGAAAAATGGTCGCAATCCAGCTTTTGTGTTTTGACGTTTTCTCCGAAACGGTCAATAATTACTTTCATCAGACTGTTTTCACAATAGAGCGTAACCGTCTGTTTTTTACCGTCGTACATCATAAATACATGGCGGCAGAAGTCCGTAATGTTATAATCCTCCGGTCTGTCGTGAAACGGCTTGCCGGAAAACATCGGTGTATTCATGCGGTCGATACGGAACTTGATAACCTTGCCGTGGCTGTCCGACCAGCCGAACGCATAATAGCAATCGTTGTTCCAAACAAGGTCGTAAGGCGAGAACTCATATATCTGCCCGTTATGCTTGAAAACTTTGGTTTTGTCGGGTGCATATTCATAGTAACTGAATCGGATCGGCTTTTTATCATTGATTGCATTGTTGAGCATATCCACAATATAGTAAACGCTCTCGTTGCTGGTTTTCGCCTTGCCGTCCACATACAGATTTCGCTTCAACGAATTTCCTTGATAGGGGCTGGCAAGTAAAGATACCTTTTCAATCAGCTCATAGGTTTTCTTTTCCGAGATAAACTTGGCAGCCTGCACCGCGTCAATTAGACATTTCAGTTCTGGTACTTCCAGATAGCGGTTTCCAATGAAGTATTGATTTTGTCTGCGTTTGTTACAGATTATATCAAAACCGCTCTCCTGCAAAGAATCCAAATCGGCGGCAATGGTTTTCCGTGTAGACGTAATTCCGATTGCCTGTAAATACTCCAAAATGTCGCTTATCGTTACGGGATGTTGCTCGTCGGTTTTGTCCCATAGATATTTGAAAATGTAAATGATTCTGTTTTTCTCCATAAAACCCCTCCTCGTATAATAGTTTTTATA
>DIRA01000002.1 GCA_002427425.1 Clostridiales bacterium UBA5448 | reverse complement strand
TGTGCTATACTTTTCATAGAAGCTGTCCCTTTCTGTGATTGGTTGGTTAGCACTTACCATTTTACCACAGTTCGGGTTCAGCTTCTTCTTTTTTTTAACCATATCATTGTACTCTATACACATTATCGCTCTGGTTTTTCATAGAATCGCTTGACAAGGATATTGGTTCGTGTTATCATAATACAAACGCAATGAAAAAGAGTGCTTCTAACCATATCCCTGCATACAGAGAGAATTTTTTTGCTGAGAGAAATTCGCAGGCGGATAGGAGCTGTTCACTTTGGAGCGGTTCCGATGAACGGGAAGTAGTCGGGGACGGTGATCACCGTTACAGGTAAAGGAAAGTGGTGGCTTTCCAAAGAAAAAAATCAGGGTGGTACCGCGAATTTTTCGCCCCTATGCAGGGCGATTTTTTATTTTCAGAAAGGAAATCAACATGAGAGAACAATTGACCAAAATCCATGAACAGGCGTTGCAGGCTCTAAACGAGACAACCGTGTTGGAAGCGTTGGAAAACATGAAGGTCAAATTCCTTGGAAAAAAAGGTGAGTTGACCGCCATTCTCCGCGGCATGGGTTCCTTGTCCGCAGAGGAAAGACCCCTGATCGGACAGCTCGCCAATGAAATTCGTGCCAGTATTGAAACCAAATGGGAAGAAAAGAAAGCAGTTTTACAGGAAAAAATGCTGGAATCCAAACTGGCGATGGAAAAACTGGATGTAACCATACCCGGCAAGCCCGTACAATGGGGTAAAGAGCATCCCATCACCAAAGTAACCCGTGAAATCGAGGGTATCTTTTTGGGTATGGGTTTTGCTATTGTGGAAGGACCCGAAGTGGAATATGATTATTATAACTTTGAAGCACTGAACCTTCCTGCCGACCATCCTGCCCGGGATACACAGGATACCTTTTATATCAATCCGAAAATTCTTCTCCGCACCCAGACTTCTCCCGTGCAGGTGAGAACCATGGAGAAGCAGGCACCTCCCATTCGCATCATTTCACCCGGTCGTGTATATCGTTCCGATGCGGTGGATGCCACCCATTCTCCCATGTTCCATCAGGTGGAAGGCTTGGTGGTGGACAAAGGTATCACCATGGGAAACTTGAAGGGAACGCTGGAATTGTTTGCAAAGAACATGTTTGGGGAATCTACCCGTATTCGTTTCCGTCCCCATCATTTTCCCTTTACGGAACCCTCAGCCGAAGTAGACGTTTCCTGCTTTGTATGTGAGGGTAAAGGCTGTTCCTTGTGCAAAGGCGAAGGCTGGATCGAAATATTGGGGGCAGGCATGGTGCATCCAAATGTTCTCCGGGGCTGCAACATCGATCCTGATGTTTACACCGGCTTTGCTTTCGGCATGGGCATTGAACGCATTGTGATGCGTAAATATAACATTGATGACATGCGGTTGTTGTATGAAAACGACGTCCGTTTCCTGTCCCAGTTTTAAGGTAGGAGGTTTTGAGAGATGAAATTATCCCTGAATTGGCTCAACGAGTATCTGGATGCCTCCAAATTACCGGATGTCAAAGCGTATTGTGATCGCATGACTGACACCGGTTCCAAAGTGGAAGGCTACGAAATGGCGGGAGAAGACATCACGAATGTGGTGGTTGGCCGGATTTTGTGCATGGAAAAACATCCCGATGCGGATAAACTTCAGGTGTGCCAAGTGGATATTGGCAAAGAAAACCCCATTCAAATTGTAACCGCCGCAACCAACGTACAAACGGGCAATATGGTGCCTGTGGCACTCCATAAAGCCACCTTGCACAGCGGTATGAAAATCAAAGAAGGCAAGCTTCGCGGCGTTTTGTCTTCCGGTATGTTCTGTTCCATAGCAGAATTCGGTTTAACCCAAAATGATGTGCCCTATGCACCTGAAAACGGCGTGTTGGTGTTCCCGTCAGATGCCTGCCAACCCGGTGATGATGTGAAAAAGGTGCTGGAGTTGGAAGATATTGTGGTGGAATTTGAAATCACCTCCAATCGCCCCGACTGCTTATCGGTGTTGGGATTGGCGAAAGAAACCGCCGCTTCCTTCAATTTGCCCCTAAACATTTCCGCACCCGTGGTGAAAGAAGAAGGCGGTCGCATTGAAGACTATGTGTCGGTGGAAGTGGAAAATCAAATCCTTTGCCCTCGGTATTGTGCCAGAGTGGTGAAGAATGTAAAAATCCAGCCTTCTCCTCTATGGATGAGATCCAGACTTCGTCACATGGGAATTCGTCCCATCAACAACATGGTGGATATTACCAACTACGTGATGTTGGAATACGGTCAGCCCATGCATGCCTTTGATTACAGACACATCGATGGGCAGAAAATCATTGTACGCAATGCCAAAAATGGGGAAACTCTCAATACCCTGGATGGTGTGGAACGAAAATTAACCGAAAAGATGTTGATGATTTGTGACGCCTCCCATCCCGTGGGACTTGCCGGCATCATGGGTGGTGAAAACAGCGAAATTTCGGAAGATACCACCACAGTGATATTTGAATCTGCTGGCTTCCTGGGTTCCTCCATTCGGACCACCGCCAGAGATTTGGGCATCCGTACCGAAAGTTCCGGCCGCTTTGAAAAAGGGTTGGATCCTGAAAATGCCCTGCCTGCCTTAAACCGTGCCTGTGAATTGGTCACTTTGTTGGGCGCCGGCGAAATTGTGAACGGTGTGATCGATGTCCGCACCCCCAAAGCAGACGATGTGAAACTGCATTTTACTCCCGATGCGATTAATCAATTTCTGGGTACTTCCATAGCAGTGGAAGAAATGAAAGAGATTTTGAAAAAGCTCCATTTCGTGTTTGATACAGACGGTAAAGTCATTGTTCCTACCTGGCGCTCGGATGTACGTACCATGAACGATTTGGCCGAAGAAGTAGCCCGTATATACGGATATAACCGGATTGTCTCTTCTCTCTTTGCAGGAGATGTTTTTGTTGGCAAGCGTACGCCCATGCAGCAATTCCGTTTAGAATTGTCCTCCCTGTGTCATGCTGCCGGCATGTATGAAATCCTCACATACTCCTTTATCAGTCCCAAGACATTTGATATGCTTCGTTTGCCGGCTTCGGCTTCCGAGCGTAAGGCAGTGGTGATATCCAATCCTCTGGGTGAGAACACCGGCATTATGAGAACCACGGCTATCGGCTCGATATTGGAAGCGGTCGCCCATAACCGCAGTTTCCGCAACCCGGTTGTGAAGTTGTTTGAATTGGCAACCGTGTATCTGCCTACATCTCCCGATAACCTGCCTGTGGAAGCACAACAATTGGTGATGGCCACGTGTGGCAGCGGCGATTTCTTTGCACTCAAAGGGATTTGTGAAGGCATATTACATCATATTCTTCCTAAATCTGGATCCCTGGCACCCTATATGTTTGTGGCAGAAACCGAAAATGCCACTTTCCATCCCGGACGCTGTGCACATATCATGCTAAATGGCGAAGTGCTGGGTACCATCGGACAAATTCATCCCGCAGTGCAGGATCGCTTTGATATCGACGGGGCAACGTATGTGGCTGTTTTATCTGTGGAAAAGCTTGTTGCCAACAAAGAGCAGGATAAGCAGTATCATGCCCTGCCTAAATATCCGGCTGTCACCCGTGATTTGGCGTTTGTATGCGATAAAGCGCTGGAAGTGGGAACCATGCAGAAAGTTCTGGCGGAAGCCGGCGGCAAAAGGTTGGAATCCATCACCTTGTTTGACATTTATACGGGCGAACAGGTGGGACCCGGCAAGAAGAGCGTGGCATTCAAGTTGACTCTGCGGGATGCAGAGCAAACCCTTACCGATGAAATGTGCGATCAGCTTGTCAAAAAACTGCTGCGTACCATGGAAGAAAAGTGCGGCGTAATCCTGCGATCTTAAATGCAATTATAAGGGGCTGTATCACAATTTTCTTTGTAATACAGCCCCTTAATTATCTTTGAATATCAAACCGTTGGAATTTTCCTTGCTTGAGCAAGTGAACAAAATGAGCTTCGGACTGTACTTTTTGTTCAGTGTCAATGCCGCAAAAACGGGTTTGATCTTTTCCCCGATGGTTGTCGGTACCGGCAAATAAAAACAAGCCGTATTTTTCGGCATATTCCGCAGCCGTTTGATTTTCAAACGGGGTACGGTTGGCATTGGGTGATTCCACTCCATCCACATGGCGGGGCAACAGGCGAATCATTTCGATGTATCCCTGCTCTCGAAAAGGATGGGCATGAATCGCCAAACCGCCGGCATTTCGGACGGTGGTCAGATAGTCACGGATGGGCATATGCAAAATTTCCGGGTGGGACAACAGCCAGTCTTGATCCAAACCGAAGGTGAGAAAATCGGCACCGATATAGGATGCGTGGGTATATTCCCAGCCAAAAAACACATCCACGCCCATCTGATCCCCGGCTTCTTTTGCCCGGGCATATCCTTGGCAAGATGTATAGATATAGGTTTCCCAGCTCTTGTCCTGTAAACAATGGTCCCCGCCGCATTTGAAATGATCGGTGATAAACAATCCCGTATAGCCTTGTTTTTTATAAAATCGCACCACTTCTTTCGCCGGTATTTTGGCGCATAGGCTGACTTCTTTGGTATGACAATGCGTTTCATAACGATACATTATATCATCTCCGCAAGTTGGACGGCGGTGGTTTCCGGATTGGCATTAAAATGGATGGTCAAATCGGACATCCTTTCGTAGATAGGAATCCGGTCTTTTGCGAGTTCGGTAATGGCTTCTTTATTCTTCGACAAAGGTCTGCCCCCGGAAGACAGTTTCTCCAAAGGGGACGCCAAATAAACCACGCGGCTGTTTTGGGAGATGTTGATTTGATTTTGTTTGGAAAGAACACTTCCGCCGCCCAAGGAAATGACCGCTCCCGACATGCGAGATACCAAAGCAATGACTTCCTGCTCTCTGGCACGGAAATAATCCTCCCCGTATTTTTCAAAAATGTGAGGAATTTTTATACCGCATATATCTTCAATACAAGCATCGGTATCGATAAAAGGACGGTTGGTCAGGCGTGCATACGCTTTGCCCACCGAAGTTTTGCCGCATCCCGGCATACCGCACAAAATCACATTCAAACTGTCTTTTTCCACGGTACGCAATACCTCTTCCACGTTGGAAGGCTCGATACCGGAAAAGGAAAAAGAGGAATGAGCTGCCTGATAAACCAGCATCGGAAGTCCCCCTGCATGGGGAATGCCCCATTCTTTCGCCTGCCTCAAGAGGGCGGTATAGTGGGGGTTATAAATCAGATCCACCACCCCTTCCAGGTTGGGGAAGTGGGTGAGATCCACCGGGGAAATGCCATTGTGGGGGAACATACCCACCGGGGTGGTATTGACAATCAACTGGGTATCCTTGTGGGTATGAATGGTTTCGTAGGTGTTTTTTCCGCGGCGGGATATGACGCGGATTTCTTTGGCTCCTCTGTCTTCCAGCACACAACTCACGGTACGGCTGGATCCGCCGCTGCCCAAAATCAGAGCCACTTTGTTTTTGACAGAAATACCGCTTTCCGTAAGCAACTGTGCAAATCCGTCATAATCTGTATTGTCGCCGTGGAGAGAACCATCCGGCTGTATCGTGATGGTATTCACCGCTGCGATCCGACGGGCTTTTTCAGACAAGGCGGCACAATAGGGAAGAACCGTTTCTTTATACGGAATGGTTACATTCAGCCCCGAAAAAATTCTGCTTTCTAAAAAATCTTGCACATTATCTTTTTTGGTGGGAAACAAAACATAGGGGTACGATCCAAGTAAAGCGTGTATTTTCACCGAATAGCTGTGGGACAAATGTTCGCCCAACAACCCAAATGGTTTTTCGGGTATGGGAATATCTTTTTGCACCGTGATTTGGCGGGCACGGCTTTTTTCCAAAATGGTTTCGTACACAGCCAGTACCTCCTCACCATGAGAACCGGCCAGAGAACGAAGACGATCTTTGAGCGCGGCCTCCCGGAGAGGGGCATATACAGGCAACTTTTGTGTCTGCTTGATATGTGCCACTAGATCGGAAAGGTCCATACGGGCGCATAGCATAGCGACCAATTCGTTGTCAAGGGCATCAATTTTTTTTCTGATATCTAACAATTCCATACGTTCCTCATCAGTGATTTTGATCGATTTGTAATCTATTCCACTCTGCCCGGAAAGTAGGGAATATCCGGGTGAGTATGTCATCCTTGGGTATTTCCACGGGAGATGTGGAGATGACGGAAGCCAGTACCGCCGCCATCATCAAATCGGGATCCTCGTTCACTTGGGCTTTTCCTCCTACCAAAGCACCGGTTCCATGAATTTCCAGACCGTCTGAAATGATTTTGGCAGTACCTCCCAAGGAGGCAATCAAAGCAACCAAAGCAGCGGTTTTTTCTTTTTCACCTTCTGTTTGAACAGGAAAAGAAAGGGTGGATTTTCCCTCAATGCCGCAGGCAGTCACCGCCAGAAGAGGCATCAAACGGGGGCAGGTTTTCAATTCAATATATATTGGATAGGTTTCACCTTTGGATACGGAAACATTTTCTTTTTTTGTTTTCACCTGGGCTCCTGCCAAGGCAAGGCAAAATAAAATGCTTTTTTCATTTTGCACACTGTCGGTTTGCAGTCCTGTTACCGTAACCCCTTTTCCCGCCAAAGCACCTGCGCATAAAAAAGGAGCGGCATAGTACCAATCTCCTTCATGGGGAATGGAATTAGGCAGTATATACTGCCCCGAAAAAGGATGACCTTGCCCTTCGTTGCGGAATAAAACGCCGCCTGGGGTTAGGCAACCCTCCGGTTGTGCGGCGATGGAATGTAGGGCTGAAACGGTTCCTTGAATGGGGCGGAAAATGATCATAATACACCTCTTGACTGTTAGACATATCGGATTACGCGGTGAAGGGAAATGGCTTTGGATCATAGTACAAACAGCAGGGGAGGCAGAATATCCTTCCATTCTCACCAGGAAAGGGATGTGGTCATTCCTTACGCCTGCCGTATAAAAAAAAGACGATTGTTTGGATCAATGGTTGTGCCGAAGGGTTTGCTGTAGGTATCAAGGATCCGAACCACTGCTTTGTAACGATCGCTGTTTTGGGGAAGGAGGGTGGATTGCATCCGGGTGATATACACCGGGGTGAATTCCCCTTTTACAAATCCTTGTTCATCAAACGTCAGGGTGAAAAAGGCGGTTTGTCCTGCATCATCATTTTTTTTATAAAATAAAAAATTACCGCAGCTATACAAAATAGGACATCCTTTATACAGTTCAATCCCCTGCAAAACATGGGGATGGTGCCCGTAAATCACATCCCCGCCTGCGTCGATAATGGCGTGTGCCACTTCCTGCTCCCAGGCGGATGCTTTGTAGGTGTATTCCGTGCCCCAGTGAAGAGAAACCACAAGACAATCGCATTCTTTAGCTGTTTCGGTGACCCGGCGCAAAAGATAGGCGTATTTTTCCCGGGTGAAGGTGGCAACGCCGGGGGTGCTTTCGGTGGCACTCCAGGCTTCCCAGGGAATGTACTGGTCAAAGGCGAGAAAACCAATGGTATACCCTTTGGTTTTCAAAAAAACCGCTTTGGCGGCGTCTTCCAAATTTATACCCGCGCCTGTGTAAGGGATACCGGCTTGTTCCAAGGCATCCAAAGTGTCCATGAGACCTTCGTCGCCAAAATCGTAAACATGGTTGTTAGCAATGCTGACAGCATCGATTCCCGCGTCGATCAATACCGAAAGTGTAGAGGCTTTGGCACGAAAAGCGTACCCCGCTCTCTTTTTTGTACTGCCTCGCTCCGTGATGGCGGTTTCTAAATTTACGATGGATAAATCACTTGCTCGCAGATAGGGGGACACTTGTAAAAAACCATACCCTTTTCCATAGGAAACTTCGGCAGCTGCAAACTCCGCGCCGGTAAAAACATCACCACAAAGAGTGAGAGTAAACGGTTCTCGCTCGGTGGATAGTTTGGGATTGTCGGGTGTGATCACAGGAGGAGCGGTTTTGGGAAGGCATTCCTGTTCCAAAGAAGGCATGCCTGTTTCCAAAAAAGGAACGTTGGTATTTTCACAAGAGAGCACCAGAAAAAGCAACAGGAAAAGAAGAAGGAACTTTTTCATGATTTATTTTCTACTTTCATACAATTTACATACACTTTATAAGCGGATGGAATGGCGAAAGATTCCAGGATTTCTTTGGTACTCACCCAATGAAAAGGGGGGCTTTGATCCGATACTTCTATCATATAGCCTTTCATGTTCCATTCCACATGGGTAAAAATGTGGATGGCGTCGGGTAAGGGGCGGATGGAAAGAGGAGATAAAGAACGGGCAGTCAAAAACAGGAGAATGTCTTCCATATGAGCATGCCCGGTTATAGAGGGGAATTCCCACAGCCCCGCCAATAATCCCCGTTCGGGTCTTTTTTGAATGGCATATTTCCCTTTTGAAAATAACAAAAAAACGGTTCTGTCTTCCAATCGCCTTGCTTTTTTAGGAGATTTGACGGGAAGAAGTGACCAGGTGTTCCGCTCTCTGGCAAGACAAAGATGGGCAAGGGGGCATATATGGCATTTAGGCGGCTGTTTTCCCGGTACGCAAACCGTGGCACCCAATTCCATCCATGCCTGGGTCATTTGACCCGGCTTTTCTCGGGGGTATATGGCCTCTAATGTATGTGTGAACAATTGTTTGGTTCTTGGTATATCAACGGGTTCATGATGATCATACAGCCGTGCCATGACCCGCAGAACATTGCCGTCCACAGCGGCAACGGGAACATCAAATGCGATGGAAGCAATGGCACCGGCGGTATAATCACCGATTCCGGGCAGTTGTTTGAGCACATCAAAATCCCCCGGAATTTCACCGTGATATTGGGTCATAATGATTTGTGCCGCTTTCTGCAAATTGCGAGCGCGGGAATAATAACCAAGCCCCTCCCATAATTTCAAAACCTGTTCCTGCGGTGCCTCAGCCAGGTCTTTTACGGTGGGAAGGGCTGTCATAAACGCATCATAATAGGGTTTTACTGCTTCCACCCTGGTTTGCTGCAGCATAATTTCGGATACCCAAACACGGTAGGCGGTAGGATCCGAACGCCAGGGAAGAATGCGAGCGTTTTCTTCAAACCAGGCGAGCAAAGGGGCAGTCAATGCGGGATTGGGTTTCATACGACAACAAGCCAGTCCGTAAAAAGCGACACGGCAATGAGCCCTAAAACAACCAACAAGAAAAGAATGGTGGGAAGGGTGCCAAACTTTTTAATCTTAAAATTGCCGATAAAGGCGCATCCCACCAAAGCATATGTAACGGCAAAAATAATTTGCGCGACCGTATCATCCTGAATGAAATGGTGTACGATCAACAGAGCGGGAACCATGATACAGGATGCGGGGACGGGCAGTCCGGTATAATGATGCATTTCCATGTTATCGTTTTTTTCAATGGCTTCGGTATTGAAATAAGCCAGTCGGATACCGGCGGTAGCGACAAAGAAGAAAAACACCATCAACAGATAGGGGGAGGGATTGTCAAAACAGGAATAACCGATGACCACGGGCGTAAAACCAAAAGAAACCATATCGCAAACCGTATCGATCTGTACACCGAATGTTTTTTCTACTTTGGTGCGTTGTAAGGATCTGGCAATACGACCATCGAACACGTCACAAAAACAGGCACATAGAAAAAGCGCCACGGCGGACTTAAAATCATGGGACAGGGAACAAAAACAAGCACCGGCGGAAAACATTAAACCGGAAAGCGTCACGAGATTTGCTATGTTGTAGTAACCAATAAACATAGAATTGCCCCTCTTTCTATCGCACATGGTGTTTCCTTGGACGCTCAATATTATACCATATATATTATATGATTTCAATGGCTTTTATGTTTTTGCTCGGGCTATTTTTTATTATGTATCTATTTTTTTAAATAAAAACGAAATAGTAATTGATTTTTGTAAATAAGTATGTTAATATAGAAAAGCGGAGTCATATTATTTATATTAGAGAGGAAATAAACATGAAAAGATTTTTTGCATTGTTATTGGTACTCGTTTTAGCGTTCTCCCTGTTTGCCTGTGACAAAGAAGAGCCCAAGGATAATAATCAGGATCCGGCTCCTGAAAATCAACTGTATATTGACGAAGTGAAGGCTGCTTACAAGAAACTCAATAATGAAAACAATTTTGACGTGACATTGTCCTTAACGCCTACGATTACGATGGATGTCATGTCCATGAAAATACCGATCACGTTCACTTGTAAGAGCCGGTTAAACGGTGAAAAGCCGGAAGAAATCACGACCACGGAACAGTTATTGGCTTTAGACTGGGTATTCGGCGGTACTTTTTTCATTGATTCAACCGTGTTTATGGGTATGGGTTTTTCCTTTCCATATTATTATGAAGATGGAATCCTGTATATTCAAAACAACGAGTCGAAACTTAAAATGGACATGGCAAAAATATTCAACGAAGAGAATGCTGAAAAATCGAACAAAGATATATTAAAACTTTTCAATATTATTCTCAAAGGCGTTGAAGCTCCCAGCAAAGACAATATTACTTGCGTGAAAACCGAAGCGGACGGTACTGCAACCTATGCTTACACCATGAAAGGGACCGATGTTTACAGCTATATAAAAACTGCGTTGAAAGTAATTTTCCAAAACATCGACACCGCAGAAGCAGAAGGCGTCTTTGAAGACCTGCTCCCCGAAATTTCCAACTTTGAAGAAGAGGAAGAAGTGGAAGAGCAAGAATATGACTGGGATCATATGAATTGGGAAGAGTATTTAAAAAATGAACAGGGCATGACGCTCGCACAAGCAAGAGAGTTTTATATTTCCCTATATGGTGTTGGCTCTGATTTTACGGATGAACAGTGGAATGAAGCTTTTCTGGAGGAATTCAAACCTGAAGAAAACCCGTCTGAGGAAAACCTGTTTGGCGATATCGAGACCGCCATGGACTTATATGAAATGATCTTTGGTGAAAACGCAAAGATCACGTTGACTTTCGAAGACATTACCTTTTCCGTTGTTTCGAAAGACGGGGCGCTTTCCTCTGCTTCCATCAAGCTGAGCAGCAGCGCCATCGATCAAAGCGAAGAGGAGCCCCTAACGTATGCGTTGGATCTGGAAGTAAAATTTAATGTAAATGCAACAGGGGATGCTGTGATCATCACCGCGCCCGAAGACTTAGATGAATATGTTTCGATTGATCATTTCTTTGATATATTTAATAGTGACGACATTAATCTTGAATTATAATTTTCTATCAAAAAGAGCGCGTACGCGCTCTTTTTGATAGGCATGCATGCCTATAAAACGACCAAAAGCTTTGACTTTTGGTCGTTTTCATTGAATCGATATCGATTATACTTCAGTCAATTTATCCCACAACTCGCTTGTGACGATACCGTCCGCCCTCATGCCCAGATGCCGCTGGAATCTTTGCACCGCATGCTTTGTAGAGAGACCAAAAAACATGTTTTCCCCCATCAGGAAGGGATTTTCCCCCGCCGTGGATTGTAGAAGAATTTTCAGCGCCTTCACATCTTCTCCAAAACAACCGATTTTCAGAATTCGTTGCGGACGTTGATATACGGAAAAAATTTCTTGCGTACGATTGTCGGTGCTGCTGACTTTTTCATCTTGGCCTGGTATAAAATCATGATCGGAAATATCGGTATATATTTTCCAATCCGACAGGCATCCATTGGAAACCGCCGTGGTATAGTCGTTCATACGATTCCATGTATTTTCGCCTACGACGCCATCCACAGTTAGTCCTGTGATCCGTTGAAATGTTTCTACGGCTGTCTTGGTACTGGCTCCGAAGATACTATCCACAACAAGACTGGGAATTTGGGGAAATACAGTGCGAATGGTGTTCAAAGAGTTTTGAATGTACTGAACGTTGGGACCCGATTGACCTTGTTTGACCACGGTTCCCGGATAAGCTTTTTCGCCTGCACCTGTGATGGAAATGCATCCTGAGGAAACCGTAGAATATATGTCATTCATACGGTTCCATGTAAGGGGCCCCACGATCCCATCCGCAGCCAGCCCAAATAGATTTTGGAAGGCAATGACCGCCTCTTTGGTTGCATTGCCGAATTTTCCATCGACAGTGATGGGGGGGATGGTAGGGAACTGGGTAGATATTCGGTTTAAAATCAATTGAATATACACAACATCCGTTCCGCTTGCATTGGGTTTGATGGGATAACCGGGATAATCCTTCAGGGGAAGTACGGCGACAGGAACAAATACGTTTTCTTCGATACCAAGGTATACATCGACCAGCTGCGCCCAAGTAACTGGGCCGATGATCCCATCATCGGTGAGTCCGTACAATCTTTGGAATTGGATGACTACATTTTTCGTCTCGGATCCGAAAATACCATCGATGGTAACAGGTGGAATTAAATCATAGTACGTGTCAACCATGGAGAGATAAAACTGTGCTTGCCTGACAGGTTCACCGGTGGATCCAATTTTGAGGGGATATCCGGGATAGGAACCTTCTGAGAAGATAGGATTGTGCCCTTCGCTTGTCAACTCCGCCAATTTTGTAATAGCGACATAAATATATGAGGTGCGGTACCAGGTAGCTTTTCCCATGACACCGTCCACATCCAGAGAGAATATGCGCTGGAAGGCACGTACAGCCGCTTCCATTTCCGGCCCATAGTAGCCATCCACAGGCACTTTGGGAATGGCAGGGTAATTCACGGAAATACGATTCATCCCGAATTGCTTGATTTGTACCCATCTGCCGGTGGATCCGAGTTTCAACGGATAACCGGGATATGAACCTTCTATTTCTTGAATATCATCGGTGGTAATGAGCTCAACCGGTCCGTAATAATACTCCAGGATGGCTTGGGGACTGTATCCTTGTTGGGCAAGAGATACGGTGCCCCATTGGGACATACCCGGGCAAGTGACGGTGGATCCATTACAGTATTCCGCATAAAAGGGTTCTTGTCTGCCCGGTTTGATAATATATACATTAAATACTTCGTCAACAAGTTGGCTGATGTTTTCAAAAATATTTCTTCCCCGGATAAAATTTTGATCATAAGCGGTAGAACTGGTAATGTCGAATTCGTAATGGCGGCTCCGATACCATTCAGTATAGATGCGGTTCAGGGCGAGGGAGATTTGGGCGTAAATGTTTGCTTGCAGAGAGTTAGTGGGCCAAGTAGGATAAATTTCAGAGGATGCCACGTTTTTGATATACCGGGGAAATGTTTTGGTCACGTTGGGGGCAGTGGAATTGGGCGGCCCTAAATGAATGGTGATATTATAGGGAATATAGACCTGCTGCAGTACCCGGGCATCGGTCATTGGTTCCCGGGGAACGCCTTTCTGTGTAAGATTATGACGAGGGATATCGAAAACGACTTCGGTATCTCTTGTTGCATCCTCAGGAAGGGGAACCATGTTTGCATCTTGAAGGGCAATCGTTTCAGGGAATATTTGCACACCATTATAGTAATTGGTATAAAAACCATTACATATCACACGGACATTGCATGTTGAATAAGGTAACGCTGTCGCTTCCGGTTCGAAAGAGTATTCAATATTGGGGGCTTCGACGGGTAGGTCTTCGCTAAGACCTTCGCTTTCGGCAGGGAAGTTCAAAGTATAAAGGGTTTCGCCGTCGTTGCTTAAGACAATGGCTTGGGCGCCTGTAACAGGCAAGGCTTCGCTTCCGGTATTGACTATAATCTTTAAGTAGCCGTTTGCCATACAAATATCATCCTTTCCATGGCTGTAAAAAATTGATAAAATCATGTGGTTCAATCCACTTTCTATACAGTATATAAAAAAACAAAAAAAAGTTGAAAAAAGGGTTGACAGGATAAAAGGGATGTGATAGGATATGAAGGCTGTCACAACAGGCAGGGTGAAAAAAGCCGACGAGTGGAGAAAAAACATTTCAAGAAAAGGCAA
>DIRA01000007.1 GCA_002427425.1 Clostridiales bacterium UBA5448 | reverse complement strand
ACCATATCATTGTACTCTATACAAATTTTTCATTTTTATCTTTGAAAATATGAAGGTGGTTTTGTGAATTTTTACAAATGTACTTTCTTTTCTTTTCAAACTATGATATGATTGATTGAAAAATGAAAGAAAGGGATCAGATCATGAAAAAAATTCTCGCATTTACTCTTGTCCTCGTGCTTTCTCTGGGTGTTTTGGTAGCATGCAAAACAGAGAAAGATCCCGACGACAATGCGGATAAAAACAACGATAAGAACGGATCCAAGGTTGACGCATCCCATTATGGTAACAATTTGGTCGATGTTGACATTTTGGAATACATTCTTTCCGATTATGTGACACTGGGTCAATATAAAGGCATCACATACACCCCTACCTCAACGGAAGTCACCGAAAAAGATAGGCAGGATGCGTTGGACCAGCTCCGCAATCTACCGGTAGCGGACAAAACCCATATCGTAAAATCAGGCGATACCCTGGTCATCGACTATGTGGGTACCATTGACGGCGTTGCATTTGATGGTGGCACAGCAACCGAGCAAAATCTGGAAATTGGCAGTAATAGCTTTATTGCCGGTTTTGAATCCGGTCTGATTGGGGCTCATGTTGGCGATACGGTTGTATTGGATTTGAAGTTCCCCGATGACTACCACAGTGCAGCAATGAAAGGAAAAGAATGTCAGTTTACGGTGGTCATTCAAAAAGTATATCAATATCTGGAAGTTACCGATGATTTCATCAAAGAAAAAACCGATTATGACACCGTAGAAGCATATATGGAATATTTGAATACTAAAATCAAAGAAGAAAAAGAAAACTATGCCTTCTATACGGATTTTGATCAAATCTGGTCTGAAATCAAAAAAACAACCACGGTCAAAACTGCTCCCGAAGAAACCATTACAAATTACTACAGCGTTAAAATCGGCAATTTTGAACTGGCTGCGGAAAACTACGGTGTTGATGTGGAGCAATACGCACAATATTACACCTATTATACCTACGGTCAGGCGATGGATTACAATTCCTATAAAAACTATTTATTGTCCGAAAGCCAAACCTTAATGAAAGAAGTTTTCATTATGTATTCCATTGCCGCAAAAGAAAATATTTTGATTACCACAAAAGAGTACTACGCCTATCTGGATAAAATGATTGCATCCGCCGAAAAACCTATGTATAAAACGGCCAAGGAACTGGATTCAAAAATGTCCGATACCTATCGCTCCTACCTGGTAACAAATGATTTGCTTATTCCTAAAATAATGAAGTATATCATCGAAAACAGTGTCGTCGTTGCGAAGTAAATCAATCGGATAGGACGGGGGGTTAACCGCCTCCGTCCTTTTATACTGCCGTACGTACGATGTCGTATACGGCGGTTTTGGTTTTGCTAACACTTTCTGCTACCACGCTGTAGCGGACTTTCACCAAAAAGTTATCGCCCATACCGGGCACACACAAAAAACAGGTGCTGCCACATCTGTTTTTTTCTTTTCTGCACACATCTGTTTTTTTCTTTTTCTCTTGACAAATACATTGAATCGGGTATAATAGTTAGCGTTCTAACATTCCCGAGGAGGTAACCATGAAAGAGAAAAAAGAAGTATGCTTAGAAATCCGCATCTTATCCAATATGATCAAACGTCACGTGGACAAAGCTACCTCCAAAAGCTTCATGAATAATTTAACAGGTACCCACGGATGGGCACTGGGCTATCTTCAAGCGCATAAAGGGCAGGATATTTTTCAAAAAGACATTGAAACCGCCTTTTCCATCCGGCGTTCCACCGCTACCCATATTTTACAATTAATGGAAAAAAACGGATTGATCATCAGAATTCCCGTGGAACATGATGCGCGGCTCAAAAAAATCGTTCTGACGGAAAAAGCCCGGAATCTACACGCATTGATTGTCAACGAGATTAAAAACACCGAATCCATGATCATCGACGGCATCCAGGAACAGGATGTCCGGACTTTTTTCTCCGTTGTTGAACGCATGAAGCTCAATCTGGAGAAAACCGACGGAGCATGGATCCCTCCCTCTGAAATGACGAAAGGAAGAAACTGATTTGAAACGCTGGATGAAATATATCAAACCTTATTGGATTTATTTTGTTTTGGGTCCTGTCTGTATGATAATAGAAGTGATCGGGGAAGTTTTCATGCCCAAACTTCTATCCATGATCATCAATCAGGGAGTGGGCACTGCGAAACAGGTGGGAAATGGAACCATGTATATCACCGCCATCTGTTCGCTCATGGTTGCTACCTCCTTATTGATGCTGTTGGGAGGGATAGGCGGTGCCTATTTCGGCGCAAAAGCATCGGTAAACTTCGGTGCAGATGTCAGAAAAGATGTTTATACCAAAGTACAGAAATTTTCTTTTGAAAATATCGACAAATTTTCCACCGGCTCTCTGGTCACCCGTCTTACCAACGACGTAACACAAATCCAAAATTTCATCAATATTTTATTGCGCATGTGCCTGCGGGCTCCCGGGATGCTGGTGGGCGGTCTGATCATGGCCATCATCATCCATGCCAAATTGGCTTTGATTTTGGTCGTGACCATTCCCATTGTATTGCTTATACAGGTATTGATTATCGGCAACGGCTTTTCCCGCTTTTCCAACATGCAGAAAAAAATCGACACCCTCAACTCTGCCGTACAGGAAAACTTGACCAATATCCGCGTTGTGAAAAGCTTTGTAAGAGAAGAGTATGAAATTAAAAAATTCCAAAAGGCGAATGCGGAATTAAAATCTGCCGGAATTTCCGCCATCAACCTCATGATATTGATACAGCCCCTGATGATGTTCATCCTATATGGCACCACCCTGACCGTGTTGTGGTTTGGCGGCAACCAGGTCATTGACTATGTTCATGGCCATCTAGGCATGGAAGTGGGGGATTTAACTGCGTTCATCACCTACATCACCCAAATTCTTTTCTCCATGATCATGGTATCCTTTATCTTTATCATTTCCTCCCGCGCCATTGCCTCGGGAAGACGCATTGCGGAAGTGTTAGATGAAACCATCCCCTTATCCGATGAAAACGCCAAACACAAAGAGTTCGAAGTAACAAAGGGAGAAATTATATTTCGAAACGTTACATTCCGTTACTACAAAAACAGCGAAGGCATAGTTCTTGACCACATCCATCTCCACATTGCCCCCGGCTCCACCGTGGGCATCATCGGTTCCACCGGCTGCGGAAAAACCACCCTGGTTTCCATGATCCCCCGTTTATATGATGTTGATGAAGGAGAAGTGTTGGTGGACGGGGTCGATGTAAAAGACTATGATTTGGTTAAACTCCGGGATGGCGTGGGCATGGTATTACAGAAAAACGTGCTGTTTTCGGGTACCGTTGCCGATAATCTCCGGTGGGGGAATTTGCACGCTTCCGAAGAAGACATGAAAGCGGCCGCGCAAGCAGCCCAAGCAGATTTGTTTGTCCACAACTTTACCGATGGATATGAAACCAATCTGGAACACGGCGGCGTCAATGTATCCGGCGGTCAAAAACAACGGTTGTGTATCGCCCGTGCCTTGTTGAAAAAACCAAAAGTGCTGATTCTGGATGACAGCACCAGCGCCGTGGATACGGCTACCGAAGCCCATATCCGCAAGGCATTGAGGGAAAAACTGAAAGATTCCACCAAAATCATCATCGCCCAGCGTATCTCTTCCGTGATGGAGGCAGATCAGATTGTGGTCATGGAGGACGGCACCATCACAGGGATGGGCACCCATGAAGAGCTGCTGAAAAGCAATACGGAATATCAGGAGATTTACTATTCCCAAATGGATAAGAAGGAGGTGGATGCCTAATGGCAAGGACATTGGAACAGCTGCAAAAGCAGTATAATCGCCAGACATCTACACCCGGAAAAGGAATGGGAATGAGGCGGGGTCCGATGGGGCCAGGCGGGCATGGCAGTGGTATGTCGGGGGGGAAACCCAAAAACTCCAAGCATACCATCCGCCGTCTGTTTTCATATATTTCGGTCTATAAGTTCCGTTTTATCTGGGTATTTTTATCCATGGGCTTTTCCACCGTTACCTCTCTTTTAGGCGCATATATGCTCTCTCCTATCATCAATCGGATATCGGGAGTGACCACAAAATATGATTTTGCCGACAAAGCCATTGTTTCCATCACTGCATCCATACAACCACTCATCGGTCCCTTGGTGGAAAAAGAGGAAGCCGGCGAAACCATTGCCTATTTGATCACCGGCATCTTTTGTCTGGCTGTCATATATATACTCAACGTAGTTTCTACCTACGTACAAAGCAAGTTGATGCTCCATGTTGCTCAGAATTCCATTCAAAAGATCCGCAATGATTTGTTTCAAAAAGTCCAATCTCTTCCTGTTCGGTTCCACGATACCAACTCCACCGGAGAAATCATGAGCCGCTTTACCAACGACGTGGATAACATTGGCACCATGTTAAATACCACCATTGTTAGTTTGATTGCGGGCATTATCACATTGGTAGGTACCTTTTGTTTCATGCTGTATACCAACGTGCTATTAACGATCATCACCGTGATTTTCATTCCCGTGTACATCTTCGGCGGCGCTGCCGTGGCAAAAAAAAGCCGAAAATACGCCGTGGAACAACAGGCTGCCTTGGGTGCGGTCAACGGATATACCGAAGAATCGGTTTCGGGACAAAAAGTGGTGAAAGTGTTTAACCATGAAAACGAGTGCATCGAAGAATTTTCCACGCTGAACAACGATTTGCGTTCCAAACAAATGCATGCCCAGTTTTGGGGCGGTGTTATGGCTCCTATTTTTGGCAACATCAGCCAGATTTGTTACGCCCTGACGGCAGGAATCGGCGGCATTCTCTGTTTTCTCACCGCCAGCGGCAGTATTTCGCCCACCAGTGCCATGGGACTGACCGTGGGAGGCTTAACCATTTTTGCCACCTACTCCCGTCAATTCGCCCGTCCGATCAACGAAATTTCCATGCAGATGACCACCGTTTTTTCCGCACTGGCAGGGGCGGAACGGGTATTCAACATCATGGATAAGCTTTCGGAAGAACCCGACAGCAAACAAACAAACACCATGCCCGCTATGAAAGGATATGTGATTCTGGACCAGGTGACCTTCGGATATGAACCGAAAAAAACCATCTTAAAAAACATTTCGCTCTATGCAAAACCCGGGCAAAAAATTGCTTTTGTGGGATCTACCGGTGCCGGAAAAACCACCATCACCAACCTGTTGAATCGGTTCTATGACATTGACAACGGCACCATCACCATTGACGGCGCGAATATCAAGGACATCAAACGAGATGTACTGCGGCAAAATATCGCCATGGTCTTGCAGGATACCCATCTGTTTACGGGTACCATTCGGGAGAATATTCGCTATGGGCGACTGGATGCCACCGAGGAAGAAGTGGAAATCGCCGCCCAAACCGCCCATGCGCACAGCTTCATCATGCGTCTGGAGCACGGCTATGACACCATCATCGAAGGAGACGGCAGTAACCTGTCTCAGGGGCAAAGACAGCTGTTGAACATCGCCAGAGCGGCTATCTCGAAAGCACCCATTCTGGTGTTGGATGAAGCCACCAGCTCGGTGGATACCCGTACGGAACGAAACATTGAAAAAGGCATGGATAAACTGATGGAAGATAGAACCACCTTTGTCATTGCCCACCGTCTTTCCACCGTTCGCAATGCCAACGCCATCTTGGTATTGGAAAAAGGCGAGATTATCGAGCGGGGCAGCCACGAAGACTTGCTTCAACTCAAAGGCAGATATTACGAACTGTATACCGGCTTACTAGAACTGGACTAGAAGAAACGCACCCGATCGGGTGCGTTTCTTGTCATTTTTTATTTTTTTTGAGAAGGGGTCTGTTGGTACGGCGATATACCAAAGGAGTGGTCCCGTTGATTTTCTTAAATACCACCGTAAAATAATTGCTGTCATTGAATCCGCATATATGGGATACTTCCATGACGCTCAAATCGGTGGAAGTTAACAATTTGGCAGCCGCTAATATCCGGGTATAGTTTAAGTACTCTGAAAAACCGAATCCTGTGGTATCCTTAAACTTCCGTGAAAAATAGGCATCGGACAAAGAAAACATTGCAGCCATTTTAGGCAAAGTCAGGTTCTGGTCAAAATGCGTATTGATGTATTTGACCGCAGCCAAAATGTGGGCATCATGCATTTTATCTTCGTTGACATATCCGACATTTTTTCTTAGTCTGGACAAAAACACCAATAGTTCAAATAAGTAATGAGACATAAGCTTGGCGCTGTATCCGTCTGTGTTATCCTGCTCCGCTTCCATTTTTCTGAACAGTTCTTCCACAAAGGCGGTTTTATAGATGGGTACGGACAGTTTATAGCCGGAAAAGACCTCGCCAAGGAGAGAAGGATCCATGATGCGACCGGGAAAATAAACCAAGATGCGCTCGTGTTTGGTTTGGGAGGTAAAGGTGGTTCTGTGAAGGGTATCCCGCGGGATCAAAACGAAATCACCTTTTTTCAGTAAAAATACCGAGTCATCGATGAAATACTTTCGCTCGCCGTAAACCAAATAGTATATTTCGTAAAAATCATGATAATGGGCGGTAGTCATAAACAAGGGTGCATTGGCAGATTTTCGTTCGCAGCATATTCGCTGGCCAAGCCGCTCTTCAAAAAACTCTTTTTGTCCTTCTTGCAGTGCCATTTCTCTTTCCTCCTTCATATACGGTTACTTCAATATATCATATTTTTATATAAAATGAAAGCAAAATTTTCAAGAATTTAAAAATTTAGCAAAATAATCATAGATATTCCGTATGTTTTTTGTTATACTTTTTGTACTCAAGTCGTATCAAAAAATGAAAGGATTGTTTTATTATGCATATTAAAATTTATCAGAATCCCGATGAGCTGGGTGCCAATGCCGCTCAGTTTTGTCGCGATCTTCTCAACCGGGCCATTCAAAAACAGGGCAATGCCCGTTTGTTGCTGTCCACCGGCGCCTCCCAGTTTGATACCTTAAAACACCTGATCACCCTGGATGTGGATTGGAGCAAAGTAGAAATGTTCCATTTGGACGAATACATCCAGCTACCCGAAACGCACATAGCCTCTTTCCGCAAATATTTAAAAGAAAGAGTGGCACAAAAACTGCCCGTCCCCTTCAAGGCAGTCCACTATGTCAATGGCGAAGGAGATGTGAAAGCCAACATCGCCGCATTGACCCATGAAATCCGCAAATCTCCCATCGATTTGGGACTGATCGGTATCGGTGAAAACGCCCACATCGCCTTCAATGATCCTCCTGCCGATTTCAATACCCGTGAAGCATTCATCGTAGTCAATTTAGACGACAAATGCAAGAATCAGCAGGTGGGCGAAGGCTGGTTTAAAACCATCGACGATGTACCCAAGCAGGCTATTTCCATGTCTGTCTATCAAATCATGCAGTGCAAAACCATTTTGTCCTGTGTCCCTTACCCCGTAAAAGCCAACGCCATCAAAATGACGTTGGAAAACGATTTGACCAATCAAATTCCTGCCACCATATTAAAACAGCATGGGGATTTCCATCTGTATTTGGATCGGGAATCCGCTTCCCTGATTGATGCCAAAAAATATCAAGCATAACAGGAGGTCCGCATTATGGTCAACAAACCCCATGAAATCAACCATGCGCATGTGGCTGCTTTGCATCCATCCATGCGGTATAACGAATCGGAAGACTTGAAAAAGTGGCAGAAGAAAGCCAGAAAAAAGCTCAATGAATTGCTGGGTCTTCCGTTTGAACGCTGTGATGCTGCGTTCAAACTCGAATTTTCCAAACGGCACAAGGAATTTACTGAATACCGTTTTATCATCCAGACCGAACAGGGATACTTTCTTCCCTGTCACGTATGGAAACCCAAAATCCGCGGCAAACTTCCCGTTATGATCTGCCTGCAGGGTCACGCTAAAGGCATGCATATTTCCATGGGCCGTGCCGTTTATCCCGGGGATGAAAATGTCTACAAAAACGGCGATCGGGATTTTGCGGTACAATGCATCCGCCAGGGCATATGTGCGCTGATGATCGAACAAAGAAACTTTGGCGAATGCGGCGGCAACGAAAGAGGGCCCCAGTGTTACGAATCTTCCATGACGGCCCTGTTGGCAGGCAGAACCACCCTGGGTGAACGGGTTTGGGATATTTCACGCGCCATCGATGCTTTACTGGAAAATTTCTGTTTTGCTGATAAAAAGCGCATATACTGTATGGGCAACTCCGGCGGCGGCACCGCCACGGCTTATGCGGCGGCATTGGATACCCGCATTGCGGCCGCCATGCCTTCGTGTTCTATTTGTACCTACAAAGATTCCATTGCGCCCATGAAACACTGCGCCTGCAACTATGTACCGAACATTGCCACATACTTTGATATGTCCGAACTCATCGGCATGACCTGTCCCCGCCCCTATGTCATTGTCTGCGGAAAAACCGATGAAATATTTCCTCTTCATGGGGTGAAAGAAACGTATCAGATTGCAAAAAGATACTATGAAAAAGCAGGAGCCCCCGATTTTTTGCACCTAGTGATCGGTGAAGGCGGCCATCGTTTTTATGCAAACGATGCTTGGCCGGTTTTCAATTCACTGACGCAAAAGGATATATAATCATGAAAATCAATCTTTGCGGCGATATTATTCCGACCATAGACAATCAGCATCTGTTTGAAGCGGGAGACGTGGATGCGTTGTTCCACGATGTTTTACCTGTATTACAGGATGCAGATTTTGTAATTGGCAATTTGGAAGGTGCTTTGACAGACAAAAATTTTCCCATACGTAAACACGGACCAAATTTAAAAGCATCCACAAAAAGTGTTTTAGGCTTAAAAAAAGCCGGGTTTACCCACTTCTGTTTGGCAAACAACCATTCCGTGGATTTTGGTCCCGAAGGATTGGCTGATACCATCCATTCCCTGCAACAAGAGGGAATCGGATATACAGGGGTGGGCGACAATGACACAAATTCCAGAAATATCTGTTATCTGGAAAAAGACGGTATCCGCGTTGCCATCGTGGATGTCTGTGAACATGAATATACCTATGCCAAGAAAAATCTCCCCGGCGCCAATCCCTTTGACCCCTATACGACCATGTTTGACATCCAAACAGCCAAGAAAAACGCCTCGTTTGTCATCGTGGTTTACCACGGAGGCAAGGAATCCTGTCTCTATCCTTCCCCCCGCCTCCTAACCGCTTGTCAGGCCATGGTGCGCCATGGCGCAGATGCCGTTTTTTGTCAGCACAGCCATTGCATCGGCTGCTATGAAGAGTATCTTGGGGGAAAAATCGTCTACGGAACTGGCAACTTCTGCTTTATCCAAAAATCCTATATGGATGATCCCCTTTGGCATTCCGGATTGATGATACAATTGGAACTGAACAAAGATTGCAAACTCCGCTTTATTCCCGTTGTATATAAAGATTTGGGCATCGAGCTGGCAAAAGGAAATCAGAAAGAACAACTGATGCAAGCATTTGGAAAAAGAAGCGAAGAACTTCTGACAGATGCCTGGGAAGAGGGCTGGAACGCCTTTTGCCACAGCATGGCAGATCGTTATCTGGGTACCGTAAGAAAGGCATATGCCGAAAATTCCACCGAAAACAATCGTCGAGTCTTTGCCCATTACTTAGATTGCGAAGCCCATTTGGATGTGCTTCACACCCTTTGCCAAACCTGGCACATGGAAAAATAATACAATACTCGTTTTACATATCATCAAACTGTCTGAAACGTGGTACGGATTGATTGCGGGGATGGTATGTATATTGCTTGCCATCACCGTACATCATACGCAGCCTGTTTGGTACGATAATTCATTGGCAGTTTTGGATCCGTGATCTGCTTCACTTTGGTTGTCCTGCTCATCCTGTCTGTTGGATGTTGCGGATTTTAGTTTTGGAGAAAAAGAAAAGGCCACATCCAATGCAACCACCCATCAAAGTAAACCCTCATAACAATAGCAAGAGCAGTGCATATGCACTGCTCTTGCGTTTTATCTTTTACTTACCAAATACAGCTAACAAAAATCCAGCCGCAACGGCGGAACCAATGACGCCGGCAACGTTGGGGCCCATAGCGTGCATGAGAAGATAGTTGGAGGGATTGGCTTTCTGTCCTTCCACCTGAGATACTCTCGCCGCCATGGGAACGGCAGATACGCCGGCAGAACCAATCAGGGGGTTGATTTTACCGCCGGATAACCAGCACATCAGTTTACCGATGAGCAAACCGCCCACGGTACTGAACATAAATGCCATCAGACCCAATCCAATGATCTTGAGCGTCTCAGGCCGCAGGAATTTATCAGCCACAGCCGTAGCGCCCACGGTGACACCCAGGAAAATAGTAACGATATTAATCAGGGCATTTTGCGCGGTGCTGGACAATCTTTCCACGACGCCGGATTCTCTGAACAGGTTACCCAACATCAGCATACCGATTAAGGGAGCGACCGAAGGCAAAAACAGAATACAGAACAAAGATACCGCAACGGGGAAACAAATTTTTTCAATTTTTGATACTTCACGGAGCTGTGTCATTTTAATTTCACGTTCTTTTTGCGTGGTCAACGCACGCATGAGAGGAGGCTGGATCAACGGAATCAACGCCATATAGGAATAGGCCGCAATGGCAATGGCAGGCAGTAAATGCGGGGCAAGCTTGGTTGTCAGGTAAATAGCAGTAGGACCGTCTGCACCGCCGATGATGCCGATAGAAGATGCTTCTTGGGGGGTAAAACCCAATGCGATGGCAATGACAAAGGCCATGGCAACGCCAAACTGCGCGCCGGCACCCATCAATAAGCTGGAAGGTCTGGCGATCAAGGGACCAAAATCCGTCATGGCACCGATTCCCATGAATATCAGGGAAGGATAGATGCCTAATTTAACGCCTCGATATAAGTAATACAGCAATCCGCCCGGTTGACCATTTGCAGGCTCGCTCATCAGTCCGGCTAAAGGCAGGTTGGCAAGCAATACGCCAAATGCAATGGGGAGCAAAAGCATGGGCTCAAATTTTTTAACAACAGCAAGATATATCAGGACACAGGCAACTGCAATCATGACCAAATGCTGCCATGTCAGAGCACTAAACCCAGATTCGCTCCAAATTTTTATTAAGGTATCTACAATCATAACGAACTCCTTTACTGCATAGATATGAGAGCGTCGTTGGTATTGACCGAGGCACCTTTGGTAACAAATACCTGGGTAACAACACCATCTTCGGGAGAAAATATTTCATTTTCCATTTTCATGGCTTCCATGATCAAAAGAATTTGACCTTTTTTTACTTGTGTTCCAGGATTTACTTTGATATCCAAAATCATTCCCGGCATGGGTGCCTCAACCATTTTTCCTCCAACGGAAGAGGCCGGGGCGGCGGGTGCGGGTGCAACCGGGGGAGCCGAAGCTTCCGGAGCGGGCACCGTCACAGGCGCGGGAGTTTGAACGGCAATCTCGGTGGTTTTTACAATATTGGCTTTCCCTTGTTCTACTTCAACTTCATATTCCTTGTTATTCAGTGTAATGATATAAGTCATGGGATATTCTCCTTATAAATTTTATTATTCTATCGCTTTGATGGATTTGAAGCATAATTCTTCCAGCGGAATGTCCGTTTTATCGCTCACGATTGCCATCACCATGGCGGCAGTGGGTTCATCCACCCCGATCAACTTCATTGTACCGCAGGATACATGCGGCACAGTATTTAAATTGGGTGCCGATTCTGCTTCTCGTTCGATCGGACAAGCGGTTTCAACCCGATTGAAATTTCCGATGATGATGGAAAAAAACCGAATAATAATATACAAAATGATAAGAACAGCAAAAACGATCGACATACAAAACAAGGCATTCAGAGTGCTTTCTAACACGGTCATACAGTTCCCTCCGGTTTCTTTTGAATGATATAATCCACAACTTTGGTTTTACTTTCTTCTCTTTCACGAAAATATTTTTCTGCCACCGGCGGAAACGCGATATAAGAAAGAACATCTTCGTCATTGTAAGCCAAACCGGCCAGTTGTTTTTTGGTTTCTTCGAATATAGGCTCTAACGTTTCCGCGAAACGTGTGGTCATGGGTTTTTCATCGCCCAATACCTTTTGTATCAGTTCTTCATCGACCTGCCCCGGCGCAAACCCATATTCGCCTTTGAGATACGCTTTGATTTCTTTGGAGATATTTTTATATCGTTCGCCCGTGAGAACATTGGCAACTGCCTGCACACCCACCATCTGGCTCATAGGAGTTACCAGAGGAGGATATCCCAAATCTTTTCTGACGACAGGGGTTTCTGCCAACACCTCGTCCAATTTATCTATCGCGTTCTGGGCCTTGAGTTGAGCAATCAAGTTGGATAGCATGCCGCCCGGAATCTGATACACCAAAGCATCTGTTTCCGTCCCCATGACAAACGCATCCATTTGTCCCGATTCCACATACTTAGATTTTATGGGTTTAAAATAATCGTTAATTTCTTTTAATACCTTTTCATGTAAACCGGTTTCATATCCCATTTGTTTGAGGGAATACTGCATACTTTCGGTGGCAGGCTGGGAGGTGCCGCCGGAAAAACAAGAGATTGCCGTATCAATGCCGTCACAACCGGCATGCACCGCTTTCAGATACGTCATCGGTGCCAAACCCGTGGTGGAATGGGTATGCAAAAACACAGGAACTTTCACATTGCTCTTCAACGCTCTGATCAGATCGTAAGCTTCCTGGGGTCCCATGATACCCGCCATATCTTTGATACAAATGGACTGAACGCCCATCTTTTCCAACTGTGTTCCCATGGCTGCATATTTTTCCAGGTTATGAATAGGGCTGGTGGTATAGCAAATGCATCCTTGTGCATGGGCTCCCTGTTTCAAGGTTTCATCCACAGCAACTTCAATATTACGAAAATCATTCAAAGCATCAAAGATGCGGAAAATATCGATACCGTTTTTGGCGGAATGGGCCACAAATTTTCTGACGATTTCATCGGGATAATGACGATATCCCAGAATGTTTTGTCCCCTCAATAGCATTTGCAGCTTTGTGTTTTTTACCTTTGCTTTGATTTTGCGCAATCGTTCCCAGGGATCTTCGCTTAAATACCGCAAGCAGGAATCAAAGGTTGCTCCGCCCCAACACTCAAGCGAATAATAGCCTGCACGATCCATGATTTCGAGAATTCCCTCGAATTCTGCGAAAGACATACGGGTCGCAATCAGCGATTGATTTGCATCACGAAGAACGGTTTCTGTGAAATTCACTCTCATACTTATCTATCTCCTTTGTATTTTTAACAACATAAAAATGGAAAAATTTTACCACGATGCTTTCTTCCCACGGGTAAAAATGATAAAAGCATCCCTCTGTTAAACAAAAAAACACATTCTTTCTTATTTTACATTGTAATACAAAATTTAAAAATTTTCAATGCTTTTTTTGTAAATTTTTGTAATAATTGAAAGAATTCTGTCATCATTGCAAAAGAATCTGGATACAACAACAAAATCGGAAAAGCAGGCAATGCTTTTCCGATTTTCGCCTTGTGCATATTTATTTTTTAGCTTTATGATTGGATCCATCGAGCCAGAATATTGGCAAATTCAATTTTGTACTTATCTTGTTTTCCATATCGTTCAGCCAGCGTATACGCATGCTGTATGGTTGCGCTTCCTTTGTATTCGGAATTGTTGATCACAAGACACGTTTCCACAACGGCAGAAACAAAATAGAAATCATCCGTTAAGTCCGTACTGATTTTGGCACCGTGTTCATACAGCTGTGATTGCTGGGAATTCGGTTCTTTATATCGTACTTTGACCGAAAACAACTCTTCTTTTGCATTCTTTTTCAGGATCAATTCATAGACCGCAGTCACCGTCTGACCCGCACCCAAATCCCCCGCATCCACAGAATCGTTCTCAAAATCTTCGTTTGCAAGGGTGCGGTTCTCGTACCCGATCAAACGATAGCTTTCCACCGCATTTTCGTTAAACTCTACCTGTAATTTCACATCTTTTGCAATGGTGTATAAGGTTCCAGTGAACTGTTCGTTAAGAATTTTATTTGCCTCATCTGCATTATCGATTATATAATATCCGCCATTCCCGTTGTCAGCAAGGACTTCCAGCCTTTTATCTCCCCAGGAAAAGTTGACACCAAAACCAAGAACAGTGAGGAAAATCCCTTTTTCACGCTGATTGGTTACCAGCTTTTTCATTTCTTCCACACTGCTGGGTCCCACGTTAAAATCACCGTCGGTAGCAAGGATGATCCGATTGTTTCCATTAGCAATCATATAATCCTCTGCGACACTATACGCAACATTCAATCCGCTTGCACCGGCGGTGCTTCCGCCGGATTCCAGTTGATTGAGCGCGGACAAGATGGTGTTTTTTTGGTTGCCGGATACACCGGAAAGCACCCTATTGACCCCCGATGCATAGGTGATAATGGAAACCTTGTCTTTTGGATTCAGATTTTCAACGGCGATGGCAAGTGATCTTTTTAACAACGGCAGTTTGTCTTCAGATCCCATGGAACCGGAAATGTCAATTAGAAACACAATATTGGACCCTGCTTGGGCAGAGGCTTCCAGTTTTTTGCCCGCCAGCGTGATCATGGCAAGTTTTGCCTTGTTGTTCCAAGCACAATTGCCTACCCAGGTCGTGACGGCCATGGGGTCATGTCCGGCCGGTTCCTCATAGTTGTAGCGGAAATAATTGATGGCTTCTTCTGTTCTGATATAATTTTTATATTGTTGTAATTTTTCCAGCGATAGTTGGGAGACGGTTCTTCGAAACAAAACATAAGAAGCCGTATCCACATCGATGGAAAACGTAGATACTTTTTCATCCGATGTTTTGATGAAGGGGTTTTCTGTTACTTGGTGATTGTTGGAATCCATTACATCCCCATCATTCATATACCCAGAATTCTTTTCTTCTAACGGCGTAGAATATCTGGGCCCTCCCTCATTGACATCACCTATTCCATTCATTTCATCATTATCCGTCGCATTTCCATCACTTCCATCACTTCCATCACTCGGCATGTAATTTTGATCTTGTTTTCCCTTTTCATTGGAAAACAAGTTTAAAAACAACACGGAAACTCCCATACCAATAACCAACAACAGGGAAGCGGCCAACCCGGCCCATTTAAACCATAGTTTCTTCTTATTTTGTTCCTTTTTCATGGTGCTCATGGCCTGTTGCAGCAACATTTCATTGTTTACCGCTTCCAGGGTTTTCTGTTTCAATTCGTCTGTAACCTGAATCGTCTTGTTTTCGTCCATATACTGTTTCAGTTTTTCTAATTTCATGGCAATCGTCCTTTCACCGTATCAAGTTAAAATTTTCCTCAAGGTGGCTGTGGCTCGGCTGAGCCGCGTACGGATGGTTCCGTTTGAGAGCTGCAATACCTGCGCAATTTCCCCAGGCGCGAGCTGGTGGTAATACCGCAATAAAATAACTTCCCGATAATCCGGTTTTAACGCCATCACCGATTGATACAGCCGTTCGTTTTCGATATTCTCCAAAGCAATCTGCTCGGCAGATTCACTGATACAGGCAACCTCCTCCAGCCCTACGTTCACTTGTTTTTGATAGGCGCTTTTCAGAACATCTTTGCACTGATTGATGGTGATGCGTATCAGCCAGGTTTTGATGGATGAATCCCCATGAAATGTGTCCATTTTGAGATAGGCGGCTAAAAACACATTTTGAAAAACATCCTCTGCAAGTTGCTTTTCCTTCAGATAGTGGTAGGCGGTATGCAAGACACAGTTTCCGTATTGGTCGATAAGAGCAGACAAATCACGCTGATCACCCCGATATTCCATTTCCAAACTCCCTTCTGCAATCCCTCAAGTATTAGACGACTGCATATCCGATTTGTTACATACTTTCTTTCTATATGAGGATATAAGTATACATTCGTGTTGATTATATCACACAAAACATACACATTCAATCATATTACACTCGATTACGAAAATATAACGAGCGACAATTCAATAAAATACAATATCATAAAAAATAAATAAATTTTATGAAAAAATCACTTGACAAATAAGAAAATCTTGTGTAGACTGTAAATAATATCAATGTACTTTGATATAATATTTTTTATAAAGGAAATAAATGAATGTACAAAGACAAAACGATTGTCTGCAAAGATTGCGGCACAGAATTCACATTTACGGCAAGTGAACAAGAATTTTTTGCAGAAAAAGGATTCACCAATGAACCCCAGAGATGTAAAGCCTGCCGTACCGCTCGTAAATACGACGGAAGATCCACCCCGAAGGAAATGTTCCCCGCAGTTTGTGCCGAATGTGGAAAGAAAACCCAGGTACCTTTCCGTCCCCGCGACGACCGCCCTATCTATTGCAGCGAATGTTTTTCAAAAAGATAAATTAATTCCAGCCCATCTTTTTAAGCGCACCTTATCCAGGTGCGCTTTTTTGTTCATATGATCCATGTTTTTCTATGAAACGACTATTCTTATCGTGAAAAGTTATTTACTTTTTCCCCTTCCTTGGCTTCAATTGCCTTTTCGGGATTTCATCATGCCCGATGGAAGCTATAGGACCAATGCGGGCTTTGGCAATGAAAAGAAAGCCTTCGGCAACATCGATCCCGATGTTGCGGTCATCCGCATCAACAACGCGGATGGTTCTCCCCAGGAATGAAATCCGCCGTATCCAAAAAGAAGGCGTTGATACCGTTTCTTTGTGCGTACAGGCTGTTCGGATCGGGGATGTGATTCTCTATGGAATGCCCGGTGAAATTTATGTGGAATTCGGTTTCATGCTAAAAGAAAAATCCCCCCTCCCGGCATACCATGTGCGCCAACCTGGCAAATGGCTGTATTATGAAGCGCGAGCCTGCTGTTCGATCATAAGATGGCAGGTATCTTATGATCGAAAAACTACTGGCATTGGCGGATGCATTGCAAGAAATAGAATACTCAAAACGGCACCGTTTGGTGCCGTTTTTCATCTGAATTTACCAGCGTTTAACCGCTTCAGTACCGTGGACAAAGGCAAAACCATGGTTCCCATGACCACATTGCTGATTCCATGCATTACATCAAAAGGGAATCCCATGACAATCCAGCTGATTGTCCCCTGCAAGGTAAATCCGTATATGAGAGCTTGAACAGGAGCGTATAAGATGCCAAACGACAACCCATGGAGTCCGCAAACCAAAGGATATACAATCATGGCTGTACTCTTGGACAACTGTTTTGGCAGCAGCATGGTGATACCCCATAAAATGGTCCAAATATATAAATACGGAATCCACCAATAGGCGAACCCATAAAAAAGCCCGTCCAAAAACACATACATGTAGATCGGAATCAAAGCTCTGGTGCGGTAAACCAACGTCAGCATCATGATGAACATCCCCAACAGGTGAACATTGGGCAGTATTTCCATCAGAAGTTTGCTGCCAAACATCACAGAACCAAACAAGGAAAAAATCACGCTGTCACGCAGGGATGTTTTGAGTGTATCGTGTCGAATCATCTCAATACTGGGTCAATGTGATCACATAAGTATCCCCATCGGCCAGCTGCACTTTATCCACACTGTCTGTCCAATCACCGTCTTTGGTGATCATCCAATACTTGTTTTGCGCTTTGTCAGCAATTACGCCATTCACCGCGGTGACGAAAAATCCGTATTCGCCCATCTCCCCTTCCACCAAGTTCTGTTCCTGCAGCAACGCAAGAAGGGTATTTTTCTCTGTGGAAACTTTTTTTGTGGTTTTCACCGTATCGCTTTCCACAATTTCAAGGGTAATGTTCTTTTCCGCAGGTAGAGAATTCTTCTCTTCCTGGCCGCAAGCCGACAAAGAAACAACAAAAACCAAAACCAATACCAACGAAAACAATTGAACCTTTTGCATGACGACACCTCTTTTAAAATAATTATCCGCGCCTTCCCCCAAAGGGGCAAGGCGCGGATACCGTTCATTACTCCGCAGTGCCTTTCTCCCCATTGTCCGGAAGGATCACTTTCGGCTCAGCAAGCATTCTGACTGACAGATTTCTCTGAACACAGCAATGACTGTTGCAACGGATTTTCACCGTACTTTCCTTGTCTGAACCAATATTGGATTGTATGGCAAGTATAGCATAGGTACACACACCTGTCAAGCCCTATTCAAAAAATATAAACATGGCATGGTGCCTGTTTTTAAACCGTTTAAATAAATAAAACGCCCTGCTCTTTTAAATTTTTACGAAGTTTACGGACACTGAGGGTGGAAACGGTTTTCTTTTCCAATGCGATCATGGCGGCGGCCATACCGGCTGCATGTCCGGTGAGGGCAGCCACGGGGATCACCCGGGTGATCTCCCAACCTTCGGACGTTGCCCCGATGATTCTGCCGGCAGCCAGCATGTTCTTAAATTCCTTTTTGTACAAACTGCGGTAAGGAATTTGGTAGTGCATACCTTTTTTACGAAAATCGTTGCAACTGCCGATGGCATCAGGAAATTTCACGTTCAATTCTTCGCCGGTAAAGACATATTCCGCTTCAATGCGGCGGATTTTGCGGAATTGGGGCATACCGGGCAGCGTGGCAATATCCCGGGAGAAACGATCTTCATCCACATGTTCAAGAGCCATCTTTCTGGTTTCGATCATATACCGGGTGACATCTTCGGCACTTTCGCAGTGAAGAAGGGGCATGTCGGCAGGATGTCCGCTTCCATATAAATTGGAGCCAATCACCTTCCACTGCCGCATATGCTTGACATTGTTGGTTTCTATAAATTTGGGCGCGTTTTCATATTTGATTTCATGACTGACGCCAGATAAATAGTTATCCCCCAAATAGGTCTTGGCACCGGCACGATGGAATACCGACGCGTCCCCGGTGGCATCCACCACGGCATCGGCCTCATAATACACCCTGCCTTCCACGGTTTCCGCAATCACACCCACACATCTTCCCCTCTTCATCACGGGAAACGTGGCATGGGCGTCAAATAACAACTCCGCGCCGCTGTCCAGAACAAAGCGATCCAAAGAAATGGCACCCATAGTGGGGGAAAAAAGGGTCGCATAATCACCTTTGTTTCCTTTTAATTTCTTTTTATTTTTCCAATCTTCGGGCAAACTATCAAACCCATCCCGAATAAGCACACGGAGTAATTCTTCCGCAATGCCCCCGGTCATTTGCTGCCCACATCGGTCACACAACGGTTCATACCAACTGATCAGGCCAACGGTGGCAAGACCGCCCAGCATCACCGTCTTTTCAATCAACAAAGTTTTAGCCCCATGCCGTCCCGCAGCCACCGCGGCAGCCACGCCGGCAACGCCTCCGCCCACCACGATCACATCATAGTTTCCTTTGTGAATGAACGGGCGGCTATCTGTAATTTTCATGTAAAGACCTCCTGTTTGCTTTCACTTGATTGTACAGCATCCCTTTGCCCTTTGTCAAGGGAAATGCGGATTGTTTCAATCCTTCTTTTGCCGATGCTCCGGGATACCCGTACTGCAAAAACAAACATAATAACGGGTATAGATCTGCGTCAAGGCAAAATTCCTATCTTCATCCCGCCCAATAATGCCAAACAACCCTTCGGCAATGACAGAATGCACCGCTTCCTGGGGAATCACCGGGTTTTCTCCTTGCGGGTAAGGTTTTGTGCCACATGAGGTGTCCAACCTGCCAATCATACAGAACAAAAGAACCGGAGAACATGCATTCTCCGGTTATCTGTTATCTTTTGATTTTATTGGTGGTGGTTTTAACAAAGGGCTCTGTACGAATGATCACTTTGGTCACATTCTTATACGAGGGCTGGTCTTTCAGGATATTCTGAATGTCCTGAAAAACGTCTTCATTTGATTTTTCTTCCTCCAGATACACTTCGGCAAGGAGAGAAAACTCATCGCCGTTTTCATTTTTCAAACCTCTGACCACCACTTCGGAAATATAATGGATATTTTTAATGATCAATTCAATTTCTTCGGGATAAATATTTTTGCCGCTGTTGAGAACAATGATATTCTTCTTTCTGCCTGTCAAAACAATCTGGTCGTCTTCCGTAATATACCCATAATCCCCGGTATAGAACCAACCGTCCTTCAGCACTTCTGCGGTTTTTTCAGGATTTTTAAAATACCCTTTCATGACCACATCGCCCTTGACACAAATTTCACCGATGCCTTCCGTATTGGGATTATCAATGCGCCATTCCAAACAAGGAAGGCGGGAACCGGCGGTATGAAAATCATTGCAGTGCTCGTCATTGACCGACACCAGAGGAGAGCATTCGGTAATCCCGTATCCCCCCGTGAGAATGATGCCGATATCATCAAAGAACTTGCCAAGTTCAGGTCGAATGGGTGCGCCGCCGCACACGATTTTCACGATACGTCCGCCGAACACATCACGCAATTCCTTGAACAATTTTGGACGCAGATCGATGCCGAGTTTTAATAAAAAGCGGGAGATTTTCACCCCGCGGGCAAATGTTTTTTCTTTTTTTTGCTTTTTAATGTTGCGGGTGATGCTGGCATAGAGTACTTCCGCCAAAGCCGGTACCAAGTATATGTAAGAAGGCTGATACAGCTTTAAGTCTTTTACAATGTCCTTCATGGATCGATTGATGCATAAGGTGGAGCGCAAATGATGCGCCACCAGAATATCACAGACCGATTCATATACATGGTTGTATGGCAGAACAGACAGCCCGACATCATAGACTTGAGATACCTGTAATCCGTAATACACACTAGAAACCAGGTTATGCTCAGTCAGCATGACCCCTTTTGCCATCCCCGTGGTACCGGAGGTATAGACCAGCATTTTCAGGGCGTGTTCATCGCTTCGCAACCCATCGTAAGCACTTTTATCCATGGCTTTTCCTTTTTCAATCAACTGGGCATACGAGAGAAAATCCCCGTCGTCTTGTACCAGATCAAATCCGATAAAGCAGCGGATGTTGGGGAGCTTGTCTTTATTTTCCCGTAAAAAGCTTTCTTGTTTTTCACTGAAGAATACCACGGTGCTTTCACTGTCATTGAGCAAATGCAGCTTGTCCGCCGCGGCAAGTTCTTTGTCAATGGGAACAAAAACGCCGGCGCCTTTGAGAATGGTCAGATATGCCGTAATCCAGGAATAGCTGTTTTCACTGATACAAGCCACATGGGCTTGTCCGTATCCCATATCGGTTAGGGCAGCTCCCAGATTCTCGGTGACATCATAAAACGCACGGAAAGTAACGCTGATCACCTGTTCGCTGTCATCTTTGTACCGATAGGCAATTTTGTCCGGCGATTCATTTCGGGCAAGCTCGGTCATCTCGCGAATGGTATTAAATTTTTGTACCGTATACGCAGGTTTATTTTGCTTCATGTTCAATACCTCTATTACGTTTTGAGTTTTTCAACGTATAAAACAACATCATTAACGGTTTTCAATTTCGCCAATCTTTCGGGATCCATGGTCACCGCAAACGCATCTTCCATGGCGATAATGACATTCAAAAACTCCAAAGAAGAAATGCCAAGACCGTTTCTGAGATTTGCTTCCGGCGTCACATCTTCGCTATGCAACCCCAGTTCCTCGATAAAAATTCTTTTGACCTGTTCAAACATGTTCATACCCTCTATTCCTACATGGTGGTCAAGCATATAGCTTGCCAACAATTTTATTGGCTAAAGACGTAGGAAGCAACTTAAAAATCAACACAGCTGCTTTATAGGTTACCCCCAAGGTGTACATGACCTTATTACGATTGCTCAAGGCCACGTTTCCGATAAAACGACCGGCTATTTTCGGATTCATACCGTTTTGTTCGTCTTTTTCCATCACAGCCACAGATTTCGAAATTCTGCCGCCGTATACATCGTCGCCCCAATGGATCTTTTCCCGCTTGGATGTGAATCCTGATTGAATATCCCCGGGCATGATTCCACAGACCACAATTCCAAAGGGCCTCACTTCGTTGGCAAGCGCTAGGGAAAAAGCATTGATAGCAGCCTTGGATACGGAATAATATGCCTGAAACGGAATCGCGATGGGCGCTGCCACCGAACTGATGTTGACAATCCGGCCGAAACCCTGACTGCGCATGTAGGGTAACACCGCCTTGGTCATTCTCACCATTCCATAAAAATTCACATCCAAAAGACGCTTGGCATCATCAATATCCGTGAATTCTATCGCGCCGGAAATTCCGAATCCCGCATTGTTGATTAACACATCAATGCGGCCTTCTTTTTCCATAATTCCCCGGACAGCTTCATCGATTCCCGTAGAATCGGTCACATCCATCCGCACGTGATGTATGTTGTCCTCGGTGTGTTCCCTGCGGCTGCATTCATAAACGATACAATTCTTTTGCGCCAGATATCGAGCCGTTTCCAACCCGATACCGGAACTTCCTCCCGTTATTATAACGACTTTACACATGCTTTGTCAACCATTTTTGAAGCAATCATATTTATAGCTTCATCAATCAGATTTTCGTTAAAGGATGCCATACAGCTCATGCGCAGCAAACAGGCATCGGGAGCGGTAGCAGGAGGTAAAACCGGATTCAGGTAAACCCCCGCATCATAAATTTCTTTTGCTTTCAATAGGGTATTGTAAGTATCGTAGGTGAAAATGGGAATAATGGGCGTGGCGGCTTCCATGATGGAGATGCCCCGTTCTATCAAACCGCTTCTGGCATAATTGGACAACGCGGAAAGCCGCGAAACGATCTCAGGATGCGCTTGCAAATAGCGCAGAGCAGCCAGAGCAGAAGCACAGCAGGCAGGCGGAATGGAGGCGGAGAAAATAAAAGGCCGTGATGTATGTCGGACAAAATCGATGACTTCTGCCTTCGCGGCCATATAGCCGCCTAAACTCGCCAACGATTTGCTAAAGGTTCCCATGTAAATATCCACCTCGTCGTCCAGACCGAAGTGGCTGGCTGTGCCGCGGCCGCCCTCTCCCAATACGCCGAGTCCATGGGCGTCATCCACCAGAATCCGAGCGCCGTATTTTCTGGCTAGCTTGACGATTTGGGGAAGGTTTGCGAGCTCCCCTGTCATACTGAACACGCCATCGGTCACGATCAAAACGCCGCCTTTGGTTGCACAGTTTTTCAGCAAACGTTCCAAATCTTCCATGTCATTGTGTACATAATTATATGTCCGGGCATAGCTGAGTTTGCATGCATCATAAATACTGGCATGATTTTCTTTGTCACTGAGGATAAAATCCCCGTGCCCGGCTATGGCACTGATGATTCCCAGATTAGACTGGAACCCCGTAGAAAAAATCATAGCGGCTTCCTTTTTCAAAAAGGTAGCCAGTTCTTCTTCCAAAGTCAGGTGCATTTGCAGCGTTCCGTTTAAGAAACGGGATCCCGAACATCCTGTACCATATTGGGAAATGGCTTCTTTGGTTGCTTCTATGACTTCGGGACAGGTAGTAAGCCCCAGATAATTGTTGGAACCAAGCATGATGCGCCGCTTGCCTTCCATAATCACTTCGGTGTCCTGTTTGGATTGCAGCGCATGAAAATAAGGATAAATATTGTTTTTACGAAGCTCATGAACCAAAGAAGGTTGTCTGCACTTTTCAAAAAGATCCATAAAATATATCCCTCCATTTCTCTATTATGATTGTTAAACCGCAACCGATTGCCTAGGCTCCGGGTTTTTTTTTGCGATTTCCTCTGCTTCCAGTACTCGATACGCCACCTTCCCCACCAATGTTTTGGGCAGATACTCTCGAAACTCAATTTCACAAGGAACCGCATATTTTGCCATCGTCTTTTTACAATATGCCATTAAAACCTGTTTGTTGGCATCGGTTGGTTGATACCCCGGTTTCAACATGATAAACGCTTTGACTTTTTGCATTTTATAGGAATCGGGTATCCCGATTACACAACTCATATGCACCAGTTCATGGGCATCCAACGTGTTCTCCAACTGGGAAGGATACACATTGTAACCGCTGGTGATGATCATGCGTTTGATCCTTTGGCGGAAGTAAACAAATCCTTCCTCATCCATGATACCCAAATCTCCGGTATGGATCCAGGTGCGTCCGTCCTCATGTACCCGCATGGTATCAGCCGTTTCAAGGGGTCGATTGATATATTCCATCATGATGGTAGGTCCGCTGATGCAGATCTCCCCTTCTTGTCCATACGGCAGTTCTTCGGTGGTGTTCACCTTGACAATTATAAAATACATATCCGGAAAAGGCAGTCCGATACTTCCTTCTTTACTACAATGGAAGGGGGTCAGGCAACTTGCCGCCACACACTCGGTGGTACCATACCCTTCTCGGATTTCAATGGTGGCGTTATGTTCTTTCAAAAAAACATCAAATCGCTTTTTTAATTCCACCGACAAGGAGTCGCCGCCGCTGAATACACCTTTGAGGCAGGACAAATCTACCCCTTTCATGACAGACTGACGAAGTAACGCTTCAAATAAGGTCGGTACCCCGGCGATGAAATTGCATTTATATTTTTTAATCAACTTGGCATAGCTTTCCGCCGTAAAGCGTGGTACGAGAATACAACGTCCCCCATTTACCAGCATGGCGTGGATGCTGACCCCCAAACCGAACCCGTGAAACATGGGCATGGCGGCAAGCATGGAATCTCCCGCCTGGAACATGGGATTGGTGGCTACAAGCTGGAAACCCAATGCGTTGAAATTCAGATTGGACAGTAAAATTCCTTTTGTGGTACCCGTAGTTCCCCCGCTATATAGAATCACCGCAGGATCCGGCGCTTCCCGCTCCACACGATATTTCCAATGATACTGTCTTCCCATTTTAATAAAGTTTTTCCAGAGAATCACCGGTGCGTCGGAAGGAATTTTTTTTATTTTTCTCCCTTCCATGAACATATATCCCGTTTTAATGGGCTGGGAAAGCTCATCCCTTATCCTGGCAATGATAACATGAGAAATGTCAACATTCTGTCGAATGGCTTCAAATTTATGATAAAACTGATCCAGGGTAATGGCGGCAACACTGTTGGATTCCTTGATATAGAATTCGATTTCTTTTTCTGCAGAAAGAGGATGGACCATATTGGCAATGGCGCCCACAAGATTGATCGCATAAAACATGATGATGGTTTGGGGGCAGTTGGGCATACAAATGGTGATGCGGTCGCCCTTCCGGATGCCGATGGCTTTCAAGGCACGGGCACAAGTTTCTACATCATGGGCCATTTTTTTGTATGAAGTTTTTCTCCCCATGAAATCATACGCAATATAATCAGGATGTTTTTTGACAATCTCCTCTACCGCATTCCACATGGATCCGGCAGGATACGTAAGGGTTGCCGGTACATCATCATAATGTTTGAGCCAAGGCGCTTTCATCTGAGTCATATCAAACCTCTGTAATTAGTATTCTACCGGCGTATAGATCGGTAAGTCCAGCAGATCGGGATTGAGGAGCAACTTGCGAAGAAGCTTAACGCTGTTGGCAAAATACAGACCATCTGCAATTCTCTCATCAATGGTCATGCCCAATTCAAGAGCCTCTCGCATTTCACAACTGCCATCCTCCAGAAAAAATGGCATTCGTTTCTTTTCACCCACCACCACAAAAATGGAGTTTGTACCCCAGTTTGTTAAATGATGATAGGTTGCATTCATTTTAATGCTTCCCAAATTAGATACAAATACACTAGAAAAATATGGGTCGTCTTTCATTAATGCTTGCGGATACCAGCCATGATAATCCAACCATTTTAATGAAGCCATCACGGCTCTGAGCATAACACGGGGCAATTTGTTCAATATCCCCATTTTATCGGTTGTGCCGTCGGTTTGATTTTTCTCCCGAACGTCATGCACGATTTTTTTCACTTTGGAATAAATTTGTTCTACCGGGGATTCATCGCTGTTTCGATCAACTTTAATCATGGCAAGTGCCTCTTCCCCATGATCGGTAAATTTCTTTTTCACCACAAAAGAAAACAGAATATCCTTCCGGTCATACAATTTATGGCCGGCATAAAACCGGTTCATGATGGGACGCAGCACGATTACTTTGGCCATCGCCGCACAAATGACATGGAAAAAGGTGTATTTAAAAGAAATATCTTTGGTGTTTTTCTTTTCCAAATATGTTTGGACTGCCGTCAAATCCAAGATCTCATTCATAACGGCTTCGTTGTCGGCACGATTGGGCAGAAGAAAAGGTAAAAAAGCATGCATGGTGTCAATTTCTCTGACCAAATATCCATCTTTGCGGTCACCGCGTTTTCTTTTTCTGTCTTCCATAATTGAAACTCCTATTCATTTCATTCATTCAAAACATACATGAATCATGACGCATCGTTGTGAGGGTCCTCGTTCTTGCCGCTCATTTGCGTATACATGTTCGCTGCCTTGCTTTCTTTTTTTCGCTTGGTATAGGCAATGCCCAAGGCAGTCAAACGTTTTGCCACTTGACTGAAAACGGATAAAACCAGAAAAATCAACATCCAGACCACAATATGAATTTCAAAGGTGTTTTTGCCAAACCAGGTGTATGCCAAATTGTCTACCACGATAATGGAAATCATAAAAATAAAAAGATAAACAGCCAAGACCACGGATTGGGCTTTATAGGTACTTCTTTTTATAAAATATCGGCCCATGACCAGAATCAACGCGACCACCGAATACTTGATCAGATAGGCAATGGGAGCAATGAACAAAAACCCATTACAAGTGGCAGGAGTGAAATTGACAAAGAGAATGGAATAAACATAGAGCAAAGGAACAACCAGCCCCGTACAATACAACACCCAAATAACACCGCTTAAAATCTGTTCGGGCATCGATTGCTTGGGGGTATTGATGACAAGTTCGTGGCAAAACAGCTCATAATCCATACCAACCGCGTCGGAAAACTTTTCTCCCCTCTCCTGACACTCCAATGCCATCCCCACAATGTCGGATAGCAATTCATCATAACACACTTCATTCAAATGTCTGGCACCCATGTACCGCTCCATGTGGGAAATAATCTTTTTGTTTTCCTTTGTAAGCAATTTCAGGGACGCTTTCAAATCTTTTGTCATTTTATTCACCTGCCAATCCAAGAACGTCTGCAACAGCCCGGCTCAAATTTACCCAGGATACTTCAAAGGAATGGAGGTATTCCAATCCTTGGTTGGTAATGGAATAATACTTTCGTTTTGGACCCAAGGGGGAAGGCAACAGCTTCGCCACAATATTGTCTTGCTTTTCAAGCCGTAATAATAAGGGGTATATGGTTCCTTCGGAAATATCCTGAAAACCAAATAATTTCAAAGACTTTAAAATTTCATACCCATAAGTGGTTTGACAACTGATAATTTTTAATATACAACCTTCCAATGTACCTCTCATCAATTGTGAAAGATCAAAATTCATATTTTTACCATCCAACTACTATGTTACGCCCAGTACCAGTGTATTGTACCACAACGTAGTCACGTTGTCAATCTTCTTTATACCATGAAAAAAATAGGTACAAAAATCATATAAAAACAACTCATTTTGATGGAAAATTGAGTAAATTCAAGGTAAAAATCATGATTTTCACCCCTTTTTTTGTGTAAAAATCATGAATCTTTATCCCATATACGGATAATTAAAATAGAATGTTTCATTTTTGGTTCAAAACATGCATGTATATCGGGGGTATTTTAAAGGAAAGACCTTGTCATTTGAGTGGGGTGTGCTATAATAAACATCAAGAAAAATAACACAGGAGATGAATTGGATGACACCGGACAATAATAGTTTTATTGCAGTAATCGACAGCGGTGTAGGAGGTATCAGCGTACTTTGTGAATTAATTGACCTGATGCCCTGGGAACATTATGTATATTTCGGAGATTCCATCCATGCGCCCTACGGGACCAAATCTGCAAAAGAGATTCGAGCGCTGACATTAAAAATCACGAAAAATATGCTGCAACGCGGCGCAAAAGCCATTGTCGTGGCATGCAACACGGCAACCAGCGCGGCGGTACGAACCATGCGGGAGTTGTACCCCCATATCCCCATCATAGGAATCGAGCCTGCCGTCAAGCCCGCTTCCATGATCAGCGAACATCCCACCGTGGTGGTCATGGCGACCCCCGCCACCTTACATCTGGAGAAATTTCATCATCTGATGTCTGCCTACAGCGACAAAGTTGACATGATCCCCTTAGCCTGTCCCGGACTGGTGGAATTGATTGAAGAAGGCAAGTTCGACGGACCCGAAATTGAAGGGTATTTACATGCTTTATTTGCCCCCTACCATGAAAAACAGATTGACGCGGTGGTGCTGGGTTGTACCCACTATCCCCATATCAAAGCCGCCATCGCCAAAGCAGTGGGAAACCAAACAGCCATATGCGACGGCGGGCGGGGTACCGCCGCCGAAACCAAGCGGCGGCTCGAGGCTGCGGGCCTGTCAACCGATCGTAAAAAAATGGGATACAGAATCATCGAGAATTCCGCCGGAGAAGAGAAAGTTTCCCTTTGTATGCAATTGCTCTCCCGGCATAAATCATCGTCCTCGTAAATCTATACGTTGGGATTAAATCTTTTCATCTAAAAAAGATATCCCCACCACATCCAAGCCAAGATGAACAGCCAGCACAGGCCCCATCTGGCTCATTCTCATTTTTATATCGGGATACTTTTCTCTGATCGCGGTATATATATGACAGGCCAACCGATTGTTGGCGATATAATTAACCGTTAATTCCGAAACGTATGACGGTATTTTTTCCACCAGTTTTTTCACAATACCGTTGTTTCCATGCGCCGATGATTCGGATACAACCGCGCCATCCTTGCAAAGCAAAATGGGCTTGATATTCAAAAAAGTTCCCACACTCATACGGACAAAACCGATTCTTCCGCTGTTCCTGAGGGGTGTCATATCATCCACAGAAAAGGCAACCGTAATTTTATCTCTGATTTTGAGGAGTTTTTGTATGATTTCAGCCATGGTTTCTCCTTGATCGATGCACTTTTTTGCTTCACAGACTAGCAGATACAGCCCGCCTGCCGTTAAATGACTGTCAACCACGAACACATCCTTACTTTCTGTTTGCTTTGCCGCCATATACGCTGCGCTGTATGTTCCGCTCAAACGGGAGGAAATCGTCATACACAATACCTCATTGCCAAGAGCAAGCTCTTCTTCAAAGGCACTTAAAAAAGCGGAAGGATTGGGACCGGATGTGGTAAGTTTTCTGTTATATTTAAAAAACTCCTTAAAATTTCCATTATTATCCGCATAGGATTCACAATAAGGATACCCATTTACGGTGTAGGTGACAGGAACGATTCTGATTTCCAGTTCCTGCACTTCCGCTTTTTTTACGTAAATTGTGGAGTCTGTTATGATTTTAATCATAAAAATCACCGATCCTTCTAAACCTCATATACCGTTTCTGTGCCAATTCTTCGGTACAGCAAGCTTTGTATTTAGCAAGAACAACCATCAATTCTTTTTTTATGTTTGCAAACAAGTCCTTATTTTCTGGAATGATTTTTTCGATGACCCCTAACGCATATAAATCTTCTGCCGTCATCTTTAGGCATGCACTGGCTTCTTTCACCTTGTTGCTATCCTTCCAAAGAATGCTGGCGCAGCCTTCCGGCGAAATCACGGAATAAATGGCGTTTTCAAGCATCCAGACCTCGTCAGCAACCGCAAGCGCCAAAGCGCCTCCGCTGCCGCCCTCTCCAATTAAAATGGAGATAACCGGGATTTTCAGCGTCATCATTTCCATGAGGTTTTCCGCGATTGCCTGTCCCTGCCCTCGTTCCTCTGCTCCAATTCCGCAGTATGCCCCGGATGTATCCACAAAACAAATCACGGGACGCTTGAATTTTTCCGCAAGCTTCATCTGGCGAAGCGCCTTCCGGTACCCTTCGGGATGAACGGAACCAAAATTTCTCTCCGCCTTTTCTTTGACGGTCTTGCCTTTTTCAATTCCAATGACGGTGACACAAAGCGTATCCAGCCTGGCAATGCCCGAAACGACGGCAGGGTCATCCCCAAAGCGGCGGTCGCCGTGCATCTCGGTAAAATCCGAGAATATTAGATGAATAAAATCAACCGAAGTGAAGCGGTCTTTTGCTCTTGCGGCAGCCACTTTTTCATAGGCAGTCATATCCGGCCCCCCTGTTGTGCATGTTTAATATCTTTGCAATATACCCCTTCTGCCGCCTGCGGTCTACGATATCATCAACAAAACCTTTTTTCAATAAAAATTCAGCTTTCTGAAATTCTTCAGGAAGCTTTTTGTGTATGGTTTGTTCGATCACCCGGGGCCCTGCAAAGCCAATCAATGCGCCCGGCTCCGCCAGAATGATATCACCCTCCATGGCAAAACTCGCCGTCACACCGCCGGTGGTCGGATCGGTAAGAACGCATACATACAGATTGCCTGCATCGCTGTGCCTTTTCACCGCACCACTGGTTTTTGCCATTTGCATCAGGGAAATAATCCCCTCCTGCATTCTGGCTCCCCCTGAAACGGTAAAACCCACCACAGGCAGATGTTCCGATACAGCCATTTCAAAGAGACGGGTGATTTTTTCACCCACAACGCTTCCCATGCTGCCCATCATAAAAAACGGTTCCATCACAAAAAGCGCCGTCTTATTTTTGTCTATTTCACAAATACCACAAACAACGCCGTCTTTTTCCGCGCTTTCAAGCATGGCAGTTTTAAGTTTATTATCATATTCGGGAAAATGCAAAATGTTTTTTGAAACAAGGGTTTTGTCTGTTTCGGTAAACGTGTTTTCATCGCAAATCATATCGATCCTTTGCCTTGCATGAATCCTGAAATGATATCTGCAATAGGGACAGATATGCATATTTTCTCTCAGCTCATTGCCGCCGATGCGTTTTTTACATTTCGGGCAGGAAAAAGACACTTCCATTTCCTCGCTTATGGTCTTTATTTCAATCCTGGTGTGCCCCTCCAATGCATTGGACGGTTTTTTAAATATCATAAAAAGCCTCCTAATTACAGCAACGAACCAAGAAAATCAGTCGTATAGGTAGCATTTTCAAACTCTTTTGTTGCTAAAATTTCCAAATGATAATCTACATTGTGTTCGATGCCTTCAATGATCAATTCACATAGCGCCGCCTTCATTTTTCGTATGGCTTCGTCTCTCGTTTTTGCATATACAATCAGCTTTCCAATCATGGAATCATAAAACGGCGGAATGGAATATCCCTGATATACGGCGGTATCAAAACGCACCCAAGGTCCTCCCGGAATATGGAGCATTTCAATTTTTCCGCTGGAAGGCTGAAAGTTTTGGTATGGATTTTCCGCGTTGATACGGCATTCAATGGCATGACCCTGGCACGCAATTTTTTTTTGGGTAAAGGTAAGAGGATTCCCCGCCGCAATCCTAATTTGCCATTTTACCAAATCAATCCAGGTTACCATTTCCGTCACAGGGTGTTCTACCTGCAAGCGGGTATTCATTTCTAAAAAATAAAAGTTGCCCTCTTGATCAAACAGATATTCAATGGTTCCGGCTCCTCTGTAGTTGGTGGCTTTGCCGGCTTTGACGGAAGCTTCGATCATGTTCTGGCGGGTTTCCTCCGATAAAACAACGGCGGGGCTTTCTTCTATTAATTTTTGATTCTTTCGTTGCGTGGAACAGTCTCGTTCACCCAGACATACCACATGGTTGAAATTGTCCGCAAGAATCTGCATTTCAATGTGTTTAACCGGTTTTAAATGTTTTTCCATATAAACCGCGCCGTCGCCAAACGCATGTAAAGCCTCAGCCGTTGCGGCATGAAAGTTTTTTTCAAAGGAATCCATGTGTTCCACCAATCGAATGCCTCTACCCCCGCCACCTGAGCGTGCTTTGATCAGAAGGGGAAAACCAATCTTTTCCGCTTCTTTTTTTGCTTGTATCATATCTTTTATAATATCACTGCCGGGAATTACAGGAATACCGGCTTCGCGCATGGTCTTTTTTGCCTGGTTCTTATCACCCATCATAGCAATCACTTCGGCAGAGGGGCCAATGAAAACCAGACCGTTTTCTTTGCATACCCTGGAAAAATATGAATTTTCCGATAAAAACCCATATCCCGGATGTATAGCCTCGGATTTGCTTGCAAGCGCTATGGACAGAATCGCGGTTATATGCAGATAGCTGTCCTTGGAAAGGGAACCGCCAATGCAATAGCTTTCGTCCGCAAGGCTGACATGAAGTGCCTCCTTATCCGCTTCCGAGAATACCGCCACCGTGGTAATGCCCATTTCCTTGCATGCGCGAATAATCCGGACAGCGATTTCACCTCTGTTGGCAACCAGAATTTTCGAAAACATAGATTATTCTCCTTTGATCACAGCAAATGACAACTCGCCGCAGACCGTTAATTTTCCGCGAATATAGCCGACGCTTTTTACAAAATAAAAAGGTTTTTTAATCTTCATAATTACGCTGCAAAATTCAATGGTATCTCCGGGTAAAACCTTGTTTTTAAATTTAATATTGTTCATACCGGTGAAGTACGGGGTGAATTTTCCCTCTTCACAATCGATCAGCAGACAGGCGGATTGTCCCATCATTTCACATAGGATGACACCCGGAACAACAGGGTTTCCGGGGAAATGACCTTGTAAAAAAAATTCATCCCCGCGCACGGTATATTTCGCTGTTGACTTGTTTTCCTGCAGCATGACCTCGTCTATCAGCAGCATGGGTTCTCTGTGAGGTAATATGTTTTTTATTTCATCTCTGTTCATATGAAAACCACCTTAAAAAATCTTAAATAGCACCTGCCCGAATTCCGTTATTTCGCCATTTTTGACGCAGATATCCACGATCTCACCATCACATTCTGCGGTGATTTCGTTCATCAATTTCATTGCTTCCACAATACAAAGCACATCCCCCTTTTTCACCTTGCTTCCTATGGTGACAAATGGTTCGACATCCGGTGAGGGGGCGGCATAAAAAACACCCACAATCGGGGATTTCACTTCGGTAATACGATTGAAATCAACCACCTCATGATGATCCACGGAAGATAACTGTTCGATGCTTGTGGTTACTTTCGGTATGTGTGCCATCTCGCTTTGCATCATCTTTTCAATGGATATTTTAGTATCTCCTTCACAAATTTCCAATTTGGTAAGCCCGTTTATGTTGACGATTTCCGCCAAGACCTTCACATGTTCCATATTCATGTTTTACCTCTCAAGTTTGTTAAATAAAACACCTGCGTTATGTCCTCCAAATCCCAGTGATAAGGACAACGCTTTATCCACGTCGCATTTTCGCATGGTGTTTGGCACATAATCCAGATCGCAATCGGAATCTTGTACTTGATATCCCACCGTAGGTGGGACAATCCCCGTTTCAATTGCCTTGATGGCTGCAATGGCTTCCACACCTCCGGCGGCACCCAGCATATGTCCTGTCATGGATTTGGTTGCACTGATCGGTATGTTATATGCAAGTTCTCCGAACACTTTTTTGATGGCTTGGGTTTCCGCTTTATCATTGAGAGGCGTGGATGTTCCGTGGGGATTGATATACAATTTTTCATCCGGACTTATTTTTGCTTCCTCTAAGGTAAGGGATATCATCTGTGCGCTGCCCACCGCTTCCGGATCCGGCGCCGTGATATGAAAAGCGTCGCAGGTATTGCCATACCCGCTGATTTCGCAGTATATATTGGCATCCCGTTTCTTGGCATGCTCATATTCTTCCAAAACGATGATACCAGCGCCTTCGCCCATGACAAATCCGCTTCTGCGCCGATCAAAAGGAATTGAACTTTCATCGGGGTGGTTGGAGTCGGATAACGCCATACAATTGGTAAAACCCGCCATGGCAAGGGGATTGATGGAGGCTTCCGCGCCTCCTGCAATCACGGCGTCGGCATAGCCGTATTTAATACAGCGAAACGCCTCACCGATGGCATGGGTAGCGGTGGCACAAGCGGTAACAACCGGTAAATTGGGTCCTTTTGCGTTATATTTCATGGCAACCTGAACGGAAGCCATATTGGCGATGATCATGGGGATGAAAAAGGGAGATACCCGCGCCGGGCCTCTTGTCAATAATTTTTCCGTTTCTGTGATAAACGTGGAGATCCCGCCGATACCTGAACCGATATACACACCCAAACGTTCGGGTCTGATTTTCCCTGCAATCCCACTTTCCTCCATCGCTTGGAAAGACGCGGCTACGGCATATTGTGAAAACAAATCCATTTTCCGTATTTCCTCTTTCTTGATATAAAGTTCGGGGTTGAAATTTTTCACTTCCGCCGCAATTTTTACTTTCATGTTACTTGCATCAAATTTTGTTATGGTTGCGATCCCGTGTCGGCCGTTGATCAGGTGATCCCAAAATGTCGTCACATCGTTCCCTACAGGAGTAATGCAACCCAGACCAGTCACTACAACCCGTTTCATACTCATTCCTCCTACATGCACAATCCGCCGTCAACACGTATAACCTCGCCGGTTATATAGGACGATTGATCGGATGCTAAAAATACAGCTACATTGGCAACTTCTTCAGGGGTTCCCATTCTTTTCAAGGGAACAGAAACACCCACAGATTCTTTGACTGCCTGGGGCAGATTGGCTGTCATATCCGTTTCAATAAACCCCGGCGCAATGGCATTGCAGGTGACATTTCTGGGGGCAAACTCCTTTGCGACCGTTTTGGTCAAACCGATCATTCCGGCTTTGGACGCGGAATAATTGGCCTGTCCTCCGTTGCCCATCAGACCGCTGACAGATGCAATATTGATAATCCTGCCGCCGGGGGATTTCATAAGACTTCTTGCCAAATGTTTCATAAAATGAAACGCCCCTTTTAAATTCACTTGGATCACACTGTCAAAATCTTGTTCACTCATCCGAAGCAGCAAATTATCTTTAGTTATGCCTGCATTGTTGACAAGAATATCCACTGCGCCAAAATCTGTCACGATCTGCTCACAAATTTTTTTTGACTGTTCATCATCCGCAACATCGCATTGATAACAAACCGCTTTGACTCCCATACTTTCCGCTTCTGTCGCCACTTTTTCGGCAGCTTCTTGGCTGCCGCCGTAAAGAACCGCAATATTTGCACCGTTCTTCGCCATTTTAATCGCGATGGCTCTGCCGATTCCTCGGGATGCTCCGGTGATGACGGCTGTTTTATTACGAAGCATGGTTTACCTCCCGCACCGTGTTTTCAAGTGACTGCACGCCGCATACGTTGAAAACCCTCACTGCATTGTTGATCTTTTTTATCAGTCCGGACAATGTTTTTCCGGCACCCACTTCAATGAAGGTGTCAATTCCGTCTTCTATCATGTTTTCTATGCTTTTCTGCCATAAAACAGGACTTTTCACTTGCAGCGCAAGAAGCTCTTTCGCATGTTGATAGGGGGTTGCTGTCACGTTTGCATATACAGGTATTTGCATCTTTTTAAACTCTTTGTTAGCAAGATATTTTGCTATTTGATCGCTCGCCTTGTGCATAAAGGGGCTATGAAATGCCCCGCTGACTGCAAGCTGAATCATTTTTCCGCCTTTTGCAGTCACTCTGTTCTGCAGGGGTTCTGTACTTGGGAGAGAACACGCCACCACTGTTTGCCCCGGGCAGTTATAATTGACCGGATAAACGTGTTCCATATCCCTGCAGATTGATTCAATTTCATCCACCGAAAGCTTCAATACGGCAAACATGTTGCCTTTATTTTCTTCTGCGCATGCCTGCATGGCTCCGGCACGCAAAGAAACCAACTCAAATGCCTCCTGATCGGACATCATGCCGGAATACGCGACAGCGGAAATTTCACCCAATGAAAAACCGGCAACGGCATCGGCAAAAACACCTTGTTCATGCAACACCCTTCCGCAGGCAAGATCCATGGCGAAAAGGCAGGGCTGTGTGTTTATGGTGGTATTCAATTCTGCGGCGGGTCCGTGGAATATGAGATTAACTGCCTTTTCACCCAACATTTGAAAGATCATTTTAGCCGTATCATATTTTTCATATAAATCTTTGCCCATCCCAACATATTGGGCGCCCTGACCGGCAAAAACAAAGGCTATTTTACCCATTTTCCCGCACCTTTTAAAATTTCTTCCGCTTGGGAAAAAATTTCTTGTATGATCTCATGAACAGTTTGCTCTTTTTTCACAAGTCCGGCAATCTGTCCTGCCATAAAACAGCCTTTTTTTTCATCGCCGTTGACCGCCGCCCATCTCAATGCACCCGCACCCATGGCTTCCAGTTCCTCATTGGTAACACGGCTGTCATATTCCTTGGAAAAAAACTCCCTCGAAAAGGCTGTTTTCAAGGATCGAACCGGATGCCCCAGTCGTTTCCCCGTTGTAATCGTATCAATATCCTTTGCTTTTATCACCTTGTTTTTATAGTTCGGATGTACGTTGCATTCCTTCGCCACCAGAAAACGGGTGCCCAACTGCACCCCCACGGCGCCCAGCATCAAAGCGGCGGCAACACCTCGCCCGTCCCCAATGCCCCCGGCAGCCATCACCGGAATGCGGACCGCATCTACCACCTGCGGTACCAACGCCATGGTCGTAAGCTCCCCAATATGACCTCCGCTTTCACCCCCCTCGGCAATGACTGCCGCAGCTCCGGCGCGCTCAACCATTTTAGCAATCCCCGTAGAGGGAACAACCGGAATAACTTGGATACCAGCTTCATTCCATGCCGACATAAATCCGGACGGATTGCCTGCACCCGTGGTCACAACCGCGACTTTTTCTTCCGCCACAACCCGGGCAACCTCCTCAGCAAAAGGACTCATCAACATAATGTTGACACCAAAAGGCTTGTTCGTATTAGATTTGGCTTTTCTGATTTGATCCCGCACATAATCTGCCGGTGCATTGCCCGCGGCAATGATTCCAAGTCCTCCGGCATTGGATACGGCAGCGGCAAGTCCGGCATCTGCAATCCATGCCATGCCGCCTTGAAAAACAGGATAGTCTATTCCTATCAGTTCACAAAGCCGAGATGTTATCATTGTATAACCCCTTACTGTGTTTTTTCTAAAATAGTCATGAGATCTTTGATTGACTGAATGGACGGGTTCATTTCAATGGTGACGCCAAATTCGTCTTCCAGATTCATAATGAGTTCAACCGTGTCCAAGGAATCCAGTGCAAGATCAGAGAATGTGGTATCCTCCGTAATGATCAAATCATCATCCGCCTTATATTCCTTGAATATCTTTGCAATTCTTTCCAACATGTTTGTTTCCTCCAAAATTAATACTATGAATGGGGCTATTCCCAAATCATGACACAGGTACCGGTGGTGAACCCGGCTCCAAAAGCCGATAAAAGCAATTTGGTTCCTTTTTGTATCCTGCCGTTCTCCATCATTTCATCTAACAAAATCGGGATGGATACAGAGGATATATTGCCGTAACGTTCAATGTTCACCGGGAATTTTTCTTCGGGTTGATTGAGCCTGTTTCTGGCTGATTCTATGATCCTTTTATTTGCTTGATGCAAAACATAATAATCTATATCATCCGGAATCATATGCAACGTCTGTAAGGCTAAATCAGTCTGATTTTCAATCATGGAAACAGCAAATTTAAACACTTCTTGCCCCTGCATGTTGATATAACCGGTTTCTTTTTTCGGTTTGAACGGGTTGTTTCCATTCCCAAACGGTAAATAGAGTGCCTGTGTATTTCCGGTGGCTGTCAGTTTCAAATATTGCAAGGCGGTTCCTTTGGTAATCATACAGGCAGCAGCCCCGTCTCCGAACAAAACACAGGTCGAACGATCCTTCCAATCAACCAGTTTTGACAACATTTCAGCACATACAATCAAAACATTGGTTGCTTTTCCCGTAGAAATATAGGTATCCGCTACATCAAGCGCGTAAATAAAACCCGAACAGGCGGCGTTGATATCAAAGGCGGGGCAGGAAATATGTAAACGCTCCAAAATACAACAGGATAACGAGGGCAATAAATAATCGCCGCACAGCGTGGAACAAAGTATCAGATCAATATCCTTTGAAGCAAGTTTGGCTTGGTGAAGCGCCTTCATAACAGCTTCTTCACACAATGAAACAAGCGTTTCTTCGGTGGCAATATAACGGCTTTTGATGCCTGTTCGCGTGGTGATCCATTCGTCATTTGTATCCAAAAACGTGGAAAGCCGATGGTTTGAAATCACCTGTTCAGGAACAGCTTTGCCTATGGAGAGTATTTGAATGCTCATATCTACGCCTCAACTTTATCTTTGAAAAATGTGCTTAATTTATTGATTGCCGCCAACAAAATTATTTTCTCGTTTTCAGAAAATTGTTTGCTTATATTGCGAACCATCATTCTGTGAAATATTCTGTGTGCTTTATCCACCTTTTTCCCCAGTTCGGTCAGCGATACAATGAAACGCCTGCCATCATCGGAGCAGGGAACCTTTGAAACAAATCCTTTGTTCTGAAGCTTTTTTACAGCTACTGTCGCTGTGGGCAATGCGATGCTCAAGTCGGATGCAATGTCGCTCACAGAACTGCCACCGTCTTTTTTTGAAATCGCTTCTATCATATGTGCTTCCGTCACCGTTACCGGGATATCGGCAATTGTTTTCAGAGAAGACTCCTCGTATTTTAAAATGTAATTAAAGGTATCCACCAAAATATCATTTAGGTTGTTTTCAAACGCTGTCATCCTGTTAATCCCCTCCATTTAATTAGTTTTGCTAACTAATGATATCATATTGATTTTTCATTGTCAATATGTCAAATTCAATAGTTTTCATGTATGAATTCAATGCGAAATGTACGAATCAGACAGTTCCAACGCAAAAAAAGTCGCCGGTTGCGTGAAGCAATCAGCGGCTTGGGTGGATACTTTTATGCAGTTTCCAAAATCAAACCGTCCAACTGGACAGAGATCTATCATTCTACTATTCTGTTTTGAAAGCGGTTGCAAGCCGCTCCCGGTTATCGGGCAAATAGGCCTCATCATAGAGATGAAAATATGGTTTGAGGAACCATCATTATTGTTAAACGGTTATCATAGATCGGATTGTAAATTTTTCTTGTCTGTGCTATACTATGTGTGTTTTTATGAATTAAGGAGTACAAAAATGAAAGAGCTTTGGGATTTATTTGTTTCTTTTTTAAAAGTGGGTTCTTTGATGTTCGGCGGCGGGCTATCCATGCTTCCCTTGCTCATCCGCGAAATCGTGACGAAAAAAAAGTGGGTAACAGAGGATGAATTGCTGGATTATTACGCCATTGTCCAGTGTACGCCCGGCATCATTGCCGTCAATACCGCCACCTTTATCGGCTATAAGAGGAAAGGCATTCCGGGAGGGATCATAGCCGCATTGGGTGCCGTATTGCCTTCCTTGCTCATCATTCTTTTGATTGCTTCGGCGTTGTCCGGCTTGATGGACAATCACTATGTGTTGTATGCCTTGGGTGGTATCCGTGCCGCTGTATGCGCTTTGCTGGTGAATACCATCATCAACATGGCGAAAAAAAGCATCCTGGATGGGTATACAATGATTATTGCCCTTGTGACCATAGGGACACTCTTTTTCCTGCCCGTTCCTCTGCTTGTGGTCATCATCGCCTCGGGTTTTGCCGGTGTGATCCTGTTCAAAGTAAAACAAGGAGGCAAACCATGATTTATATACAACTGTTTTATGAGTTTTCCCTCATCGGATTGTTTGCGCTGGGCGGCGGCAATGCAGCCATACCCTTTTTATATGAACTGGCGGGCAAATACGATTGGTATACCAAAGCGCAAATGACCAATATGATTGCCATTGCGGAAGCTACTCCCGGTCCCGTAGGGGTCAATATGGCAACCTATGCAGGCTACAACGCTGCGGGCGTACTCGGCGGCATTGCGGCCACCATCGCATTGATTTTACCCGGTATCGTCATTATCTTTTGTATGGCTAAATTTTTATCCGCATTTTCCGATCATCCCCTTGTCAAGGCCGTTTTTTATGGGATTCGCCCCGCCGTGACCGCATTAATCGTGTATGCGGTCTGGGGAATCATGAAAATCACCCTGCTCAAAGACGATTATATCCCGGTTTGGGCAGCCATCGGTGTTTTTGCCGCCGTTCTTGCGGGTCTGCAAGTTCCTAAACTGAAATATTGTCACCCCATCCTCTGGTTTGTATTTGCAGCGGGAGCCGGTATTCTATTTCAGATTCAATAAAGAGTTTTCATGCAATATATCCGGCAGTATGAAACCATATAAAGGGAAAATGCTCTTGGTGGGTTTTTCGATTCCGGAATAAAATGCATGCTGCGCAAGTCTGTACAATGCACAATTTAATCATAACTACCGGCTTAGCCGGTAGTATGCACTGCCCCCTTAGGGCATAATGCCTGCTGAGCCTATAGGCTCTTCGAATCGAGTAGGAGGCTACCCATT
>DIRA01000032.1:36943-147854 GCA_002427425.1 Clostridiales bacterium UBA5448 | reverse complement strand
CGATAGCGGACACGGTGGCGGTAATCCCGGCGGAGGCGATAGCGGACATGGTGGCGATAACCCCGGCGGCGGCGATAGCGGACACGGTGGCGATAACCCCGGCGGTGGCGGCTGTCCACCGAATCCCTGCCATGGACAAATCAAATTCAATGCTGAAGACTATACCGTCTCGGCCACCATCATCATTCCCGGTTGTACGGATTATAAGCAAAGCAATCTGGGCGATATACCACTTTCTTCTCAAGGACGCTTGCTGGATTTGTCCTGCAATTTAAAAAATGTTTGTGCCAACCGACAGGTTGCGATCGGCATTTTTCTGAACGAACTGAATAGTTACGGACGTGAAAAGCCCTATGCTTTCAAATCAATTTTTTATCCCGGACACGCTTGTCAACCATGCCATGACGTGACCATCGATCATATTCATTTTGTACTGCCGGAAGTATTGGATGCCTCCGGGAATCCCGATTCCATGTGCAATGCAAGAAAATTTGTTGCGAAAGTCACAGCTCACTATATCAACACCGGTAGTTGCCCGGCGGATTAAAAACCAAGACGAAGGCTGCCCAAAAGGCAGCCTTTTTCCATGGTATTTTTTCATAAAAACACACCCCTCTCTTTAGTTGTTGTGTAACTTTTGGGGTGCATTTCAAAAATAGAAACTGTATTGTGATCCATGCTGTCTTGGCAACGAAATGAATTATCCTAAACAAGTATGGCCTCTTGAATGATTACAATCAGATCCATACATTATTCTTCTTTCCTCGTAGTGGACATAGACATAGCCACGTTGAGTGAATATGTTTATATTTTTGGGATTCTTCTTCAGTTGGATTCTTTTTCTTTTCCGCAATGCGGACAATACCGTTCATCGGCATGTAAGCCATTGCCACAAAATCGGCAAAATTCCGCACACGATTGTTGGTCGGGAATCTGATCATCGCTTACAGTATTTACGGTATGGCTCAGAGATGTATTGTTGTTACCAAGTTTTCGATTCATTTCAGTGGTGTTTTTACAAATAATCAAAATAACCAGGGCAAATTCATAGAATAATCGAATGACTCCGTTGCCAACAATCAGTAAAAGCAAAAAACTTATAAATTTTGCACCAACGCTTCCGCCTTCCGTAAATAGCAAAATACCGATTGAATAAAGAGTAATGAAGCTTGCAGAAATCAAATAAAATAATTTCAGTATTCCTTCGGCAAGCATCTTCTTGAAGTTCAAAAATTCATACACACATCCAAGAAATCCCGTGAACTTATCTTCATTTGTTTTGCTCAAAAAAAGGAAAAACAATAATAAACCGCCGATCACTGCCAATAAAAAACTCACAAAAGAAACAGTTCCCAACGCCCGATAATTGCCAGCAAGATCGAATAAACTGCTTGTTGATTCACTGAAATAATCGTTGTAATTGTACATATTCTTACCTCTTTCTGTTTAAAATTTATATTTTTGACCCATTTCATGGGTTTTGAATCAAGTGATTCATCATAAGAACAGTATTATGATACTTCAGGTCTGTTGTTATATGGTAGCGATTCATTGCATTTTGTCGTGTGAAATATGAAGCATGCATCGTACTTAGATAGCCATTTTCTAAAGACTTTTCCCTTTACATTGTGAAGTTTTTTCTGGCTATCATCCGTAATTTCTTTTTGTGCAGAAAGGATGTTTTCATGTGGTTGTTAGGCCATCATATCCGTAAAATCATTTGAATTCTTTATATAGTGGCTTTATTTTTTTGGTTAGAAAATAATGGGATTTCACTTCAATAACGATTTCGCCGTGGATAATCGTAGTAATTGTATCTGTATAAAACAATAACATATTTCGTTTACAAAATCAATCTAGAAAGGAAAGTTCTTAAAAAAAAAATCAAAGGCTGCACAATTTGTTAAACTTTTTAAGTAAAAACAAATAAAAAGCCCTTCATCCAGCGACCTACACGCAGAAATTCAAATTCAAACTTTTTTCGGACTCTATACTCCATAATATACTTATAGAAAAACCACCTTTCACCTCCCCGTTTGCCTGCCTGCCGTCTGTCTTTTGGGGTAAACAATCGGCTGCACCATGATGAGAAAATGATAGACCGCCCCATTGCTGTAATGGAGCCAGTATCCATACAAACGTTTTGCATTGGCGTACCAAGGAAACCCATTCATCTGCCACGCAAATTGATTGGTCATTTGCATATGTCATATATTCACCGTTTTGCAACCACCCTATCATACACATGCCCTGTACTGGTACGACAAAAAAATAGGTCTTGAAAAGAGTGCCAAACTATGGTATAATTTTATGAATAGAAGTACAATATTTCGTATCGGAAGGATAAACATGGCACAAAAAACCAAAGAAAATTATAGCGATCAGTCCATCAAATCTTTAAAGGGAGCAGACCGGGTCAGAAAGCGTCCGGCGGTCATTTTCGGGTCGGACGGATTGGAAGGCTGTCAGCATTCCGTTTTTGAGATCATCTCCAACTCCATCGACGAAGCCCGAGAAGGTTACGGTCGGGAAATCAACGTCACCTATTACAAAGATTTCTCCGTTGAAGTGGAAGATTTCGGCCGCGGCGTTCCTCTGGACTGGAATGAAAAAGAACAACGCTACAACTGGGAACTAGTCTTCTGCGAACTGTACGCAGGAGGCAAATATGACAACCAGGCAGGCGGCGCATATGAATTTTCCCTGGGCTTAAACGGTCTGGGTGCTTGTTCCACCCAGTATAGTGCAGAATTCATGCACGTCACCTCGTATACCAACCAAACGAAATACTCCGTTTCCTTTGCCAAAGGGAAGGCCATCACCAAACTGATCAAGGAAGATTGGCCCAAAAAACGCACCGGCACGGTGATTCACTGGAAACCCGATTTGGATGTGTTTACCGATATCAACATCCCTAAATCCTACTTTTTTTCCATCTGCAAAAAGCAGGCGGTGGTCAACGCCGGACTGGTCATTCACTTAAAAATAGAAAATCCCGACGGCAGTTGGGAAAAAACCCGTTTTTGCTATGAAAACGGTATTCTGGACTATGTGCGGGAACTGGCAGGAATGACACAGCCTGAAGCGGAAGTGGATGACTCCATCCTGGATGAAAACGAAGAACCGGTGGAACACGTGTCCCACGTCCCTCTGTCTGAACCTGAACTTTGGACGGCGGAGCGGCTTGGCTCGGACCGGGCGGATATGAAGCCATATAAGCTTATTATCAACGCCGCATTATGCTTTACCAATTACGGACAGCGCATCGAATACTATCACAACTCCAGCTTTCTTGAACACGGCGGCAGCCCCGACAAAGCGGCCCGTTCTGCCTTTGTAAAAGCACTGGATACCTACATGCGCAATAATAATAAGTATAACAAGACCGAACAGAAGATCAACTTCCAGGACGTGGAAGACTGTCTGATTCTGATCACTTCCTCCTTCTCAAACCAGACATCCTACGCCAACCAGACCAAAAAAGCCATTACAAACACCTTCATCGCCGAAGCCATGACGGAATTTTTCCTTGAGCGGCTGGAAGTGTTTTTTGCTGAAAACCCGGCGGTGGCGGATACGATCGTAGCCCAGGTACTGATCAATAAACGGAGCCGGGAAGATGCGGAATCCGCCCGGCTGAACTTAAAGAAAAAGCTCTCCGCCCCCATCGATGTGTCCAACAGCGTGGAAAAATTCGTAAACTGCCGGAGCAAAGACCCCAAGGTGAGAGAGCTGTATATCGTGGAAGGCGATTCGGCTTTAACTTCCTGTAAACTGGGACGAAACGCGGATTTTCAGGCAATCATTCCCGTGCGGGGAAAAACGTTAAACTGCCTCAAAGCCGGGTATGACCGGATTTTCAAAAGCGATATCATTGTGGATTTATTAAAAGTCATCGGATGCGGCGTGGAAATCAAAACCAAATCCAACAAGCTTTTGGCGGAATTTTCATTGGAACAATTAAAGTGGAGCAAAATTATTTTATGTACCGATGCGGACGAAGACGGGTTCCAGATTCGAGCCTTGCTTCTGACGATGTTTTATCGCCTTCTCCCCACCCTGATCCGGGAAGGAAAAGTGTATATCGCCGAATCCCCTTTATATGAAATCACTTGCGGCAAAGATATCTACTTTGCTTACAATGAGCCGGAAAAAGGCAAGATTCTGGATAAACTTTCCGAAAAAAAATATACCATCCAACGTTCCAAAGGCCTGGGTGAAAACGAGCCGGACATGATGTGGCAGACCACCATGAATCCCGAATCCAGGCGCCTGTTGCGGGTCGTCCCCGAAGACGAGGACGAAACCTATAAGATGTTCCATATTCTTTTGGGCAACGATGCCGACGACATAGCCGCCAGAAAGCGGTTTATCAGCGAAAAAAGCCGTTTTTACTACAATCCCGCAGATCTATGAACGGTTTCAAAACAGTGCGGCAAAGGGGGATAGCCTCTTTTACCGAGAGAAAAAGTGTGTTTACCGGCTTCATCGCCCCCATTTTGGACGAAAAGGAAGCCCTGGCGTTCATCCGTGAAATCTCTGCGCGCAACGATACCGCCACCCACAACGTCTTTGCCTACATTGACCGGGGAGGCGGTGCGGTGCGGTGTTCCGATGCGGGGGAGCCCAAAGGTACGGCAGGGATGCCGGTACTGGAGGTATTAAAACGGGAAGAACTGTTCGGTGTGGTCTGCGTGGTATCCAGGTGGTTTGGCGGTATATTACTGGGTGCCGGCGGACTGGTGCGGGCATACGCCCATTGTGCAAAATTAGCGGTAGACGAAGCCGGCGTAGAGATTTTGTACCCCTGGCGTAAACTGGCGTTTTCTGTTTCCTATGCCTTGTATGAGCGGATTTTGTACGATTTACCCCGGATGGGTGTGGAAATCGTACACACCTCGTTTGCCGAACGGATAAAAATGGCCGTTTCGGTGCGGGAGGATAAAGCCGATGAATTTCTGTGGTATTTGACCGAAATTTCCGCAGGATCCATCACGGCGGAAGGATAAAATCATGAAAAAATTACATGAAGTCTTGGCAAACCTGCGGAGAATAAACCCCACGCTTCTTTCCACCTATTATGTGTTGGCGACCTTTGCAGCAGCCTTTTTGTTGGCTGTTTTTCGCATTTTCATTTTGCCGCACAAAGCGGAAGATTTTAACATCCAGTCTTTTGCCACCAGCGGTGCCTGCTTTGCCTTCAATGCGGTGATGGTGATTCTGCTCATCGTTATTTTCTGTATGCGCTATACGTTACAGTATCAAGTGGAGGAGCCGAAGAAAAAGGTTCGCCGTTTTTTACGGAATTTGCCAGGAAAATCTGACGCTGCGCCCCGCCTATCCCTGCGGACGGTACGTCCCTCCCTGCCCAGACCATATATGCCGGGCAGTATGCGGATGTTCAACGCATTGCTTGCCGTGATGTCGCTGCTTTGCGCCGTATACGGATTTGTTTTGGCATCCCGTGCCACCAACGTGGTGTTTTTCTATTACATGTTGGCCATGGGCAGCGTGTTCAACGGGGCGTATTTTTTCTACATCACACGGGTGCAGAATCGCTGCGCACCGGGAACGCTCTATTTAGCTTTGATTCCCGTGGTATGGAATGCCATGCGGGTACTGGATATTTTCATCCGCATTTCCACCTATGCTTCCGCCGGGTATCATGCCTCCCAACTTCTTTCCTCTTGTGCGGTTACTTTATTTTTCTTATATGAAGCCAGAATGTACCTACCGGACAAGGTGTTGTGGAAACCCGCTACCCATTTCACCTTTGCCTGTATGTCCATTCTCACCATCGGTTGCGATGCCCTTCCCCGGATTCTATCGGTGGTGATGTACGGATACGCGGAGCAGCAGCTGTATTTTGCCTTGTTTGATTTGATACTGCTGGTTGCTTTGGTACAGCGGCTCATTCTCCCCCGCACCCGCCACAATTTGCAGGTACCGAATACTCAATTTCTGCATGAAAATAACCAAGAACAAAAGCAAGAATAACCACAAGAATAACAAAAATATATTATACCCATAACCGCGGGTTAGGTGTCAATACCAACATAATAAAACTTCCTTCATGCGCCTTCCCCTTGAGAGGAAGGTGACGCGCAGCGCCGGATGAAATGTTGTGCCTTTATACCCTAATTCGGTTTACATGACTACACTCCTGCAATGACATACTGACAATGAGAACGGATGAAATGTATAAAACATCAAAAACACCCAGTAAAAACCGGGTGTTTTTTCATGCTACACAGCTTCGATTACTTCAAAGGGGCTGCCGTTCTACTCTGAAAAATACCGCCTGTTGTCCCATACGTTGCAGTGCCGTTTGTACCAAAGTTATAGCCTCTGTACGTTCTGGCATTATTGATTGTATCGTTGAGGATACCATTGGTGGTACCATTATAGAGTGTTCCGTTTGTGGTATTTCTGCCGTTGACATTGTCAATAACGCTGTTATTGTTCGTGCCATTGAGCGGATTATTTCCATTTACATTGTTGTTATTCGTTCCATTTACATTGTTGTTATTCGTCCCATTTTTTTCGCCGTCGCTGTAATTGCCGTTGTGCTCGTTGTCGTTGTTTTCACGGTCGGTCACATCCCCGGCCAGGTTGTCACTGTCGTTTTTTTGATTGTTGTGGGTGCCTGTACGATAATACGTTTGCCCATTCATCGTCAGGACATTTCCTGTGGAATTTATACTATAGAGATAGGTGGAATACACATTTTTATCTGCTTTGTCGTAGACTCGAATTTTGCCTTCCTCTTTTACAACGTAACGATAGGTTACGTTCCCATTTTTATAGATTTTTCCATCGGCACGATACTCATAGGTATCGTTACCTTTCGTCCAGCTGCCGTATAAATCTTCGGCGTCATCCCTGTTCTTGTAGTTACCGCAAGCGACCAATAAAGACCCCAGCACCAGAAGACCGAACAGAATGCCAAAAAAAAGCTTTCTCATTGTCCTGTCCTTTGTTTCTTGATTTGCGGATTTGACTCCGCATTTGTAGTATTCACTATGAAAGAAAGTATATGTGCGGAAATTTATACAAAAAAAGCAAAAAAAACACTTGACGAATGAAAAAAAATCATATATACTTGTTGACAATCAGACAAATGCCGTGACTGGGAGCAGTGACTATACTGACACGGGCGGTGTGATGTATACAGAGAATTGCCGGTAGCTGAGAGGCGTCATACATCCCCTTCCGCGGATACATCCCGAGAGCTTCATACCAAACGGAATTTTTTCCCAGTAGGCTGTGACGGTTTTCCTCCGTTATGGGAAAAGGGTATATATGATTGTACCCGATAAGGCTGCGCTTGTAAAGGTGCGGTAAACTGAGGTGGTAACACGGCATTGTCCGTCCTCTTCATAAGAGGACGATTTTTTATTTTTTAGGAGGCATTATGGCAATCAAAATCATTCTCATCTGCATTTTTTTTGCTCTGACGGCAACCATCGGCATCGTTTCCCGCAAACGGGTCAACGACGTGAGTAGCTTTGTGCTGGGCGGCAGGGGTATAGGTCCCTGGCTTGCAGGTTTTTCCTATGGCACCACCTATTTTTCCGCGGTGATTTTCGTGGGCTATGCCGGCCAGTTCGGCTGGAATTTTGGCGTAGCAGCCACGTGGATCGGTATTGCCAACGCCCTGATCGGCGGTTTATTGGCGTGGAAAATATTGGCTCGCCGCACCCGAACCATGACCCATCATCTGAATACCACCACCATGCCGGAATTTTTCAACAAACGGTATCATTCTCCTGCTTTGAAAAACGTGGCGTCCATCATTATTTTCATCTTTTTGGTTCCGTATACCTCGTCGGTATACAAAGGGTTGTCTCAGTTTTTTGAAATGACCTTCCATATCGATTTCGTCTATTGCGTCATCGGCATAGGGATACTGGCAGCCATTTATGTAGTGCTGGGGGGCTATTTGGCAGCGGCTCTGAACGACTTCATCCAGGGCACCATTATGATCGTAGGCATCATCATGGTGGTCTGGGCGGTCTTGGCGGGCAAGGGAGGCTTTTCCGAAGCCATACGCCAACTTTCTCAAGTACCCGACACCAATGGCAATACCGGCTCCCTCACGTCTCTGTTCGGCCCCGATCCGTTGGCGCTTTTGGGCGTTGTACTGATGACCAGCCTGGGCGCCTGGGGCCTGCCGCAAATGGTACATAAATTCTATGTGATCAAAGACGACCGTTCGGTGAAAATCGGCACCATCATTTCCACCGTATTTTGTCTCATCATTGCCGGCGGCTCCTACTTTATGGGCAGCTTCGGCCGGTTGTACTACACCTCCGGTGAAGGCGGCGTGGTATACGATACCATCGTTCCCTCCATGCTGTCCCAGCGTTTGACCGATTTGATGATCGGCGTGGTGTTGATTTTGGTGCTTTCCGCCTCCCTGTCCACCCTTTCTTCCCTGGTAATCACATCTTCTTCTACCGTGGTGCTTGACTTATTGACGCCCAATCTGTTAAAATTAAAATCAGATAAACAAAAAGTACTGGTCGTTCGCCTATTCTGTTTTGTGTTCTTGGTATTGTCGGTCGTGATCGCCCTCTTCCCCAACACCCTCATCACTACGCTGATGTCCTTGTCTTGGGGCGCCATCGCCGGCTCCATGCTGGGTCCCTTCCTGTACGGGTTATATTGGAAGAAAACCACGGTGGCATCGGTTTGGGCGTCCTTCATCCTGGGCGTGGGCTTTGTGGTAGCCAACTTCTTTGGCGGCTGGCTGGCACCTACATTGGCATCGGCAGCGGCGATTTTAGCATCTCTCGTAATTGTTCCCGCGGTATCCCTCTTGTCCGGGAAATTACCGAAAGACCACATCGACCGGGTATTTTCATGTTATAAGCAATGATAAAAAAATAAAAGGAGCAATCATAGAAACATGGGCATTTTTCAAGAATTAAAAGACAGAGGCATGTTGGCGCAGACCACCAACGAAACAGAACTGGAACGGTTGTTTGAAACAGAAAAAGTGGTGTTTTACATCGGATTTGATCCCACCGCCGATTCATTGCATGTGGGACACTTTTTGCAGATGATGGTAATGGCGCGCTTGCAGAAAGCGGGACATTTTCCCATCGCTCTCATGGGTGGCGGTACCGGTATGATCGGCGACCCTTCCGGCAGAACCGATATGCGGAAAATGCTGACCCGCAAAAACATCGATCATAATGTGTCCTGTTTTAAAAAACAAATGCAGCGGCTATTAGACTTTTCCGAAGGAAAAGCCATGATTGTCAACAACGCCGACTGGCTGCTTGATTTAAACTATGTGGAATTCCTGCGGGAAGTGGGGGTGCATTTTTCTGTCAACCGCATGTTGTCTGCGGAATGCTTCAAGTCCCGATACGAACGGGGACTGACGTTTTTTGAATTCAATTATATGCTCATGCAGGGCTATGATTTTTATCGTTTGTGCGAGGATTATAACTGCCGGGTGGAACTGGGCGGCGATGACCAGTGGTCCAATATTTTGGCGGGCGTGGAACTCATTCGGAGAAAAACGGGTAAAGCGGCGTATGGCATGACCTTCAAGCTGTTGACCACTTCCGACGGACGAAAAATGGGCAAAACCCAATCGGGCGCCGTCTGGCTGGATGCGAGAAAAACCTCTCCGTATGATTTTTTCCAATACTGGCGGAACATTGACGACGCCGATGTCATAAACTGCATGAAGATGCTGACTTTTTTGACACTGGACGAAATCGCCGTTTATGAAAAAGCCGAAGGAGTAAAGATCAATAGCGCCAAAGAACGCTTAGCCTATGAATTGACCTTGCTGGTACATGGCAAGGAGGAAGCAAACAGCGCGTTATCCGCCGCCAAAGCGGTATTTTCCGGACAGGGCAAAGGCATGCCTGAAACCAAAGTGGACGCTTCTGCTCTGATTGACGGGGAAATGACCACGGCGGATTTGATAGTTCTGTGCGGACTGGAAAAATCCAAAGGTGACGCCAAGCGCACCATTTTACAGGGCGGCTTGACGATAAACGATGAAAAAGTCACTCAATTCGATACTAAAATCACGCTTGCCATGTTGGAATCCGGTGTAGTGATGAAGAAAGGCAAGAAAACGTTCCATAAGGCTGTATTGAAATGAACCGATTTGAAATTGCAGGTTTGACGGTGGATATGGATCCTCATATGTCCATGCTGAAAAACCGGGCGCGGCATTATGCCAATCATAAAGCGGGTGAAGCGGATATCACCATTCCCTATCGGGAAGAATGGTATCGGGAAAAGAGCAAACTCCATCCCACTCTCACCTTTGAGGAAAATGAATATGTCTGGAGTGGCGAGGAGTTTTACTTAAAGCTTTTGCTGTTCCGCGGGTTCATGCTCCATGCTTCGGCGGTGGTGTATGACGGGAACGCCTATTTGTTTTCAGCGCCCTCCGGCACGGGAAAATCCACCCATACGAGCCTGTGGCTGCAGCGGTATCCCGGCAGTTATATTCTCAACGACGACAAGCCGGCGATTCGGCTGTTAGACAGAAAATTCTATGCCTGCGGCACCCCTTGGAGCGGTAAATACGACATTAGCCGGAATGAGCTGGTTCCGGTGGCGGGACTGGCGTTCATTGAGCGGGACGAGGCAAACCGGATCACCACCATGTCATCCCATACTGCCCTGTTCAAGCTGTTATCCCAGACCGTCCGTCCCTATGATCCCCGGTTTATGGATAAACTGTTGGATTTGCTGGATGTCTTTTTGACAGAAGTACCCATATATTATTTGGGATGCAACATCACCATGGAAGCCCCCGAAACCGCCTACAACGCCATGAAAAAAAGATGATTCCTTTTCTAATTTCATACAGAAATTTCTTTGATATCACACAATACCCCGATGACTTCCGTCACCGGGGCATTTTTTTATCCGCAACTGATATACTTTCATTCGTCTCATTTTCGCCCATTTAAGGGACTTTATGAGACTTCTACCGTAACCCTCCCCACATATTTCACTCCTTGTTTTTTCTCATCCGCCATACCCCTCTATGGCTATTTACCTTTGCCCAATTTATCCATTGTTTACATGTAACGCCCGTTTCACGGCACAATGCCAAGCTTCCAGTAAGGCAATCCGCTCGCTTTCCTCCATGGCAGGGGTAAACACCCGATCCGATAATAACAGGGAAGCAATTTCTTCTTGGGAAGAAAAAATCCCCGCCCCCAAACCGGCCAAAGCGGCAGCACCCAAAGCGGTGGTTTCAATCACCTGGGGACGGTGAATCTCCACCCCGGCTACATCCGCCTGAAACTGCATGAGAAATCCGTTGGCACTGGCGCCCCCGTCCACTCGCAGGGAGGTAAGGGTCACCCCCATCCGGCGCATTTCCTCCAACACGTCGGCGGACTGGTAGGCAATGGATTCCAAAGCCGCCCGCACCACATGATTGCGATTGGCACCCCGGGTCAGACCCGTGATTATCCCCCGGGCATACATATCCCAGTAAGGCGCCCCCAAGCCCGTAAAGGCAGGTACCAGATAAACCCCGTTGGTATCTTGTACCGCCAAAGCGCAGGCTTCCGAAGCGGCGGCCGTGGGAATCATCTGCATTTCATCCCGGAGCCACTGGATTACCGCACCCCCGGTAAACACCGACCCTTCCACCGCATATAGGGTTTGCCCCGGCAATCCCGCCGCCCGGGTGGTCAACAACCCATTATCGGAAAGAAACATCTTCTCTCCCGTATGGACCAGCATGAAACAACCCGTTCCATAAGTATTTTTCACACTGCCCATGGTAAACCCCCCCTGTCCGAACAGAGATGCCTGCTGGTCCCCGGCAACCCCGAGGATGGGAATCTCCACTCCGTCCATTTTCATGGTACCATAATGGTCGCAGGAAGCTTTCACGGTAGGCAGCATAGAAGCAGGAATACCGAATACCTTGAGCAAATGCTCATCCCACTGCCCGGTAATGATGTTAAACAGCATGGTGCGGGATGCATTGGTTATGTCGGTGGCATGAACTTTTCCTCCCGTTAGCTTCCAGATGAGCCAACTGTCCACCGTCCCAAACAACAAATCGCCTTTGACCGCCAACTCCCTGGCTCCCGGCACATGATCTAAAATCCAGCGGATTTTAGTGGCGGAAAAATAGGCATCAGGCAAAAGACCCGTATTTTTCCGGATATAGGATGCCAAAGGCGTCCCTTTGATTTGGGCACAGTCGTCCATGGTACGGCGGCACTGCCATACGATGGCGTTGTATATGGGTTTTCCCGTATGGCGGTTCCACACCAGCGTGGTTTCACGCTGGTTGGTGATACCCACAGCGGCAATAGAAAAAGGGGAAATATCCTCCATCAATTCCTCCGCCACGCTGTATTGGGTGGCAAAAATCTCTTCCGGGCTGTGTTCCACCCATCCTGCCTTGGGGTACACCTGAGTCAACGCCTTCTGACGCATTTCCACAACCTGTAGATTGGTATTAAACAAAATCGCCCGGGATGAGGTCGTACCCTGATCCAATGCCAACAGGTATCGTTTCATAGGATTCCCTCCGCAAAGGCAAGAATATCGCTGCATACTTCCTCGAAAGAATCATCGTTGAGGATTTCGTGTCGCATGCCTTTATATAATTTGAAGGTGACGTTTTCTATACCGGCACGCTTCATTTTTTGGTAGACTTTTGCCACACCCTGCCCTCTGTCCCCCACCGGATCCCAATCCCCAGAAATCAATATATACGATTTGGTTTTATCCAATGATTTGGCCCATTTTCGTTTGTTGATGGAAATCAATCCCGAAAACAAAGCGGAAAATCCCCCGGTGGTAAAGGTGAATCCGCACCCCTCATCCCGGATGTAGCTCTCCACTGTCAGCTCCCGATTACTCAGCCAGTCATAGGGCGTACGCCGATCGGGAACGGCTTTGGCATATGACCCGATAGACATGGCATGAAGCAGCTTGCTGGGTTTGCATTTTCTTCCCACTAAACAGCCCAGTTGTGCCAAAATTTTTCCCCACCGCAAAGCCGGGCTGGGTCCGGCAGTACCCATGAAAATATACCCTTTCGCACACTCTTCATAGTAGGCTGCCATGAAACGAGCGACAAAAGAACCCATGGAATGTCCCATCAGAATCAAGGGAAGCGCAGGATATTGTTCCTGCATCTTGGCGTTGGCGGTCACGTGGCAGAAAGTCAGATATTCCCACCCGTGCTTGTGGGCGAAATATCCTCGTATACCCTCGGACAAACCATGTCCCGGATGGTCGATACCGAAAACCAAAAACCCGTGATCGTTGAGAAAACGGGCAAATAAATCATACCGCTGCAAATGCTCACTCATACCGTGGCAAATTTGAAACAGAGCCTTGACTTCTCCGGCAGGTTTCCAGATATGTAAACAAACTTGCCCCTCCCCTTCGGGGATGGTCATCATTTCCCGGGTATACATTCAAATGCCCCCTTGTAAAATTCGCTTGGCATTGAGAGAGAAAATTTTTTCCTTATCTCTGTCGGTAATGAGGGTTTCGAGCATCACCCCGCCGATGAACATAGCTGGATTGCAAATGGGAAAATCTGAACCGAAAACGATTCGCTCCGCCCCAAACGTATCCACCGCCCGTTTTAATAGCCCATGTCGGAACAATCCGGTACCCGACAGATCAAGATGGTAATTTTCGCTGTGCTTCATCCGCTCCAAATGGCGCATAAAGGCACTATATTCCCCGGGATGGGCGGCGACAAAAGTCAAATCAGGGTGTGATTTCACCATGTTGTCCATCTTGTCCTCATCGGAAGAATGAAAACTGACCACCATATGATACGCCTCGGCCACATCCAATATTTCCAAAAAAGCGGGATCGTCATACTCTTTCCACCCATCCAAATAAGGCACCAACTCCCCAATCAGGCGAACGCCGGCTTTGGCGGCTTTTTCAATTTCTTCACAGGATTCTTTTACAAATAAAGGATGCACGTGAATACCGGGAATATAAAAATCACCGTATCGTTCTTGCAGGGCATAGGCAGAGGCATTGTTTCTTTGTATTTTTTTCCACATGTCCCCGGGTTCGGTATAGCAGTCGGTACTGACCACCGAACCACAGATTTTATGTATTGCCAATCCTTGCAGGTACTCTTTGGATGATGCCGTGGTCATAGGAATTACGGCTTTGTGATTGCAAATATTCTGACCATCCGTCAGAAAGGGATGGGTATGAAAATCAATGATTTCAAACATATATATTCCTCTCTTTCGGGTACATTATATCACACCGTATTTTCAAATGCAAAAAAATCGGGAACAGTTATGAACTGTTCCCGATATACGGTAATACATGTAGGAATGAAGGTGTGAACACTTACTCTTCTTCATCCAATTCTTCCTCTGCGTCTTCCGGTTCTTCCTTGTCATCCAACATAGCGAGGATTTCTTTTTTGGGGCGGAATCCCACCGCTTTATTGGTGGCTTCTCCGTTTTTCATAACGACCATAGTCGGAATGCTCATCACACCGAAATCGGAAGCCAGATCCCCTTCCTCGTCAATATTCACCTTGCAGATTTTATAGGTTTCTCCATATTCACGATCAATTTCCGCCAACACGGGAGCCAACATTCTGCAGGGACCGCACCAATTGGCATAGAAATCCAGCAACACCGGTTTTTCCGAAGCCAATACCTCTTCATCAAAGTTGTTTTTTGAAACATAAATCATATCAAGCACCCCTTTTTTTCTACAGTATACCCCGGTAATTTCCTTTCATCCGTAATGATGTCACATAGGCGCAAGATATCGTGGATGGAAAGCCCGCGCCGGGCACCTCCCAGATCCGGGCATCCCATACGTCCCGGAAATGACCTCCGTCGAATTTTAGGGGTGTACCCCTTTGTCATTTAGTACAGTCATTGTCAGACTTCTTGATCGTCGTTGGTCACATCCCCGTTGCCACTGACGGGAATGGCATCGCCCAAATACGTGGGCAATGGCTGAAAGACACAAAGCGCATAGTCTTTGGTACGAGCAATGATTTCTCTGGATTCGTAATACAGTTGTCTTCCGGCCAATTTGATTTGGGATGCTACACCATAGGCTTCAATCCCCAGTTCCCGGGCATTATACACCGCCCGGTATAAATGATATTTCTGGGTCACCACCACGATTCTTTGCGTGCAAAAAATTTCTTTGGCACGGTACATACTTTCATAGGTGGAAAACCCCGCATGATCCATAAAAATATCTTCGGAGGGTACGCCATGCTGCATGGCAAATTCCTTCATGACCCCCACTTCGTCATACGCAATTTGTCCATGGTCTCCCGACATGAGCAGTTTTGGGGCCACTCCCGCCTGATACAGGGCAATACCCGTGAGCAAACGATCGGCGAGCATTTCGCTGGGAGACCCGTCCATATTCAATCCGCAGCCCAAAACGAGAATACAGTCCACTTCTTCCATTTTTTCCGCTTCCCCAACAGTCAGCAAACAGTCTTGATAAGCGGATTTTACATGGTAGTTCACACCAAAGAGAAAAGCAGCGAAAAGCACGCAAAGCACACCCAAAATCAGAGCGATTTTGAACAGGATTTTCTTATTAAAGACAAATTTGAATTTTGTTTTCGGATCTGTAACTTCCATATTTGACTCCTGGTATTGTATGTTAGATGGTTGTTCAATACCAGTATAAATGAATTCGCGCCAAGATGCAAGGGAAATTTATCACGGGCAAAAGCGCACCGAACGGTGCGCTTTTGTGAAAAACACTTATACTTCTTTTTGATTGGTTTCATCCCCATTACCGGTAACCGGGGTTTCTTTCCCCAAATAGGAAGGCAAAGGCTTATAAGCGCAGAAAAAATAATCTTTGGTACGGGCAAAGACTTCTCTGACTTCCTGGATGTACCGGGTTTTATAGGTGTGCAGATCTGCGGACACGCCATAGGCTTCCATGTCCAGTTTCCGGGCATTGTATACCGCCCGGCATAAATGAAATCCCTGGGTCACCACCACCATTTTTTTCACACAGAAAATTTCTCTTGCCCGGAACATGCTGTCATAGGTGGACAACCCTACATGATCCAAAAAGATATCTTGGGAGGGTACCCCTTTTTTGATGGCAAATTCTTTCATGACGGTAACTTCATCATAGTCCTCTTTTTCATGATCTCCGGACATAATCAATTTGGGTGCCACACCCGCTTCATAGAGGGCAATGGCCGTCAGTAATCTGTCGGTCAGCATTTCGCTGGGTTTACCATCTTGTTTTAAGCCGCACCCCAGAACCAGAATGCAATCCATGTTTTTTAAGGCCGCCGCTTCTTGTTCCGAAACCAGATAACCGCCCGAGATCGTTTTGATATGGGTATTGATGGCATACATCCCATATCCACAGGAAACACTTAATATAATGAACCACATGATCATTTTCACCTTTAGCGCGGTACGAATTAACTTTCTTTTTTTTGGAACCATGTACCCTTTTTGTACGACCATACCCATTCTCCTGTAACAGTTTTGTTACTATCATGGGCGATTTCATTCAATCCTATACAAAGAAAATAAAAATCAAATCATCTTTGGCGATGAATGTAACCGCAGGCAATCCGACTGCCCGATTCCCCGGAAGGCTGGGTATGAAAATCATCGGCCTGGGAATGGATGATGATGGTCATACCGATGATCTCATCCACCACAAAACGGTCTGTCATCACAACATTCCATGCATACCCCTCATTGACAAACAAGGGTGGCAGATCCCCTGCATGATAGGGATGAGCCTGCTGGTAGGGATTGTAGTGGGCGCCGGCGTTGGCGAAAGGATCATTGATATTGCCTGTACAAGAACTTCCCTCGTGGATATGGGTACCCAGTACGTTATAGGGATTTTCCTCGCTTTGATACGGGAGGTTTTGTGCGGTCACACATACATAAACGCCGGTATGGGTTTGCCAGAACCAGGCATTGCCCCTTATGTTCGGAAAAGCAGGGGAACCGTAAATATCCGCATGTGCGTCAGGTCTTCTGGTTGCGATATGGTGCAAAATACCTCTGGTGGTTAATAAATTATTTACCATACATCATCACCTCTGATAAAAAAATGGTTTGTTTTATTTCAGTATATGCACTCCTCCCCACTCTGCCGACAAAAATTGTATTCATTGTATATTGCTTTGCATAAATTTGGTAAAATTGGAAATACTGAAAGTATAACCGTGAAAGGAAGGAAAAGGTATGAAGGAACAGGCCGAGAAAAAGAAAGATACCAAACAAAAAGATGACAGCAATCGAAAGCAGGGTTCACAAAACGTAAAACAAAACCCCGACAGCCGTGCCCTTCGTGACGACTTCGGAAACTCCGATACAAAGAAAAAATAACCTCAAAAACCGCACCCCCATTTCTCCGGGGTGCGGTTTTAATACGTTCATACCCTCCCTATAGGCATAATTTATAATCATTATCGTATATTTGTTTGATATTTTATAAATTTATTATAAAAATCTATTGAAAATCATTAGAAAGGGAGTAAACTATAAGTGGGTATATATAGGATTCATGTTAAGAATTCATAATGCGAAGGGACAGATCCATGAAGTTCAATATATTGGTTGTGGATGATAAACCGGAAATGCTACGTTATATCAAAAGCATTCTGGAGGAATTTTATACCGTCTATTTGATAGCCGACGGCGTAACCGCCCTTGCCTATTTGCAGAATCATACCCCGGATATGATTATCATTGACATCAACATGCCGCAAATGGACGGCTTCACATTGTTGGAAAACATCCATACAATGGATTCACTCAAGAGCGTTCCCGTAATTTTCCTGACCGCCAGCGCCAACCCGGAAAATGAAATTCGGGGTCTGCGTTTGGGTGCCAAAGATTTTATTTCCAAGCCCATCCGCCGGGAATCTTTGCTGCAGCGGGTGCAAATGCAAATTACCCAGGGAAAAGCCGAGCAGGAAATTAAAAAACGCTATGAACAGATGAAGCAGGAGGCGGAAAAGGCCCGCATTTATGCCATGCAGGACGAGCTGTCCGGACTTTGGAAAAGAAACTACATCAAAGCCTCTGCCGAACAATACATAAAAAAAGAGAAACGTCCCTGCGCGTTGTTCATGCTGGATATTGACGATTTCAAGCGGATCAATGATACCTACGGGCATCAGACAGGAGACAACCTGATCAAAAAATTCGCCTTCATTCTCCAGAAAAATTGTACCGAAAACATGATCATCAGCCGTGTAGGCGGGGACGAATTTTGCGTCTTTATTCCCAATGTTTCGGATAAAGGGGCATTATCTGCATTGGCAGACGGCATTTTCCGGGATTTGGATACGAATGTAAACATGAACAACGATACCAAAATGGTGGGCATTTCCATGGGTATTGCCGTAATACCCGAAAACGGAAAGACTTTTGAGGAATTGTACAGTGCGGCGGATGATGCCCTGCTGGAAGCCAAGCGTAGGGGAAAGAACACCTATCATTTTGCTCCCATTACACACAACGCAACCAAACATGAGAAAATGGATAGAGTACATGATCTGTTGCGAGGAAGAAGTACTGACAGTCAAATTTTGACAGTGAAATTCGGTGAAATCCAAACCTTATATCATTTTGCTCGTTTGCTCAAAGAAAAAGGGGCCGCTGAAACCCACGTGCTGGTCATTTCCTTAGAAAATATCCAAAAGGAAAGCCGGGCGGAACTCTTCGACAACCTGATGCATGGGCTGATCGCGGGAGTCAAAAATCTCACCGCCCTAGCAAAAAACGGAAATACGCATTTGGTCGCTCTGGTCTTTGACTGCCTCCCAGAAGGAATGATGAAAGCCGTCTTTGATTCCATCCAAAAAGCATGCGGCGCAGAAATAGCTGCCAATTTGAAAATAGAAATGGATTAAAAAGGCACATGAAAGAAAAAAGAATCAATCATCGGACTATGACGATGACCACCATCGGGATACTGTTGTTGGTGTTGGTACTGTTTACCCTTTTGACTGTATTTGCCGCCGAGGGAAAAAAGGCGGAATACAATACATGGAAAAAACGGACTTCCTATGAAACCACCGCTACAGAGTTATTGGAGATATCAGGCAATTTAACGGATTATGCGCGTTTATTTGCGGTAACCGGGAATAAAAAAGTATTATTTTCGTATTTTCATGCCTTGCATGATATCGCCTCCGACAGGCACATATTGGATTCCCTGGAAGAAATGGCGCCGGACGAAACGGCAATCGCCTCTTTGTACCGGGCTTTGAGAAAATCCCAACCCTTATTAGATGCTGAAATGCGGGCAATGAAGTTGAAGATACTGTCCATGGGCATCACCGAAACGAGCAACGCCTTGCAGGATGAAACAGCCTCATACATGAATACGGTTCTTGCCTATTCCCTATCCCCGGAAGAAATGGCTCTTTCTGCTGCCCAAATGGAAGAGGGGGCATTGACTTTGGTGTTTGGCACTCGATATACCCAAACCGAGCAATCCATGTATAAAACAATAAACAGTTTTTTTTCAACCGTGTCCGAACGTTTGTCCCGGGAAGTGGATGCACATAGAATGCGCCAATATTACATCAAGATGGCTCAGCACATCTGTATGGGTGTTTTTGTTTTTTTGTTGATGGGTATGATGTTTTTATATCGAAAGTATTATATTATCCCCATTAAGCGATATTCCAGATCCATCATGCAGGAGATCCCCTCCCAGACGCCTCTTTGCCCTTCCGGTGCCAAAGAACTGATTTTGTTGGGACAGCAGTTCAATCGGATGACGGAGAAGATCAAACTCTATGCCTGGGAAGCAGGGCAAAAAAGTGAGCAGAGAGGTCAGATGATCACGGCATTGACCACCTTGTATACATATTCCATGTACATCAACCTGACCAAAGACCGCTATACCGTTCTCACAGGAGATATGCATTCTCTGTTGCCCGCTTTGCCCATGACTGGAAAGTACAGCGATTTCATGCATGAGTACAAATCCACCATTCTCAGCGAAGATCGGGATTATTATGCACTGTTGAACCGTGATAACCTGCTGGATGCCTTTTCCCAAGGAGAGCAGATTTTGCGCTATGAGTTCCGTCAGAAGCAGGAAAACGAAACGTATCGCTGGTATGAAACCCTCCTGGTGCGGGTTGCGTTGGAAGCGGATGAAGATATATGGATCATCTGTGTGCAAAAAGACATGGAAGAACAGAAAAAACTAGAGGAAATGCTGGAAAAAAACCGAGAGATCATACGCACCATTACCTCGGAACATTTTATCATTTTTCTGGCGGATTTGGAACACGATACCTATGAAATCATCCGTGACGGTGGCGGCTATGTAAAGAGTGCTGATAAAGAACGTTATTCCGATATTATGCAACGCATTTTTAAAAAATATGCCCTGCCGGAAGATCTGCCCCATCTTACCCCCACTTGGGATATCAAGACCATTCGAAGCCGTATGGACCGGGGGAAAGACCACATGTTGTTCCCCTTTCGCAATATAAACGGACAGTGGTATGCCTTTGAGTATCGTAAATCTGTGCCATATTCCAAAGACAAGCCCCACGTCATTGCTTCCATCCGCCAGTATGAAAATGAGATGAAGCAGTTGGAAGATGAACGGGCATTGCAATTAAAAGCGGATATTGCAGCCCAGAATGAAACCATCGCCCGCCGTTCCAATGAACTGAAAAGCATGTTTTTGGCTAACATGTCTCACGAGATCCGTACTCCTATGAACGCCATTGTGTGTATGACGGAAATCGCCCTGCGGGATCATCCCGGCGATACCATGCGTTCCCATTTACAACAGATCAAAGCAAGCAGCCAGACGCTGTTGGAGTTAATCAACGATATTTTGGATCTGTCTAAAATCGAGGCGGGCAAAATGGAACTCATGCCGCATGGGTACAAAGTGGCAACCCTTGTCAATGCCAGCACCTCCCTGCTGGAACACAGAGTGGGTAGCAAAGAAATTGACTTTTCCGTGGATGTCGATGAAAATGTCCCCTCCGAACTCTATGGAGACGATTTGCGCATCACCGAGATCATGCTCAATTTAGGAACCAACGCCATCAAGTTCACCCATTCCGGTTTTGTGACCATTCACATCAAGACGGATAAAACCGACCAGGAAGATACGGTGCTTTTCACCATATGCGTGAGAGATACGGGTATCGGTATCCACAAGGAAGATTTGGATACCATTTTTGACACCTTCCAGCGTTCCCATCTGTATCCCAACAAAACTGTGGAAGGCACAGGACTGGGGCTTTCCATTTCGAAAAAATTGTCCCGGCTCATGGGCGGCAATCTGACTGTCACCAGCGAACCGGGAAGAGGGTCGGAATTTGTATGTGTCATACCCCAAAAAATTGTGAATTTTACCCCCATAGGCAATCACTGGAGACAGGAATCGGTGGAGGAAAATATAACCGCCCTCTTTGATTTCATCGCACCCGAAGCCAACGTGCTGATTGTGGATGACAATGCGGTGAATTTATCGGTTTGCGAACAACTCTTAAAACCCTATCAGGTGAAGATCACCACAGCCCGAAGCGGCTTTGGAGCTTTGGATGCAGTCAAACAAAAATCCTTTGATTTGATTTTCATGGATCACTATATGCCTCGTATGGACGGGGTAAAAACCACCCGTCAGATCCGGAAAATGGAAGGAATGTCCTTGGGGGAACTGCCCATTATCGCTTTGACCGCCAACGCCATGAAAGGCGCTGATGTCTTTTTTTCTCAAAACGGCATGAATGATTATGTCTCCAAACCCATTGATATCAAGCTGTTAGAGCAAGCGCTGCACAAATGGTTGCCGGCGGAAAAGATCCAAACCATGGTGAACAAGGAACAAGGCCGGGATAAAAGCTTCGGTCAAATTGAAGGGTTGGATATCAAAGAAGCCATGCAATACTTCGCCAACTGGAAATCATATCTGGATAATTTGTCCACCTTCCACAGGCTGCTGCCGTCCAAGATAGAGAAAATCCGGAGTGCTCTGGATAAAAACGATATGGATACCTTTATCATCGAAGTCCATTCCACCAAGAGCGATTTGCAGCTCATCGGGGCAACGGAAGAAGCATTGTTGGCGGAATTGGTGGAAAAAAATGCCCGCATTCTGCAAAAAGAAAAGCTATGGCAGTACACAAAAAGTTTTTTGTCTGCCATACAGCGGCATTATGAACTCCTCAAACCCTATTTTAGCAAGGATACAGTCGATGCCACCCATTGGTTATGCGTGGAGGAATTTGATAAAAAGCTGTCAAACCTGAAACGCTTTGTAGAGGATTTTGACTCCACCGGGGCGGACAACTGGCTGGAAAATATGAAGACCTATATCATACCTCCCGTTCGAAAAGCACTGTTTGAACAACTGTCCAAGGCCATTGTATCCATCGATTATGCTGTCTTAACGAATCAGCTCAAAGACATTCCTTCTTCTTCCGATCCATAGAAGATATAAGACGCAAAAACACCCATCAAACGTGATTCTTTTGATGGGTATTTTTTATCGTTATGAGGAAAGCGGCATGACATGTACTTCCTATTTCTGCTGTTTGATGGCTTCAAACTGATCCGAAACCATCATCAGACATTCGATCAGCTTTGGATTAAATTTACCGCATTCCCCCCTGAGAATCATCTGTATGGCTTCTTGGTGGGAATAGGCATCTTTGTACACCCGTTGGGAAGTGAGGGCTTCATACACATCCGCCAGACCCACTACCTGGGCACAAAGGGGAATATGGTTCCCCGTCAGACCGTCGGGATACCCTTTGCCATCATATCGCTCGTGGTGATAGCGGCAAATGTTATAGGAGTACACCTTTTTCATATCGTTGCCGAAATTGGGAATCAACCGGGTAATATCCGCGCCAATGATGGTATGCGACTTCATCAGCTCAAATTCTTCCGGGTTCAATTTACCGGGTTTGGACAAAATGTTATCGGGAATACCGATTTTTCCGATATCGTGCAGAGGAGAAAGGTTGACAATTTCTTCGATCTCGGTTTTGTTCACTTGCAGTTCGGGCATATGCTGTGCCATACATTCCAGCAAACAGCGGGTGTATCTTTTTATGTTGTGAACATGTTGTCCGCTTTCTTGGGAACGGTGTTCCAAAAGGGAGCTCATAAGATCAATGGTTTTCCAGTACTGTTCCCATTGCTGATTGATTTGGTATTTCAAAAAATGGCTGACATTGATGGGTTCGTTGACCGATTCGGTCACATTGCGGAATACCATGACCACCAGATGCGAATTTCCCTCGTGGTTTTGGGTGGAAAGCATCAATTCCTGCATGGCTTCCCCTTTTTCCGAATGCAGCCGATACCGGATGCTTTTTTGCTGATACCCGTTTTTAGAGGGAGTATTGAAAAGAAAATCTTCCAGATCTAAGAAAATTTTCACATAGCGTCTGTCGGCAGGATGTATGCGGCGGCATAATTTTTTTACAAAATCGGCAAAAACACCGTTGTTTTCATTGATAAAACGGATTCCGACCGAACCCACGGAGGTATAGGTATTTTTATCCACATCCACATAATACGTGCCGTTGAAAAATTCACTCATATCCTCCATGACTTCTTGGTGAAGCCGGAGACGGTTCATCACAATTTGCATAGAATGGGTGATATCATGGCAAGTGGACACCACAAGGGGAACCCCTTTTTGGTCAAATATCCGTTTTCCGTTGACGATAATATACATATATTGACCTTGTTGATTGTGAATGCGAATCACCAAATCAAAATCATTTTTCCCTTGCCTTAGCATGTTTATGGCAGTGGTGTAGGCATCCGCATCCTCGGGGTGAATAAGATGCAGCACATGTCCTCGGCAGGAATCATAAAAATCATGAAACGTGGAATAACCCAGGATGGTAAGAAGCTTTTTGTTAGCGTATAAAAGCCGACCGGACAAAAATTCATCGATCATGACGCCGGTGGTAATCATTTTACAGATGCTTTCAAAAGAGCTTTCAAGAACCTGATCCAGCTGAAAGGACTCGGTAATATCCCGAAACATACACCCGCAAAAGCCCTTTGTAAAGGGAAAAACGGAGCATTCCAAATACCGTTTCAAGGGCTGAGCATAGACATGATGCAAAGCCGATTTTCCCTGAAATGCCGCCTGACTAAATCCATCTATACAATGTTCCTCCAGGGGAGTGAAACGAGAAACGAACTCCTTCGGATCGGTAAAATTCATCAACATTTTTGCAGCAGCATTGGCATACACACAGTATATGTTTCCCTTGTTGTCAAAACCAAGCAATACAGCAGGGGTCAAATTATAATCAAAAATCAAAGAAAATTGCTGCTGTTCACTGTATGTAAGGGGGAAAACGGATATATCGGAGGAAGAGCTAACGATCATACTGTAATATTCACACCTTTCGATTTTTCTGTTTTTCCTTATAGAATGCTATTGAGCAACATCACCGCTGAACAAACCGGCGAGACGGACAGCGAATATTTTCCACCCATTATACACCACGCTCCCCCTATGAGCTTCCTTGGAAAAACGGTTGGTACGGAAAACACCGGCGTCTCGGCACCGTATCCCACATTCTTCGAACCTAACTTCCTTGCCTGCCGATATCGTATACCACGGGCTCGGCAGGCACCGTAGACATCGGTCTGGAAAAATAATACCCTTGGACGTAATCCACCCGCATTTCTTTCAGGATTTGCAATTCTGCTTCATTTTCCACCCCTTCGGCGATGGAGTAGACATTGCATTCTTTGCAGTAATGAATGATGTTGGACACAAACGACCGATTCTTCCGGTTACGATCCAGACGGGTGGTAAATTCCATGGGAATTTTAAGCACATCAAAATTCACCTTGTACAAGGTATCCAAATTGGCGGCATTTTGTCCGTAGTCGTCAGCAACCAAACGTATGTGATGTTTTTTTGCCTGCAGAATCCGGTCCTCCAGTAGATCATCGGCGATTTTCATATGCTCCACCATTTCCAGATACAAACAATACCCATTGTCATGCAGGAGGTCGGCGATCCACAACAGATCATCGTTCATGGGCGTATTGCCCAGAATGTTGACGGTGAAATTGGCCATAGGCAGCTCGCCCGATTCCAGCATGCAGCGAAACTTCTTGTAAATGAGCATATCCAGTTCTTTGTCCAGACCCTGGCTCATGCAGTCTTTGATCAGCATGTCGGGATTGGGATACACTTCATGGGTAGACCGTACCAGCACTTCGTACATGACTGTTTTCCCGTTTTCCAACGATACGATGGGCTGAAATACCAAACGGATTTGCTCCTCCCGAAAAATAGCGGGCAAATAGCGGGTGCGCAGCAGACGATCCAGATGCTGTCTGTACGCATAGGAAGAAAATTCATACGGATTGCCGTCTTTTCCCTGTTTGAGTTTCATCATGCAGAACATCAGCTTGTTCAACACTTCACGGCTTTGCCCAACCGTCCGGATCACGCCGGCATATTCGCAGAAAACGCCAAGCTTGGTTTCAAAGGAAACAGATTCGTCCCCCACCGGATATATGCGGGACGTGATTTCCTTCACTTCCTCCATAGCGCCATGTAAGGCTTCTTCGGTTTTTATGCCGTACAAAACCAGAATGTATTCCCCTTTGGTGACAAAATACATTGCGCTGTTTTGGAAAGTGTTTTTCAGAATATCCACCAACATCCGTTGGCACTTGGCTTCAAAATCCACATCGTACATCGAAAACCCCGAAAGGTTTACGCCGAGGAACATGGTCATAAAAAGAATTTTTCCTTTGGTATGAGGCGCGTTGTCAATGAGATTTTCTATCAGATTTTGATAGGTCTCCAGTCCCGTCTGATACTCTTTTGGGGAGGGGTTATAAAGCGATGCATGTCCGGGTACCGCGCCGGTGATATGGCTGATATACCCCCTGTAGCTGTTGAACCAAAAGGGATGGCAAGCATATCGAACATAATAAATCACGCCTGTAACAGGGGTCACAAAAACAGTGGAAGCCCGGGAGGTATCCACGCCGCTGACAGCTCCGTCGGTGGCAGAAAAGAGAAAACGGTCAAAAGCGGCTATGGACATTTCTCGGGAGGGAAACTCAAAATAATTGGCCATAGCCTCGCTCATAAAAACTTTGTTTTTTTTGCGTTTGACTAAAAAACAGTGAATATGCGTGAATTGCCCCAACAAACTACCCACAAATTCCGACGCCAGCAAAGCGAAAAACGACGATTGAAAAAACCAAAACACCCACACAATGCAGATACAAACCAATAGAATCATGATCCCCGTGGTCCAGACCACCCGGGTATCATAGGCATCGAGATATCCGTAACAAATGATTTCGGAAAAAGATAAGGGCAACACGCTCAGGACAATGAAAAAGAGGGTGTGTATTTTTTGACGGGACCAATAACAAGTCACCAGAACACATGAAAGAGACAAAGCGGCAAACCAGATGGAAAAGGGTGAAAAAAAGACGGATATCAGATAAAAAGGGGAGAAAATCAGCAGGGTAGTGAAGTTAAAACACACTGCAACACTGATCAGATACACCATTTTGGAGCTGAGAACGGGAAAACCAACCAATGTCAGGTTGTAGCGATTTATCAAAAAACAGGTCAATCCCAAAAAAACACCTGCAATCAAAGGGCTTTTCCACGAGGAATAGTCACAGCAGTTTTGCAGCATGTTTGCCGCGGAAATCACCGCAATGGTAATACCCAAAGAGCCCATGATAAAAACAAGAATATCAGCTATCATATATATCCTCTTTTAATATAAAAAACTGCACTGGCGGTAGTCCTCCATCAGTGCAGCCAGTCAATCGTAGCATAAAACACACATTCGATATAAGATTTGCATCTTCGTTTTCCATTTGTTCTTATACAATTATACCATAAAAAAAAGTTGCTTGTCAATGAAAAAAGTTACAAAGAATACATATGGCTGATTTTTGTAAAAATAGCACATAAGTTTATAAAATGGCATGGTTTTTGCGGAACTAAAACAAGAAATTAAATCCATTTTTTGGTCCTTATTTACAAAAGATGATCATAAGTAACAGTTTCTGTTACCACATATGGTGATACAAATTAACAACGCCCATGCAGAAACAAGGGCTTTTCAATCATCGTTTGTGGGATATTATCCTTGTTTGGGGAGCCGTTTTGCCTGGATAGCCGGTTAAAATTCTGTCACGACGGTACCTCTTTGTTTATAATAAAATTGCAAAGTATGTTAAAAACGATTGATTTTATCATAATTGGTGGTATAATACCATAGTATGTTTTGTTACCTTGGATCATCAACAAAGCATACATCCGGATTCAGAACACCCCGGAAACGATCGCGGTGGCACAAGCATTGATCATCCCTCCCTGCCGGGAATAGGCGTTCATGGCATGTTCCGATTTTTCAGGATCAAATTTTCCTAAAAACCACTTGTCTTTTTGTGTGAATACTATATATTTTTTATTTTTCATAGACAAACCTACAATTTTATTATATACTGAATGTCGCTCTCTATAAAATATGCCTTCTTTTTTTCATACATTCGGTTATTTCCTATTTTTTCGCTGCCAATGCCATGTTTTTCAGAATTTTCATTTTTTAACAAGTCTTACTTATGGGACACATTGTGTGATAAAATCTCTTCAGAACGTCGCATAATTGCCAAAGAATCAAAGGAGTGTGAATAATTTGCTTGTAAATGTGGGAATCTGTTTGTTGATGTTACTTTTTTTTCCCTGGATCCATCCCCCTTATTATCCGGGGTTTGCCTTTAATACCTGTGCCATGGGTATATCAAGCAAGCCATTCCGAAAATATAAAGGCGAATCCATTCACTATATAATCGTGAAGAAGGAAGAAATCGCCTATACCAAACAAGTGGTCCCCGCAGCCCGGCAACGTTCCGAAGATATCCCCCTCGATTCTTTGGTATCATTCAATCATACCATGACCCGGGAATTCTTTTTGCCTCATCACATGGAGTATGAACTGGAAATTCATTACATAGACGGCACAATCAAAACCATTCCAGGGGTGGATGAAAACAGCGATCTATATAAACGTTTATCTCCCTACATCCTTCCCCTTGCTTTTTCTCCGGATAAAAATCCTGTATCCTCTTTTTCTTTTCCTCCCACACCCGATGGTATCCACGAAGACTTTGCATGTTTTCATGAACTCACCGTAGATACCCTTGTATTATCTGCCGGCACCTATGTAGCAGGGCAGGACATTCCGGCGGGCACATGGCATGTGGTGGTTTTGTCCGGCAGCGGGTATGTTTCGGGCGGAAAGGCTGATCATGGAGGCATTCGCGGCAAAATGGGAGGAAAAAAGCACCCCTCTCACTACAGCAGCCTGAACCTTCCTTTGGGTAGCTATTTATGTATCAAAGGGACTTTACAGCTAAAACTGGTTTCTGTCATATCCTACCAAAACGCCCACGTCAAAATGCCTTCCTGCATACAACGTGATGCCACCCATACATAAAAAAGCACCGGCAAAACCTTCGTTTTTGCCGGTGTTTTTTATTTTCAATCCTATTTTTGATTTTGTACATCCAATGTACATGAGTATGGGTAGGAACAGTTATACCGACAACTCGGAATCGGTAGGGTAAGGAGTTAGCATCCTTTCGTATACATATAAAACAAGCCCATGCACGCCAATGAATAGAGGACCCACCAAATACCAGGTCAGAAATGTACCTTCCACCAGAGGGAAATTGATGGCCATGGCATCGTTGTACCCCAGTACAAGAATCAAAAACAAACCGTATAGAAAAGTAAAGAAAAGGCCCACGGGAAGACAGTACCACCGTTTCAGTGCCGGCCTGAAATAGCCCGTGGTCAGCATCAGCAAGGCAAGAAACACCATCACCGTGTGATGCATCAGGCTGGAGATTGTCATGGGATAAAAGATTGAATCTGCTTGCCCCAGGTAATTGGGACAAAGCATGGAGGAAATTCCCCCCAGCAAACCTAAATAGAGTACGAAATGGAATATTCTACTGTCTTTCTTGCAGAACAAAACCGAAAAGGAAAAGGTAAAACTGGCAAAACTGCAATAGGTATTGGGCAACAGCCTGTTCAATCCGTCCCGCAGGATACAGATTGCAAAGCGGTTCCAAACCACGCAGGCCAACAGCAGCAAACCCGTGCCTCTGATTATCATCACCAATTCCTTTTCACCATGCACCTTCTTGTTGATAAAAATCAAGGCAGATATCATAAGAGTAAAACTGACTGCCATATAAATCAAATGTTCCCATCCGAATATTTCAGGCATACTTCTCCTCCCCATTTATCCATGTTTACTACAATACGCGGCACTTTTTTCCCCTTGGCACTCGTCAGTCCGGATCATCATGCCCCTTCATACCATACCGCGACAGTCGCAATCACGCTTGATAAATTGTACAAATTATACTGTATTCATACATCCTTTGTCAAGTCAAAGAAAATGCAGTACCTCTGCAATCATACATACCCATGCAGCCCCCGAACGCTGACCTCGCCGCTTGTGAGACTTTCCCGGCTGCCATCAATGAAGCGGACAACCAGTCCAAAATCATCGTCAATTTCCTCGGCAATGCCCGTCCGTTCGATACCGTCACGTACAAAACGGATTTCTTTCCCCGCGATCATACACTCTTTTCGGTATGCGGACAGGTAGGCCGCTTTCTGTTTCGGCCAGTCGGCCCGCAGTTGGTCAAGAGCCCGGATCATTTCACAGGCAAGCCGGGCACGGTTAATTTCCATTCCTGTTTCGATGGCCAAAGAGGATGCGATCGGACGAATATCCTGCGGGAAATCACTTTCCCCTTCCCTGACGTTGATCCCGATTCCGACGATCACATGCTGGATATGACCGCTTTCGCCTTCTACCGCCATTTCGGTAAGAATACCGCCGATTTTCCTGCCGTTTACTATCAGATCATTGACCCACTTGATACCCGGACGCACCCCACTGACCGTCTCAATGGCATGGCACATGGCGACCGCGACCCAGGCAGTCAAATTGGTTATCTCCGTAGGAAGGCAGTGGGGCCGCATCAGCATAGACAAATAAATTCCTTTGTCCTTGGGTGAATAAAAGCTGCGCCCCAGACGGCCTTTTCCTCCGGTTTGTTCGTTGGAAACCACAATCAAACCATCCGGCGCACCTTGTTGTGCCAGCATCCTTGCATGATTGTTGGTGGAATCCACCTTATTCAGACAAATCACATTCTCTGCCCGCTTTCCAATCAGCGCAAGAATTTCACCGATATTGAGTTTATCCGGTGAATCATGCAGCATATACCCTTTATTAGTGGAAGAATGAATAATATAACCATCTTTTCTGAGATTTTTTACAGCTGCATTGACTGCTGCGCGGCTGATTCCGAGAGCCTGACTGATTTCTTCTCCCGAAACGTACCCGTCGGATTGTCTGAGACTCGCAATCACTTTATCTTTTGTCATTTTTGTCACCCGTTTTATATTATACCATATTCTCACCGATTGTAAACAATTAATATTTCCATCTTGACAATTATATCGTGTTATGATACATTGATTGTAAACAAGAAGCCACGAAAGGTTTACAATATGAAAACAAAAGACTTAACCCTCATCGCCCTGTTTTCCGTACTGATTGCCATTTGTTCCTGGATTTCCATCCCCTCCGCCGTTCCCTTCACCCTCCAGACCTTTGCCGTTTTCCTTGCCGTGGGTTTACTGGGCGGCAAGCGGGGAACCCTGTCGATATTGACCTACATTCTGTTGGGTACTTTGGGTGTGCCGGTATTTGCCAATTTCACCGGCGGCGTGGGTGTATTGTTGGGAAGCACGGGAGGATATATCCTGGGCTTTCTGGGATCAGCTATCATCCTATGGACCATCACCCGTATATTCGGAGAAAAAACGGGTGTGCTTGCAATCGGCATGGTAGCCGGCGCATTGGTCTACTATACCTTTGGTACAGTATGGTTTATGATGGTATACATCCGTACCCATGGTGCGGTTTCGCTGTTGACAGTACTCACATGGTGTGTATTCCCGTTTATCATACCCGATCTGATCAAAATCCTGCTGGCGCTGTTCCTGACCAAAAAGTTGAAAGGCCGCATCCTTGTTTGACGTGCAGCTGCGTATCTTTGATCCGCCGTTCATGCGTCCCCGGCATATGGTTTGTACCTGCATGATGATCAAGGAAAAGGCTGTTTGGCACAATGCACCCGTAGTATAACCATCAATCAACATTTTGACCCCGACCGTGGCACCACGGTCGGGGTCAAATAGATTATATGCTTTTGGTTTACGCTTCGTTATTGTCAGCGGAGACTTCCTCACCCTCGGCACCTTCCTCGGCGGTTTCGGTTTCTACAACGTGTTCTATACGGGCAGAAACCGTGACAACAACGCTGTCAAGAGGGGTCAGTATTTCGACATCTTCGTTACGAGAGAACGGAAGATCGGAAACCTTTATATTTTCACCTACCGTGAGATTTTCCACGTTGACTTCAATCCGTTCAACCATGTTGGATGGGAGGGCTCTGTAAGATATTTCGTCCAGTGTCTGAAGCACAAGCCCGTCAACTTTTTCTTTACCAATCAAAATAACATGCGTAATGCTGTTGACTATTTCGTCAGCCTTGAGAGCCTGGAAGCAAAGATGCTCGACCGTACGTTTGGGGGTATAGGTAGCCTCTTTGAGCATGGCCATGTGCTTTTCCTTGCCGATTTTTAGTTCCAGTTTGGAGCCAATGGCGCTGGATTTCAATAACTGTTCGGCTTCTTGCTGGGACATCTTGAGATGCACCGACTCTTCGAGGTGTTTACCATAGAGCACCGCAGGGATAATTCCTTGTCTTCTGAGCTGTTTTCCTTTCGAGTGTAATTCACGTTTTTCTACTTGTACTGTAAACATGATTTCTCCTTTCAAGGTTAATTTATTATCTATACCGTACGTTTCAAACGCAAGAATATATGATAATCGTACATCCTTTTTTTGAAAACCATAGCAGTATACATTTCAAAGTGGGGCAGCATCCCCCAGATTGCCGAGGGTAATTTGATTCTGCTTTCTATATGATATCACATAATTGATATATTTGCAACTTTGGTAACAATTTTAGCAATTTCGCAATACCGCCAAGGATATTGATCGATCGGAAATGGAGTTGTATGATCTGACAAAACGACAGAAAAGACAAGTGGAGGTATTTATTCGGGGTTATTCTGCGTCAAGAAACCTGTTCACTTGGTTGTCTTGTGCATAGGTTTTTCTGAACCCCATGGGCGTGGTACCCTTTTCTTCCTTAAATTTTACAATCAAGTGGCAAGTATCACAAAAACCCGTTTCCATGGCAATCGCGGTGATAGTCATATCAGTGGTCACCAAAAGTTTCTCGGCCTCTGCTATCCGTATGGAATTGAGATACTGGCAAAAGCTACGTCCCGTGAGACGCTTAAACATCCTTGAAAAATAGCTGTAGCTGATATTAAACCTGTCTGCCATGTCACGCGCGGTCAGGTTTTCTTTGTATTTCTCGTTGATGTTGTTAATACATCTTGAAAGCGCCGTCCGCAAATGATCGCTGACCTCGCAGCCCAGACTGACGCCGTTTGCTTCCCAATAGCGCAAAATCCATAAAAACAGTCTGCTTATATGCGCTCTGACCGCAAGCTCATATCCATAGGTGCGCCATGTCAGCTCATGATGCAGTTCATGGATCAACCATCCGAGTTTTGCCTCATTCACCTCCTGCGCCGCATATAGACGCTTGCCTCCTTTGCCGTTCATGGTAAAGGGCAACGCGAATTTAGACTCAAAACTCGACTGAATGGGAATGCAGAGAAAACGGGGGTCAATCTTCAATACAATATATCGGTTGAGTTCCGCAGACTCCGCAAATATATGATGTATTTCCTGTGATTTGATAAGCAGCAAACATCCCTTTTCAAGGCGGTATTCTATACCATTCAAAAAGGCCTTGAAGGATCCGTCAAGGCAATACAATAGCTCTATCAAATCATGGATATGGGCTAACGCCGCTACAGCAGGGCCCATATGCTGTTGTATATGGCTGTCGACATCATCAGGGATACCATTACGGTAACGCTTGGGCTCTACGAGGATATTTTCGGGAATTACATATGTATGACTCAAAATACACCTCCATGACAAACTTTTTATATATGTTGGTGGTTTTATTATATACCATACCCATACAAAATGCTATAGTCCATATATAAAATTAAAAATAAATGGGGGTCGAAATATGAAAAAACAAGTAAGGTTTGGAATACCCGGATGCGGAAGTGTCGCCGTAAATCATGGCGTTTCCGGAGCAGACCTGTGTGGTATCGGAGATACTCGATGCCATCTATCCGCCGGCAAAATCCGGTCCGCCTGTATTGATTGTGAGGTATGCATATGAATATAGCCATTATTAGCTTTTGGCATGTACACGGTAAGAGTTACGCCGACGAAGCGATGAAAGCGGGTCTCAACATCACCGCTGTCTGGGATGAAAATACAACCCGTGGTCGAGAGTGGGCGAAAAAGCTGGGTTGTGCTTTTTATGACGACTATGACCGCTTGCTGGGCGATAGTTCCATCGTCGGTGTCGTTATTACCGCTGCAACAGCAGCACATACCGAACTGATCATAAAAGCAGCTCGCGCCGGTAAGCATATCTTCACCGAAAAGGTATTGGCTCTGACCCTGGCAGAATGTCTGGAAATCAAAGCAGCCATTGAACGTTATGACGTTCACTTCACCATTTCGTTTCCACATATGTGCAATCCCAGTTTGCGCTTTGCCAAACAGCTTTCTGACAGCGGAGAGTTGGGAAGGATTCACTATGGACGTGTACGTAATGTTCACAACGGAGCATCGGCAGGAAGGCTCCCGGCGCATTTTTACAACGCAGCAGAATGCGGGGGCGGTGCAATGATTGATCTCGGTGCGCACGGCATGTACCTTTTACGCTGGCTGCTGGGCAAACCGATAAACTGCCGTTCTCTCTTTACCAAGGTGACCGGAAAGCCGGTCGAAGACAACGCCGTATGTATCATGGAATTTGCAGACGGCGCAATCGGTGTGAACGAAACCGGTTTTGTATCCAGCAACTGTCCGTTAACCCTGGAGATTGGTGGCGATGAGGGTGCGCTTGTTTATCGCAAGGACCTCGGCGTCAGCTATGCATCCAAAAACACGAACGGCAAATGGATCAACGTGACCGATTTGCCCGCGGGTCTTCCTACACCGCTCTCGCTGTGGATAAAGAGCCTAAAAGAGGGTGTGGATTCGCCCTTTGGTATAGATGACGCCATTGCTTTGACTGAAATGATGGAGGGGGCATATCAAGCCGCCAAAACACCCGGATTCGTGTGGGAAAATTAAAAAAAGGCTGTTATCATGAGCGCACCGCTCTGCTTACATGATACATATTGTCTGCAATATGAGCAGTTAAAATTATGTTTCAATGATTGATATTTTATGATTGGCTTCTGTCGACCGTTTCTGAAAAGAGCATGTAATTTCTTAATCCATCAACAAAAGGACACTTTTCGGTGTCCTTTCACTTTTCGGTGTCCTTTTTGGTTTTTATTATGGGGATAATCAACTTCCGCCCTCCCACACCACCAGGCGTACCGTTCGGTACACGGCGGTTCTACCATATATGGGCATGGACTCGTCCTTTGGGAAGCGGAATTTCACCGCTAAGTTGTTGCCACCGCTGGGCGCACGATGCAAAAAAACCACCTCAAAATGAGATGGTTTTTGGTACGCCGTAAGGGATTCGAACCCCCGACCTTTTGGTTCGTAGCCAAACACTCTATCCAGCTGAGCTAACGGCGCAAATGTCTTTGGACAGCTTTGCTATCATAGCACAGCCGGTTTTTTTTGTCAAGAGTTTAGGGAATATTTTTATTGAAAATTCCATTCAGGATGATTTCGTGCAGCATCCGAACTTCGCGTTCCAGCATAACACCTTTTTCGGCAAACACCTTTTTTTGTACACTTTGTATGACCGCTACAATATCCGCCACGCTTCCCTCTCGGTCATTGATGATAAAACCGGCATGCATTTCAGATACCGCGGCGCCTCCTACCCGAAAGCCTTTTAAGGCGCATTCGTCAACCATCTGGGAGGCATATCCCTTATATGGTCTGCGAAATGTACTTCCGGCGCTGGGATGCATCAAGGGTTGCTTGGATTTTCTGCGGCACATAAAATCGTCCATTTTTGCTTTGATCTCCTCGGGGTTTCCCGGCTTCAACTGTAATATACAGTCTATAATCATCCCGAAATGGTGCTGATAATAACTGTCCCGGTAGCCGAATGCATGTTCCTCTTTTTCCAAGACTCGCACTTGTCCATCTTCATCCAGGTACCGGCTTTGTTTGACTGCAAACTGCATTTCTCCGTCATAGGCGCCGGCATTCATAAATATCGCACCACCCACCGTTCCCGGAATACCGTAAGAAAACTCCAGACCCGCCAGCCCGGCTTTCATGGCAGTGACCGCCACCGCCGATAAGGACGCTCCTGCCTGGGCATACACACAGGTCTCCTCCACCCGCACATCACGCATGTCGGTGGTGATGATCAATATGCCCGCAAAATCTTCATCCGTAGCCAATACATTGCTTCCGTTGCCCAAAACGGCAAAGGGAATGTTTTCTTTTTTTGCCGCGGCAATGATCGCTCCCCATGCTTCAGGGGTGCTGGGATAAACCGCATACGCCGCATGGCCGCCTGCACGGAACGTGGTTAAAGACGCCATGGAAACATCCCGTTCCACCCGGACGTCTTGCATATTCTCAAACATTGTTCACCTGTCTATCAATGATGCGCCGATGATACCGGCATCGTTTCCTAAGGTAGCAATGACCAGTTTGGTTTTTACATGTGCAATTCTGGTGTATTGTTCTTGATTGATAATCTCTTCCAAGGGTTTGAGCAGATATTCCCCTTCTCCGCAGATGCCGCCGCCGATAATCAGAATTTCCGGCTGAAAAATGTTGATGATGTTGGTCAGGCCGCAAGCCAGATAGCGGATGTATTCTTCCACCGCTTCTTTCCCTGCATGGTCGCCTTTTTTGGCGGCATTGAATGCGGTTCTTCCGTTCACTCTACCTTCAATCTGAACCATTTTGTTCATGATGGAATCGGGAAAAGCATTCATTTTTTCTTTGGTGATCCGAACCAGAGCCGTGGCGGAGCTATACGCTTCCCAACAACCTTTGCGACCGCAGCCGCAGGGTTCTCCGTCGTAAACAATGACCACATGTCCCAGTTCTCCGCCGGCGAAATTGAAGCCGGAATACACCTGCCGGCGGATGATGATACCGCCGCCTACCCCGGTTCCCAAGGTAATCATGATGGCATTTTCAGCCCCTTTGGCGGCGCCGACTTCCACTTCACCCTTGGCAGCGGCATTGGCATCATTTTCCAACAAAATCTTCACGCCGGGTAAGTAATTCTGCAGGGTTTGCACGACGGGATAGTACACAAAAGGCAAGTTAGCCGAAACTTCAACGATACCGGTTTTTCGATTGGCGACACCGGGAGCGGCAATGCCGCACAGCGTAATTTGTTCCAAAGCTAAGCCAGCTTTTTTCAGCAGACCCAAACATAACGTTCCCATGGTGGCAACAATGGAATCCGCCCCTTCTTTGACGGGAGTGGGAGCGATTTGCTTCAAGAGGATTTTCCCTTTATCGTCTACCAGCCCCGCCGCAATGTTGGTACCGCCCAAGTCAATTCCTAAACGCATAGATTCACACCTTCTTATCAATGTATGATTTATCTGAGGGAATTGTCATCCGCCGGAATTTCGCCCATGAGTTTTTTCGTAAATTCCACTGCGGTATTATAACCCCACTTTTTCTGACGACTGTTCATGGCGGCAATTTCCAGAATAACCGCCAAATTTCGTCCCGGCTGGACGGGAATGGTGATGGAAGGCACTTGGATCCCCATGATTTCAGTATACTCGGTATCCAGACCCAACCGATCATAAAATTTTTCCTTATTCCAATGTTCCAGATTGATGATCAAATCGATTTTTTCGGTCAGTTTTACAGCGCCCATGCCAAAAATTCTGCGAACATCCACAATGCCGATACCCCGCAGTTCGATATAGTGACGGATCAGTTCGGGAGACGTACCCAAAAGGGTCTTCGCGGATACTTTTTTGATTTCCACCGCATCGTCCGCAATCAAACGGTGTCCCCTTTTAACCAATTCGATGGCGGTTTCACTTTTGCCGATGCCGCTATCACCGAAAATAAGCAACCCTTCCCCATACACCTCCACGAACACGCCGTGACGGGTGATACGGGGAGCCAGTTTTACGTTCAAAGAAGCGATCAGAGCGGCAATGAGGTCCGAAGTTTCCCCCGTATAGGTCAGCAAAGGCACCTGCCAATCGTTGGCGCATGCCACCATTTCAGGGAAAGGCTCCAATCCTTGGCACAAAACCACGCCCACCGGTCGCTTGGAGAAAAATTCACACAATCTTTGGTTTCTTTCCTCCAGGGACATTGTGTTGAGATAACGATATTCCACTTTACCCAGGATTTGCATCCGAAGGGGTTCAAACAAATCATAAAAACCCGTAAGGGCAAGACCGGGACGATTGGCATCGGCACGGGAAATTTCCCGCTTATCCACATCCGGGGGCAAATAGACACCCACCAGATTGAATTCGTGCATGATTTCCTTTAACGGAACCTGATATTGTTCCATAATTTCAGACATATTCTTTCCTCACACATCCGGTTATTCGATCAATTTCAGCCATGTTACATTGTATCACGTTTTTTCTCCCGATTCAAGTGCTATTTCTGTTTCTGATCCTCCCTACTCTTTTCACTGTCGTCAAACACATCCCCGTCTTGACAAAGATGCAAGGCTATGCTACAATGATATGCGATGTTTTATATGAAAATCAACATGGATAACGATTACATATCCAAGGAGAACTTCGATGAAAAACAGAAGCCTGTTTCGAACCATACTTTGCTGGCTGTTACTCTTTTCGCTGTGCAGTCTATCTCCGGTTTTCCCTGTGTTTGCCACGGGAGAAACATTTTTGCTGTCCGACATCACGTATCCTGAATCCATTCTTTTGGGATCTAGCTTCGGTTTAAGAGGCACGGTGACGTCCGAAACCAACATCACTTCCATTACCGTTGGGGTTTATAACAGCTCCGATGAAATGGAAACGGGTCACACCGCCACCCCCCATGTCAAAACTTATTCCATCAAATCTTCCGATAGGTATGTTGTTTTTGGGGATTTGACCCCGGGTACATATGAATATCGGATCACTGCCACCAACGCCACGGAAACCAACTGTGTCCTTTTTTCGCACTCTTTTTCCGTTTATACAACCTTGTCTTTGACCGAAGAAGTATACCCCAATGCCATGGTGGAAGGAGCTAGTTTCATCATCAAAGGTACGGTAGCTTCTCAATACACGCTCTCATCCGTGACGGCAGGCGTCTATAACGCAAGCGGCACCATGCTCACCGGCGGAACGGCTGCCACCACATCTTCAACATATAATCTGAAAAACCTTGACAACAAAATCGTATTCGGCAATTTAGCGGTAGGTACCTATTTTTACCGTGTCACTGCTTCGGACAAAATCATGAACAACTATGTGTTGTTGAACGTCCAATTTTCCATCACCGGCAGTTTTACTTATTCTGACATCACCCCACCTGAATTGTTATTGGAGGGCGTGGGTTATCAGCTGGACGGTACCATCAAATCGCAATATACCATGACTTCTCTGACCGCCGGCATTTACCTTGCAAACAATTCACCCGCGGCAACTAAAACCGTTTCTCTTTCTGCCAAATCCTATGCTTTGTCCGGTATGAACAGCGATCTGAACTTTGCCATTCTTCCTCCCGGACAGTACATCTACCGCGTAACCGCCACCAACACCGTGGCAAGCAATCGGGTGGTGGTTGAATCTCCTTTTACCGTACTCGCCTCCACTGACCAGACCATGACTTTATCGGGTGCCAATTATCCCGCCCACTTGGAAAAAGGTGCCAGCTATTCCATCCGTGGTATCATCACTTCCACTTCCAACCTGTACACAGTTACCGTGGCGATATATAACGCATTGGGTGCCAGAACCCTCTACAAAACCATGAATGCTTCTTCCACCGTATTCACTTTGAAAGACATTGACACCTACATCAAATTCGGAAATTTGGCGATCGGCTCTTATACCTACCGTGTTCTGGCAAGTAACGCCACTTCTACCGAAAAAGTGCTTTTAAACGTGGCGTTCAAGGTCGTGGATGCAGCCACCTTAACCTATGTAGACTGGAAAAAAGACGATGCCCGCTGGGGAGAGAAAAGACTGGGAAGCAGCAGCGTTTCCATGGCAAAGGGAGGCAATGTGGTCACCGCTCTTGCCATGCTGGCGGTGCAAACCGGTGTGCGAGATGCCACCGCCTTCCACCCCGGCGCCTTGTGTGATGCTCTGAGCAACAACGGCGGTTTTGATTCTTCCGGCAACATCAAGTGGACCAAAGTAACCGATGTGCTGGATCATTTTACTCTGGTGGGAAGTAACCTGAAACTAACGGGAACCGCCTCCCAACAGTTAGCCCAGTTGTCTGATTATGTGAATGCCACCCATCAAACCTATGCGGTTCTGTTATATGCAGGCGGCAGTCAGTGGGTAGCCTGCAAATCCCTGAAAAACAATGTGTTGACCATCATGGATCCTTCCAATGCCTATACAAACTGGCTTTCTTCCTATTCACTGGAAGAAACCACCCGCATCGCCGTATATGAAGTGACAGGCGCCAAAACTCCCGAACTTCCCATCACGGGTACGGGGGAATACGCCACCTGGACACAATCGGATCCCCGTTGGGGAAGCATGACCTTGGGAACCGGTAAAACCACCATGGCAGCTTCCGGCTGCGTGGTCACCTCTCTGGCAATGCTGGCGGTGCATTACGGTCTACAAAATGAAACCACGTTCAATCCCGGTACGTTGTTGCAGTCTTTCAATACGGCGGAAGCTTTGACTTCCGGCGGCTCTTTGTACTGGAACATGGTAGATTCGGTTCTTCCTGGAATTGTCTACAAAGGCAAAGCAGACCTGACGGGAACCGTGGCTAATAAAGCCTCTGCCTTGAACAATTATATGGCACAGGGATATGCGGTATTAATCAACGTCAACCGCTCTCATTGGGTAGCTCTTCGCTATGTCAGCGGCGATATCGTTTCCATATTCGATCCCGCTTCTCCCCAGAACTCCAACTTGTTTACTTCTTATACCCCCTCGGGCGTTGCCCAGGTGGCTCTGTTCCGGGTGTCAGCTGTACAGACCATCCCGGTCCCTGCCCAAGCGGTTCTGAAAGCAGACAGCGATATGGTCAGACTGGGAGAAACCTTCACCCTGAACTGGGTGGCGGTGTCCAATTCCACCCTCTATCATCTCCGTGTCTATAACTCTAAAGGGGAAGATATGCTGGGGAATACCGCTAAACCCTATTTGGCTTTGACCGATACCACCTATTCCACCGCGGCTCTTCCTGCTGATCGGTATACGGCGGTGGTACATACCTTCAACATTTCAGGCTCTCTGTCGGTTTCTTCCGTCAGCGAACCCTATGCCTTCACCATATATGCCTCTCCCGTGGAAAGAATCGCGGTCCAAAATATCACCCATCACTCCGCCGACATCTCCTGGCGATTCGTAGAGAATGCCGCTTCCTATAACCTGTATGTAAACGGGATCAAACGGAACATAACGCCGATTCGGGATACCGCCGTCTCTCTCTATGGCCTGGTGGCTTACAGTGCCTATTCCATAGAAATTCGAGCCGTGGATGAAACCGGCGAATTCTCCTCCGGCACCCATCCCTTTCACACCCTTGCTGGCAATGGCAATATGGGGCTGTGTGTGGGCGACACCATCTTGGTGGACGGCATTGCCAATACCGCCTATGACGGAAGCGGAGAAAACCAATCTATCACCGGTTATATCACCACCCTCAAATGGGTGGACGGTAGCGCACTGAACCCCTTTGGATTTTATTGGCCTACCGAAACCGGAACTTTGTATTTCGCTAACAGCGTGGTGGTCACCGGCGCGTCCACCGCCACCCTTATTGTGTCTGACCTGGGCATTCTTCCTGATGGTTATGTGATTCCCGACAATGATATCAGCAACGCCAACATTGTCATGACCCCCGTGATTGCCTATACCCAGGGATATGAAAGCATGACCTTGACTTTATCCGTGTCCCAATGCTCTGCTCTTGAAAAACTAGCTTTGCGTATATCCTATGATGAGGAACTGTTGACCTTTCATGATGCGATCAAAACGGATCATTCTCTGGTTCCCGATTCCTTGATCCTCACCTCTGCCCCCATGGACGGTTCCGTCATTGTCACCATTGGCAATGCCTCCCTGATCGACGCATCCGGCGAATTGATTACGTTGGTCTTCACCGTCAACCACAACAAAAAAGGCGATGCCGCCATTGCCGTTGCCTTTTCTTCTTTGGGTGCTTTTGCGTCGAATACCCAGTATCCCGTTTGCATGGCCACCCAAAATATTCCCACCGTCGCCCGGGATATCAACGGTGACGGCTTTACCGATCAAAACGACGTGGATCTGGTATTTCAGGAAATTTTAGGGAAAACTATCCTCACACCCCAACAAATGTTTCTGGCGGATATGGATCAGGATAACCGGTTAACAAACCGGGATCTGGTATTGCTCAAACGCTATATCGCCATGAATACAGAAATGAAATAATCATGGAAAAAAACATTTTTTTACCAACAACCAACATGGAAATGAACGAAGTCGGGTGGAATAAACCCGACTTTGTATATGTTACCGGGGATGCGTATATCGACCATCCTTCTTTTGGTGTTGCCATTATTTCCCGGGTGTTGGAATCCAACGGGTATACCGTGGGCGTGCTATCCCAGCCCGATTGGAAATCTGCCGAACCCTTCAAGGAATTCGGGCGCCCCCGGCTGGGATTTTTGGTTTCATCGGGAAACGTGGACAGCATGGTGAATCATTACACCGCCGCCAAAAAGAAAAGACGTGATGATCAGTATTCTCCGGGGGGAAAAGCGGGTCGCCGCCCCGACCGTGCGTTGATTGTGTACTGTAACCGTATTCGGGAAGCCTACGGGGATGTTCCCATCATCATCGGCGGTCTGGAAGCCTCTCTGCGGCGGTTTGCCCACTATGACTATTGGGACAATGCGGTGCGGCGGAGCATTCTGGTGGATTCCCGGGCTGACATTCTTTCCTATGGCATGGGTGAAAAATCCCTTGTCCGCGTGGCGGAATTACTGGATAGAGGGGTTCCGGTGAAAAAAATTCGAGACGTGCGGGGAACCGCGGTACTGACCGAACGGGAGTACACCGTAAAAAACGCTGTTTTCGTGGGAGAGTACGATCAGATTAAGACCGACAAAAAAGCCTATGCCCGTGCGTTCAAACTGCAGTATGAAAACATCGATGCCATTTCCGGAAAAACCCTTTTGGAAGGCTATGACCACAAGCAGTTGGTGCAAAATCCTCCCATGCCGATTTTGGAACGGGAAGAACTGGACAAAATTTATGCTCTCCCCTACGCACGCACCTATCATCCATCCTATGAAGCCCAAGGCGGGGTGCCGGCGATACAGGAAGTCCGTTTTTCCATCACCCACAACCGGGGATGCTATGGTAGCTGTGCTTTCTGTGCTTTGGCGTTTCACCAGGGCAGACAAGTACGATCCCGTTCGGTGGCTTCGGTGGTGGAAGAAGCCAAACTGTTGACCACCCTCCCCGATTTCAAGGGATATATTCATGACGTGGGCGGACCTACCGCCAATTTCCGCTATCCTGCCTGCGACAAGCAAAAGACCCGGGGTGTTTGCACCCACCGCCGCTGCCTCACTCCCACCCCCTGTAAACAACTGAAGGTGGATCACACAGAGTATGCCAGCCTGCTCCGGGAAATCGAGCGGGTGCCCAAAGTAAAAAAGGTCTTTATTCGTTCCGGTATTCGGTACGATTATTTGATGTATGATAAAAACCCCCAATTTTTCCGACAATTGGTAGCAAATCATGTGAGCGGGCAGCTAAAAGTTGCACCCGAACACGCTTCTCCCCAAGTTCTGGCCATGATGGGAAAACCCACAATTGAGGTTTATGAACAATTTAAGGCAAAGTACTTTGCCTATTGTCAAGAATGCGGCAAAGAACAGTATCTGGTTCCCTATTTGATGTCCGGCCACCCCGGCAGTGACCGCAAAGCGGCGGAATGCCTGGCTTGGCGATTGCAGGAGTGGGGATACACGCCCGAACAGGTACAGGATTTTTATCCCACCCCCGGTACCATTTCCACCTGCATATATTATACGGGCATCGATCCTTTTACCGGTAAAGACGTGTATGTTCCAGATTACAAGGAAAAGGTGATTCAGCGGGCGATGCTGCAGCCTCACAAACCCCAAAACCGCAAATTGCTTTCCCGGGAAAAAATGCAAACCAAACCCAGAATCGGCCCTCATAACCAAAGAAAGAGAAAAAAAGATATTAAAAAAGGAAGAAAAATTAAAAAAGACTTGCATTATTAGCCGTTCGGTGGTATAATAACAAAAGAATGATGATAAGATTGAGAGAGTGGATTGAGCGCCACTCTTTCTGCTTGTATAGGAGGTATTGATTTGGCAACAAACAAATCAGGAAAGCGCAACATCGCCGCCACCGTGAAAGCACTCATCGCCCCCGTTGTGGAACAAATGGGTTTTTTGCTGTGGGATGTTTCTTATATGAAGGAAGGCGCTTCCTGGAACCTGGTGGTCACCATTGACAGCCCTGATGGCATTACGATCACCGACTGCGAACATGTGACCCACGCCATCAACCCTATTTTAGACAAAGCGGATCCCATTCCGGACAGCTATTATCTGGAAGTCAGTTCTCCCGGTCTGGAACGGGTGTTGAAAAGTGATGAACAATTTGCCGCCATGGTTGGTTCCAACGTGGAAGTCAGTCTGTTCGTCCCCGCCGGCGAGGACATGCCGCCTGCCATTGTGGGGCAAAAGATATTTATTGCCACGTTGGGGGAAAAAACACCAAGTGCCTTGACACTGACCGTGGATACTCTTTCATTTTTGTTGGAAAATGAAAAAATAGCCAGAGTAAAAACCATATATGAAGAATAAATTTTACGGAGGAATCATCAAAGATGAATAACGAATTCTTCACAGCACTCACCATGCTGGAACAGGAGAAAGGTATTCCCAAACAGTATATGCTGGAAAAGGTAGAAGCCGCTCTTCTGACCGCTTTTAAAAAAGAAAACAACGGGATGAGCAATGTACGTATAGCCATTGATGCGGATAAAAAAACCGTTAGAATGTTTTCCCAGAAACTGATTGTGGAAGATGTGGTTGACTCCGATTCGGAAATCAGCCTGGAAGAAGCCCGCAAATACAGTAAGAGATACAAAATGGGCGACACCGCCGAAATTGAAGTGAAACCTAAAAATTTCGGGCGCATTTCCGCGCAAACCGCTAAAAACGTCATCGTCCAGGGCATCCGTGAAGCCGAACGGGGCATCATCATCAAAGAGTACGAAAGCAAAGAAGACGATGTGGTCACAGCGGTTGTCCGCATTATGGACAGAACCAACGGCAACGTGATTCTGGAAATGGGTAACAATCAGGCAACATTGATGAAATCTGAACAAATTCCCGGCGAACGCTTTACCGAAGGGGATCATATCAAAGTGTACGTTATGGGCGTAAAAAAAGATGCCAAGATGCCCATCATCGTCATTTCCAGAACCCATCCCGGTTTAGTAAAGAGGATTTTTGAAATGGAAGTGCCCGAGATTCAGGACGGCACGGTCATCATTCAATCGGTTGCCCGGGAAGCGGGAAGCCGCACCAAAATTGCCGTATATTCCAGAGATGAAAGTGTCGATCCCATCGGTGCCTGCATCGGCGTAAAGGGCATGCGTAAAAATGCCATCATCAACGAGTTAGCGGGTGAAAAAATCGACATCATCCAATACAGTGAAAATCCCGAAGAATTTATCAAAGAAGCCCTCTCCCCCGCCAAGGTTTTATCGGTGCAGGTGGAAGAAGACAGAACCTGCCGCGTGATGGTGGAACCCGATCAACTGTCTTTGGCTATTGGTAAAGAAGGGCAAAACGCTCGCCTGGCTGCTCGTCTGACAGGATATAAGATCGATATAAAATCCTCTGACAGCGCCGAGTAAAGGAGGAAGAGGATTTGCAGAAAAAAATACCTAAACGCAAGTGTTGCGGTTGTGGTGAAGACAAGCCCAAAAAGGAACTCATCCGCATCGTCCGTTCTCCCGAAGGGGTTATTTCAACGGATGCTACCGGCAAGAAACCCGGTCGCGGAGCCTATATCTGTCCCTATGCTTCCTGCTTGAACAAAGCAAAGAAAGCAAAAAAGCTGGAACGGGCCTTTGAATGCCCCATCCCGGAAGAAGTCTACCAAAGCCTGGAACTGGCACTGACCCCATGAACCGGAAAAGACTGATTCAAGCGCTGGGACTTGCGCAAAAAGCCGGTGCGGTTATCAAGGGTAATGAAGGAGTTCATGATGCCGTGCGGCAGGGAAAAGCGAAACTGGTTCTTTTGGCAGACAACGCATCAGACGGCAGCAAGAAAAAATTGCTGACCGCCTGTGCATATTATCAAATCGAGATACAAACGATTTCCCTGACAAAAGAAGAACTGGCTGCAGTGCTGGGAAGCAAAACGGTTTGCGCCGCCATTGCCCTGAAAAATCATGAAATATTAAAACTTATTAAAAAAAATTAACTATTCTGTCCTTCTTACGCTGACAAATGAAGGGAGTAATGACCAATGGCAGAGCTGAAAAATATGAAAATTACGTCATTAGCAAAAGAACTTTCCATTAAACCAAAAGATATCGTTAAAATACTCGGTGACCGAGGAACTGAAAAAGGAACTTCCGCAACCTTGACACTTGCGGAAGTTAACTTGGTTCTTCATGTCCTTTCTTCTATGAATGAGATTCCGGATATCAATGCATACATCTCGGGTGAAATGCCTTTGCGCACCCCCGAAAAAGTGGAAAGAATCAAGGCGGCTGAAAAAGCGGCAGCTGAAAAAGCGGCAGCAGAGAAAGCGGCAGCAGAGAAAGCGGCAGCAGAGAAAGCGGCGGCTGAAAAAGTGGCGGCAAAAAAAGCAGCAACTGATAAAGCGGCGGCAAAAAAAGCAGCAACTGATAAAGCGGCGGCTGAAAAAGCAACGGCAAAAAAAGCGGCAGCAGAAAAAGCGGTCGCTGAAAAAGCGGTCGCTGAAAAAACAGGGGCAAAAAAAGTGGCGGCTGAAAAAACAGGGGCTCCCGAACAAGCAGCCATCGGAAAACCCAATACCGGATCAGGCTTGAAAAGCAATGTCCAATCTCGCAAATCTTTTGCGGATCGGGTCAACGAGGCGCGATTGGCTGCCGACAAAGAAAAAGCCAAAGCGCTGGAAAAAAAGAATAGAAATTCCAAAAAACGGGAAGAAAAGAAAGACGAAAAGAAAATCGCTTTTACGACCCGTGCAGATTTTACCTTCGATGCCACCACTAAAAAAGATGTGATCATCGTGGATACCAAAGGTGCGGAAGTGGATTTGTCCAAATATGATGACAAAAACTTCACCTACGATTTTGTCGGCAATGAAGGAAAGCCGAAACGATCCACCGGTAACCGGTCAGGTCAGCGGTCCGGTTACAAGCGTAAGAATGATCGCAACAGGAAATCGGCTCCACTGAAAGTGCAATTGCCCACTTCGGTTCAGTTACCCGAAACCATGATCGTATCCGAACTGGCAAGAGAACTTCGAATTACTACGTCAGAAGTGATGAAAAAACTCATGTCTTTGGGACAAATCGTCACATTAAACCAATCTATTGATTATGACACCGCCGCCATCATTGCCGATGAATTCGGCGTGCATGCACAACCCAAGGTCGTTGTAACCATCGAAGAAAAATTGATCGATGAAACCCATGATACCGAAGAAGAACTCAAGCCCCGCTCCCCTGTTGTGGTGGTCATGGGTCACGTTGATCACGGTAAGACCTCCCTGCTGGATGCCATTCGCGATTCGAATGTCACCGCGGGAGAAGCCGGCGGTATTACCCAGCACATCGGTGCCTATAGAGTCAAAGTCAAAGATCAAAACATCACCTTCCTGGACACCCCCGGTCATGAAGCGTTCACCGCCATGCGTGCCCGCGGTGCTCAGGTTACCGACGTTGCCATTCTGGTGGTGGCTGCCGACGACGGCATCATGCCCCAGACCGTAGAAGCCCTCAACCACGCCAAAGCGGCAGGTGTATCCATCATTGTTGCCATCAATAAAATGGATAAGAACACGGCCAACCCCGATCAGATCAAACAAGAACTGACCAAATACGATCTGGTTCCCGAAGAATGGGGCGGCGATACCATTTGCGTCCCCGTATCGGCTCTGACCAAACAGGGCATAGATACATTATTGGAATCAGTTCTTCTGATTACCGAAATAGCGGAATTGAAAGCCAATCCCAACCGGAACGCCAAAGGCGTGGTCATCGAAGCCAAGTTAGATAAAGGCAGAGGTCCCGTTGCCACCATTCTGGTACAAAACGGCACTCTGCATACCGGAGATGTGATCATTGCCGGTACCTCTGTGGGTCGGGTTAGAGCCATGCTGGATGACAAGGGCAAGCAATTGAAAGAAGCCGGTCCTTCCGTTCCCGTGGAGATTCTGGGTCTAGCAGATGTTCCCAACGCGGGCGACGTGTTTAATGCGGTGGAAGACGAACGCATGGCAAGAGAACTGGCATCTCAGCGTCGTGACAAAGAAAAAGAAGATACTTTCAAGGCCAATAGCAAAATCTCCCTGACTGATTTGTTCAACCAGATCCAAGAAGGAATACAAGAACTTTCCCTCATTGTGAAAGCCGATGTACAAGGTACTGCAGAAGCCGTGAAAGCCTCCTTAGAAAAACTCTCGAACAACGAAGTGCGCGTCCGCGTCATTCACGAAGCGGTGGGCGGCATCAACGAATCCGACGTCATGTTGGCTGCCGCATCCAATGCCATCATCATCGGCTTCAACGTTCGTCCCGATAAAGTTGCCATTGATTCGGCGGAACGTCAGCAAGTGGACATTCGCTGCTATCGCATCATTTATGAATGCATCGAAGAAATCGAAGCTGCCATGAAAGGCATGTTGGCTCCCACCTATAAAGAAGTTATATTGGGTCACGCCCAGGTGCGTCAGACCATCCGTGTTCCCGGCGTGGGCACCATTGCAGGTTCCTACATTTTAGACGGAAAGGTCACGAGAAACGCCCAAATTCGTATCCTCCGGGACAGCATAATCATCTTTGAAGATAAGATTGATTCCCTGCGGAGATTTAAGGACGACGTGAAAGAAGTCACCCAAGGATACGAATGCGGTATCGGGCTTGAAAAATTCAACGACATCAAAGACGGCGACATACTGGAAGCCTTTATAATGGAAGAGGTTAAAGTTTGAAATGTCAAAATACAGACAGAATAAAATCAATCAAAGCGTTGTAGAAGCGATGGCGATTGCCATTCGCACCGTAAAAGATCCCCGGGTCAGAAACGGCATTGTTACCATCAATGCCGCCGATGTCACGGCAGATTTGAAATTTGCCAAAATATTCTTCGGCTGTATCGGCTGTGACCCTGCCGAAGTATCGAAAGGTCTCAAGAGTGCCACCGGATATCTCAGGGGTGCTCTGGCAAAAGAATTGAATCTGCGCATTACCCCAGAACTGACCTTCATTCATGACACATCCGCTGAACAAGGCGCCCATATTTCTACCTTGTTAAAGAATCTGGATATATCGAAAGAGGATGCAGATGATGAAAATGATCATGCATAAACAGGCACTTCTCACCCGGGCGGAAGCCTTCGCTCCCCTGGCACAAACCATACTGTCCCCGGATTTTGATAACATCTGGGTCATTGCCCACTGCCGCCCCGATGAAGATTGCACCGGTTCTTCTCATGGACTGGCGTATATGCTCAAAAAATTGGGCAAAAACGCCGCCGTTTATTGCGCCGACGCCTTTGAAGCAAAATATGACTCTATACTTTCTCCTCTGAATCTGCCCAATAGGGACAACTTTGCGCCTTGTCATTTTATTGCGGTGGATATCGCTTCAACCGAATTGCTCGGAAAAAACTTTCCCTATACAGATTCGATTGATATGGTTTTTGACCATCATTTGAAAAACACGGTTGAAGCCAAACAAAAACTGGTAATTTCCGATGCAGCCGCATGCGGCGAAATTATTTTGACGCTCGGTTTGGTACTGCACATTGAAATGGATGCGCCTCTTGCGCATTGTCTGTATACCGCCATTGCGGGAGACACGGGTTGTTTTCGTTTTTCCAATACGACCCATCTCACCCATTTGGCAGCCGCCTATTTGTATTCATATTCCGACCCCGAATCGTTCGCCCGCTTAAACCGTATTTACTTTGAGGAAAAAACCAAAAGCCGCCTGAGGGTGGAGGGATATGTCCTCACCCATACCGGATACTACAAAGATGGCAAAATTGGATTTGTAGGACTGACCAAAGAGGAAAAAGACGCTTTGACCTCCCGGGAATCGGATTTTGATCAGTTGGCAAATCTGGCAAAACAATGCAGCGACACAGAAGTGGGCATCGTATTACACACCCTTGCCGACGGCAGCCATAAACTATCCGCCCGATCCAACAGCTATTTTGACTGCGCATCTTTCTGCGCACGTTTGGGAGGCGGGGGACATTTTAAAGCGGCGGGAAGCACCCTATGGGGGGAATTCTCTTTTCTTAAAAACCAAATCATAGATACTGCCGTGGAACTGATGGAGAAATATCAACGTGACGGGATTGCTTAATTTTAATAAACCGGGAGGAATTACCTCCCATCATGCGGTGAATATGCTTCGCCGCATTTTTCAAACCAGACAAGTAGGTCATACCGGTACTTTGGATCCCATGGCCCGGGGAGTTTTGCCGATTCTCATCGGCAGCGCGGTGAAAGCCAGCGAATGGTTGGTGGCGGAGAACAAAACCTACGTGGCAGGACTGAAACTGGGATTGACCGCCGATACCGAAGATACCACGGGCACCATTCTCACCACCTCACATGATATCCCTTCTTTTGAACAGGTTCTGGAGGTGGCAAACTCTTTTTTGGGGACGTATCACCAAATCCCTCCCTTGTATTCCGCCATCAAAGTGAAGGGAAAAAAATTGTATGAATATGCCCGGGAAGGAAAGCAAATTGAGCGGGAATCCCGTCCGGTGGAGATCTATTCTTTGTCTGTTCAGCCGGGGGATACCCCCGCCGATTATATCTTGACCGTATCTTGCTCCAAAGGTACTTTCATACGCACCCTTTGTGCCGACATCGGTAAAAAACTAGGTTGCGGGGGCGTCATGTCTTGCCTGTTGAGAACAGCAGCGGGCAAATGCCGGATTGAAGACAGTTACACCTTGGAAGATTTGGAGAAACTGAAAGCAGAAAACAACCTTTCTTCCGCCCTCCAGCCACCCGAAGAGCTGTTTGCCGATGCACCCGATATTCAATTGGAACCCTTTTATGCCAGATTGGCAAAAAACGGAGCGGAAATTTATATTTCCAAAGCCCGTTTACCTGACTTTCCCCTTGGACAACAAGTGAGAATGTTTGACGAACACGGTGTTTTTTTCGCTGTGGGGGAAACGCTGCCATATGAAAACGGAAAGGCCGTCAAAGTCAGGAAGTTTTTTGCATAAGGAGGATGCGGTATGTCGAATTTTGTTCATCTGCACCTACATACGGAATACTCGCTCTTAGACGGTGCCTGCCGCATTGACGAGATTTTTCTCAAAGCCAAAGCTTTGGGGCAGACTGCCGTAGCCATCACCGACCACGGGGTACTGTACGGCGCGGTGGATTTTTATAGAGAAGCCAAAAAACATGGGATTTTGCCCATCATCGGTTGTGAAATTTATCTGGTGCCCCGCAGCCGCTTTGATAAAACGCCCCTGGATCGGGAATACGACCATTTGGTGTTGCTGGCAAAAAACCAACAGGGATACCAAAATCTCATGAAATTGGTTTCCCTGGCTTTTACCGAAGGTTTTTATTCCAAACCCAGGGCGGATTTTTCTCTGCTGGAAACCTATCACGAAGGGCTGATTGCTTTGTCCGCTTGCCTGGCAGGGAGCATTCCTCGGGCAATTTTAGATCACAATCTGGACAAAGCCAGAGAATACATATACCAATATCGCTCCATATTCGGAGATGATTTTTATCTGGAAATGCAGGACCACGGGTATGATGATCAGAAACTGGTGTGCAGCGCCCTGCGGCAATTGTCCCGGGAAACATCTACCCCTCTGGTAGTCACCAACGACATTCATTATTTGAATCAAGAGGATGCCCGCTCTCAGGCAACCCTTTTATGCATCCAAACCAATACCCGTTTGACAGACGGCAGACCCTTGGGGTTTGAAACCGACGCGTTTTATTTCAAAAGTGAAGAAGAAATGCGCACTCTTTTCCCTCACGATGAAGAGGCGATTTTGAATACACGGAAAATAGCAGAGCAATGCCGGGTGGATTTTGATTTCACTTCCACGCGACTGCCCGTTTTCGATATTCCCAACGGGGAAACCGCTGAATCTTATCTGAAAAAACTATGTTTTGATGGCTTGGACCAAAAAAATCCCAAAGACAGAAGGGCTTACGAAGAACGTCTGCGGCATGAACTGAAAACCATTGCCTCCATGGGCTATTCTTCCTATTTTCTGATTGTGTGGGATTTTGTCCGCTTTGCCAAAAACAAAGGCATTTATGTAGGTCCCGGCAGAGGTTCCGGTGCCGGCAGTCTGGCGGCGTATTGTTTGGGCATCACCAACGTGGATCCGCTTCCATACGGACTGATTTTCGAACGGTTCTTAAACCCCGAACGGGTGACCATGCCCGACTTTGATATCGACTTTTGTTATGAACGCAGAGGAGAAGTCATTCAGTATGTAACAGATAAGTACGGGGAAGATCATGTGGCACAGATTGTCACCTTCAACACCATGGCGGCGCGGGCAGTCATTCGGGATGTGGGACGGGCCATGGATGTTCCCTATGCCACCGTAGAGCGGATTGCCAAACGGATTCCCAGAGTACTGAATATCACGTTGGATGCCGCCTTGAAAGAAGACAAAGCTTTGGCGGATGAAATCGAGTCTGATGTGATTTTACGGGATATGATAACGGTGGCAAAAAAATTGGAAGGGATGCCCCGTCATGCTTCCACCCATGCCGCCGGGGTGGTCATCACCGACAAACCGGTGAACGATTATGTTCCCCTATGTACCACCCGGGATGCCACCGTCACCCAATTCACCATGAATACCATCGCTGATTTAGGGTTATTGAAAATTGATTTTCTCGGTCTGCGCTATTTAACCATTTTGCGGGACACCGTGGAGGAAATTCGTAAAGCCCAAACAGACTTTTGCCTGGAACAGATTCCCGATCGGGATGAAAAAACCTTTGCTTCCCTTGCAGCGGGAAACACGGCCGGTTTGTTTCAGTTGGAATCGGGCGGCATGACCAATCTGATTGTCCAGATGAACCCCCATTCGGTGGAAGACATCACCGCTGCCATAGCCCTATACCGGCCGGGTCCCATGGAGTCAATTCCCCGTTATTTAAAAAACCGAAAAGACCCTTGTCACATCCGTTATGTCATCCCAGATTTAGAACCCATCCTTTCGGTGACCAACGGGTGTATCGTCTATCAGGAACAGGTCATGGAAATTTTTTGCAAGTTAGCAGGGTATACCTATGGACGTGCCGATGTGGTCCGCCGTGCCATGAGCAAAAAGAAAATGGTGGAAATGGAAAAGGAACGGGGCATTTTTATCGCCGGTGCCAAAGAAAGAGGCTACGATGAGAAAGCGGCGGAAACGGTTTTTGACGATATGGCGGAGTTTGCCAATTACGCTTTCAATAAATCCCACGCGGCGGCTTATGGCATTTTGGCGTATCAAACCGCCTATTTGAAGTGTCATTATACTGCCGAATATATGGCGGCTTTGCTCACCTCCCAATTGGATGGCGGAAAACTGGCATACTACATTGCCGACTGTCAGAAAAACGGGGTGAAAGTCCTCCCTCCCCATATCAATGAAAGCACCATTCGCTTCACGGTGAACAACCATCAAATTCGTTTTGGATTGCTGGCTGTAAAAAACGTGGGGGAACAATTTCTCCGTTCCATTCTGGCAGAAAGAAACAATCGTCCATTCTCCTCATTTGCGGATTTTTTGGAACGGATGCATACCCGTGACATCAATAAAAAAATGGTGGAAAGCCTCATATGTGCCGGAGCCTTTGACTGTTTTGACATTCCCCGCAATTCCTTGTTGGCGGTGTGTGACAGTGCCCTGGAAACCCTTTCCCGCCTTCATCACCGGATGGTAACAGGGCAAATTGATTTATTCTCCTCCGCAGGTGATGACATGCTCACCATACAATACCCCACCCTGCCTCTCCTGAAAGAGGAAGACAGGCTCCGTATGGAAAAAGAAGTTCTGGGCGTGTATACCACGGGGCATCCTCTGTACGCCTATGCCGAAACAGCCGCCAAACTGGGTATCATTCCCCTGTCTGCCTTGGGGGAGGAAGAACAGGGTGCCATGATGCCGGAAGGACAAACCGTCAAAGTACTCATCATGGTTTCAGGCAGCAAGATCATCAAAACCAGATCCGGAGATACCATGTGCTTCTTGACCATGGAGGATTTGTCGGGAGAATGCGAGGGCGTCCTTTTTCCTAAAGTATGGGAAAAATATGCCCCTATGCTTGCGCCCGGCAGCGTTGTGGCGGTTACGGGGGATGTTTCCCATAAGGATGACAAGATCGCTTTATTGGTAAAAACCGTACATGTACCCAATCATGCTTCCGCCCCATTGCCCGCAATGGGGATGAACGTACAGGTGAAATCTTCCGTTCATGAGAAAAAACAAAAAATCTACTTGCGTTTATCTTCTAAGAATGATAAAATAGTTCAGCGGCTTCTTGCTTTATTGGCGATTTTTGATGGAAACTGCCCCGTAGTTTTATTTTTTGATGACAGTAAGGAATATGTCATGGCAGAAGGATATGCCGTCGAACCGACTCCCCGCCTTATCAGCCATCTGACCGATTTACTGGGAGAAACCAATGTGATTGTAAAATCGGTATGAAAGGATTGCAACCTATGAAAGGTACATCTCGAAACAAGAACGAAAGAAAGAAAGAAACGCTTTCGTCCACTTGGGCTATCACCAAAAGAATACTGAAAACCTTGGGCATGTATATGCTGAAGGTATTTACCTATTCCATGAATGTGTTATTGACCGTGATGCTGATTGGCATTGTGGCAGGTTCTATCATGGCTGCCGCCCTGGCTATTTACTGTAATGAGAATATTGACGCATACTTTGAAATTCAGGATTTGCAGCTTGATTTGGACGAAACCACCACATTGTATTATCAAAACGATGCAGGCGAATGGATTGAACTGGAAGAAGACAGACTTTACGGGGAGGAAAACCGTTTGTGGATTTCCTATGATCGCATCCCCTCCAATTTGTATCAAGCCTTCGTTGCCATCGAAGACAAGCGGTTCTTTACGCACAGCGGCGTGGATTTCCGGAGAACCCTGGGTGCCTTCCTCGGCTTTGCCGCCGGCACCACTTCCTACGGCGGTTCCACCATTACACAGCAGTTGATTAAAAACATCACCCACGAGGATGATACGACCATCCAAAGAAAAATGCAAGAAATTCTCAGAGCCCTTGACTTTGAAACACGGAAAACCAAAGAAGAAATTCTGGAAATGTATTTAAATACCATTTATCTTTCCCAGGGTTGTTACGGTGTTCAAACCGCGTCGGCGAAATATTTCAACAAAGATGTATCGGAACTGTCTTTGGTTGAATGTGCCGCCATTGCCGCCATTCCCCAGTACCCCACCCGTTGGGATCCCATTCAGAATCCCGCGGGGAACAAAGAGCGTAGAGATGTCATTTTGAAAGAAATGTTCACCCAGGGAATCATAACCAAAGAAGATTATGAAGAAGCCAAAAACACCGAGCTGGTTCTTGCCACCGAAGGACAAGAGCAGACCACCTCCACCGTTCACAGCTATTATATCGACACCGTCATCAGCGACGTTTTGAAAGACTTGCAAAAGGAATTGGGATACACCGAAACCATGGCATACCGTATGCTCTATTCGGGTGGTTTGAAAATCTATACCTGCCTAAAACCCAACGTGCAGAATGCTTTGGAAGATGTTTATGAATCGGCTTTGGAAACCATCTATGCCGCCGAAAAGAAAAAAATCCCCGACGCCGGCGTTGCGCCCCAGTCGGCGATCTCAGTTGTGGATAACTCCACCGGATATCTGGTTGGCGTGGTAGGCGGCATCGGCAAAAAGGAAACCGCCCGGGGCTTGAATCGAGCCACCCAATCGACAAGACAGCCCGGTTCTTCCATCAAACCTATCTCGATTTATTCCATTGCATTGGAAAAAGGGGTCATTTCTTTTGGCAGTTCAGTGGATGACACGCCGGCATTGTACAAGAACGGAAGCCCTTATCCCAGAAACTCAAACACCACCGGTACCTTCTCGGGACGAAACACCGTTGTACAAGCGGTCAAGAGTTCCTTTAACACCATTCCCATGAAACTGCTGATTGAAATGACGCCGGAATATATATATGAGTTCATGACCACCAAATACCATTTCTCCACCCTGGTTTATAACGAAGTCACCCCTACCGGCAGAGTTGTGAGCGACTTGGGACTATCTTCCCTTTCTTTGGGCGGTCTGACCTATGGTGTGACCACCCGGGAAATGACCCAGGCTTACGCCACCTTCCCCAACAACGGTACCTTCCGGGAAGCCATCAGTTATCAGTATATCGAAACCAAAGACGGCGAGATTCTAATTTCCAACATGCCGGAAACCGAACAGATTTTGTCTGAAGAAACCGCTTTTTCCATGAATGAACTGCTCAAAGGCGTTGTTTCGGGCGGCACGGGTTCAAAAGCTTCTCCCACCCTGAAAAAAGAAATGAACAACCAGATGGCAGGCAAAACCGGTACCACCAATGACAGCAAAGACCTGTATTTCTCCGGTTATACCCCCTATTACACCGCAGCCGTTTGGTTTGGTTACGACAAGCCGAAATCTTTGGGTAGATTCTCCACCAGTCCTGCTTTGACTTTGTGGTCAAAATGCATGGACGCCATTCATCAGCCCATCATTGATTCCACCGCAAAAAAAGATCGGCTCACTTTTGCTTCGATGAGCAATATGGTAAAATGCAAGATTTGCAAGGTATCAGGCTTGAAAGCCACCGCGGCATGCGAACTAGATCCGAGAGGTTCTCAAGTAACGCAATCTTATTTTATGGTATCCAAACAACCCAAAACCGAATGTAATATGCATGTCCAGGTCAAATGGTGTACCGTATCCAAATCGGTGGCAGGACCCGATTGTCCCGAAGAAACCTGCAAAGTCATTTCTTTGGTGAAACTGAACGTCACCGACCGCTATTTTGAAACCAATATCAAGGTGAATGACGCGCAGTATATCTACATGACTGTACCGGAAAACTATGTATATCCCACCGACACCACCAAAGCCTTCTTTATCAATTTGTATCCATCCAACCGCTATCCGGGATATTCCATCAATACCACCCGCCCTGTTAACAGTTTTTGTGTAGAGCATAACCAATCCCTCACGGCAGACAACGGAAGTTATAAGCGGCCGACAGATGTGAAGGACAACAAAAATGCACCATCCCAAACAACCGCCGGGGGTTAATGCCCACGAAACCTTTATGTTAAAAGCCATTGCGGAAGCAAAAAAAGCAGCAGCCAAGGGGGAAGTTCCCGTGGGTGCCGTGGTTGTACATGAAGGCAAGATCATAGCCAGAGCCCACAACGGACGGGAAAACAAAAAGAACGCGTTGCGTCATGCGGAACTGGATGCCATTGACAAGGCATGCAAAAAACTGGGTGGCTGGCGGCTGTTCAACTGTGATTTATATGTAACCTTAGAGCCCTGTCCCATGTGCGCGGGTGCCATACTCAACGCCCGTATCCGTCACGTGGTCTTCGGAGCCAAGGATCCCAAAGCAGGCGCCATGGGAAGCGTTTTCAATTTAAATGATTTTCCTTTGAATCATAAGGCAATGATTACCGCCGGTGTGTTAGAAATAGAATGCGGACAAATTATCACGAATTTTTTCCAATCCCTCCGGTTAAAGAAAGATACACTATAGTTTTTGTGGCTTTTTACCAAAAACACCCCTTTTAATTTTGAGGGGTGTTTTTGAATTAATCTTGAAACTTATAAGAATTTAACCTATAATGTATTTAACAACCTATGAAAGGGTGCAAGTTTATGAAAAAAATTACTGTGCGGTTATTAGCACTGGTACTCTCTTGTGTCTGTTCGATGTCCCTGTTACCCGCCGGCATGCTTGTAGGCAGTGCGGCAGTGAAAACACCCATAAAAACCAAGGGGACGATCTATACCGAAAAGGAAATTGCAACATGCCGGACCAATGTGAAAAAATACAACTGGGCATCTGCCACCAAAAATTCATACTGCGCCTCCGCGGACAAGATGATTGCCAACGGCATTGACTTTTATTATCTGCTCATGTCTTCCAACGAAGTATGGCGTTCTTATTACGTTAGTGAAACCAACGGCTGTCCCAACTGCGGCTTGGATGTATATGACTACGGCAATAAATACAACATCGACTTTGTCAATAAACCCTTCAAAATCACCTGCCCTGCTTGCAGTATGGTATTCCCCACCAATGATTTTGAAAGTTACTATAAGAGCGGCTTGGATGAACACTATGTCTTCAATCCCCAAAAAGCCAACAAACAGTACCTGAAAAACGTTTCCTATCCCGAGAAGGGTGAATATTGGGGTGTGGACGACGGTACCGGTGTGGTCATCGGCGGCACCCGCTATACCGTCATTGGCTGGTATACCAACCAGGCATGGAGCCATATTTATGGCGTACTGAACACGCTCAAATTTGCCTATCTCTATTCCGGCGAACAAAAGTATGCCACCTTTGGTATCGCCATTCTCTCCCGTATTGCTGATTTATATCCTACCATGGATCCCTATTATGAAAAGCTGTACAAAGAATTTGTGGCTTCCAACGGCGGAAATGCCGGATACGGCAAAATAAAAGGCAGAATTGACGAAGCGGTCTACTTTGGCCTTTTCGCCGATGCCTACGACGCCTTTTTCTATGGATTCAATGAAATGGCTGAAAAAACATCCCAAGAAGTATATTCTTTTCTGCAAAAACGCTCTCCTTTTATCATCAAAACCACGGATGATATTAAAATAAATATTGAACAAAATTTGATTCTGCAATGTTATCCCAATATTCTCCTCCGCAATATATGTGGCAACATGGGATATCAACAGTCATCTCTGGCGGCGTGTGCCGTTTGTATGGACGACCCGCAATATACCATCCCTTGGCTGGATTTTATTTTCCAGACAGGCAATGGAGCCGATACCGGCGGAAACATGAATAATTTGCTGATTTCAGCCATTGACCGGGACGGATTTGGAAATGAAGCAGCCCCTCACTACAATTCGGGTTGGCTTAGCAAGTTCATTGAATTGGCACAATACCTGAAAGGATACTCCATTGTAGACGATATTTCCAAACAGAAAATCAGCTACGATTTGTACCAGAATCCTAAATTCAAGAAGATGTTTTTATCCATGCTGCATTTGTTGATCTCCGATACATTCACACCCCAAATCGGAGACACCGAACAGACTGGAAACCCCAAGGTTTTTGCCAATACCGGTTTATTGTTGGGCGCGTATATCAATTACAAAGACCCCATCTATGCCCAGGCGGTCTACTACTTATGCGGTGGAAATATCACCTCCCTGCGTGGTGACATTTTCGATGAGAATCCCGAAGCAATTGCAGCGCAAATCCAAGCCGTCATCGATCAATACGGTGAGCTGGAACCAAATTCGAATAACCTGACCGGATTCGGATTTGCCATTCTGCGCAACCGCTTTACATCTACCTCGGTTGTGTATGAATCTGTCAACAACGCAACCTATGCCCTGTCCGAATTGAAATACATCTCTTCAGATCAGCTCGCTCTGACTCCTGCTCTTGCGGTTTTCAAACCGGTAGCCAAAGGAGATTCCATTACCATCGGCTTTGACTGGAAAAACGCGTCCAATACGTATGAATTGATTCTCCGTTCGAACGGCAATTCCACGGGCACTTTCCATGTTTATTTGGACGGAAAGCTCCTGCAGACGGATGTAGATGCGAAAGACCAATCCAATATTTATTTCAGTAAAACCTGCCCGTTGTCAATGGGTATGCATCTTTTGACCCTGGAAGCCGCCGAAACGGTGGGTACGCTGGAACTGGCGGAGTTGATGTTCAATCTCCAGTCTACCGAGACCCCAGTCGCCTTCAGTAAATCCACCGAAACCACCGCCGCGGTCTATTACGGCAGAAACAGCGGACACGGTCATAAAGACACGCTAAACCTATTTTTATACGCATATAATGTGGACTTGGCTCCCGATTTGGGTACCCCCGAATACAAAAATGCTTCCGACCCACACAACCATCAATTTGTTGACAAAACCATCAGCCACAATACAGTAATTGTGGATGAATTCCCCCAGGAAAACTCGATTGTGGCCACCTCTACCCATTTTGATGACAGCGATTATGTCAAAGTGGTGGATGTGAATGCCACCCAAGTATATCCCCAGTGCAGTGTATACGGAAGAACCGTGGCAACCATCCAATTGAACGCCACCGATACATATGTCGTAGACTTTTTCCGGGTTAAAGGCGGAAAAAGCCACATTTATAACTTCCATTCAGCAGAAAACAACGGTGTTGTCACCAGCGGATTGAATCTGGTCAAACAAGTGAATGATGCCGGCGAATATGTAGGTTCTTATGCCGGAAAAGACATTACTTGGGGAAACGTCAACGCCAATGGTGAATCTCTGAATACTTCCCGCGGTTTCCAGTGGCTGAAAAACATACAAAAAGATACTTCTCCCGCATCCGTCTTTTCCTTTGACTGGACCATCAAAGACACATACGCAACCAGTAAGAACCACGTGGGAGACATTCATCTGAAAATGACCATGCTGGGAACCTACGACGAAGTAGCTCTGACGGTGGGGATCCCCCCCAGAAACAAAGTCGGCAACCCCAAAGCACTGGATTATGTACTGGTAAAAAGAGAAAGCAACAGCAGCAATCTAGAATCTGTCTTTGTATCTGTTTTGGAACCTTATGATGACAATACCGGCTCCGCCATTGTTTCTATCGAAGAAGTCGGTGTCACAAAAAACGGTACTGCCGTAACTTCCATGGAAATCAAAGCGGTCAAGATCACCACCACAACCGGCAGAGTAGACTATGTGGTTTCCTCCTATGATAATAAAACCCTGTATAACATCGACGGAAAATTTGATTTTTGCGGATTTTTCGGTGTTTATACCCTGATCGGCAAACAAATCATTACCTATCTGCATGATGGCTCGGTCATCGGAACCAACACAGCCACCGCCAGCTACTCCGGCAAAGTCGTTGACTTTACCAAAGAACTGAGCTTTGACAATACCATCAAAGTTCAAATTGATGGGAATGTGCATGTAGATGATTTGGCGGGCAGATACTTTTACGGCGACAGCAAATTCTTCTCCAATCCCTCCTACCGCATCGAATCCGCCAAGAAAAACAGCGATGGTACCTATACCCTGAACATCGGTGATGTTTCGCTGATTTCGGCATACAAGAATCCCTATGACACCAAAGGCGGCTATCAGTACAATATCCTCGAAGACATATCCTTCACCATTCCCTTGTCCGCATCCGACGGCAATGTGGGCAAAATCACGTCTTCCGTAAAAAAATCCAATGTGACATCGGTAATCTTGAGCCATGATATCAAAAAAGGTGCCAAGGCAGGCGATTTTGTAGGCTACCTGTACATGGTTGACAGCCAATTCTCCGCAGGCAACACCTTCCCCACCCATACCATCGTCATAGATGAGACATACGGTGACTGGTCTTACTTCAAAGTGAAGGATAACAAATTGTACATGGCAAAAGATTCGGATCAAACCACCTATACCCTCCGTCTGTTGGTATCATCTTCCACCGATGAAGAAGGGGTATATTACAAAGCTGACCTGTTTATCCGTCAAACCTCCAAAGAACAGCTGTACTATACCTTTGTGCCCGATCCGACCAAACTGGTTCCATTCACTGATTTGGCGGGCTCTGAAATCGGCGATGACCATCATAATCAAGGCGGCATGTCACCTTGGATATGGATAAGCATCGGCGGCGGCATATTGATCATCGGCGCAGTGGCTTCCCTTATTATCTTTAAAAAGAAAAAGAAATAAATTGATACAAAAAACGAAGCCTTCGCTTCGTTTTTTGTATCCGTGATCATTTCCTTGATACCGATTCCGTCATGTTCATTCGGAAAACTGTATATAGTAACGAAATTGTGAAAATCTATTTGACAGTAATTGTTAAATCTGATATAATATTTTCATTATCAAAAAGGAAAAGTGGATCATGAAACAAATTTTATCTTTGTGTTTAGCTTTCATTTGCATGCTGTCTATCGTCCCCGTTAGCACAGTGGGCATCTTTGTTTCGGCGGATTCTACCCCCATCAAAACCCGCGGCACCATATATACCCGGGAAATGATTGCAAATGCCAGAGAAAACATTGAAATATATTCCTGGGCAAAAAGAGCTGCCGAAAGAATCACAGCCTCGGCAGACAAATGGCTTGAACGCGGTTACGACTTGGTGTTGGAGCTGATGCCCTCCAATCAAATTTGGCGTTCCGGATTGGTGAACTCTCTGGACGGCTGCCCCCACTGCGGCATGGAAAACTATAACAAGGGAAACAATTACAATTGGTCTTATGACAATCCTTGGAAAATCATCTGCCCCACCTGTGAAATGATATTCCCCTCCAACGATTTTGAGGCGTATTATAAGAGCGGCTTAGATAAAAAGGGTAATTTTATACGTAAAAACGCTGATCATTCTTTGCTGGTAAACACGCTGTATCCGGAAAAAGGGAAAAACTGGTGTGTAGACGACGGTACCGGGATGTACAACGAGAAGGGGCAATGCTTTGCCGCTATCGGATACTGCGCTCGTTCTTTGTGGGCACAGGCTCTCAGTTATATGAACACCGTTTCTTTGGCTTACCTGTATACCGGAGAACAGAAGTATGCGGATTTCGTCATGGTCGTTCTGGACAGATTGGCGGATCTCTACCCCGGTATGACAACCGACTATGAAACCATCAAACCCGCTTTCGTTTCCTCCAACGGCGGTTCTGCCGGCCAAGGGAAGATTTTAGGCAGAATCGAAGAAGCCAGTTTGATTGTTTTTTCCACTGCATATGACGCTATTTTCTATGCCTTTCCCACCATTTCCCAAGATACATTGCAGTATATCAACAAACGCTCCAACGGAACCAAAAAAACCTATCAGGATATCATGGTAAACATAGAGCAAGGTCTGATTTTTCAAATTTACCCCAATATCCTTTCCAGAAACATCGGCGGCAACATGGGGATGCATCAGCGGGTGCTAACCTTAGCTGCCAAGTGTATTGACGCGGAAAAATATACCAAGCCCTGGCTTGATTTTGTGTTCCGGTATGGAAACGGCACCACCACCGGCGGCAACATGAACAATCTGCTCATCGAATCCATTGACCGTGACGGGATGGGAAACGAAGCCGCCCCCGACTACAACTCCGGGTGGTTATCCAACTTTATCGGTCTTGCCGAGGCATTGCACGGCTATACCATCAAAGATACCAATATCTCCTATGATATGTTCAACAATCCCAAGTTCAAGAAAATGTTTCTTTGCATGTACAATCTGGTCATTTCGGATATTTTCACACCTAAAATCGGCGACACCTCTCAAACCGGCGATGCCATTGTATTGGCAAAGCCTGATTTACTTCTCACTGCCTATGAAGTGTATGGCGATTATGTCTACGCGCAGGCCATTTACGATTTGATGGAAGGCAAAGTATCTTCTATCAACTCAGGTATATTTACCAAAAACCCCGAAGCCATTCAAGGTAAAATTCTGGCGGACATTGAATACTACGGTGAATATCAACCCAAATCTCTTACATTGTCCGGATATGGTTTCTCTGTTATAAAAAACAGAACTACCTTCAACAGCGTTGCTACACAGCCTTTGGAAAACAACTCCCTGTCGGCGAAAAATCTGACCTTTTCCACCGAAGCTTTCCTGACTTTGAGTGATACCGAAGCCAAGTTTTCTTCCGCCAAAAAAGGCGATGTGCTTCACATTGGTTTTTCCTGGCAGTATATCAAACAGACCTATGAAATTATTCTCAACACCGCCGGAAACGGCAGCGGCAAAGTCAACGTATATATAGACGGTAAATTGCTGCAGAGTGATGTCTCGATAGAAAATATAAGCAACCTCTTCTTTACCAAAACGATTTCATTGACCACCGGTTATCATATGATTACCCTTGAAACGTTATCAAAGGAAACCTCCCTTTCTTTGCAAGGAATTTTATTCACCATGCAAAGCAGTGGGGAAAGAAGCAGCAGCGTTTCCAAAACGGTAGAAACCACCGCCGCGCTTTATTACGGCATCAACCACGGTCATGGTCACAAAGACTCCCTGAACCTGTTCCTCTATGCTTTTAACGTTGACTTGTCCCCTGATATGGGTAACCCCGAATTCAAAAACGCTTCCAACCCCCACCGTTATCAGGTGGTAATGACCACCCTTTCTCACAACACGGTCGTTGTAGATGAATATTCGCAAAACGTCAGTATCGATGTGGGTACCACCCGTCACTTTACAGACGGCGAATATGTACAGTTGATCGATGGGGATGCAACGGATGCCTATGCCCAGTGTTCCTTATATGCCCGCACCGTTGCAACCGTGAAAATCTCCGAAAGTGATGCCTATATTCTCGACTTCTTCCGGGTCAAAGGCGGTTCACAGCACAAATATTCCTTCCATGTAACTCAAACCAAAGACGTCCGGGCGGAAGGGCTGAATCTGGTGAAACAAGTGGACGGCAACGGAAAATTTGTAGGCAGTTATGCCGGTGAACATGTCGAATTCGGTACAATCAGCTATGGCAGCGAATCTCTGAAAAACTCCCGCGGCTACCAGTGGTACAACCATGTGGAACGGGACAGTAACCCATCTGCTTGCTTCTCCTTTGACTGGACCATCGATGATATTTACAAGTATTCCACCAACGTGAAAGAAGACATTCACCTGAAAATGACCATGTTGGGTGACTATGACGAAGTGGCACTCACCGATGGTGTTCCTCCCCGGAACAAAGTGGGCAACCCCACTTCCATGGACTATGTGTTCATCACCAACGCAGGAAGAAATTTGGAAAGCGCCTTTGTTTCGGTGTTCGAACCATATGATTCCGCCAACGGCTCAGCCATTCAATCCATAGAAGAAGTGGAAATCACCCAAGACGGCAAAGCGGTTCATTCTTATTTGATCAAAGCCGTAAAAGTGACGTTGAACAACGGCAGAATCGACTATATCGTTTGCTCTTATGATACAAAATCCATCTACCGTATTGGCGATTTGTTTGATTTTTGCGGTTATTTCGGTGTTTATACCGTTTCCGGCGAAAAAACCATGACCTGGCTCCATGATGCGACCCTGTTGGGAGAAATGAAAACCAGCACGGCGTTGACAGGCAAAATCCATTCCTTCACCAAAGATCTGGCGCTGGAAAACAGCATCCTTGTTTCCTTTGACCAAACCGGTATTTCAGCCGATTCCTTGGCAGGTTTGTATCTCAAAGGTGATCCCAACGCTTCCAAGAACCCCTTCTATGAAATTCTTTCGGCGGCAAAAAACAAAGACGGTACCTATACCCTGAACATTGGCGATATTTCCTTGATTTCCGGATACGAAAATTCTGCCAATCCTGCCCAAGGCTATCTGTATCAGGTCTATGAAAATCAGAAGTTCTCCATCGCCCGTACCGAAATGGCGGGTGACATCAATGCCTTGAAACTCACGCAGCCCGTCTCTACCATAACCGCAGTCACCTTGTCTCATGAAATTCAAAAAGGGGCGAAAAAAGGCGACTTTGTCGGCTATTTATTCGCCGTAGACAGCGCCGTGACCGATTTAAAATCCCTGCCTGCATATACCTTTCTCTTGGATGAAACCTCACCCGATGCTTCCTATTTCAGCATCGAAGGCAACAAACTGATGATGAACAAGGATTCCGACCAATCCACTTATACCATCACCCTATTCGCTCAATCCGGCAACGAAAAAGGATATTTTGCACAAAAACTCCTCATTCGCCAAACTTCCAAAGATCAGTACTATTATACCTTTGATCCTTCTCTGCTGGTATTGACACAAAGCAGCATCGGCAATAACGGTGATGGCAAAGACAAACAAAAGGACGATCCCTCAGGCGCTTCTCCCCTTCTCTACGTTTGCATCGTCGGCGGCGTCCTCCTGATCATCGGCTGCATCGTTGTGTTCATTTTGAAAAAAAGAAAAAGACAACATAACGTAAACAGGACTTTTTAGCTCTGTTGATATTTCCATGCACCCATATATCAAAAAACATTGCGCATATAATACCATTTGTTTGCCTTGCCAAAAAATAAAAATATTATATACTATTATAATATAAATGAAAGGATTGACTACTATGAAACGCATTTTTACCCGTTGTCTCTCTATGCTGCTGTTTTTTTTGCAATTGGGATTACTCTTTGCTCCCCCTATGCAGCTTTCCGTGTTTGCAGTTGGCGGAAACCCTGTGAAAACAAGATCTACCATTTACACCGCTGAAATGATCAAAAACGCCCGTGAAAATATTAAAAAATATGATTGGGCAAAAAAAGAAGCAAACCGTGTCAAAACCAATGCGGACAACTATTTGTCTCAGGGATTGACTTGGCTGTGGGAACTGATTCCTTCCCAGAATATTTATCGTTCTTATGGGGTCAATCAAAAGGAAGGTTGTTTGAACTGCGGACATGATATCGACAATTTCGGCAACTATCCCTACAAAGCAGATGTCATCAATAAACCCTGGAAACTAACCTGCCCGGCATGCGACATGTCGTTTCCCACCAATGATTTTGCCTCCTACTACAAGAGCGGCTTGGATGCCAATGGGAAGTTTCAGTCCAAACTGGCAAACAAGTCCTATTTGGTCAACACCTTATATCCCGAAAAAGGTAAAAACTGGGGTGTAGACGACGGATACGGCTACATAGATCAAACAGGCAAAAAATACACATTCATCGCCTACTATGCCCATTGGTCCCTCTGGCACTGCGGTATCATCCGCAATGCGCTCAATGCCTTTACCAATGCCTATATGTATACCGGTGAGCAGAAATATGCCGACGCCGGCATCGTCATGCTGGACAGAATTGCGGATTTATATCCCGAAATGAATATATTGGATATGACCGTATCCAACGGTTTCCAACATTCCAACGGCGGCGTGCAGGGCAAAGGAAAAATCGTGGGCTCTATTTGGGAAACCAGTACGGTTGTCCACTTTATCTCTGCCTATGATGCTTTGTATCCCGGTTTTGCAACCTTGGGAGAAGAAGCCATGAACCTCTTGAAAACCAAATCGAAGGGCAGCAAAACCAAGCCCGATGATTTGCGGTTAAACATCGAAATCGGCATTCTTCATCAAACCTATTTCAGCGTGCTGAACGGTGATATCAAAGGAAACTCCGGTATGCATCAGAGTACCCTTACCCGGGCAGCCGTGGTTTTGGACGACCCCAAAGTTACGCCCAAATGGCTTGATTTTGTATTCCAGCCGGGTGACGGCTACAGCACCGGCGGTAACGTGAACATCCTTTTCGTGGATGTGATAGACCGAGACGGCTTTGGAACGGAAGCGTCCCCCGGTTACAACTCCCTGTGGCTGAATGAATACCTGAATATGGCAGACATATTGGACGGCTATGTGGTGAAGGATACCGATCTTTCTTACGATATGTATACCAATCCAAAATTTGTGAAAATGTTCTCCTCCTTGTTCCACTTGATTGTATCAGACTCTCAGACCCCTGCCATCGGGGATACGGGGCAAACCGGGTATGCTTCCATCGTAGCCAAGGAAAATTATTTGCTGATTGCCTATCTGGCTACCAACGACCCTTTCTTTGCCCAAGCCGTGTATTATCTCCATAAGGGCGATGTGAGCAAATTGCGCTTATCCATTTTTGATAAAAATCCCGAAGGCATTCAAGATAGAATTTTGAACGTGATCAAGGACCACGGCGAATACAAAGCAACCGGTGTCAACCTCACCGGCTACGGATACGCCTGTTTGAAACAGAACATGATCACTTCCATTTTGGATTCCCCCGTTACCTACCCCGCCGTCGTTTCTCTGGAAGTCAAAGATTTAGAATTCCCCGGCATTTACGGCGGCAGCATGACTGTTTCCAACGGGATTGCTTCTTTTTCCCCCAAAAAAGCAGGGGATGCGTTCCTTGCCGGCTTTTATCTGGACAACGATGACGGGGACTATGAAGTGGTATTTGGCTGCCCCGAAAACAATTCCAACGGTAGCTACAACGTATATATCGACGGAAAAATGCTGCAGAGCAAAGTGGATTTTTCGGCTAAGGCGGTATATTTCTACAAAACCGCTCCCTTGACCAAAGGATATCATTACCTTTCTCTGGAAGCTACGTCGGAATCCGAGTTGCAGTTCACCACCATTTTATTGAATAAGAACTCACAGAGCACCGGCATTTCCTCCGCCAAAAATCCCGAATTTTCTTTTGCCGTGTATTATGGCAGGAATACGGGGCACGGTCACAGGGACACCCTCAATCTCCATTTGTTCGCCTTCAATATTTCATTGGCACCCGATCTTGGGTACCCCGAGTACGCCGACAGCGTGGACATGCATCGCCGTTGGGTATCCACTACCATCTCTCATAACACGGTGATAGTCAATGATACGGAACAATTGAAAAGCGTGATTGGAAAAACCGAACATTATGACAAGAACGCATATGTACAATTGTCTGACATTTCCGCCAATGTGTATGACGAAACCTCCGAATACCGCAGAACCACGGCAATGATTACAGCCAATGACTCTCTTGCCTATTATGTGGACTTTTTCCGTGTCACAGGAGGCAGCAGTCATATTTACTCCTTCCATGGCGGCGAAGCCGAAAGCGTGGAAACCGAAGGCCTGAACCTGAAAAAACAAGCCGATGAAAGCGGAAATTACATCGGTACCTATGAAAGCCCGTATCTGGATTGGGGGACGGTCACCGACAGCCGTATGGCTTGGTTTAAAAACGTAGATCGGGATGCCGACCCCGGCAACACGTTCAAAGTGGTATGGAACCTGGTGGATACATACGACATGTCCAAGGGCATTTCTGAAAAACATGGATTGAAGATGGAAATGACCATGTTCGGTGATTTTACTGAAGTGGCGTTGGCAGACGGAATTCCTCCCCGAAATAAAGTCAATAACCCCTCCTCGGTTCGTTATATGATGGCGAAAAAAACCGGCAGAAACCTATCTTCTCTGTTCACATCGGTGATTCAAGCCTATTCCGATCAAATCATTGTAGTGGACAGCGAACCAGTCAAAGTCACCACAGAAAACGGAAAAAATGCAGATGCGCATAAAGTGGCGGCTTTGAAAGTCACATTATCCACAGGCCGTGTTGACTATATCATCAATTCCACGGATAATTCGACCACCTATACCGTGGACGGTTTGTTTGATTTTTGCGGTTTCTTCGGGGTATACAGCGTGTTGGGTGACAAAGTCATGACCTATGCCCACGATGCGACCCTCATCGGGAAAAACACCGTGCAAAACAGAGTAAACGGCACCATTGTATCCCTTACTAAAAAATTACAGTTGGAAAACACCATCGTTATCAAACCTGCAAACGATGTGGATGTAAGCCAATTGACACATAAAATCCTCAGCGGCAATTCACTGAACGGTCAAAACCCCGTCTATGAAATCATTTCTGCCAAAAAATTGGAGGATGGGAATATTGAATTGAACATCGGTTCGGTGAGCTTGATCAACAGCTACGCCAGTGCCACCGATACCAAAAATTATGTATACAACCTCAAAGAAGGCGATACCTGCTATATCCCCTTGACCTTAGTCGCGGGAAAAAGCGATGCATTCTTCTTTCCTTTGTATACCTCCATCAATGCCATCATCCTGTCCCATGATATATCCCGCAATGCCAAAAAAGACAGTCTGGTGGGATTCCTCTATGCGGTGGATACCCAACGAACCTCCGCGTTCGACGAGATTGCATATACTTTTTCGCTGGATGAATCTTTCGGGGACGGTTCTCTCTTTGAAATCCGAAACGGCAATGAACTGTATTTGGTGAAAGATTTGCCTGATAGCACCACCTATCTCCTCCGTCTCACGGCGCAATCCCCCGAAGATACCATAGCTTATACGGAAGAAAAATCCATAAATCGTATGGGCAGATCGGAATCGGAAACCCACAGCATCTACTCCTTCCGGCTCAAACCCAACGGCATCGTACCCGTTCAGGATTCTGTCAATCCCCCACAGGAAGAGAAAGACAATTTCAATCCGCTCTGGTATTTCATCCTTGCCAGTGGGGTGGTTCTGATCATCGCGGGAGCAGCGGTTTTCTGGATCATCAAAAAGAAGAAAAAAGCATAAATTGAAAAAAGCGTGAAGAAATTCACGCTTTTTTTGTTATTTCATTGACTTTTTTTTGCCATACGGGGTATAATGAGTCGACATTTTTTTAAAAGGAGAGGCATGATGATGATACAACCCCTGAAAAAAAGGGCAACCATATACACCGATGACAGGATAGAAGCTGCCCGTAAGAATGTTCAAACATTCGAGTGGGCAAAAGAAATTTTACATAAGACCCTAAAACGAGCAGACGCCTTCATGGAAACTTCCGTAGAGGAATATCGTCTGCGCCTTTCAAGTCATGACCTTTGGCGGACCTATATGGTTTCGGAGAACTACGGCTGCCCCCATTGCGGCACGGCGGGAATCGCTTCAAAAGGAATTCATCTTTTCAGTGCATCCCATCATCCGGACAAACCCTGGCAATCCTCTTGCGCCCACTGCCACATGACTTTCCCTACCCATGATTTTGAAGCGTATTATAAAAGCGGCCTGGACGAACATGGATTTTTCATCTATGAAAAAGCAGATCGGTCTTTGCTGATAAACACCCGCTATCCCGAATGGGGGGAACAATGGGGCGTGGATGACGGACACGGCTATATAGACGATGAAGGAAAAACGTATAATTTTGTTGGTTATTTTACATTGGCAAACTGGCGGAACATAGTATGGGACAGACTGAAAGCAATTTCCAAGGCATATTTGCTCACCGGTGATCAGAAATATGCCGATGTGGGCATTCTTTTGCTGGATCGGATTGCCGATGTTTATCCGGGCATGAACCATCTGTATCAGTTGGACAGAAAAGACTATGTCACTTCTAACGGCGGCAGCACGGGCGAAGGAAAAATTGCCGGTAGAATCGAAGACTGCTACTTTGCCCTCTGCTTCCCTCAATATTATGACGCGTTTTTCCATGGTTTTGCCACTCTCTCCCCGGAAGCCATACAAAACATTGCCCGGTATTCCCATGGCAAGAGAACCATGCCCGAGCAAATCATGGTTCATATTGAGAACAATATACTCAAAGAAATTTATCAAAGCATTCGGGAGCGCAACGTGGGCGGCAACATGGGTATGCAGCAATCTGCACTGACGGCAGCGGCGATCTGTATCGATCATCCGGATTTTACCCCTCGATGGCTGGAGTATGTCTTTCAAGACGGGGATGGATTCAAAACAGGCGGCAATCTAGATCGACTCCTCTGCGATACCATTGACAGAGACGGTATGGGAAACGAGGCCGCTCCCGCCTACAATGCCGAATGGACCCAAAAATTCGCAACCATAGCAGACCTTCTCCAAGGATACACCCTGGAGGGAAAAGATACGGGATATTCCTTATATAATCACCCCAAGTTCCGCAAAATGTTCCTGGGGGAAACCGAGCTGCGGATCACCCGGAATATTCTACCTACTATCGGCGATACGGGGTCTACGGGAAGACCCTATCCGCAGACCTCGGCCATCCAGAATCTTTGGAAAGCCTATCAAGTTTACAAAGAACCCAAATTCGCAGCCGCTTTGATGTATTTGCTTCATCATAATCCCGATGAATTGGAGTATGATATATTCACCTCCGATCCGGAAACGTGCCGGAATCAGCTTCTTGCCGATGCCAAAGCCTATGGGGCATATCATCCCCATCCGGTGAACCTGACAGGATACGGTTACGCCTCTTTGAAAAGACATCATCCGAATTTACCCGACAGTGCCGCATTGGTTTTCTATGGCAGAAATGCGGGGCATGGCCATTTGGACAATTTAAATCTGATGCTGTATGCTTACAATATGGATTTTTCTCCCGATATGGGCAATCCCGAAATCAAAAACGCCACCAATCCTCACCGTTATCAAATGTGCCAGAATACTATTTCCCACAATACGGTGATTGTCAACGAAGGGTACCAGAACCAAACTGTCATCGTGGGCGATTGTCTCCACCATGATGACAGCGATTTTGTGAAACTCACCGATGTGGAAAGCAAACCCTATCAGGATGTTGCATGTTACCGCCGCACGGTGGCGAATGTCAAGGTGGATGAAAACGCCTTTTATGTCGTTGACTTTTTCCGTGTCAAAGGCAAAGACGATCATATGTACGGATTTCATGGTGCACAGAGCGACGGTATTCAGTCAAATGGTCTGTCCTTTGTGGACCAGTTGGATGAAACAGGCGCCTTTGCGGGCACATTGGCAGGCAAAGATATTTCCCTTGGCACCCTTATCTATCAGGGGGAAAGTGTGTATCATTCCCGGGGTTTCCAGTGGTTCGACCATGTACGTCGAGATGCCCGTCCCGCCCCAGGTGCGTGGGTGAATTTTTCCCTGGTGGATACCCACCGCTGCGCCCAAGGACTGCAGGGAAAACCCGGCTTGAAATATTTTATGGCAGGCGATTTGGGTGAGGTTATATCCTGCAACGGATATCCCCCCCGGAACGTACCCTCCAATCCCAAATATATGCCGTATGTGTTTATCAAGCGAAAAGGAAGCAACCTCACCTCCACCTTTGTTTCGGTCTTTTCGCCGTACGATTCCGCCATAGGCTGCCCTGTTGCATCGGTGGTTCCTGTTGCGGTCACACCCCATCAACCGGACAAAATCCGGGCTGTGAAAGTGACACTTACCTCCGGCAGAACGGATTATATTGTCAACGCCATTGATGTCGATACGGTATACCGTGTAGATAATGCCTTTGATTTTTGCGGCTTTTTCGGCGTATACTCACAGAATGGAAACACCCGCACCCACTATATCCACGACGGCACCCAAATCGGTGAAAACAAGGTAAAAAAAGACATCCGGGGCTCCATCGTATCCTTTACCAACACCTTATCTACAAAAAACGTGGTGGAATTGGAACTGGATCCGAACAATCCCATCCCTGCAGCGGGGCAATTTTTGGTGGCAACAGGTCCAACGGACACCAATCCCATGTATCGGATTCTGGGCGTGTCCCAACAGGGAAAACGGGTTACATTGGATATGGGAGATGTTACTTTCATACAAAACAAAACAAAGGAGGGCTATCGGTATACCTTGCAGGAAGGAACCGTGGCGTGTATACCGCTGACCCACATTGTATAAAAATCATGAAAAAAATCATTGATATCACAGGACCGCTGTATAACGGCATGTGGAATTACGAACCGCCTTTTCCGGTTTTTGACATGCAACCATTACCTCAAGTAGATTGGATCGATACCAACGTATATTGCGAGGTGTTTTCGGGGCTTCATTCCCAGAGCGGCACCTACTTGGAAACCCCTGCTCATGTATTGGGATATGAAAAATCCTATCCCCTTTCCAAAATTGGTTTGGAAAAACTGGTGGATATTCCCTGTACGGTACTGAAAGTCAAAACCCTCACTCCCGACGAAACTGGGCGGGCACCCATCACAGCGGAAGCCTTGGTTGCCTGTGAAGCTTCTTTTTTGCCCCACAGCGCCATTCTGGTATGCTGCGACTGGGGGAAAAAGTGGAAAGACCGCGATTTTTTGTCCGCTTCCCCCTACTTTACCAAAGATGCCATGGAATATCTGATTGCAAAAAAACCTTTTTTGGTGGGCAGTGATATTCCCCGGTGGGAAAATCCGGAAAAACACCAGGGGTTTTTCCCGGACTTTTTCGGTGCCGGTATTCTTTTGGCTTCTCCGTTTGTTCACCTTGAAAAAATCACCTCCCTTTCTCCCCGTTTAACCATTCTCCCTCTCAACGTGGAGAACACCTGCTGCGCCCCCGTACGAGCTTTTGTATGGGACCAAGAGGTGAAAACCAAGTCCCGTGTCACTATTTTTACAGAAGAAAAGCTAAAAAACGCCAAAATAAACAGCCAAAAATACCCCTAGATAGAGGAGAAAATAGAGAAAATCACCCAAAAAGCAGATGATTTTCTCCGAATTTCACTCGAAAAGCTCTATAAAATGATCCCTTCTCAAGAGGTTTTTCGCTCCGCCCAGGTCATTGCCCACGGTTGCTGTCCCGCCTGCGGGGATGATTTATCCGCCTACGGCGTGTATCCTTTTATCGCTTCCAGGGATCAAATGTGGAAAACCATTTGCCCTCATTGTAAAAAAGTGTTCCCATCCAATGATTTTGCATCCTATTATCTTGCCACCCGGGATGGGTATTTTACCCGCGCCATCGGCTATCTCTTGCGGCTATCTCTTGCGGATATCTCAGGATACCATTCCCCGGGGATATCTATGCCCCCTCCCCCGAAGAGGTGGAAAAAGAAATCTATGACATCATCGCCCGGGATGGGGAATTGGTTTTGGGCAATGCCCTGCTTTCGGGATACGGATACGCTGATCTGCGGGCAGATACTCCCACCGGGAAGCATGTGTCATCCCTGTCTTTCGGAAAAAATACGGGACACGGTCATATCAAAACAAATTAAATCCCGATGAGGACTATATTTATAACATCCAAAAAGGAAAGCCTTGCTATATTCCCTTGTCCTTTACACAAATTATGAATTGATTGCCTCAAAAGGCCGGATGAAAAAGAATAAAAAACACAACAATATGAGGTGGTAACAAGTTGTTGCCACCTCTCTCTGTCGATTTTGTCGTCAACCTCCTTACAGAGGAAGGAAAAATAGGTTTACATAACCAAATCAACGCTTCCGTTTCCTTTTGACTTTGATTCTGTCCAGGTCGCTTTCCGACACTGCCATGCCCGCCAAAACCAAAAACACACCGCCTATTTTGTCAAAATTCAGCATTTCCACTACGCCGTCAATGGGAAAAACCATGCTGTACAACAAAGCAAACAAGGGTTCCAGCATCAACAGCAATACAAAGCGGGAGGGAGACAGCTTTTGCTGGACAATCAATTGGGCAGTGAAACAAAAAGCGGAACAGAAAATGCCCGTACCCGCCACCGATATCAGCAAGGTGGCAGACAGGGGAAAGGTTAACCCATGGGGGGTAAACACCTGCCAAAAAATCAACGCCCATGCCGCAGCAACGCCGACCTGCAAAATGCCGATACCCAAGGATTGCTCAAACCTTTCCGCCGTGTTGGTATCCCCCAAAGTTTTATCCACAAGCACAATGTGTACCGCCACCATGACCGCGGAGATAATGGCATAAAAATCCCCGCGGGTAAAACCGCCTCCCATGCCTCCGGTCATCCATACCAGTCCCATGGCTGTCAGCAATAAACCTAACGTGTTTCCCAACGTGGGTTTCTTTTTCAAAAATACAGCCGCTAAAAAGGGCACCATCAGGAAGCTGGAAGAGGATAAAAATGCCGTGTTGGAGCTGGAGGTGGTTTCTAAGGCGAAAAACTGAAACAACATATAAATAAACATAACCGTCCCCAGTCCCAATGAGCCGAGAATGGTTTTGCGACGTAACGATTGTAAACTTCTTCCGAATAATCCTATGAGCACAACAAATGCCACCCCAAAACGCAAAAAGATATAGGGCGCCGCCGCGATTTCATCCGCCACAGTTTGCATGAGCAAAAAAGAACCACCCCAAACGGCAGCAATGGCTACAGCAAGCCAGCCGGCAGTCGCTTCTTTCATTTTTTCCTCCGCTTTATTTACATATAGTCAAAGATTTGCTATACTGGAGTATACCCAAATTTTTTACACTCTATATCGGAGAAACACATGAACAAAGGGCAATTTCATTTTAAAAAACTACTGGAGGATACCGGTTTTCAACTGAAAAAGAAATTCGGTCAAAATTTCTTGATCCAACCTGCCATTCCCGCCCGCATCGCTTCCTCTTCCAGAGCGGCAGCCGGAGAAGGAAAAGCCGCCTGTATAGAAATCGGACCGGGCGCTGGCGCGTTGACCAGAGAGCTTTGCCAATGCTACGACAAAGTGGTTGCCATTGAGCTGGACACATCCTTAGAACCCGTATTAAACATTTCCCTGGCTCCCTTTGACAATGTGAAAATCATCTGGAAGGATGTACTGCAGGTCAATCTGCCCGCTTTGGCTGAAAAGCTTGCGGGGTATTCTCTGTCTTTGTGTGCCAATCTTCCCTATTATATCACCAGCCCCATTTTAATGTATATGCTGGAAAGCCGGATTCCTTTTCAATCCATCACAGTGATGATGCAAAAAGAAGTGGCGGATCGATTGCTCTCTTCTCCCAACAGAGAAGAGTACGGTGCCATCACCGCTGTGGTGAATTATTACTGCAACGTTAAAAAATTGTTTGATGTGGCCCCCGGCAACTTCCTCCCCCCTCCCCATGTCACCTCCACCGTGGTCGCCCTCCTTCCGCATACCCTCCCTCCGGTACAGCCCCAAAATGAAACAATCTTTTTCCGGGTTATCCGAGGCGCCTTTGCCTTGCGGCGAAAAACCCTGCTCAATTCCCTTTCTTCCGTTTTTCCCATCGAAAAGGAACTGCTGTCTAACCTCCTGATCCAAGCCGGCATCGATCCCTCCTGCCGGGGGGAAACATTGGATCTTGTTGCCTTTTGCGCCATTGCCGATCGCATTGCAGAGTTGACATAACAACATACACATTATTTATGTTTACATAACACAATGTTTTTGTGTTGAAATAGCATATTATTATTTACAATTATATGGACTGGTTTACATAATATCATTCTGTGTAAGCAAATACATTTACATAACAGCATTTCCATCGCAACAAAAAAGAATTTCATTCACCGCCGCGGCGGTGAATGAAATTCTTTTATTTTTAATGTAATATTGGTTTTTGTATGCATTATTTTCATTTCCCATACAAAATGGAAAACTTTTTCATTCGTTTTTGTATTATCCCTGAAAATTTTGCTCCAGATACAAAATGGCTTCGGCATATCCGGCAAACCCTTTTCCCATGATCACTTTCTTACATACCCGAGAGGTATACGATATTTTTCTGAAGTCCTCCCGGTCGGAAATATCGCTGAGATGGACTTCTACGGTGGGGATACCCCCGGCAGAAATGGCATCGGGAATGGCGATACTGGTATGGGTATAGGCAGCAGGATTGATGATAAGTCCATCGAAATTGCCTATGGCTTGTTGGATCCGATCCACAATGGCACCTTCATGATTGCTCTGAAACACGCCGATATCAACCCCTGCTTCCCGGGCGGTTTCTTCCAAAAACTGCAACAGCGCCGCATAGGATTGATTCCCATATATGGTGGGTTCACGCGTTCCCAACAAATTAAGATTAGGACCGTTGATGACAAGAATTTTCATAAATTTACCTGCCTTCCTTGCTATGATTGTACCATAACGCATTCTATTTGTAAAGTATGAATAAAATGGAATGCCTTTCCCTGTTGAAACCAATCAAAAACCCATTAACAAGGTCAATGAAAAGGAGCATACATGAAAAAAATAACCACCGTCATCTTACTCATCCTTTTATGCCTGGCTTCCTGTGACGCTGAGGAAGAAGGATGCAATATCACAGTACCGGACACAGAAGTGGACATCATGACCCTATCCCTCACCGAAAATGCCGTTTTTTTCACGGAAGACAATGTGAAAACTCTGCTTACCTTTCCGGATTCCGGCATATTATTTCACGGAACGACCCGGGCAGGGATCCCCTATGAAGGAGATGTATATTATCCAAAAGGATTGCTTGAAACCGATAAAGACGTGAAAGCCCGGTTCTTCCGGGAAACAAACACCCTTAGCTATGAAAACGGGGATGTATATACAGGAGATACCATCAATCTGATTCGTCACGGGAAAGGCAAATTGACCTGTGCCGATGGTATGGTCTATGAAGGGGATTTTGTGAATGACAGCATCACGGGGACAGGCAAATTTCTGTATGCCAACGGGGATACCTATGAGGGCGACGTAGCCAACAGCAAACGCCAAGGCATCGGTCTGTATACCTGGAAAGAAAGCAACGACAGATATTACGGAAATTTTTCCCACGATGTACGGGCAGGCAAGGGATTTTACACCTATGCCAACGGGGATGTATTTGATGGTACGTACGAAAACGGAATAAAGAAAGAAGGGGTCATGACCTGGGCCAACGGGGATACATTTTGGGGCACCTATGAAAACGATTGCCGTTTAAAAGGCACCATGACCTGGGCGAATGGGGATACCTATACCGGTAACTTTCAGAATAATTTGATGCACGGTCAGGGCATCTATGTCTGGGCAGAAACCGGAGAACGCTATTCCGGCACATTTGTCAACGGAGCCATTGTAAAATAATTTTGTACGCCCCTTTCATTCTTCCCCTTTTTTGCGTGCCGAAACACTTCGGCACGCATTTTTGTAAAAAATCTTACCAAAACCATCCTATCACGCAAAAACAAAAACGATTTTCCCAAAAGAAATCCTTGTATTCATTTCTTCCATAGTCAATTATATCAATTTTCGAACTTGTTATGCAGAAAAACGGGTGTTTTTTTGAACAACTCTTTCTTAAAATGTTGTTTTGGGTATTGAATTCACAAAGAATTCCGTTTTTGGAAGATTTTTTTATGTTATTTATGATGAATTTTTTGTTTTTATGGTGCTTTTTTTGAAGAAGTATGCTACAATTAAATTTGGTCCTGTTCGGGCTTTGCCGAACAGGTATGAACATGTAATATGAGGAGGTTTTATAGAATGGCTTGCAACAAAGACAACGACAAAAACCCGGAACTCCGTGCGTTCATTGAGGAGCACAAGAATGAGAAAGGACCTCTGATGCCAATCATGCAAAAGGCGCAAGAGCTCTATGGATATTTGTCCATGGAAACCATGACGCTAATCGCTGACTCTTTAAAAATTCCCGTTACCGATGTGTATGGTGTCGCTACCTTCTACGCACAGTTTTCTCTCCAGCCCAAAGGTGAATATGTGGTTTCCGTTTGTACCGGTACTGCCTGCTACGTGAAAGGGGCCGCCGATATTTTAGATGAAGTGAAAAAATTGTTAGGCATCGAGGTGGGTCAAACCACCGCCGACGGTAAATTCACCATGCAGGATACCCGCTGCCTGGGCTGTTGCGGTCTTGCCCCCGTGCTTGTGATCAATGATCATGTTTATGGCCGCCTGGTTACCGCCGATGTCAAGGGCATTTTGGAAAAATACAAATAAATCACACATCACCCATATCTTGTTCTGAAAGGATAACTTACGGGGAAACATACTATGAAAATAAGTGAGATCAAAAAATTGCTTTTCGCAGATGTCCTGTGCAATCCCCAGGGTGCCGCCACCGAAGTGTTTTCAGCCTGCGGCAGTGATATGATGAGCGACGTTCTCGCATACGTAAAAAATCAAGCGGTTTTACTGACCGGACTGATCAATCCGCAGGTCATTCGCACCATGGAAATGATGGATATGAAATGTGTGGTATTTGTCCGAAATAAAAAACCGACGGAAGCCATGCTCCGGTTGGCGGAAGAAGCGGGCATCGTGGTTCTGACCACCGACATGAGATTGTTTGAAGCTTGCGGTATTCTCTACGCCAACGGGCTTGGTAACACTATGTGTCATGAATGAAGTGTTGCAATTTCATTATGATGTGGACGGAGAAGATTTTACTTCCGCCGGAGAAGCATCGGTACAAATTAAAAAAAATTTACGTCAGCTGGGGTTTCCCCCCGATACCATTCGGCGGGTTTCCATCGCCATGTATGAAGGCGAAATCAACATGGTTATCCATGCCGGCGGTGGAGAAGCCGATGTGTTGGTCCATGAAGATTACATTGAGATGATACTGACCGACCACGGTCCCGGTATCGAAAATGTAAACTTGGCCATGCAGGAAGGATACTCGACTGCCCCCGATACCATCCGAACCCTCGGATTCGGCGCAGGCATGGGTCTTCCCAATATGAAACGCTACAGCGATTCCCTGCACATCGACACTGCCAAAGGCCAAGGGTGTAAAATCACCATGAAGGTATTTGTTTAGTTTACAGGAAGGATGCATGCTATGTCCGATTATAAACATTCGGTTTCGCTGGATGTGGAAAAATGCAAAGGCTGTACGCACTGCCTGAAGCGTTGCCCCACCGAAGCGATTCGTATCCGAGACGGGCACGCGAAAATCAACGCCGACCGTTGTATTGATTGCGGTGTATGTATCCGCATTTGCCCTTATAAAGCAAAAAAGGCCATTTTTGATAAACCGGAGGTGCTCCAACCTTATAAATGGAAAATCGCTCTTCCCCCTCCCTCCCTGTACGGGCAGTTTGAAAATCTCGACGATGTAGACTATGTGCTGCAGGGATTGTTGGACTGTGGTTTTGACGAAGTGTTTGAAGTGGCCCGAGCCGCTGAACTGGTTACAGCCTATACACGGCGTTACTTGAAACGAGATGATATACAGCGGCCTGTGATCAGTTCCGCCTGTCCTGTAATCGTCCGATTGATCGCGCAGCGTTTTCCTCTTCTTTGCAGCCATTTGATGCCCTTGCTTCCACCAATGGAAATCGCGGCTATCATGGCAAAAGAACAGGCGCAAAAAGCCCATCCCGAACTGAAAGAAGAGGAAATTGGTATTTGTTTCATCTCCCCCTGCCCTGCCAAGATCAGCGATGTAAAAAACGGCATTGGGGGTGAAAAGAGCCATGTCAACGTGGTGGTTTCCATGGCTGATATGTATTTTTCACTCATTTCCGTCATGTCCAAGGATCAGACGCCCCCGCCCGTATCCAAAGCGGGTATGATCGGCATTGGTTGGGCCTCCGCCGGCGGAGAAGCCACCGCCATTTTCAATGACCGGTATCTGGCTGCCGACGGTATCGAAAATGTCATTCGCGTGTTGGATGATATTGAAAACGGAACCATGCCCAATCTTGATTTTATCGAGCTCAACGCCTGCAACGGTGGATGCGTGGGTGGTGCCATGACGGTAGCCAACCCTTATATTGCCAAAACCCACTTGCAAAATTTAAGAAGATATCTTCCCGTTTCCCAAAATCACATTCCCAACAACAAGGATGAACGGTATATACCCGAAAGTTTCTTTATGAAAGAAACCGTTACCTATCATCCCGCTGTACAATTGAATCAGAATCGGAAAGAAGCCATGAAAATGATGGCGGACATTCAACAGATTCATGCTTGTTTGCCGGATTTGGACTGCGGTTCCTGCGGCTCCCCCACTTGTCACGCCTTTGCCGAGGATGTGGTAAAAGGGGAAACCGAGGTGGATCAATGCGTCGTCAAAATGCGGGAAAAAATCAAAGAGCGTGCATAAAAGGAGACCGTATGACCGTACGTCAATTAGCCGATGCCATGGATCTGGAAATACTGTGTCTCTGCGATCCCGATGCCCAAGTCACCGGTGCCTATGCCGGGGATTTGCTCAGCTGGGTAATGGGTCATGCAAAATCCGGTGATGCCTGGCTTACCGTGATGACCAACATCAATGTGATTGCAGTGGCTTCTCTCACCGGCGTTGCCTGTACCATCTTGGGAGATGATGCGGTCATTGACGATGAAATTATCCAAACTGCCTCAACAAAGGGCGTCAATTTACTGCGAAGCAAACGTTCCGTATTTGCCCTTTGCCATGCTTTGTATCCGTATGTGTCATGAAACTGTATTACGATTTGCATACTCATTCCTGCCTCTCTCCCTGCGCAGACGATGATATGACACCCCCTCACATTGTGGGCATGGGATATCTCAACGGTCTGGGCCTGATGGCTCTCACCGACCATAATTCCTGTGCCAATTGCGCCCCCTTTCTTGCCGCCTGTGAACGGTACCGCATGGCAGGACTTCCCGGTATGGAGCTGACAACCGCCGAGGAAATACATCTTCTTTGCCTTTTTTCCTGCCTTCAAGATGCCCTGGTTTTTGATGATACCCTTTCTTCCCATCGGATGCAGCTGAAAAACAAGCCCGAGATCTTCGGCAAGCAGTTGATCTGCGATGATGATGGCCATATCCTCCGGGAAGAGGAAAACCTTTTGATTTATGCCACCGACCTGATGTTGGAAGATGCTCTGGACTTGGTGCATGCTCACAACGGCATCGCCTATCCTGCTCACATTGACCGAGAGGCAAACGGCATCGAGGCCATTCTGGGTACCATTCCACCCCAAATTCCCTTCCCTGCCATGGAACTCCACGATGGTGAAAAAGAAGCGGCATACAGAGAAAAATATCCCCATACCGCTGCTTTGCCCTATCTGGTTTGCTCCGATGCCCACACGTTGGGAGAACTGCGAGAAATCAATAAACATGTGGAAATTCCCGATGATACGCCGTATGAGAATGTGGCGCGACTCTTTTTTGAAAAAATAAAAAAAGGATGGATTGTATGAAAGAGCTGTCGTTAAACATACTAGATCTTGTACAAAATTCCATCAAAGCACGTGCCTCCCATGTGGAGATCCGTTTGGAAGAAACGGTAGAAACCCTTTCTTTTGCGGTGATTGACGACGGATGTGGCATGAATGAGGACATGCTCAACCGGGTAACCGATCCTTTCTATACAACCCGCACCACCCGCCAGGTGGGGCTGGGTATTCCGTTTGTAAAAATGCAGGCGGAAATGACCGGGGGATATCTGAACATTTCTTCCCGTCCCTCCGCTTTATATAAAACCCGTCACGGTACGGTGTTAAAGGCGTTATTCTATAAAAATCATATCGACTTTACCCCTCCGGGCGATATGGTTTCCACCATCATGACATTGATTCAGGGCAATCCCACCATCCACTTTGTGTTTTTTCACACCCGGCCTCAAGGCGATGTTTTCCTGGATACCCATCAAATACAACAAGTGCTGGGTGATATTCCCCTGAATCAATTCGAGGTTCTGACCTGGATCCATTCCGATCTGCAACAACAATACGCGAAGCAATCAAACATGATATAGAATTTAATGAAAGGACAGAAAACCTATGAAATCATTAGCTGAACTCGCGAAAATCCGTGAACAAATGAGGGATAAAATTTCCCTGCGCGAAGGTTCCAATTCCACCCGCATCGTTGTCGGTATGGCCACCTGCGGTATCGCCGCCGGCGCTCGCCCCGTTTTGAACGCATTTGTGGAAGAAATCAGCAAAGAAGGTCTCGCAGCCACTGTGACCGTTACCCAAACCGGATGTATCGGCATTTGCCAGTATGAACCGGTGGTTGAAGTATTTGAAAGCGGGAAAGAAAAAGTAACGTATGTTAAGATGACTGCCGACCGTGCCAAACGGGTCGTCGCCGAACATATCAAAGGCGGCAAGATCGTTTCGGAATACACGATCGGGAATACTAAGGCTTAATTTGGAGGAAAAAAATATGATTCGTTCTCATGTACTGGTTTGCGGCGGCACAGGCTGCACTTCGTCCGGATCTGTCGCCATGGGCGAAAAACTGGAAAACGAACTGATTGCACGTGGTCTCGACGATGAAATCAAAGTGGTTCGTACCGGTTGCTTTGGCCTGTGCGCTTTAGGTCCCATTATGATTGTTTATCCCGAAGGCACGTTCTACAGCCATGTGACCTTGGATGATATTCCCGAAATCGTAGAAGAACATTTGCTCAAAGGACGTGTTGTTGAACGCCTGATCTATAACGATACCGGCAAAGAACTCAACCATCATGAAGTGTTTTCTCTCAACGACACCGGTTTTTATAAAAAACAAAAACGGTTGGCACTGAGGAATTGCGGCGTTATCAACCCTGAAAGCATCGATGAATACATAGCCATGGACGGTTATGCCGCTCTGGGTAAAGCATTGACCGAAATGACCCCTGCCCAAGTCATTCAGACCATCAAAGACAGCGGTTTGCGTGGCAGAGGCGGCGGCGGCTTCTCCACCGGAACCAAATGGGATTTTGCCGCAAAGAGCGTTTCCGATAAGAAATACGTGGTCTGCAACGGCGACGAAGGCGACCCCGGCGCTTTTATGGACCGGTCTGTTTTGGAAGGCGACCCCCATACCGTTCTGGAAGCCATGGCCATTGCCGGCTATGCCATCGGTGCGGATGAAGGCTACATCTATGTCCGTGCCGAATATCCCATTGCGGTGGCTCGCTTGCAAATTGCAATCAACCAAGCCAGAGAATATGGTTTGTTGGGTAAAGACATTTTCTCCAGCGGTTTTAATTTTGATGTTCAGCTGCGTCTTGGCGCCGGCGCTTTCGTCTGCGGTGAAGAAACTGCCCTTTTGACCTCCATTGAAGGCCATCGCGGCGAACCCCGTCCCCGTCCCCCCTTCCCAGCTGTCAAAGGCCTGTTCAATCAGCCTACCATTATTAACAACGTGGAAACTTTGGCCAATATTTCGCAGATCATCCTGCACGGTCCGGAGTGGTTTACTTCTATGGGTACCGAAAAATCAAAGGGTACCAAAGTGTTCGCTTTGGGTGGCAAGATTCTACACACTGGTCTGGTGGAAATCCCCATGGGAACCACACTGCGGGAAATTATTTATGAAATTGGCGGCGGAATCCCCAACGGCAAGAAATTCAAAGCGGCGCAAACCGGCGGTCCTTCCGGCGGCTGCATTCCCGCAGAGCATCTGGATACGCCCATCGACTATGATTCCCTGGTTGCCATCGGCTCCATGATGGGTTCCGGCGGTTTGATCGTGATGGACGAAGACAACTGTATGGTGGATATCGCAAAGTTCTTCCTCGAATTCACCGTGGACGAATCCTGCGGCAAATGTCCTCCCTGTCGTATCGGTACACGCAGAATGTTGGAAATCTTAGAAAAAATCACTTCCGGCAAGGGGGAAGACGGCGATATTGAAAAGTTGGAAGATCTGGCTAAAAATATTAAAACCACCGCTTTGTGCGGTCTCGGCCAGACAGCTCCCAATCCGATTCTGTCCACTCTTCGCTACTTCCGTGACGAATACGAAGCGCACATTTACGAAAAACGCTGCCCTGCCGGTCAGTGTAAAGCCCTTGCCCGCATTATGATCAATCCCGCTAAATGTAAGGGCTGCGGACTCTGCTCAAAAGTTTGCCCTGTCAATGCCATCAGCGGTGTCATCAAATCCCCCTTTATCATCGATCAGAGTACATGTATCAAGTGTGGCGCGTGTATTGAAAAATGTAAATTCGGCGCCATCGAAAAAAAATAATCGGGAGGTAAAAAAATGAACATGATCAAGCTCACTATTGACGGCATCAAAGTCACAGTTCCAGCGGACTGTACTGTGCTGGAAGCCGCTAAAAGTGTCAATATTCACATCCCCACCCTTTGCTATTTGAAGGATGTCAATCAAATAGGTGCCTGCCGTATGTGTCTGGTAGAAGTCCAGGGTGCCCGCAGCTTGGGCGCTGCCTGCGTTCTTCCTGTGACCGAAGGCATGGTGGTCCGCACCAACACCCAAAAACTCAGAGATGCCCGGAGAGCCAATTTGGAACTGCTGCTCTCCAACCACAATCGTGAGTGTACCTCCTGTATCCGTTCCAACAGCTGTGAACTGCAAGCTCTCTGCCATGAATACAACGTGAAAGAGTATCCCTATGATGGTGCCAAGACTGAATCCATCCTTGACGATGTGAGCCACTCCATCGTTCGGGATAACAGCAAGTGTATTCTCTGCCGCCGCTGTGTGGCAACCTGTAACGACGTACAAAAGGTGGGCGCCATCGGCGTTGCCCAAAGGGGCTTCAAAACCTCTGTCAACTGTATTTATAACAAGAGCCTTGCGGATTCTCCCTGTATCAACTGCGGTCAGTGTATCATTGCCTGCCCTGTAGGCGCTCTCCATGAAAAAGACAGCATCCAAGATGTATGGAACGCTCTCCAGGATCCCGACAAATATGTGGTGGTTCAGCCCGCTCCCGCCGTTCGCGCCGCTTTGGGTGAAGAATTCGGTCTTCCCATAGGCACGCCCGTTACCGGCAAATTGGCCACTGCTCTTCGCCGACTGGGCTTTGATAAAGTGTTTGACACCAACTTCACTGCCGACTTGACCATTCTGGAAGAAGGCACCGAATTGCTGGGCAGACTAAACAACAACGGGGTTCTCCCTATGATTACCTCCTGTTCCCCTGGCTGGATCAAATTCTGCGAAACCTTCTACCCCGCATTCATCCCTCATCTGTCTTCCTGCAAATCCCCCCACGAAATGATGGGCGCCGTGGTCAAGAGCTATTTTGCCGAAAAGAATAACATCGATCCCAAGTCCATTTATACGGTTTCCGTGATGCCTTGTACAGCCAAGAAATTTGAATCCAAGAGAGACGAATTGGGCCGCGAAGGCATGCGGGATGTCGATGCCGTTCTGACCGTCCGAGAATTGGCTCGCATGATTAAAACTGCCGGTATCGATTTTACCAACCTGAACGATGGCAGTTTTGACGATATGCTGGGCGATTCTTCCGGTGCCGGCGTCATTTTCGGCGCAACCGGCGGTGTGATGGAAGCAGCTCTCAGAACCGTATACGAAGTGGTGACAGGAAAAGAACTGGAAAACGTCAATTTCGAAGCCGTCCGCGGCATCGAAGGCGTGAAAGAAGCCACCATTGATCTGAACGGAACCAAAATCAATGTCGCCATTGCCCATGGAACCGGCAATGCATCCAAATTGCTGGACAGCATTCAAAACGGCGAGAAACAGTATCATTTCATCGAAATCATGGGGTGTCCCGGTGGATGTGTCACCGGCGGCGGTCAGCCTATCATTGCTTCCTCCCAATTGATGTCCATCGATCCCAAAGTAGAGCGCGCCAAAGCGTTGTATCTGGAAGATGCCTCCAACCCCATTCGTAAATCCCACGAAAATCCTTCCGTTCAAAAGCTGTATGCCGACTTCCTGGGAAAACCCAATTCCCATAAGGCTCACGAACTGCTCCATACCCATTACAAACCTCGTCCCAAATACAACTAAAACCAATTTGAGTTGCGGTAAGATGTTACCGCAACTCTTTTTTTCATATTTTCTTCCCTTCTTCCATATACTTGGAATATAAAAAAGAGGAAACGGCAATAATTTATTTGAAGAAAAGGGAAGGGAAAGAAAAATATGAAAACCCAAAGAACCGACCTTGCCATGGAAGTTCATGAATTGCTCAAAGAAAAAAACAAACCCATGGATGGCATCATCAGCACCGAAGAAACCATCGGACACAGCAAAGTTACCACCATCAAAATAGAGAACGAACAAGGGGAAACCTGCGCAGGCAAACCTCAAGGCACTTATTACACCTTGGACATCGGACAAGTATGGATGGATGACGCGGAAGATTATCGGGAAAAAGTCATGGCCTTAAAAGAAATCATTGCCCGCTCCATACAAAAATATCCCGATACCGGCTGTGCATTTGTCGCCGGCTTGGGAAACCGTGCCATTACCGCGGATTCGGTGGGCCCCAATGCGGTTTCCCACATCATCGTCACCCGTCATATCCGAGAAGCCCGGCCGGAATTGTTCACAAATTTAGGTTTTTCTGAAATTGCAGCCATTTCCCCCGGTGTTTTAGGAGAAACGGGTATTGAAAGCGCCGAGGTTCTTTCCTGTATCGCCAATCGCATTAAACCCAAATTTTTGGTTGTCATAGACGCTCTGGCCAGTCGGCGCATTTCCCGTTTGGCCACAACCATCCAAATTTCCGACAGCGGCATTAACCCCGGATCCGGGGTAGGCAATAACCGCCCCGCCATTGATCAAAAACATTTAGGGTTGCCGGTAATCTCCATCGGAGTCCCCACGGTGGTTGACGCCGCCACCTTGGCTTTGGATGCCATGGAAACCTTCAACGAAAAAAAAGGAGAAAACATGGATCTGCCGGATTACGGTGAAATGAAATCCCTTTTGGATGAAGATGCCTTAAATCTCTTCGTCACTCCAAAAGAAACCGACCGCATCATTGATACCGTATCCACCCTCATTGCCTATGGGCTGAATCTGGCTTTGCATCCCGGCATGGATTATGATGAAATGCTGGCTCTGTTAGCGTAAGGAGAAGGCTATGAAAAAAGGTCTGATCATAACTCTATATGGAATCGTACCACTTTTTGCCTTTGTTTCCCTATATTTCCTACTACAGGCAGCGGTTGAAGATTTTACCCTGACCGGCATCGCACGCAGCGATTTATATCGCTTGGCAAATGTCAATGCTGACATCCCTGCCGATACCGAGTTGACATCCGGAGGCGATGCCGTGATGTTTCGGGAAGCTCCCATTGGTCTCATGGCTTTGCCTGTCGGTACCCATGGGGTCATACAAAAAGATTTATCGGATGATTCTGCCCAACTGGTCAATCTTTCCCGGGTGATTTTAGATCCTGCTTTGTTGGAAAACCGAACCCATTTCAGCCCCATCACCGGCAAAGAACCTTTGGTACTGATCCTGCATACCCATAACAGCGAGCATTTTCTCTCTCCTATGGAAATTCCGGGGGATATCGTACTGCCGGATGGGGTCACAGCCCTTTTTCGGGAAGATGCTTACAGCCGGGAAACCGTGATGGATGTAGGGGAAACTTTTGCCTCCGTGGTGAAAGAAAACGGCATTGGTGTGATCCATTGTACCATCCAGCACGATGAAAACCTCAACACAGCCTGGCAAGCCTCCGCCGCAACCGTTGCGGCCTATCTCAAAGCCTTTCCCTCCATCCGTTATATCATCGATATTCACCGAGATACCCTTAGCGACAGCAACGGAAATTGGATCAGTCCGCTTACACCGGACGGGAAAACAGCACAGGTACGCATTGCGGTGGGAAGCGATTATGAACACGAAACCCATGCCGACTATGTCAAAAACCTGACCCTCGCCATGACCTGGAAAGAATACATCGATGAGCAACAAGCGAGCCTATGCCTGCCCATTTCTTTTGTCAACCAAAGTTTGAACCAGGAATTGTCCGCCGGTTTTCTCACCCTCTATGTGGGATCGGAAGGCAGTACCTTTGAACAAGCAAAAAGCGGTGCTGTCCGCACCGCTGAAATATTCTGTATGATGTTGAAAAATCAATAAAGAAATTTTGCCTGCCCCGATAAAATGGCCAACACGCCCCGCAGCAAATCTTCCGGGTTGTTATCAAAACGCACCTTGAAACTTTCGGCTTCATGTCTGCTTTCGGGGTACAGTGTTACATTTAAAAATACTTTTTCATTATCTTGTATCAAGCAATTTAATTCATAGCCGTCATTGGTTTCCATGAGAGTACTCCGGGCGCTTCTCCCGTGGTTGCGATAGGCAAGCAAGCGGGTGGCACTTCGGAGTACTTTTTCTTTGAGCCCTTCCGACAGAGCGTTTTCCATACAGGCTAAAATCTGTTCCCCTTCCGGCGATACCACATACAGGACTTTTCCCTCCTGCTCCATCGATGTCAATGCCTTGCTTTGGGTCAGTGAATCAAATGCTTCCGAAAAGTCAAAATAATTGACGCTACCGTCCCACAAGATGATTTCCGAAAGAATTTCACCTGACAGAGGTATTTTCAATTGATGCAACAGATATAAAATAAACACTTTTATTTCTTCTCCTCGCATAATTCCTGCCATGGTAACACATCCTTATTCTCTGATTTATGTGTCCAGTATACCACACACCGCGCATTTTAGCAAGAAATTTGAATAATTTGACAATAAATTTACAAAAAACTATTGACAGTGAAATGTTTCGTGTTATAATTTACAATGTACCAAGACCTAGAGGTGTATAGTATGTGTGGTAAATCATCCCATGTATCAACCGCAATATCGCTCGATAACATTCGTGATGCAAAAGCGGGCGATCATGACGCCTTTCGGTTGGTGGTAGAAAAAAGCAAGCCTTTGATTCGGTCGATCCTATCCCACATGGATGTTCCCGAAAGTGAAAAAGAGGATTTGGAACAGGAAGCTTTCATCGGCTTATTCAAAGCGGTTATGCTTTATGATGCAAACTGTGCTTCTTTTACTACCTTTTCATATCTTTGTATCAGACGGACCGTTTTTTCCGCTCTGAAAAAGTATAATAGCAAAAAAAATGCTCCGTTGCGCAATTCGCTCTCCTTAAGTGAATCGGAAGAAGAAAATATCCCGCTCTTCACACTGCCTTCTTTACACGGCGACCCCGAGCGTATTCTCCTTGACAACGAGAGTTACACACGCTTTTTATCCCGTCTGGACAGCGAATTGTCCGGTTACGAAAAAAAAGTTTTGAAGCTTTATCTTTCCGATTGTACCTATGACCAAATTGCTCTTGCCCTCAATGTTCCGCCCAAGTCGGTGGGCAATGCCCTACAACGGATTCGCAATAAGCTAAAGCTACGCGATTAACCCATTTCCCAACCATTTTTGTTTATATATATAATTTCATACGTTTTAGCTTATGCGCCCGCGTAGCTTAACCCAGAGCGTCTTAGGAAGGTAGCGGTGGAAATCCGTTCGTGGGCTATAAAAAATATTTTTTATCCAAGCGGAGGAAAACATGTACGAGGACAAGACTTTAGTATGCAAAGACTGCAACAGTGAATTCGTTTTCACAGCGGGCGAACAGGAATTTTACGCAGAAAAGGGATTCCAGAATGAACCCCAAAGATGCAAGGCCTGCCGTGACACACGCAAAAATTCCAGCAGACCCACCAGAGAATATTTCACGACCACTTGCGCTGAGTGCGGCAAGGAAGCAAGAGTTCCTTTCCAGCCCACCAATGATCGTGCCGTTCTCTGCAGCGAATGCTTTGCAGCCAAAAAGGAACAGCAGTAATTCTATATACATTATTGTTTGTCCGAAACCGCCGAAGATATCTTCGGCGGTTTTTCTTTGTCATATGATGTAGACAGATGTAATTGTTACGACTTATTCTCATTCTCTTGTAAATAGGTCTGTTTTATGTTATAATAAAATGCATATTATAATTATCCAAATTGGGGTGATCGTATTGGCATTAACCTTTCGTGGCGGCATTCATATTGACGACCATAAAACGACAGAGCACTGCGTAATAACCGACATGCCCGCGCCTGCCGTTGTCTATATTCCCGTCTCCCAGCATATCGGCGCACCCTGTATCCCCACCGTACATCCCGGGGATACTGTGTTTCGCGGTCAAAAAATCGGAGATGCCGAAGGTCTTACCTGTGCCATCCATTCATCCGTTTCCGGAAGAGTCCGGGACATTCAACCCATCATCGACGCTATGGGACGTAAAACCAACCATATTGTCATTGAAAATGATTTTAAAAATACCTTGGATCCATCCATCATTCCCTTTTCAAAACCTTTGGCTGAAGCCACCCCCGAGGAAATCATGCAGGTAATCAAAAACGCCGGTATTTCCGGTATGGGCGGTGCCGCTTTCCCCACCCATGCGAAAATTGCATCTGCCATGGGAAAAGCAAAGAAGCTGATCGTGAACTGTGCCGAATGTGAACCCTACATCACAGCCAACCACAGGCTTCTTTTGGAAACGCCCCAATTTGTCATCGGGGGCACTCTCATTATCATGAAAGCTTTGTCTATCGAAGAAGGCGTGCTTGCGGTTGAAGCCAACAAAGCCAATGCAATCGCCCTTTTAAAAGAAACGGTGAAAGACAAAGATATGCTGTGTGTGAAGACCCTGAAAACCAAATATCCCCAGGGAGATGAACGCCAGCTGATATACGCAATAGATAAAATTGAAATTCCTCAAGGGAAGTTGCCTGCCGATGTAGGCAGGGTGGTGTTCAACGCCGAAACCTGCAGCAAAACCTATCGGGCTTTTACCACAGGTCTTCCTGTGATTGACAGAATTGTCACCGTGGACGGAGATTGTGTGGTCAAACCTCAAAATCTGCGGGTGGCTATCGGTACGCCCTTTTCCGATGTTATCAATTATTGCGGAGGGTTGAAGGAACGTCCCGCAAAAATTATCAGCGGGGGACCTATGATGGGATTTGCCCAATGGAATCCCGATACACCCGTAATCAAGGGGACCGCAGCGATTTTGGTTCTTTCTTCCGACTCCGTTGCCAAACAGGTGAAAAATTCCGTTTGCATCCATTGCGGAAATTGCGTTCGTGTTTGTCCCATGCATTTGATGCCCAACTATTATTCCATGTACACCCGCAAAGGCTTATATGAAAGATGCCTGGATTTTGATTTGATGAGCTGCATGGAGTGCGGCAGCTGCACCTATATCTGCCCTGCGGGCATCCCGATCATTCAACATATCCGTACCTCGAAAGCCAAAATCCGCGAAAAGAAAAATACAAAAAAATAAGCAGGAAAGGATACATATATGGATCTTTTAAAAGTCAGCACGTCGCCCCATGTGAGAGGTAACCGTACCACGCGGACTCTAATGCTGGACGTCATCATTGCCCTTATTCCGGTCTTTGTTTGGGCGATATACATCTTTGGTGTGCGGGTAATAACCCTGACCTCCCTCAGCGTGGTCAGCTGTATCCTGTTTGAATACTTGTTTCAAAAACTCAACCACCGGGAAATCACCATCGGCGATTTTTCCGCCGTGCTTTCCGGTGTTCTTTTGGCCTTTAATTTGCCGGTTTCCGCTCCTCTCTGGCTGTGTGTTATCGGCGCGTTTTTTGCCATTGTGGTCGTAAAACAGTTATTCGGCGGTCTTGGTAAAAACTTTGTCAACCCGGTTTTGGCTGCCCGCGTATTTCTGTTTATCTCCTTCCCCCACCAAATGACCACCTATGTTGCACCCTTGACCTATCCCCAGCCTTGGAAGATCTCCGTGGATATAACCAGCAGTGCCACCCTTCTTTCTCAACTTAAAAGCGGAGTTTTGCCAGAGAATATTTCATTTGCTGATTTGTTTTTAGGCAGAATCGGGGGTTGTATCGGTGAAATTTCTTCCCTGCTTCTTCTCATCGGCGGTTTGTATCTCATTGCCCGCCGTGTCATCTCCCCCCTCATTCCCTTGTCGTATCTGGGAACCGTCGCCTTGATTACTTTCTTCCTACCTAAAATTGAGTCCGCAGTTGCCTGGGAATTCATGTTGGTCGAATTGCTCACCGGCGGTCTTTTCCTGGCTGCTTTCTTTATGGCTACCGACTATGTGACCTCTCCATCCAATCCCAAAGGCCGCGTGGTTTACGGCGTCGGATGCGGCGTTTTAACCGTCTTTATTCGGTATTACGGCGGTTATCCGGAAGGTGTTTCGTTTGCTGTTTTAATTATGAATTTGTTTGTCTGGTACCTGGATCGGTATGCAAAACCCGTCAGATTTGGAGGTGAATCCCGTGGGAAAAAATAAAAACGGTATTCTCAAACCCACTCTGGCTCTCTTAATTCTCTGCTTGGCAGTAGCACTGCTTCTCTCCTCCGTGAATATGCTGACAAAGGATAAAATCGAACATAACAAAACACTGAAAACCAATGAAGCCATAGCTTCATTGTTTCAGGGCACTTTCGATTCTTTTGAGGAACTGACCGAAGGATTTACCTATGTGGGTTCGGCGGATGCTTTGTATAAAGTATACGATGCAGGGCACATTCTCCAAGGATTTGTCTGCCGGGCAACCCCCACGGGATTCGGTGGCGACATTGGTCTTTTGGTGGCGATGGACAAAAATGCAACCGTGATCGGCGTGAAGGTTCTGTACAGTACCGAAACCGCCGGGGTTGGCTCCAAAGTAACGGAAGACAGGTATCTTGAACAATATGCCAACAAGTCCGGTAAACTGGTGTTGAATGAAGATATCGATGCCATCACCGGCGCCACCATTTCATCAAAAAATGTATTGACCGGTGTCAATGATTCCATGACAACCTGCCGTTCTCTTCTCGGATTGGAGGTGGCACAATGAATCGATATAAATCCATTTTATGCAATGGTTTGATCACGCATAACCCCACATTCGTGCAGCTGCTGGGTATGTGTCCCACCTTAGCGGTCACTACATCCGCCATCAACGGATTGGCCATGGGGCTTTCCACCATGGTGGTTTTGATGTTCTCCAACTTGTTTATCTCTCTTCTGCGTAAATTTATCCCGGAACAAATTCGTATTGCCGCCTATGTGGTGGTCATTGCCGGCTTTGTTTCCGCCATCGACTTGCTTTTACAGGCGTTTCTCCCTGAATTGTCGGGCACATTGGGGTTATACATTCCCCTCATTGTGGTAAACTGCATCATCTTTGCCCGCGCAGAGTCCTTTGCATCCAAAAATCCGCCCATAGATTCCATGATGGACGGGATCGGTATGGGCTTTGGATTTACCCTGGCGCTTACGCTGATCGGTTTATGCCGAGAATTTTTGGGCAATGGATCCATATTCGGTATCAACTTGTTTGGTCAATCTTTCTCTATGCTCATTTTCATCATGCCTGCCGGCGCTTTCCTGACATTGGGTTTTCTGTTGGCAGCCGTGAGAAAAATTTCTTTTGAAAAAAAACAAGAAAGTAAAGACGAAGGAGGTGCAAGATGAACGTTGCGTCGTTATTGCTGTTGGCTTTCACAGCCATCGTGGTAGAAAACTTCATTTTCTCCCAGTTTTACGGAATTTGCCCTTTCCTGGGGGTTTCCAACAAGCCTTCCACTGCTTTCGGTATGGGCATGGCTGTGACTTGTGTCATTACCCTTTCTTCTTTCTTGACCTGGCTTTTATATCACCATATTTTGGATCCTTTGGGAATTTCATATCTTTCCACCATTGCGTTCATCGTCGTCATTGCTGCCCTGGTACAACTCATTGAAATGTTTTTGAAAAAATACGTTCCTGTGCTTTATGAAGCATTGGGTATTTATTTGCCTTTGATTACTACCAACTGCGCCGTGTTGGGTTCCGCCCTGATCAACATCCAAAACGGATATAATTTGATGGCATCCGTGGTTTTTGGTTTTTCCTCCGCTTTGGGCTTCACCATGGCTATGCTCATTTTCGCCGGCGTGCGGGAACGTCTTGTGTTTGCAGATCCTCCTAAATCCTTTGAAGGATTGCCTATTTTGCTTGTGAGCGCCGGATTGGTAGCCATGGCTTTTGCCGGCTTTTCCGGCGTTAACATCGGTTGAGGAGGAAAATAATATGCATGAAATTATAACCGCATGTCTGGTATTCGTCGTTTTAGGTGGTTTGCTGGGTATTTTGCTTGCCATTGCAGCCCGCTTCTTTACGTCGGAAAAACCCGAAAAGCTGGAAGCCATCCTCTCCCTGCTGCCCGGCGCAAACTGCGGCGGCTGCGGATACTCAGGCTGTGCCGCCTTGGCACAAGCCATTGCAACAGGCGAAGCCAAACCAAACACTTGCCCCACCAACTCCAACGATAAAAACACCGCCATCTCCCTCCTCTTGGGTTGTCAAAGCGCAGAAAAGACCATTCGTTACCGCGCCCAAATTCTTTGCAGCGGTACCCACGAAATGGCCAAGAAAAAATATATGTATGAAGGCATTGATGATTGCAACGCGGCCATTGGATTGGCAGGCGGCGACAAACTTTGTCCCAATGGTTGTATCGGTTTGGGTTCCTGTGCCAGAGCCTGTCCTTTTCAAGCCATTGATGTGGTCAATGGAATCGCGGCGGTAAACTATGAAAAATGCCGCGCCTGCGGCATGTGTGTGGACACCTGCCCCAAACACATCATTGCCCTTATTCCCTATGATGCCGTTTTTTGGGTGGGATGCAACTCCCAGGATAAAGGCAGCGTAACCAAATCTTATTGTCAGACCGGATGCATCGGCTGCAAATTGTGTGAGAAAAAATGTCCCGCAAAAGCCATCACCGTTCAGGGTGCATATGCCTCCATCCAGTACGATCTTTGTACAGGTTGCGGCATTTGTGCACAGGTGTGTCCTCGTAAAATCATTTGGTCTGCCCACTCTCAAAAAGACCGAGGCATTTATTCTGATGGCCATGATCGATTGCCTGCTCAAGGCAACAGCACACCCAACCATGGTTAAACTTCGTTTCTTCGCCATTTTCCTTTGTTTGTGTTTTCTGTTTCCCGGGATGGTGGCGTGTAAGGCAGAAAATCCAGAAAACACCATAAAGGCTTTTCTGGATGCGGCAAAAGAGTATGATCACGAAACGCTTCTGCGTTTTGTTTTCACCGATGATACGGACGTATTCTTCTGGGGATTGAATGAAAAACAATTTTTGGTTTATTCCGACTCCCTTGCCCATTCATCCTCCTTTCGCTTGTTCTACCGTTTTTGCGCAAAAAAACTCTCCTATCAAATCAAGGAGAGTCATGTTGACGGCGATCACGCCACCGTGGTCGTATCCTGTCAATATGTGAACGGCCAGGATGCTATTTACGAGCTGTACAACGATACTCTGTATACCATGACGCTGAAGCAGTTGAATGGCACGTTGGATCCAAATACCGATTATTATGATGCCACCATTGTTGAGCGTATCTCCGCAGACAATGAAAATTTTCTCACTGCCACGGTGACAATATCCTGTGAATATACCGATCACGGTTGGAAAGTCTTATGGAATGACATTCTCACGGAAGTGATTACTTCTTGCTTGTTTTTGAACGAAATCAGCGAAGCCCCCTAGGACTTCGCTGTGAAATCGGTTTATATAGTAGCGGGAGCGGGTTCTGCCTTTTCGCTTTCTTCGTGGTATTTCGCCATCACGGCTTCCTGCAGTGCAGCGCGAAATTCCGCATTGATGGGATGGGCAATATCTCTATATGTGCCGTCCGGGTTTTTTCGACTGGGCATAACAATGAAATATCTTTCATTGGCATAAATCACTTTAATATCATGAACTGCAAATTGATTATCAAAAGTGATGGATACTACAGCCCGCATGGGACCTTCATCAAATACTTTGCGAATTTTAATATCTGTAATCTGCATATTCAACACTCCTTTAAATGTCACGGATTGATTTTATGAACTCAGTATATCGACCCTTTGTGAAAGTTAGGTGTTTAGCATGTTAATTGTTGATGATAAAAATACAATTTTTTCCTCGGAAAATGTTTTTTTCTTCGTAGGTATTGGCGGAATCAGTATGTCTGCCCTTGCTCTCATTATGCTTGAAAAAGGATTTGAGGTAAGAGGATACGATCGAGATTCCGATACGCCTTTGGTCAATCAATTGAAAAAAGCCGGAATTCCCATCTGTCATTCCTATTATGACGGCGTTTTTGACGGTGTCACCCGCGTTGTTTATACCGCCGCCATTCAAGACAGTGACATCATGCTGTCTGCTCCCCGTACTATGGGGCTTTTTACCATGGAACGATCGGAGTTTTTGGGGCAGCTCATGAAAACAGAAGGAAATCCCATCGGTATTGCCGGAACCCATGGAAAATCATCCACCACCGGCATGATCTCTTCCATTTTTCTGGAAGCACGCAGAGATCCCACCGTATTGGTAGGAGCTGAAATGCCCTCTCTGGGCGGCTGCTACCATATCGGAAAAGGTAAAGATTTTATTTTTGAAGCCTGCGAATATAAGGATTCGTTTTTGGATTTCTTTCCCGGCGTGGCGGTGGTATTAAACATCGCCCTGGATCATGTGGATTATTTCGGAACCATTGAAAATATCATCGCTTCCTTTCGAAAATACATCTTCATTGCCCACACTGCCATTTTGAATTATGATTGCGAAAATTGTCACAAAGCAGCAGAAGGATATGAAAATACCCTTATTTGGTTCTCCGAAAGTGGCAACGAAAATGCCGATTATTATGCCGGAAATATGCGTTTGGATAACGGCTGCGCTGTATTTGATGCTTATTTCAAAGGGCAATATCTGGGGGTTCTGCACCTGGGGGTCGTGGGTGCATTCCACATCGGAAACGCATTGGCCGCTTTGGCTACAGCCCACAGCCAGGGAATTGATTTTGTCTTTATACAAAAAGGCCTTGCTTCCTTTACCGGCGTCAAACGACGCTTTGAACGCAAAGGATATTACCACGGCGCTCTGGTAGTAGAAGATTATGCCCATCACCCCGATGAGATCAGGGCGACCGTCTCCGCTGCCTTGTCCATTCATAAAAATCATGTCATCGCCATATTCCAGCCTCATACCTATACCCGTACCGCTAAATTGTTCAATGCCTTCACCAAAGCCTTCCAAGGATGTCATAAAGTCCTGTTTGCTGATATTTATTCCGCGAGAGAAAAACCAAACGGCGTCACCTCTCAAATGCTGGCGCAGCAAACTGAAAACGGTCTCTATTGCCCAGATGATGAGTCGATTGTTAACGCCTTGGATGAGTTGGTACAAAAAGGAGATATTCTTCTGGTCCTGGGTGCAGGAAATATCAATCGTATTATACCCAAAATAATGAAAGTATCTCAGTAATGGAAGTTTTATTCATTCTATTGGTCTTATTTGATGTAGTTGCCCTTGTCATGATTTTATCTTTTCGCTATCGCTCCAAGAAAAAACAAAATCTAATCAATCATTATGGAGACAACGCGGAAGAACGGGTATCCGCGTATATCCGCAAACACCAGCCGGGCTGCATTTTACTCAACGATATTTACTTGAAAACCGAAGTGGGATTGACCCAGTTGGACCATATTCTGATTTGCCGCCATGGTATATTTGTCATTGAGACCAAAAGCCATCATGGACATATCGTCATCGGTCCTCGCAACTGGGTGCAATACTATAAAGAAAAAACAGTGAAATTTCATAGCCCCATCCTGCAAAATCGCATTCATACAAAAGCACTCAGAAACGTTTTATTACAAGAAAAATCTTTATCAGGCATTCCAATTTTCGGCGTTACCGTTTTTACCAGCAGAAACGTTACATTCAGTACTCCCGTCAAAGCGGTGATTAAACTCCCCCAGTTGAACAGTTTGATTCGCCGTACCGGCATGGGCTCCCAATATTACAAAAACGCCTCCAAAAAGACCAAAACACATCCTTTTAAAGGCGGTTTATATCGATCTACCATGATAAAAATCGAAAAGCACATTCTCAACAACGCCGTAAAAAGCCGCCTCAAGCAAGGGCAGCATAGAAATAAAATCTACAATCTGACTCATCGATTTTGATGGGTATAGTTCACTGTCCGCATTCCCCCCACTCGGTCTTCCGGGTGGCGGGGAATTTTCATTTCCAAATTATTTTCGGTATGCCCCACCACATGGGTAGGATCCATACTTTCAATCAACAGGGAAAAAGACTGCCCTTCAAAAGTATGTTTTATGCCCCGTGCCGCTCTTTTTGCCTCTTCTGCAAGCATGGCAGCCCTCTGCTTTTTTATGATCGGTGCAATCTGATGGGCATACTTGGCAGCGGCAGTTCCTTCTCTTTGAGAATAGGGAAAAATGTGAACATGCAAAAAACCCGCCTCTTTTATAAAATGCAGGGTGTTTTGAAAATCCTCTTCGGTTTCACCGGGGAATCCCACTATCATATCTGCCGAAAAAGTCACACGGGGAAAATAGGTGCGGATACGTGCCAGAATCTCATTGACTTGTCCGATGGTATATCGCCTTCCCATGGCCTTCAACACCGGGTCTGATCCGTTCTGAACGGATAGGTGAAAGTGCGGCAAGATTCCATGGCACCGGGATAAGGCTTCGGTGAAGGATTCTGTAAACACATCCGGTTTTAATGAGCCAAAACTGATGCGATGAACGCCGGGAATCCGGGACACAGCTTGTACCAACTCCAGAAGCGGAAGATGTCTCCTGTTTTCTTCCGTACCGTATGCACCGGTTTCAATTCCGGTGAGAACGATTTCACCGGCACCGTTTTCCACCAAATTTTCTACTTCCCGTAAAATCTCCTCCTTTTTGCGGGAACGGACTCTCCCCCGCAAATATGGAACGATACAATAGGTACAAAAGCTGTTGCATCCATCCTGGATTTTGACAAACGCCCGTACCTTTTCCGAGCGGCGAATGAACAGGGGATCATACGCCACACCTGCCATGCCTTGGAGTACATTGATGGGGGTCTCCAACCCTTCTTCCCACATCCGGGCAATGGAAGAGGCAATTTTGTCTTTTCCCACATTTCCGCTTAAAAAAGATACGCCTTCAAAATCCGGGAATGCATATCCCTGCTGATGGTACTGTTGGGCATAGCAACCGCATACCACCACCAAAACCGAGCGGCCTTCCCGGCTTGCCTTTTCTTTTTTTCTTAACGCACGGCGGATCATCTGGCGGCTTTTCCGCTCACTTTCTTTGGTAACCGCGCAGGTATTGATTACATAGATATCACAACTGTCCTCAAATGAAAAGAGGGAAAAGCCAAGGGTTGTAAAGCCCTCGGCAATCGCTTCGCTTTCATATTGGTTTACACGGCATCCAAGTGTTAGCATTCCCACACGGGGTTTCATAGCCTTCTGCATCATCACACTTCGACAAAAATTTCCTTTTCGCCCGACTCATATGCGGCGGTTACGATCCGCTGCACATACAGAGCATCGCTCATGGGTACCTGAATGGGAGCACCGGTAAGAATCGAATTGGAAAAAGACTCAATTTCTTTGGTATACATGTTGCCAAATGTAACAGGCACATCAAGGGGTTTCACTTGATTACGGTTTTGGTTGGCATCATAGCCCGCTACGTCACTGACCATAAACCGCACTTTGCCGCCTTCCTCTTGAGATAAGGTGCCTTCAGCAATGATGCTGCCTTTGGTACCATAGATTTCAAACAAGCTCAAAGAGGCCGCATCGGGAATGTTGAAGTTGGAATCAACATGAGCGGTAGCACCGTTTGAAAGTTTCATCAACACGCAAGAGGAGTCATCTACCGAGTATTGGAAGGTTTTAGTATCGTTGAGGGCGGCCACTTTGGTAACTTTAGAATCCGTTAGATATTGAATCAAGTCAATGGCATGCACGCCCATATCGATCAGAGCGCCACCGCCGGACAATTTTTTGTTCTGTCTCCATGCACCTTCCATGTCGGGATACCAGCAAGAGAATTGACCCCGGCAAAATACCACGTCGCCGATTTTGCCTTCGGAAATAAATTCCTTCATCTTCTGATGATAGGCATGGTAACGCATCATGAAACCGGTGGCAGACAAAACGCCGGCTTCGTTACATGCTTCCACCAGTTCTTCACATGCGGGAACAGACAAAGCGATGGGCTTTTCGCAAAGAATGTGTTTGCCGGCTTTGGCAGCTTTCAATACCTGTTCTTTATGATAGATTACGGGAGATGCAATGTACACGGCTTCCACTTCGGGATCCGCCAAAAGAGCATCGGTGTTATCATATGCACGTTTTGCATTGTATTTGGCGCGAATCCTTTCTGCGAATTCCATGTTGATTTCCATCACGGCAACAAGTTCGGCATTCTTAGCAAGCATCATACCGGGAATGGTTCTTCTGTCGGCAATACCGCCGGCACCGAGAACACCCCATTTTACTTTTTTCATAGATGACTCCTATTTATTATTTATAATGTTTATGCAATACGGTCTTCATGCCTTCGATGCAGCGTTCGATGTGAACCTTTTCCCAAGAGGGATGCAGGAAGAGGCACACGGTTTCGAAACGAAGCTTGTGGGCAACGGGGCAGTGGGATTTGGAATAATCAACTGTTTCGGGATTGGTATATTCGGTGGATTTGAAGGGGAATTGTACAGTCCCGAATCCGCGGAGATTCTTGTATGCGTTTTCTTCATACGCTTCGGGCCACTGGATGCCGTAGCAGGGAATCTTCTCCGCCATCAGATCGCGAAGGATGACATCCGCTTTACAATCCAACACATCCAGATCGATGATGATGGGATACCACCAGTAGGAATTCTTTCTTTCAGCCGTATTTACAGGCAACTTATAGATGCCTTTGAAGCCGGTGAAAGCATTGTCATACATGGCGGCATATTCCAATCTGCGCGCCAGGTTCCAGCTGTCAAAGCGTTTTAATTCATTGATGCCGATGATGGACTGAATTTCGGTCAAACGATAGTTGAAGCCCACTCTGGTGTGAATGTAGGGCAATTTTTCTTCCAGCGCCAGCATGGACATTCTTTTTCTCACGTCGTATCCATGGTCACGGAAGGAACGGCATTCCCACCCCAATTCTTCATCGTTGGTCACAACCATACCGCCTTCGCCGCCGGTGGTAAAGTGCTTGGACTGACAGAAAGAGAAGCAGCCCACATCGCCGATTAAACCGGATTTGATTCCATTATATTCGCCGCCAAAGCACTGAGCGCAGTCTTCAATGACTTTCAAATTATGTTTTTTGGCAATGGAAAGAATGGGACCCATATCGGCAATCACACCGTACAGGTGAACAACCACGATACCCTTGGTTCTGGGGGAAATGAGCCCTTCAATCATTGCAGGGTCAATGGTATGATCTTCGGTCACGTCGCAAAATACGGGAATCGCACCTGCTTGTACGATGGCGAAAGAAGAAGCGATAAATGAATAAGAGGGAACAATAACTTCATCGCCGGGGCCAATGCCCAAGGAAGCAATGGCAATGTGCAAAGCGGCTGTTCCGTTGGTGCAGGAAACCGCCATTTTGGCACCAATCCATTTTGCCCATTTTTCTTCAAATTCCATGCCTTTTGGGCCGGTCCAGTAGTTTACTTTACCATTGATTAAGGGTTCGGTAATATCCTTCAAAGAGTCGGGGTTAAACTGAGGCCACATGGGAAAACCGATTTCTGCAATGCCGGCACCATTCATTACGAGTTCATCATTATTCTTCGTCATGATCGTCCATCCTTTCAAAACATGCGGATTGACCGCTATAATTCTATGCTATCGAACTTAAGGCTTTTTGTCAAGCGGATTAAAGTAAGACAGCATAATTGATTGCTGCGTTTTCAGGCTTCACCCCGGAACGCATTTTCAGTATAACAGAGGGCACCTGCCAAATCCTACACACGATTGACAAAAAATCAAACTATATTGATATTATTATTTTACCGTTATTAGGTCTTTTCCCTCTTTCGAAAAGGTTCTTACTATTTTCAAAAACCTCTCGACATTCCTTGAAACCTATGATATACTGCTCGATGAATGGGGGTCATTGGGATGGGCACGCCTGCATCGCTGCAATTTGACCGCAAAAGAATACTGCGGCTTATGTTTCCTTTGTTTTTAGATACTATGTTGGTATCATCCATCGGAATCGTGAATTCTGCCATGGTTTCTTCCATTGGCGAGGCGGCGGTTTCCGGCGTATCTCTAGCCAATTCAATCGGTAATATACTGATTATTTTTTTTTCCGCTTTCAACGTCGGCGGCACTGTGATCATCGCCCAGTTTGTCGGGAAAAATGATATAAAGAATGCACATAACGCCATGAAACAAACCATTTCGGTTTGTGTTTTGCTTTCGACCGCCATGATGTTTGTCTGTGTGTTTTTCGGCAGGGAGCTTCTCACGCTCCTGTACGGCACATTGGAACCCGCCGTAATGACCAATGCAACAGATTATTTGATCATCGTTGCACTTTCATACCCGTTTTTTGCATTCAACTCTGCTGTCATCGGCGCCCTTCGTGCCGTATGCGATTCCAAGACCGCATTGTTTATTTCCGCTTTGATGAATATACTCAATGTGGGTGGATACGCATTCTTCATTTTCATCTGCGACATGAATGCCAGCGGTGCCGCCTTTTCGTTGCTCATCGTGCGTATCATCGGAGCCGCGCTCAGTGCCATATTCTTATTACAAGGAAAAAGCGGATTGACCATCCGGGGGTTTTTCCCCTTCCGCTTTGACGGTCCTATCATAAAAAGTATCTGTAAAGTAGCTATCCCTGTGACAGCAGAAATCGTTTTATTGATGTTTGATGTTATGTACCATCGCATTGCCAAGTACTTGGGTCCCAATGCCCTGACAGCTCACAGTGTAGGTTTCTCCATCATCACCTTCTTAGAAATCCCTGCCTCAGCCATTTGTTTGACTCTGATGACGGTGGTAGGGCAATTGGTGGGTTCCGGAAACTTAAAAGAAGCTCGTTATCAAATCAATCGTATGGTTATTTTTTCATGCTTTTGCTTGTTGACCACCGCCGGAATCGGATATTTGTGTTCGGATTGGTTCGCGGCGTTGTACCACCTGTCACCCCAATCATCCGAATATCTTACGGATATTCTACTGATTATGATGATTGCCTTGCCTCTCTTTTGGTCCGGTTCTTTTGTCACTTTCAACGGTTTGCGCGCTGCGGGGGATGGCAAATTTATCATAGTGGTTTCTATTTTCACCATGTGTATTTTGCGAGTTGGATGCGGATATCTTTTTGCCGTTTATTTTGGCTGGGGCATCCGTGGTCTTTGGTCTGCCATGGCGCTGGATTGGCTGGGAAGAATGATTTTCTTTTTATGGCGCAAGCGGGGCGACAAATGGTATGTGAATAAACTCACCTAAATAGGCAGAAATAAACTCACCTAAATAGGCATCAACCTCTTGCATTACTCAGGTAAATATGGTATACTTTATTTGTGTGAATATAAATATAATATAGAAAGGTTCGTTAGAACGAAGAGGTAGTATCTATGAATTTTCTGTCTACACAAAAAGGCTCCTTGTTGGAAAACTTTTTCCCCGCAGGTTGGGATCTGGACAAAATCGATGCATGTTGCTCCAATCCTCCCGAATCCATTACGGAACGTCAGGATTTCTGGAATAAAGATTTTGAAGTCGTTCCCTGCGAAAATGTATACGATTTTGATATGATTCTGGGACATGAAATTGCTCTTGAAATTAAAAATTGTGCCGACGAAGGACGAAAACTTGCCATGATTCTTCCTGTTGGTCCGATGGGAATGTATAAATGGGCTGTATTTTTCCTGAAAGCTTGGAATGTCAGCTGCAAACACGTATACGGCTTTAATATGGACGAGTGGAGCGATGCGGAAGGCAATACGCTGGATACCTCCAACAAAGGCGCGTTCCAGTACGCTATGGAACATGCTTTGTACGGTCCTTTGGCTGAATTGACTGTTCCGGTAGAACAAAGAAACTTTGCCACCCGTTCCAATTTGCCTACATATCCCGAAAAAATTGCCGCTCTCAAAGCCCAGGGTGCCAAACTGGTCACCGTATTCGGAATCGGCAGAATGATGCACATTGCTTTCTGGGAACCCCACTTTGCCGCAGACTATACTTCCGCCGATGAATGGAAAAAGCAGTGTTATCGTCTGGGTGCAAAACTGCATCCCCTCACCATTGAACAGAACGCCATTACCAGTTTTAAGAGCCGCACCACTTTGGTTCCCTGCAGAGCCAACACCATTGGTCCCGGTCTGTTTCTCCAGTCCGATAAGATCATCGGCGGCTGCGACGGTGCTCTCTCCCGGGGTATGCAATGGCAGGGAATGTCTCTCTGGACCACCCTTCGTCACGGTCCTTCCATGTGGATTCCTTCCAGCTGGATGCCCACGCTTCCCGGAAAAATCATATTCTTGCAGGAATTGGCCGGTCCCCTGGTTGCCGAATGCAACTAATTGAGTGAATTGACCAAACGCGCAGAATTGATTTTGTCTATTCTTGCTATGGACAATTTTCGTCGTATTTGTTACAATGATTGTATACCTATTTCAGGAGGATTTCCATGAAAAAAATCGCTCTATTGTTTCTTATCCTCTCTTTTATGCTTTCCTTGAGTTCTTGCGGTGCAACCAATGTGGAGGAACTGCTCAATCTGGACATTCTGACCCAGTGGCCTTACCAAGTGAAGGAATCCCGCGAAGAATTGGAGGCAAAATGCAAGGATCTGGACGAAAAATCTGATGAATATAGGCAAGTTGCCGAGAAAATCGACATGCTTGACTACTTGGAAAAGTATAGCCCCAACAGCAAATACGATTTTTTGCAGCTTTGGGATACCGTAGAATTGCCTGTTGCTTCAAAGTATGTGACCGCAGTGATTCCCTATGCTACCAAATCAGGAAATAAGAACAGCCTTTCTATTACCATTAACGACATGACCGAAGAAGGTATTGTCAACTATATCAAACAATTGTTGGATATGGGGTATGGCAACGAGGAAGATTTTTATCATGGAAAGTTCAAAGTTCTCTTTCACGCAGTCCTATATCAAGGGTTTGAAAACAATAAAGGCATCGATGTAACCAAATCCATCGTACAAAAATACGGTGTTGAGGTCAATGGAAAAAAAGTCTTAAAATATACCGATGAGTTGTACAAGACTTTAAAAGAAGAAGGCTTTACGCCTTCCGAAACCAACAATAACCGCTACTTGTATATCTCCTTTGATAAGCAAGGAAACCTATCCCAAAAATGCTTGATTATCTATACCAATACAGTGATTGAATAAAGAAACCACATCAACAAAGCCAACGGATTTTCATTCGTTGGCTTTTGTTTTTTTACAATACTCTTATTTTAATAAAAGTTTCCCGTAAAAACGCTTCCAGTATCGTGACATCGGAATCGGTGTCAATCAGCGCGTAGATAATCTCCCCTTTGGATTCAACTTTCATGGCTTTGGGTACAATGGGTAAAGATGAAACGGAAAAAGCATGGCCGGATACAATGGAAATACGATGTTTTCCGCAGCGTTCCATGGTGATTGCGGGGAAGTTGACAGAATTGGTTATATTTCCGTTTTCCAAATAGTCTACCACTTGATTGACTGCCATGACGGCGCAATTATCTTCAGCTTCCGGTGTGGAGGCGCCTAAATGGGGAATCCCAATCACACCTTGGACCCCTAACAGGCCATTGGATACAAAATCTGTTACATAACAGGCTACTTTTTGGCTTTCTAAAGCGGCAATCATATCCTTTTCGTTTACCAATTCGCCTCTGGACATGTTGATAATACGCACACCGTCTTTCATGCAAGCAAAATTAGCCTGACAGAACATGCCTTTGGTTTCGGGGGTTAACGGAACATGTGCCGTGATATAATCAGACACTTGATAGACCTCTTGCATGGTGGATACAATTTGCATCCAATCCCCTTTCACGGAAGTCACCGTGTCTGATACGATTCGCTCATCCATGGCAACAACTTTCATGCCCAAGGCAACGGCGGTGCGGGCTACTTCCTTCCCGATGGCGCCTAATCCAATGATGCCAAGGGTTTTTCCTAACAATTCGGGGCCAACAAATTTCCCTTTGCCTTTTTCCACACGAGCAGACAGGTCATCCCCTTTTTCTAATCCGTTGACCCACTGAATACCGTCCACAATCTTCCGAGAAGACAAAAACAGAGCGGCCAAAGTTAACTCCTTGACAGCATTCGCATTGGCACCGGGGGTATTGAAAACAGCTATCCCCCGCTGTGTGCAAACAGGGATCGAAATATTGTTCACACCGGCACCGCAGCGTGCAACCGCCAACATGGTTTGGGGCAAAACATCTTCAGATACGGGGGCAGAACGGACTAAAATCGCCTCCGCCTGTTTAATATCTTCGCTGCAATGATAGGAAGCAGGGAGTAAACGCAATCCTGCTTGCGATATTTTATTTTTCAATAGAATGTGATACATATCTTCACCCATTGGCTTTCTCAAATTTTTCCATGAAGGAAATCAAGGCTTCAACCCCATCCAATGGGTGGGCATTATAAATCGAAGCGCGCATACCGCCTACCAAACGGTGTCCTTTCAAATTTAAAAGACCCGCGTCTTCCGCTTCCTTGCAAAACATCTTATCCATCTCCGGGGAACCGGTCACAAAGGTAACGTTCATTCTGGAACGGTTTTTAGGCAGAACAGAGTTTTTGAACAAGTTCGAACGGTCCAAGTAAGAATACAGAAGCTTTGCCTTCTTTTCATTTTGTATTTTTATGGCAGCCAATCCGCCGTTTGCAAGCAGCCAATCAAATACCAAACCTGCCATATAAATTGCATAGCACGGTGGCGTATTGTACATGGAGCCATGGTCCAGATGCATTTGATAATTGAGCATAGAGGGAACATGCGCAGGGGCATTTCCGATTAAATCCTTTTTGACCACCACAATCGTCACGCCGGCAGGTCCGATGTTCTTCTGCGCTCCGGCATAAATCAAACCGAAGCGGCTTACATCCACAGGTTCAGACATAATATAGGATGACATATCCGCCACCAGGGGTATGTCGCCAGTGTCGGGAATATAATCAAACGTAGTTCCGAATATGGTGTTGTTATAGCAGATATGCACATAATCTGCTTCCGGATCAAAAGCGTTTTTTTCAACATAAGGAACTTCGGTATGTTTTTTATCTTCCGAGGTGGCAACAACCCGGGCAGAGCCAAATTTGGTTGCTTCCTTATACGCTTTTTCGGCGAAATAACCGGAAACAATGTAATCCGCTTTCCCGTTTTTTGTCATCAGATTCATAGGAATCATTGAAAATTGAGTCGTAGCCCCTCCCTGTAAAAACAAAACGGCATACTCATTTGGAATCTCCATGAGTTTTCGCAAGGAAGCTTCGGCTTGATGAATAATCTCTTCAAAAGCGGTTGAGCGATGGCTCATTTCCATCACGGACATGCCGGATGAACCGTAACACACCAATTCGGAGGCCGCTTTTTTCAATATTTCTAAGGGAAGCATCGAGGGACCTGCTGAATAATTATAGAATCTAGTCATTTTATCACTCCTTACATACAATATTAATTAGTATATCATATAATATAGTAGTTTGTCCATAAATAAATAAAAATAGCGATGAAATGTATTTCACCGCTATTTTTGTAACATTTTGTGTACTTATTTAATTTCGACCGTTGCACCGGCTTCTTTGAGCTGTTTGGCAATGTCTTCTGCTTCGTTCTTGGCAATGCCTTCTTTAACAGGCTTCGGGCAGCTTTCTACGAAAGCTTTAGCGTCACCCAGTCCCAAACCGGTGATGGAACGAACCATTTTGATCACGTTCAATTTCTGATCGCCGAAACCGGTCAGAATGACGTCAAATTCGGTCTTTTCTTCCTCAGCGGGAGCAGCAGCAGCAGGTCCGGCTGCAACAGCAACAGCGGCAGCGGAAACACCGAATTCTGTTTCCAGTTCTTTCACAAGTTCAGACACTTCCAGAACAGTCAATGTTTTAATTTGTTCAACAATTACGTTGATTTTTTCAGATGCCATTTTCATTTCCTCCAAATATTCATGATAGTTTTGAAATTAGTTTCTTCTTAGGGTTATTCAGCGGGAGCTTCTGCCGCTTTATCAACAACAGCTTGTAATACGCAAGCCAAAGACTGCATGCTGCCATTCAAAACGCTCATCAACTGGGCTATGAGAGTTTCCTTAGAAGGAAGCTTGGATAATGCAATCACTTTTTCAACGGGAATCACACTGCCTTCGAAAAAGCCGCCTTTGATTTCAAAGCTGGGATGACTTTCGGCAAATTTTGCAAGAATGCGGGCAGGTGCGATCTGATCCTCCTGGCAGATAGCCAAAGCAGACATGCCTACCAATTTGTCAATCATATCGGAAAGACCGGTTTCGTTGAACACAAAACGAAGGATCGAGTTTTTGTAGACCCCGTATTCCACGCCTGCACTTCTCAGTTCGCGGCGCAAAACGGTATCATCTTCAACAGTCGTCTTGGCATAGTTGACCAATACGCCGGAAGCCGCCGTCTTTACCTGATCAGACAACTTTGCGACCTGTGCCTGTTTTTCCGCTAAAATTTTTGCACTGGGCATAGTTTTGAGTACCTCCTGTTACAGATTGTTCCAAACAATATAAATGCTCTTTTGCCGGAAGCCGACAAAAGAGCATACAATCATACACATTGATTTTTCAACTCTTTCCTCGGCAGGCGGTAAACCGTTTGTCGCTTGCGCGAACCTGCTGTCTTTGGAACGATGGATTAATTATATCGGATAATTGATCATTTGTCAATAGTTTTTTAAAAAACTTTATCGTTTTATTTTGGGCAGACTTGCCGCAGCAGCGGACTGTCCCACGCGGCGGGTCTTTTCATCGGGTAAATGCAATTTGCAGCAGATTTCCGGGAATTCATCCTTCAATACATCTTTTGCCTGATTGTACATGATCATCCCGCCCTCCCCGGACATAACACGTCCCAACAGCAATACATGCTTAAAGGTATAGTAGTCGGCATAATGTGCCAGACCGTATCCCAAATATACACCCAAGGTTTTATACAGATTAACAGGACGTTTATCCCCGTTTATCATCAGCTGCTGCACATACGCCAGTTTTTCCGCAGGGCTCATACCTTCTTCAAATGAAATCCCCGCTGCAGGACCGAGTTTAATCACCGCGTCCTGGGAAAAATATTTTACCCCGCATCCAATATCCCCAGACCATTCATCTTTCATGGCGCCGGGCTGCGCGTCTACGGGAACAAATGCCAACTCATTCAGCCAGCCTGTGATGTTTCCGTTAGAATCCACATATCCGCCGGCTTCACTGGTACCCATGGCGATACCCAGAACACTGTCGTCTTCCAGGCTCATGGCGCCTGCCAAAGCAGTCACATCGCCGTCGTTACACACTTCCACGGGAATGTCGCCAAACATTTTCGCGGCATCTTGGTAAATATTTTTCACTTTCTTTTCAAACACATCTTTTGGCACTTTTATGAACAAAGAGGCCACACGGGTTTTATTGTCAATATACACACCGGCGGAACTCACACCGATGCCATCCACTCTTTTCATTTTTTCGGCGGCTTTTCGAAATGAATCCATGATTCCGTCCAAATGATACTGGGGATCTGCATTGAGTTTCGGATACCAAACAGTTTCTTCGGTAAAAATGACTTCCCCATTGATCATAGCAGACACTTTGCGGTCACTGCCGCCTGCGTCAAAGCCGATGCGGTAACCGTCCATGTTTCGCCCCACCGATTTTGCCAGGGTTATTTCCCGGGGTTTTTCTGTGTAAGGCAGAGAAACCACTTCCAAATCCCTTTCATACACGCCAGACATAAAATTAAAATCAAACGCACGCTTTCCGGTTTTGGAATACATGGAGGCAATCTGCCCGGCGATGCTGTCTTCCCCGCAGATGGAAACACGAAAACCGCCCCGCATCCAAAGCAGGCATTTGACGACACGTTCCACATAATATTCATCGGCTTCCCGCATTTCGGGAGTGCCATGGATAAAGGTGTCAAACACGCTGACAGACCCTTTGGGTTCTTCCACCGCGATGGCCAAAGGTTTTTTCGCCGTTTTCAAAAATGCTCTGGAAAATACGCCAAAAGGCATGAATCCCGGATCCAGAGGAGCTACATGTTGTACATCAAACCGAATTCCTTTAATTTCCATATTATTCCCTCCAAAAAATCGTGGGCAAACCGAACGGTTTGCCCA
>DIRA01000032.1:36603-36756 GCA_002427425.1 Clostridiales bacterium UBA5448 | reverse complement strand
AAACCGACGGGTTTGCCCACGATACTGTCAATCAACCCAATTTGGTAAAATTGATCTTAACACCGGGGCCCATGGTGGAAGCAACGACACAGGACTTAATGTACTGGCCTTTTGTCGCGGCGGGCTTTGCTTTGATAATAGCGTTCAGTAGGG
>DIRA01000032.1:36431-36590 GCA_002427425.1 Clostridiales bacterium UBA5448 | reverse complement strand
GTCAAAATTTTCAACCAATTTTGCTTCGCCGAAAGATGCTTTTCCAATGGGGCAGTGAATAATGTTGGTTTTATCCAAACGATATTCAATCTTACCCGCTTTGGCCTCTTTGACTGCTTTGCCAATATCCATCGTAACGGTGCCGGCTTTGGGGTTAGG
>DIRA01000032.1:0-36277 GCA_002427425.1 Clostridiales bacterium UBA5448 | reverse complement strand
AACGGTGCCGGCTTTGGGGTTAGGCATCAAGCCTTTGGGACCAAGGATTTTACCCAAGCGGCCAATCACACCCATCATATCGGGTGTGGCAATAATGACATCAAAATCAAACCAGTTTTCTTTCTGAATCTTCTGTACCAGATCTTCAGCGCCTACATAATCGCTTCCGGCCTCTTCTGCTTCTTTGGCACGGTCGCCTTTGGCAAATACCAAGGTGCGGACTTTTTTGCCCGTTCCGTTGGGAAGAACCACAGCACCGCGAACCTGCTGATCTGCATGACGGGAGTCAACGCCCAATTTGACGTGTACTTCAACCGTTTCATCGAATTTAGCCTTGGCAGTCTGGCATACAGTGGCCAGCGCCTCGTTTACGTCATAAAGTTTTGTTTTATCGTAAAGGGCAAGGCTTGCTTTATAATTTTTTCCTCTTTTCATTTCCTTTCCCTCCTCACTTAGTCAACCACAACAACGCCCATAGAACGAGCGGTGCCGGCAATCATACTGATAGCAGCTTCCAGGGAAGCGGCGTTCAAGTCGACCATTTTTTGTTCCGCAATTTTCTGAATCTGTTCTTTGGTAATCTTGGCGACCTTGTCTTTTTGAGGGACAGCGGAGCCGCTTTCGATGCCACACGCCTTTTTGATCAGAACGGATGCGGGAGGAGTTTTGGTGATGAAGGAAAAAGTACGGTCGGAGAAGATGGTGATGACGACAGGGATAATCAAACCCATATCGTTCTTGGTGCGTTCGTTGAATTCCTTTGTAAAGTTAGGAATGGCGACGCCGTGCTGACCCAGAGCAGGACCTACGGGGGGACCGGGCATTGCCTTGCCGGCGGGCAGCTGCAGTTTAACATACGCTATAATTTTCTTTGCCATTTTAATACACCTCCGTTGTGGTAAATAAAATTCGGGACTGTGTCCCTCCCACTTTCACCGAACAGGCGCATCCGCCGCGATGACAAGACACGGTTTTGCGGGATCCCGTTCGTAATTTATCATACCGTTTGGGTTAATAAATTCAAGTTGAATGCTATTTGCTTTTTGTTTTTTATCAGTTGATCTTTTCGATCCAGGCGGAGTCCAATTCGATGGATGTGTTTCTGCCGTACAAAGAGGCCGATACTTTCACCGTTTTGCTGTCGGCGGAAATTTCTTCCACCACGGCAGAATCGATATGACCTTTCAATGCACCGCCAATGACACGCACCACGTCGCCAACCTGATATTTCAGGGCGACCACGACGTTTTCCACGCCTAAAGCTTCCACTTCTTCGTCCGTCAGCACCACAGGTTGAGACCCGGGACCGACAAATCCCGTCACACCGCTGGTGTTTCGAACCACATGCCATGTTTCATCATTCATGATCATTTTTACCAGAACATAACTGGGAAAAAGTTTTCTTTCTTCTTCCTTGCCGTCCGGTTCCACCACTTTTTCCGTGGGGATTTTCACAGCATGAATGAGATGTCCCATTTTGCGGTTGTCCACGATTTTTTCCAAATTGGTTGCTACACGGTTTTCATACCCGGAATAGGTATGCACAACATACCAATGTGGTGTTGCGTTTTCGGATTGCATGCTCATATCTAACCTTTCTTACGCGATTTTTCCTAACAGGTCAATCAGCGTGCTGGCACCGAAGTCCAACAAGGCGATAACGATGGCCGCTGCGACCATAACTACCAACACAACAGCTGTATTCTTTACAACATCCGTTTTAGATGACCATGTGATTTTTTTTATTTCACTCTTATAGTTGCGGAAAAATTGTTTCACTTTGGAAAAGAAGCCTCGCTTCTGAACCTTCTCGTTTGCCATACATTTTCCTCCTCTCCTGTGCAAGGATACCGTCTGTTACTTTGTTTCTTTGTGAAGGGTATGCTTGCGACAGAATCGGCAGTACTTGTTCATTTCAAGCCTATCCGGGTCGTTCTTTTTATTCTTGACCGTATCATAGTTTCTTTGCTTGCATTCAGAACAAGCCAAGGTAATTCTGGATCTGATTCCTTTCATTTCGGCACCTCCGTTAATAGTAATGCGATTTGCGTACCTCCCTCTCCAGGTTAAAAATTCGGCGCATAAAAAAAGACCTTCGAGAGGTAAAAACAGTATACCATACATATATTTTCTTTGTCAAGCGTTTTTCATATTTTTTTCAAATTTCGTCGAAATAATCCGTTGGCTTTTTACTTGAGTACTAATCTTGGATTTTTCTCAATATACTGTACAGACCAAAACCCCTAAGGAGCAGGAACATGAACAGCGTTGCCAATCTCATTCCCTACCTTCCTCCCTCTCTTTCTGCTTTGATTACTTCTCTCTCCACCGCTTTGAAGCAATCCCTTTGCGAAGTCAGACTCAGACGGGATCTGCCCCTCTCCTTTTCTACCTATGGGGAAACCTTTTTCCTCTCTTCATCCGGAAAACGATGCCGCGTCAACGAAGCGATGCGTTCCACCCAATACGATATGGAATTTCTCTTGGGCAATCTCTGCGAGGGCTCCGTGTATCGCCATATGTCCACCATGAAAGAAGGGTATCTCATCACCAAAGAGGGCATTCGCGCCGGTATCTGCGGAGAAGGTATCTATAAGGAAGGCATCCTCTCCGCCATGGGGGATTGCTATTCCGTCAATCTCCGTCTTCCCCATGACATTCCGGGAATTGCCGATTCTCTTCTTGGATTTTTTTCACAGCCCCGTTCTGTGTTGATCATCTCTCCTCCCGGCGTGGGAAAAACCACCCTCCTTCGGGACTTCACCCTTCGGGTATCCGCCGGAGATGCCGGCCGCCCTCTACGGGTGGCATTGGTGGATGAAAGGCGGGAGATTCTCCCCCCGGGCAGCCCCTGCTTCTGTCGAGGAGGACTGATTGATTTACTGTCGGGATACGCCAAAGCAGACGGCATGGAAATCGCCACCCGTACCCTCTCTCCCGAATTGATCGTCTGCGATGAAATCGGAAGTCAGGAGGACATATCCGCCATTTTAGCTGTCCAAAACAGCGGCGTTCCTCTGGTGGCAACGGCCCACGGCAGTTCATATGCAGAGCTTCTTCGTCGTCCGCCCATGAAAACTCTGCTGGATTATAAAGTCTTTTCCATGATTTTTATATTATCCAAAGAAAATGGTGCGTTGAAGACCACCTGTCAAGAGGTGGCGGTATGAAACTGTTAGGACTTCTTCTGGTTTCTTTGTGTCCTGTATATATAGGAATCTCTTTCTCCCTAAACGCGAAAAAAGAATTGCTGGAACTGGAGGGATTCATTGCCCTCATTCGTCATATCCGATACCGCATCTCTTTTTCTCTGGCCAAACAAGGAGAGATATTTTCCTCGTTTTCCATCCCTGCTTTGGAACGAAACGGGTTTTTCCCCCTCCTGCGTTCCCTGCCTGCCGGCGGAGGAGATTCCATGCTCACCCGCGCCCTGCAGGCGGGAAATTCCTTTCTTTCCATAGACAAAGAAACGGGAAAAACCCTTCTCAGCTTTGGAGAAAGCCTGGGAAAAGTCTCGCTGGACAAACAGATTGCCGACTGTGATGCCTGTCTTTCCCGCCTGGAAGACATTGCGGCGGAAAAACGAAAAGCTTTGCCCGCTAAACAAAAACTCTGCCGCTCTCTGGGCATTCTGATAGGCGGATGCGCTTTGCTCATTCTGATATAAAGGAGATCAATCGTGGATATCAGCCTGATTCTTAAAATTGCCGGCATCGGTCTTCTGGTATCGGTAGTCTGTCAAATTCTCCGAAGTACAGGACGGGATGATCAGGCGACCTTCGTATCCGTTGCAGGCATTTTACTGGTACTATTTCTCCTTCTGGACAGTATGGACGCATTGTTTACCACCATACAAAAAATTTTCGGCCTATGAACATACTTACCCTATGCGGCGCCGCTTTATGTATCTGCATCGCTGCGGTTCTGGTCAAACATTATAACCCGGCCTATACCCCTGCCGTTGCGGCAGCAGGGGGACTGATTCTTCTGGTACCCATTCTCTCTTCCCTGCAGTCCATCACCGATACCTTCTTTTCCTTCTATCAGGACAACCCTTATGAAGAATATTTCACCATCCTCATGAAATCCGCAGGCATCGGCATTCTCACTGCTACCACAGCCGACATATGCCGAGATTCCGGCGAAACCGCCTTGGCAGGAAAAGTGGAATTGGCAGGTCGTGTGGCTATATTGCTCTTTTCCCTGCCTATGATGAAACAGTTGTTTTCCTTTGTGGAGGAATTAACAAAGCCGTGAAAAAAATACGCCGTATTGCCGTTATCTTTCTATTCCTTCTTTTGCTTCTCCCCGCCTCCCCAGTCTTTGCCACGGATATTCTCAAAGAAGCCACTGGATTGGATCACTTAGACGAACTGATTCCCAAAGACATGACTCCGGATGACTTGCTGGTGGACACCGATGTGGATTCTCTGTTGGGGAAAGACGTTTTCTCGGTGATCTGGTCTGGATTGAAAGGCATGTTCTTTTCGGGGCTTTCTTCCTATCTCGCTTTCTTTCTATCTCTGGTAGCAATGTTGGTGCTTTGTGCCTTCTTGAAATCTGTCAAAGAAAACATTGCCAAAGACAGCTATGGAAAAGCTTTTGATATTCTTTCCCTGCTCATCTTATCAGCTTTCCTATATACATTTATTGACGCCGCGTTCGATGAGGCCGCCGCCTGCCTTACCCGTGCCAACACCTTTATGACCGCCATGGTTCCCATCACCACCGCCTTGTATGCAGTGGGAGGGAATGTGACCACGGCAACGGTGCAAAATGCCACGTTACTGTTTGCCTTGTCCTTTTTGCAAACCCTGACCTCTTCCCTATTGCTTCCCATGCTGCGATTTTGTTTCGCTTTTTCATTGGTGGGACTGGTATCCCCGGTGAAGCTGGGTAGTATTACCAACCTGGTGAAAACCGTCGCCTCTACTCTTTGCGTATTCTTTCTTACCCTTCTTTCTGCCATTTTATATTTTCAGTCCGCCTTGTCCTCGGCGGCGGATTCGGTGGGAATACGCAGTGTGAAATTTTTGATTGGCCTCATTCCCGTTGTGGGCAATTTGGTAGGTGAAGCCTCAAAAACTGTTGGCTCGGGGGTTGCCTACATCCGTTCCGTGACAGGATTGTTCGGCGTCGTTATCATCCTCTCCATTCTGGCAGTTCCCCTCTGCCGTTTGGGAGCCAGAAAACTCTTTTTATCGCTGGGGCAGGCGGCGGCGTCCATTCTGGGGTTGGAAAATGAAGCAGCCTTTATCAAAGAATCCGCTTCTCTGTTGACCCTTCTCTTTGCCGTTCTCTTGTCCAGTGCCGTATACTTCATTCTTGCCCTTACGTTATTCATGAAAACGGCGGTGGTGGCATCATGATCTCCTCCATTGGCGATTGGTTGAAGTTGGTCATGCTGGCGGGCTTTGTGGGGGGCGGATTGTCCTACTTGCTACCCGAAAGTAAAACCAGACTGAAAGATTATCTCAATCTCTCCGTTGCCTTGTTGCTGCTTCTGATCCTCATTACCCCCATTGTTAAACTCCTGACGGGAAAAGATGATTTCAACCTGTCCTATGAAATGGAGTCTGCCCAGACAAAATCCGCCGACCTTTTCGACAAGGTGCTGATTTTCGAAGCAGACGCCCTGTTCAAAGAGCGGCTCCAAGATTATCTGAAAACCCGATTCCCTGCATCCAAGGCTTATTTTGAACCCGTTTATAGCAATACGGAGAACGCCGTGCAATTGGATAAATTGTATGTATATAACGCCGGAAAAGAAAAAGAAGAAATCATCGTTTATTTTCAGACACTGCTGCAAACCGAGGTGATATCCTGTGAATGAACCCCCACGTCCGGAAGGGGTGAAAGGTCTTTTTGCTTCCTTCAAAGACCTCAAAGGCGCATGGATTTTTGTATTGCTTTTTATCGGCGGCATCTTGCTTGTGATTTTTTCAGGGAATGCCAACGAGGAACCTCCTGCCGTGGAATCCAAGACCTTTGATGAAAAAGAATATACCACCTTTTTGGAAACACGCCTGACCTCCCTTTTGGCAGCCATTGACGGCATCGGTCATGTGCAGGTTATGGTCACACTGGAAAATACACACACAAACATTTATGCCCAAGATACCACCACCAAAACCACCGAAACCAGCCAGGAAGTGGAGTCTGCTTTCAGCTTCTATACCGACAAAACAGCCGGATCCTACCCCATCCTGCTGACAGAGGAGCTACCTAAGGTACGGGGTGTGGCGGTCGTCTGCAAAAACGGCGGCAACCCCGAGATTCAGCTTACCGTCACCCAGTTGCTCACCAGTTTGCTGGGAATCAAGTCCAACCGCATTTATGTCACCAATTAAAATGAATATACGGAGGTCAAGAATATGAATCATCTGTCCAAAATCAAACTCGCACCAGAGGAACCTGTTACCGTGGCAATGGCTCCTCTGCCCTTGGAAACCCACTCACTGGCAGATCCCGTGGAAGAAAAAAAGAGGTTTTTCTCTTCCTGGAAACCTTTTCCCTGGAGAGAAGCACTCAAAAGCAAAAATATGTTGATTGGTGCCTGCGTTCTTCTCATCGTGGTTGCAGCCTATTTGAACATTCGTTTTTCTGCTCCCTCTACACCACCCATCGATGAAGCAAACAACGATCCCAGCGAAGAAAACGGCGACCAAAATACCAATACCAACGATGAATCCAATTATTTTGCCGTGGCGGTGATCAACCGCGAACGTGTGCGTGATGAAGCCCTGGATCTGCTCCAAACCGTAGCTGAAAGCGAAGAAAGCACCGTAGAAGCCCGGGAAGAAGCCTATACAGAAATGAGCCGCATTGCCAGTGAAATTACCTATGAAATTAACATAGAAAACCTGGTCCGTTCCAAAGGCTTTGAAGAATGTATCGCCGTCATCAACGGGAACGAAATCAACGTGGTTGTAAAATCCGACGGTCTTTCCATGAGCGAAGTGGCTCAGATCAAGGAAATCGTTTACTTAACCTCCGGTATTCTGCCCGATAATATCAAAATCATTGAAAAACAGTGAGAAAAAGGCTCCCTTGAGGCTTCCTTCGGGAAGCCTTTTTCTTGACAAACCTTTCCTTTTGTTATAGGATGGAAGCAGAAACACAGAGAGGATGTTGCCAATGAAAGCCATCGTTGCGGTGGATCGGGAGTGGGGAATCGGCTATCGGGGTGATTTGCTCGCCCGTGTGCGAGCCGATTTGATGCATTTTCGGGATTTGACCCTGGGGAAAACCGTGATTTTGGGATCCAAAACCCTTGCCACCTTTCCCAACGGAACAGTATTGAAAAATCGAAAAAATATCATTCTGTCCAAAAACCCCGCTTTCATCGCGAAAGGCGGTGTAGTAGTACACTCTCTGGAGGAACTTTCAAAAGAACTCAAACACCATCCCGTCGAAGATGTGATGGTCATCGGCGGCGCCTCTGTATACCATCAACTGCTCCCCTTCTGTGATACGGTGTATGTGACCCGCTTTGACCATTCCTTTGAAAAAGATGCGTATTTCCCCAACTTAGATCAAGATCCTGCCTGGGAACTTTCAAAAACGGGAGAAGAACAAACCAGCGACCCCGGCACCGATTCCATTGCAAATTTGAAATTTTCATTTACAACCTATATAAGAAAATCATAACAGGCACTCTGACGAGTGCCTGTTAGTGCCTTTATTTTAGATGATATCCAGCATAACCTTTTGGTTTTCACGGCTTGCCGCCGCTTTGACAACTGCGCGAATCGCTTTCGCGATTCTGCCCTGTTTGCCGATCACTTTGCCCATGTCTTCCCGGGCAACTGTCAGCTCATAGTGCAAACAATCGTCGCCCTGTCTTTCGACGACGACAACCTCATCCGGATTATCCACGATTGCTTTCACAATGTCAATCAGCATTTGTTTCACGTCCATGAGATGGTTCCTTTCTTACTCGATTACGCCGCTCTTTTTCAGAATACTCTTGACTGTTTCGGTAGGCTGAGCGCCGGTTGCAATCCATTTCTTCGCCTTTTCACCATCGATTTCGATGGTAGCGGGGTCTGTCAAAGGATTGTAAAAACCGATTTCTTCAATGAATCTTCCGTCTCTGGGATATCTGGAATCAGCAGCAACAACACGGTATATGGGCTGTTTCTTAGCTCCAATTCTCTTCAGTCTTAATTTAACTGCCATTTCTGTTTCACCTCCATTATAAAATTAATATAATACTTGCTTTCGCAATGTAATATTCCGATGGGAATTAAAAAGGAAATCCTTTGCCGAAAAGACCGCGTTTCTTTTTCATGCCGCCTCCGGTAAATTGTTTCATCAGTTTCTGGGTCTGCTCAAACTGTTTGATAAACCGATTGAGCTCTTCCACGGTGGTACCGGAACCTGCCGCAATTCTCTTTTTTCGGGATCCGTTGATGATATCCGGCTTTTCTCTTTCTTTGGGGGTCATGGATAAAATCATGGCTTCCATGCGATCGATCTGGTTTTCATCGATCTTGGCATCCTTTACATTCATGCCTTTCATACCGGGCAGCATACCCATGATTTGTTCCATGGAACCCATTTTCCGGATCTGCTTGAATTGCTCCAAATAATCGGTAAAGGTAAAGGTGGACTGCCGCAGTTTCTGCTCCAGTTCCGCCGCTTTTTTCTCATCAAAATTTTCCTGTGCCTTTTCAATAAGGCTGAGCATGTCCCCCATACCCAGAATACGGCTTGCCATACGATCGGGATGGAAAGGCTCCAGGGTGTCGAGTTTTTCACCCATACCTACAAATTTAATTGGTTTTCCGGTGACGTATCGGACAGACAATGCGGCGCCGCCCCGGGTGTCGCCGTCCAATTTGGTCAATACTACCCCTGTGATGTCTAGCAGATGATTGAAATGCTCTGCCACATTCACCGCATCCTGTCCCGTCATGGCATCCACCACCAACAGGATTTCTGTAGGATTCACGGTAGATTTGATATCTTTTAATTCTTTCATCAACTCTTCGTCGATATGCAGTCGTCCAGCGGTGTCGATAAAGAGCATGTCATATGCATTCTTATGGGCGTAGTCCAGTGCCGCTTTGGCGATTTTGCGGGGGTTCTCCCGATCCCCCATTTCAAACACGGGTACGCCGATTTTCTCTCCCACCACTTGCAGCTGTTTGATAGCGGCAGGTCTGTATACGTCGCAGGCACATAAAAGAGGCCTTTTTCCCTGTTTTTTAAAATACGCGGCAATTTTGGCGGAATGGGTGGTTTTGCCCGATCCCTGCAAACCTACCATCATAACGACTGTGGGAGGTTTGGATGAAATGGTCAGCTTTTCATTCTTGTTGCCCATGACGGCACACAATTCTTCATTGACGATTTTCACAATCTGCTGGGCAGGCAGCAGGCTTTCCAGCACTTCGCCTCCCACGGCACGCTCAGTAACCCGGTTGATAAATTCTTTGACCACTTTGAAGTTTACGTCGGCTTCCAGCATAGCCAGTTTAATTTCCCGCATGCCGGCTTTGACGTCAGCTTCGCTCAATTTGCCTTTGTTGCGGAATATTCCAAAGGCCTGTGTCAGCTTATCGGTGAGTGTCTGGAACATCCCCGCACCTCCTGTCAAATCAATTCGTTGAGTAAAGGTTCAATCTTTTTCAGCATGGAGGGATTGTCCTGCAGAATTTCCTTGATTTTCGCAGCGCTGTCCTGCCGAATACAGCTCTTTTCCAATAACCCCAGAGCTTCTTCATATCTTAACAATTCATCCGCCGTCCGGGCAAGCAAATCCCGTACACCCTGTCGGGTGGTTTTGGTCGGTTCGGAAATTTCCGCCAAGGATAAATCCTCATGGTAATACAACTCAAACACCCTTTGCTTCTTTTCGCTCAGCAATTCACTGTATTGATCGTACAATAGGGTCAGACGGATATTTTTTTCCATTCCAGCCCCTCCCAATAGGTGTAAAGTTTTTTTCTTTACACATACTACCATGGTTGAAACCTTTTTGTCAAGTGGTTTTTATATTTTTATTGACAGAATGGTAAATTCATAGTAAGATACAAAAAAACACATGAGGTAAGTATGACAAGCAAACAAAGAGCCTATTTACGCGGGTTGGCGAATCCGCTGCAGGCAAAGTATCAAATCGGTAAAGGCGGCGTGGAAGAAGTCTTTCTCCGCCAGATCGACGATGCCCTGGAGGCCAATGAACTGATTAAAATCACCATCTTGGAAACAGCGCTGTTATCCACACGGGAAGCGGCAGCCCTTCTTTGTGCCCCTTTATGCGCAGAATCGGTGCAAATGATCGGCAATAAAATTGTACTTTACCGAGAATCCAAAAAACACAAAAAGATTACGTTGCCTTAAAAATTCCTTGACAAAGCCCCTGTTCCCTGCTATACTTGTCAAGGTTTACGGCCCGTTGGTCAAGCGGCTAAGACACCGCCCTCTCACGGCGGAAACACGAGTTCGATTCTCGTACGGGTCACCATTAGAGTATAATTCGAACTTTTTTTATTGGCAAGATGTTCGGGTGTACTACAAAACACCGACGGGATTAATTTCTCGCCGGTGTTTTGCTTTGAGGAGGAGTTATGTGCCTGGACCGTAGTTAATTGTATGCAAGGTTAAACGCATCGTTAAACTCAACCACGGGCGCATTAGCGGTCAGGTACTGTTGCGTGCAGGAGTAATAATGTACATGATCTCCATGATAGGGATCATATATGTATCATAGAGGGATATGGTTATCCGGCAGCAAAAGCGCGGCGTTGGCTGCTTTCAACGCAGCAACAAAATAGGCAGGCACATGTAGATGTTTATATCAATACCCTTGTAATCGTTGCAAAAGCAAAGCATGCTAACATACCCATGATTGTCGGAACAATGATTGAAACTGCCGTCCATTTCAGACTTTGCGTTTCTTTTTTGATGGTCAAACAGGTTGTGGAGCAGGGCCAGTGCATCAATGAGAATAACATGGTGCTGATTGCAGTGATCCATGTCCATCCATGGTCAACCAACAGCTGCTTTAAATCCCATAAACTATCCAATTCCATGATACTGCCTGATGCCATATAGGCCATAATGATGATGGGAACTACAATTTCGTTGGCGGGAAAACCTAAAATAAAGGCAAATAATATAACGCCGTCCATTCCCAACCATCTGGCAAAAGGATCTAAGAAATTTGAGCAATGAGAAAGCAGTGTGAAATCACCGATGGTTATATTTGCCATGATCCATATGATCAGTCCCGCAGGCGCGGCTACCATGACCGCTCTCCCCAGCACAAACAGTGTTCTGTCAAAGAGGGAACGGACGATTACCTTCCCGATTTGGGGCTTGCGGTAGGGGGGAAGCTCCAATGTAAACGAGGACGGAATTCCTTTTAATATTGTATGTGACAACATGTTTGAAACGATAAAAGTCATGAAAACACCCAAGACAATCAAACCGGTCAATAACAATGTAGAAAGAACAGGCCCCGCCGGTCCGGCGGCAGCACCCACAAAAAACATGGTCAGAATGGAAATCAATGTGGGGAATCGACCATTACAGGGAACAAAATTATTGGTGATGATGGCAAGTAACCGTTCACGCGGAGAGTCAATGATTCTGCATCCGATAATCCCGGCGGCATTACAACCGAATCCCATGCACATAGTCAAAACCTGTTTGCCAGAGGCACAGCACCTTTTAAAATACTTGTCTAAATTAAATGCAACACGAGGTAGATACCCTACATCCTCAAGCAATGTAAACAAAGGAAAGAATATGGCCATCGGCGGCAGCATGACGGATACAACCCACGCCAGTACCCGGTACAAACCAAGCACAAACATTCCATGCAGCCAATCAGGCGCGTTGAAAAAGTGAAAAGCGTCCGTAAATCTATCTTCCATCCAGAACAGACCGTCCGACAGTATCCGAGAGGGAAAATTAGCACCGGTGATTGTGAGCCAAAAGACACCCATTAATAGGGCGATCATAATCGGGAACCCGGTCCATTTGCTGGTTAGGATCCTGTCGATTTTTCTGTCTTTGGCATTGTAGTTGATTTTATCAAAGTGTACGGCATCTATACATAAATTTTCGGCTGATAAAACCAAGCAAGCAACCATGCTGTCACGCAATGCTTCTTTGACCATGCCGTTGTCTGATAAAACCTGCTGAGCCAACGCCAAGCCTTCCTGGATGTCGTGATCTGCGCATATGTCATACCCCAGATATGCGTTCAGCGCAGTGATCAGCGTTTCGTCATAGTCCAGTAATTTCAGACTGAGCCAGCGTGCATTGATATTTATATCCGGCTTTTTTCTTATGACAGGCTCAATTATGGCAACCGCGTCTTCGATTGGTTTTATATATTGTATCTTTACAGGAGTTTTTTCTTCGTTGCTGTGTAACAGATCATAGACAGAAAGTATCAGTTTATCTAAGCTTTTTTTCTTTCTTGCCGTGGTTCCTACCACCGGCACTCCAAGCTTTGCGGATAAAACATCCAAATCAATCCGTATGTTTTTCTTTTTTGCTTCGTCCATAAGATTCACGCAAACAACCACCTGGTCGGTGATTTCAATGGTCTGGAGTACAAGATTGAAATTGCGTTCCAGGCAAGTAGCGTCGCAAACAACAATCACCGCATCGGGTTCACCGAAACATATAAAGTTTCGTGCGACCTCCTCTTCCGCCGAATGTGCCATCAGAGAGTATGTACCCGGGATATCGACCAAAACATAAGTCGTATCACGGTAGCGGCAATAGCCCTGGGCGTTGGTAACGGTCTTTCCGGGCCAATTACCGGTATGTTGTTTGAGTCCCGTCAGGTTATTAAAAACCGTGCTCTTGCCGACATTGGGATTTCCCGCCACTGCGATCACCTTTTCGTCAGGCGTTGATTTTTTGATGAACAAACCGGAGTCTACCGCATTCCTCCCCGTAGAGCCGTTTGTCAGACCCATCGTTACCACCTCATTGTTGAAAATTTAGGTTTGATTTTTAATCAGGGAAACACCAAAATATTTGACGAATCCTCCGAGCGCAAAGCAATGACGGCGCCTCGGATTAAATAAGCAGTCGGATCTCCCGTGGGACTTTTTTGCAGGCACTCTACCTCGGTTCCTTCAATCAGACCGATATCTTGCAATCGTCTTCGTATACTGCCCGTGGATAATAAGGATTTTACTTTAGCTGTTTGACCTTGTTTCATATCTTTCAATGTATGGATATGATTCATAGAAGCTGTCACCTCATCATATATATTAGGATATGGAAACATAGTTTCCTGATTCTATGATATGGCGCTTTGATCGTTTGTGTTACATGGGTACTGTTGCAGAAAGTCAGGAGCATATATGTCAGATTTCTATACTTTAAAGGGATATCAATTAAATGATCATACCCAGATCACTTCTTCTATGGAAGATTATCTTGAAATGATATGCAGATTACAAAAGGATCAGGATGTGGTGCGAATCAGCGAGCTTGCGGACAAGCTTCATGTAAAACCGTCATCCGCTTCAAAAATGGTCAGCAATCTGAAATTTTTAGGATTGGTGACCTTTGAAAGGTATGGATATATTAAGCCTACCACACAAGGGAAAACGATTGGTGCCTATTTATTATACAGGCATGATGTTTTAAATCAATTCTTATGCCTGATCAATGGATCAGACAATGAAACCGAGCAGGTTGAAAAAATTGAACACTATCTGAACAAAAAAACAATCAAAAATATTGAAAAGATATTGAAAAATAAAAACATGATATAAACAAAATAAGATACCTATGCAACCCGCCAAGCGATTGAGCCGATGTGAGTGCGCCCATTAAGATAAGTCCTCCGTCGTACGTTGGCGGAGGACTTTAAATCTGATATCAACGGTGCTGAATATATAACAATACCGCGTTATGGATATTGAAAGGTTTTCGCTTTTTCCAGCATCAATTTTACGCGGTTGATTTGATTGACTTCACTGGCACCCGGATCGTAATCCACCGCTACAATATGCGTGTGCGGATACTGTTCTTTTAAAGTTTTAATCATTCCTTTCCCGGTGATATGATTGGGAAGACAGGCAAAGGGCTGCATACAGATAATATGATGGGTTCCTTCCTCTATCAATTCAATCATTTCGGCGGTGAGCAGCCATCCCTCCCCCGAACGGTTGCAAAGGGAAAGAAGGGGTTCTGTTTTCTTAGCCATCTCAAATATGGTAGCGGGAGCCGTAAACCGACGGCTGTTTTCGAGGGCGGTCCGCATCATTTTTCGGTAGCGTTCCACATACAGAATGAACGCATGGGATATCACCCGCCGCATTTTGCTTCCGCCCAAAAAACGGTTATCCGATTCTCCGCCATACGCACAATAGAGGAAAAAATCCATCAGACCGGGGACGACCATTTCAGCGCCCATATCTTCAATAAAATCCACCAAATTGTTGTTGGCAACAGGATGATATTTCACGAGAATTTCCCCCACAAGACCGACTCGTGCTTTTTTTTCATCCCGGATGGGGATGTTTTCAAAATCCCTGACAATTTCATGCATGTTTTCTCGAAAGACCACATCATTCCCTTGCCGGATATTGGCTTTGCACCTTGTCATCCATTCCGCAAAAAGCTGGTTGGTTGATCCTGTATTGATTTCATAAGGCCGGATGTGAAAAAGAATTTTCATGAGCATATCGCCATATAGAATCGCCATAATGGATTTTTTTAATAACGGTAAGGTAAGGGGAAAACTGGATCCCCTTTCAAGACGGGCAATATTTAACGACAGGATCGGTACTTTGTGAAACCCGGCGGTGCGCAACGCTTTTTTGAGTAAAGCCAAATAGTTGCTGGCTCTACAGGGCCCCCCGGTCTGGCTCATGATTACCGCAGTATGAGCAAGATCATATTTGCCCGATTGCAGTGCTCGCAGAATTTGCCCGATCACAATAATGGACGGATAACAGGAATCATTGTTCACATATTTCAGTCCTATTTCGATATCCTTCTTGTCCACATGAGAAAGGACTTCCAGACGGTAGCCTTCGGAACATACCGCCTCCTGAAACAGTGCAAAATGGATGGGAGCCATCTGCGGTGCCAAAATGGTGTACTGGTTGCGTACTTCCTTTATTAAGAAGCTGTTTTTTAATATCGGTTCATGTGTTGTTTGACAAACCCTGTTTCCCTTTTGAGCCTCCATTGCCGCTTTCAATGACCGCAACCGGATTTTCACAGCACCCAGATTGCTGGCTTCATCCATTTTTATTACAGTAAACGTTTTACCTTTTTGGTTGACTATTTCCTTTGCTTGTTCCGCGGCAACGGAATCCGGCCCGCAGCCAAAAGAATTGAGCAGTACCAGTTCCAGGTTGTCCTGTCTGGATACAAAATCCGCCGCCTCGTACAAGCGGGAATGATACATCCATTGATCCAGCACCCTGAGCGGTCTTTCCACATGTCCCAGATGGGAAACCGAATCCTCTGTAAGCACCGCTAACCCCATAGAGGTGATTACGTTGGTAATCCCATGATTGATTTCCCTGTCCAAATGATAAGGTCTCCCGGATAAGACAACGCCGCGACCCCCTGTTTTTTTCAGAAATAGGAGAACCTCTTCTCCCGCCTTTTGAACATCGGTTTTAAACCGCCGGTCTTCCGCCCATGCAAGCCGAAGCGCGTTTTTCACTTCATTTATTGTAATGCCGAAGGTTTTAAATTCATCGAAGAGCCTGTGAGCCAGTGCCTTTTTGTTGTCATACGGCAGAAAGGGATGGTGCAAGACGACGCCATTTTCACGCAACGCGTCGATATTGGCATGGATTACTTCCGCATATGCAATGACCATCGGACAGTTGAAATGATTATCGGCGCCGTTGATTTCCGCTCTTTCTTTGGGAATACAGGGATAGAATATATGCGTTGCATTTTGTTTGATGAGAGCCATGATATGGCCGTGTACAAGCTTTGCGGGATAACAAGCCGTATCGGATGGAATCGTATCCATGCCCGATTCGAAAATATGTCTGTTGGATTCCGGAGATAATTCCACACGAAACCCAAGGGTAGTAAAAAAGGTAAACCAAAAAGGATAATTTTCGTACATATTCATAACCCTTGGAATACCGATCGTTCCTCTTGGCGCATTTTGGGCTTCCAATGGCTGGTACTGAAACAGTCGTTTGTATTTATACTCAAAAATATTCGGTACAGTTTGCTGTCTATCGAGTCCTGCGCCTTTTTCACAGCGATTTCCCGTGATCAGTTTTTTTCCGTCGTTAAAAAGGTTTACGGTCAATAGGCAATGGTTGGTGCATTTTTTGCAGCGTGCGATTTGAGTATCCACTGAAAAGGCTTCCAGCTGCGAGGCGCGTATCAGCGAGGATTGCATTCCTTTTTTAAAGGCGTTTTTTGCCAGCAGTGCGGCACCGAACGCGCCCATCAGACCGGCTATATCCGGTCTGATGACCTCTTTTCCCGTAATCATTTCAAAACTGCGCAGGATCGCATCATTTAAGAACGTTCCGCCCTGAACAATCATTTTATTGCCTAACTCGGAAGGATTTTTGAGCATAATGACTTTATAGAGCGCGTTTTTAACAACCGAATAACACAATCCGGCTGAGATATCTCCGACGGACACCGCCTCTTTTTGAGCCTGTTTCACTTTGGAATTCATAAAAACCGTACAGCGTGAACCCAGATCGATGGGGTTTTTTGCTTGGATACCCAGAAGGGAGAATGCCTGCGCCGTCAACCCTAAGGATTGCGCAAAAGTTTCGATGAAAGAACCGCAGCCAGAAGAGCAGGCTTCATTTAAAATAACGGTGTTGATGACACCGTCATGCACACGCATATATTTCATATCCTGCCCGCCGATATCGAGAATCATTTCAACACCCGGCAAAAAGTACTCTGCCGCTGTGCAGTGAGCAACCGTCTCCACTTCGCCAAGGTCGCAGGAAAACGCCGCCCGGACCAATTCCTCTCCATAACCGGTAACGGCGGAATACGTGATAACGGCTCCTTTCGGCAAATGGGAATAGATTTCCTTTAACATCAACATAGCCGATAACAACGGACTGCCTTCGTTATTGCGGTAACAGGAATACAGCAAACCGCCGTCTTGGTCGATCAGGGCGGCTTTTCCGGTGGTAGATCCTATATCCAAACCGAGATAACAGGGCCCGCTGTAACCATTCAAATCCGTTCTTTTTACTGGATGACCGGCATGCCTTTCGATAAACTTCTTATATGCCGTATCATCGGAAAACAGCGGTTCAAGCCTGTTTTCCGAAAGCTTGTTTTTTGTTTGACCTTTATGGCAGCGTTCAAGCAATTGTACGAGTGAAATGGATTGTTTTTCGGTGGAAAGCGCTGCGCCGACGGCGACATATACCTGCGCGTTTTCCGGTACAATCATGTTACTGTCCTGCAATCCTAACGTTTCCTGAAACCGGCGCCGTAGTTGGGGAAGAAAGTAAAGAGGTCCTCCCAGGAAACCAACGTTCCCTTTTATTTTCCTGCCGGATGCCAATCCTCCGATTGTCTGATTGACAACCGCCTGAAAAACAGAGGCGGCGATATCTTCTTTTCTCGCCCCCTCATTCAGCAGTGCTTGTATGTCCGTTTTTGCAAAAACCCCGCATCTTGCAGCGATGGGATAGATGACCTGGCTGTGTTTCGCAAGTTCATCCAGTCCTGCGGCATCGGTTTTTAATAAGAGTGCCATTTGATCGATAAAAGCGCCTGTACCGCCGGCACAAATCCCGTTCATCCTTTGATCGGGGCCGTTATCAAAAAAAGTGAGCTTTGCGTCTTCGCCGCCAAGTTCAATCATGACATTGACATGGGGGATATACCGCTCTGCTGCTTTGCAGCCGGCGATCACTTCCTGTACAAACGGTAAATGCAACCGTTCGGAAATAGCAATGCCTCCCGAACCGGTTACAGCGGCCTTGATTTTAATGGCACCAACGGTATGATATAAGTCCTTTAAAAGTCCCTCCAACGTTTGCCAAAGATCGGCGTGGTGTCTGCAGTAGTTGTTATACAGCAGCTTATCTTCATGGTCCAAAACGGCAAGTTTAACGGTTGTTGAACCAACGTCAATACCCAGGCGGAATACGTTTGTGTCAGAAATGATTACTTCATCCATCATGAAAGCCGGTTTTCTCCCTTCACATGAGATAATAAAATCGATTGCTGCAAACAGAAGCAATCGAATACTATTTTCTCAAGGAAAAGGAAAACTATTCTATGGAAGTAAAAAAAGGTGCATACCGGATGAAAAAAACCGTTCATGAAGCGTGCAAACAATACAGCGGAAGGTTTCGGTCCTTGTCGCCGATGGTATGCTTGCCGGTTCATTTGCCTGGTTATTGGATACAATCCTGCCGCACAATCAATATCACACTGTTTTTTGCTGTTTACAGCCTTGACCGCCTCTTTGTCAAAAGGCATTTATCCGGCAAGAAGAGTTGTCAATATATAATGATTATCGGTTACGCATGAGTTTCGTTGTTTCCATAACCAATTCATTTGTACCCGGCATACCTTTGCCGTATATGATTTTAACATTGATTTTTTTGCATAAGTCTGCAATATATAGTAAGAATCTGTCATCACGAATATATATTGCATTTGGTTTGCCGTTTTTGAACATGAAATCACACAGCATATTAATCATTGTTATTTCGGTCTCTTCATCCTTATCAGCGATATGTTGCGAAAGGCACATTCCGCTATTTCTTTCAACAATGGATAGAAACCCGGGGAAATACGGTGTTTCATCTTTGTTATCCTGAAAAGGGATCGAAAGATAGACCAGATCAAATTCAATCGACATGTTGCTTGGTTTTTGGCAATTCAATTTATGCAACAAGTCCTTATTGTCTATCACATACCGACTTGAATCAACAGGGATTGGTGTTACTGGAATAACGGTATTCAACCATTCCTTTCTCTCCTCAGAATATAAACGCAGTAAGGTTTCATTCTCTTCGAAACGAACAGTGATCTTACCGTTTAGGATATATTTAAATGCCATAACGAAATTTTGCAAAGCTTGTGTCATGAGAACTACTTGTTCAGAATTTAAAAACCACGGATAATATCCTTCCTTCATGGAACGAAAATAGATCCAGTTATTCTCACCTCTACATTTTAATCCTAAGGCTTTGATGATTGCCCTTTCATTGGGTGAAAGCTCATCCCGGTTGCCATAATAGCACATCAAGCAGTTTTGAATATTCATCATTGCTGCAGGTAATTCGTTTTCAGGCATATGAAGCAAACGGTAAAATGCCGCTATGGATTTATACCCGGGATAAACACCGATCCCGTAACACGCACCGTTTCGTCCCATAACCGATATATAGATGGGTTCTTGACTATGAGGTAGTAGAATTGTAATTAAATCGGTATCCCAAAGATAATGCCACGGTTTCATATTCTGTATAATACTTGCCACTTGATAAAGTTCTGCCCACTGCTCCAGTGTCGGAGTGTTTTTTTTCACATCAGCCATTTTCATCCTCCCCCTTATGAACGCAAGATCAATTTTCCTTGTATTTTTTTATAAACATACCGAAACGATTCCATACTCAAGATAGAATTTATGATAAAGTATATGGGAATTATGATTGCAGATAAAAGCAGGCCGATTTTGATAAAATCAAAATAAGTACCAATCTGTAACACAAAACGTGCATTCAAAAACACAACGACTGAAAACAATCCGCAATTCACACCGATGGTTTTATATATCTTGATAGGACTCCTGTTGATGATTTTTTGATTGGCATAAAAAATAATATCGGTTGTTCTATATAAAAGAGCGCAGATGGTACCGATCAATACTCCATACAAACCCATATCCTGTACCAACAATAAGGAAATGGATAAATTAATACAGGATTCAATGATGGTATTGGGAATGGTTTTTTTCATATGTCCGGCAATTCTAATCAAGTTGTTGGAAATAATTCTGGTACAGGTCAACAGTTGAATGGTGCAAAATAGAAACGGTAAATAGGAATCAATATAATCGATGTCATTAATTCCGTTGGTATATATCTTCATAAAAGGCTCTATGAGTATATATGTTAATGAAATAATGGAAAAAATAAAGGTTATGTAATAATGATCATATGCATCATGTAATTTGAGATACTCCTGTTTATTTTCATGATAAGTATGACCAAGGGCAAAAGACACGCCATTGTGGAGGGTACCCACCAATGTGTTCAGAGAAACAAATATTAAATTATAAATCGCATACACACTGACCACTTTAAAACTGCAAAAAAATGATAGCAACAGCATGTCTGTACTGGAAAATATCAAACCCGAAATCTGATGAATTAAAAATGCATTTTTTTGTTGCAAGGAAGAAAAATCCGGTTTTGCATGTAAATATAACCATGGATATTTTTTCTTAAAATAAAAATAGTAGAAAAGCATTTCTAAAATAGTCGTCAGTAAATATACCAGTTGAATCAATACTATATTCGCAGAGGAAAGAATCAAAAACACCCTGGCAAATGATGTGATGATATGGGTCATCATAGACACATTGGTTTCAATATAATTTTTCCCTTCGGCCAATAATAGCTGCTTTAAAGTCGCCTGAAAATAAAAGTTGATTACACCCGACAGCCCCTGCAAAAAAACAATGAAACCAATGTAAAGTTTATTGATATTGGAATGAATCAACATAGGATATAAAAGCGATATGACAACGATACAAGCGAAATAATAAAAACTTACTTTTTTATAATATTTTTTGGTTGCGCTTAAAATATGGTTGATGCTGCTTTTGTCACCTGCTACGACAGGTTTATATAAAACCTGTATGGTCGCGGCACCAATCCCTGCTTCGAGAAGTGCAACGTAACCAAAGATTTGACCCACAGAAGAAAAAAGACCATTGACCTCAGAACCATATGCAAGCAAAAATAATCTTGGAATAATCAATCCCAAACTTAATATTATGAGTTGACTTAGAAGGCCGAATGCTATGTTATACAAACTTCGTTTTAATTTCATTTTTTCTCTTATAAGTTTACATGATATTTGATTTTCAATATGATGGATTCAGTGAATCGAAAAAGGGAGAAGAGGATGATTCATAGGATGTACGTCTTGCTTTTATACAGCATTATGCATATAACATAAATCGTAATTGTTCCCACGATGACAGTGACTGTATCGATCTTATCATCAGGTTATAATACATTGTATTCCAGAATCAAATAATAATCAAGACGAATCTCTAATAATGATCAATTTGAATCTGTGTTAGCGTTCATCCTTGCCTTGATCCAACTCCAACAAGAATGATTCCGCGATGTTTTCCGCCTATGACCGGAGTATCCGGGCAAGTCCCTTTTCCATCAGCGCGCAAGCGATATATCCCCGAAACAATCTTCACGTTAAAATCAATCATATAGTCGCCGATGCCGCTTTGCATAATAAAAGGTCACGGAGGGTAACGCTGTCTTTGTTTGAAAATAAAGTTTTGGCAAATACAGGCCAATGGTAACGGCAAGGACCACATGAAAGGGGCTGTACTCAAATGAAATCGATACGATCTTAAGAAGTGGGCAGCGCATACAAACAAATTGTGATATTGAAATCAAAAGTTTACAATGACTCCTATATGAAAATAAAACGGTTACCCCAAAATCAGCGTAACCGTGTGCCATTGCGTATGAAACGGTTCTCAACAGGATTCCATGCACATGAAATCCTGTTGAGAATCCGAGAATCCATTGCTCCTGCTTACATTACAATTCCATTGTTTTTGCGATTATTTCATTCTGATGGTATTTTAGGATGATTGAAACAATTTTGTCATCGTATTTCAATTATAGCAGAACCTTTTTTAACGGAAGTAGATATGTAAAAATATTACTGCCATTCTTACCTCTCCCATCGTCAATGATTATCTATTTTGTTGGAATTCGCCTTGGAACATATACGAATATTTCATCATCAATCCGTTCTCTTTCACATTTTCTTTTTTTACAATTTCCCATGATATTCTTTTATGTTATTCTTATGTTCTCAGTCCCGCAAATTCACCAACATAGGCAACTTTAAAAGTTTTTGATTGTGGCGGGATGGCAAATATTGAAATTATACCATCTGCATTAAGACAGTACGTTCAGAAGTATTTATCAACCTACCAACATCATGAGGAAAATAAGCATTTAGCTTTGCTTTTTTTCTTCTCTTTTGTGTGTAGCGAATGATCCACCCTTATCTCTATTCTTCGATAAAAAAACAATAGACTGACGCACTATTTCTCGAGCGACATACACAATCCGATTCTGGATACTTGTTGGATTGTTTTCATGTCTGTTAGCTTTCCTCATTTTTTCATTGATTTTTTGACTGAAAAACGCGGTAAAGGGGTATTCCGGATATTTTGTGGTGCAGATAGATTACATGTGTTAAACCACCAAACAATAATCCTCTTTATATTGATAAAAAAATATTCAATGTAACAATACCAATGTACATCATTTCGTTTGTTTATTCAACGATGAATATATAATAGATAAAGTAGCTTGTATGAAGGAGTTTATGCTTCTACGACAGGATTGATAGGTTCTTTTTGCTCTGTACCGGCAGAATAGCTTTCAAATACATCAGTGGCAAAATGTGTTTCGAGTGCTTCGGCTATTAAACTTTTTCCAGGATTTTCACAATCTCCTCGGTTTTGAGAACCTTGCCGTAAGAGACAACTTTACCATCGACTACAAGGGCAGGGGGAGTCATCACGCCATAAGCCGCAATTTGTGAAAAATCAGTCACATGGTCGATCGTCGTGTCCATACCCAATTGCTGAAGCGCTGCTTTTGATGCAACTTCGAGTTGATTACATTTTGCGCAGCCGCCGCCAAGCACCTTCACGCGCGCACCCTCCGTTTTCATTTTTTCTGCCTTTGCCATGCTTTCGCAATTACAGCTGCAGCAGCATGCGGCTTTTTCTTTTTTCTTTCCGAAATTAAACAATGCCATATCTATACTCTCCTTTAAAATCATAGTATGAGCCAATCACTCATATTTGGGGTAAAATCATTCCATCTATATTATGAATGACTGCAAAATATTGAATAAATAGCCAACAATGATAATGCCCACAGTACAAATAGCGATAAATAAAGCCAATAGTTTCGGCTTAACTGCCTTGCGAAGCATAATCATGGACGGTAACGACAGGGTGGTAACCGCCATCATAAAGGACAACACCGTACCCAACTGGGCTCCTTTAAATAGCAGTGCTTGCGCAATGGGAATCGTACCAAAAATATCACCATACATCGGCACACCTATCAGCGTTGCCAATATTACACCCAATGGATTGTTGCTGCCAAGCAGGGATGCCACCCATTCCTCGGGGATCCAGTTATGAATCATCGCGCCGATTCCGACGCCGATTAGGATGTAGGGGAACACCTTTCTAAAGGTAGAGAGCGTTTGCTCTTTTGCATAAACAAGACGTTCTTTTTTTGTGAGATGGGGTGATTCAATATCAACGCTTCCGGCGGATAGAATAAAGCTTTCAACATGCTTTTCCATGTGCATTTTCTCTATGAGCGTGCCACCCATCACAGCAATGATCAAACCGAATATTACATATAAAAAAGCGACCTTTGTTCCCAATATGCTCATCAGCAGGACAAGGGAACCCAAATCTACCATTGGCGAGGAAATCAAGAAAGAAAAGGTGACACCGAGCGGTAAACCTGCGGATGTGAAGCCTATAAACAATGGAATGGATGAGCAGGAACAGAACGGGGTTACCGTTCCAAGCAGGGCTGCAACAGAATTAGCCCCGATTCCGCCAAACCGCCCCAATATCTTCTTACTGCGTTCCGGCGGAAAGTAACTTTGGATAATGCTGATGATAAAGATCAGAAAACATAACAGAGCTACAATTTTCATCACGTCATAAATAAAAAACTGAATGCTGCCGACCCACCGGTTGGAAGTGTCCAGCCCAAAGGCCGATAACACGCTAATAATCAAGCCATTCAGCCATTTCATGCCGAGGATTTGATTCTGGAAAAAATTCCAAATCGCTTTTAATACTTGCATGAGATAACCACTCCTTCAACATATTAGATAATCATATCCAGAATCTTTGATTTATTCTGCTGTTTTAAAGCCATCATTCAGATGGCTTTTATCTATTGCAGCAATTGTTTCTTCTCTAACCGCGTTCGGTGTTGTGAGTTCCTTAAACAGAGCTATCGCGTATGCGCTACCTTTTTCGCTGATTTGATAGTACGTCCATTTTCCTTCCTGCCGGCTATCCACAATACCCGATTCAACTAAAATCTTCATATGGTAAGAAAGCCCCGACTGCCCCAAGTCCAATTCTTCCAACAAAACACAAGCACACTTTTCACCGCTGCACAATAAAGCAAGGATTTGCAGCCGTTTTTCGTCGCAAAAGGCCTTGAACACTTTTGCATATCCCTCATAAACCGATGCCAATTCATCACCTCATATCAATTATATTTGATATGTTATAAGTATATACGTCAAACCAAGTTTTGTCAAGATAAAAACAAGGAAATTCTAAAATAATGACTGTTTACTGTTTACAATGCAATGTTATTGTTTGCCCCTTTGTAATTCCAGGGGCTTTCAAGCATACGAAAAGAAAGGACAGGTACCATCTGTCAGCTCTGTGACTTTGCCGTCCACCGTGAATGTATCAAGATATTCATCCGCAATATCGACCATTTGTGCCTCACAGTATACCCCTCCGTCCGTAATGCTGCCGATACTCGGGAAAACATTTTCCAGAACCAACCCTTCTGTATTGATAACCGTATTGTTGCCTGTCTTGTCGATAATACTTGCATAAACAATATACTTGTGGTTAGGGTGGACAGTGACTGGCTTGGTATATTCCGTCCAACTCTCTATCTCCTTGCCCTTTTCTCCCCTTTCTTTGAGTCGTACGATTTGTTTGCGTATCTATTCTTTGACACTCCGATCCAATTTTCTCAAATCTATATATTCCATATCTTCATTATACATACTTGTGGCAAAATCCTTACTACTATTTTCCAAATAATAGTGATACTTGCCGTTTGACGCAGCATGGATGCTGTTACGATTTCGGTTTCGTCGTGTATATATGCAATCAATATGAATCCTTTGAATATTTATCATCTTGGAATTACTGATTTTTTCGGGAATCAAATATACTTTATTGATGAACCTGATTGAGAATTCACCCTTGTTGGTATCGGAGGAGCCGTTCTTTTAGGAACAGCATGGTCGATAGATTCCATGAGAGCGGGAGACGGATATGTGCTCTTCTTTGGGGCAAGAATAGATACAAATATGGTAACTGCCACAGCCAATAAAAAACTTAACACAGAAAAATGCATGTGTTAAGATATAAACATCTCTTAGCACTGCATATATATTTACAGTACAAACTGAGCAGGCGATGAACTTGAAAACGGTTCGTGGGGCTGGGCCATCAAGGCAACAGGTTGATTCATTCTACCTGTGGGACAGTGATATGTTCCACGGGTATTTTTTTACCTGTTTGAACATTTTCTCCATGCATGCATTGCCATACACCATCAAACGAATGCCGGTAAAGGCAACTGGAGGTAATTTATTATGACAGAACCCATAAGCAACCTTCCCCTCAATGGCTTGACGACTGAACAAGTAAAAAAATTGCAAGCGAAGTTCGGTAAAAATGAACTGATTCCGAAAAAAAAGAAAACCTTCTTTCACCAAATTTTTAAAGCGCTGTCAGAGCCTATGTTTGTGCTGCTTCTCGCGGCTGCCGTTATCTATTTTATCTTAGGCGAACCGCGCGATGGTGCCATCATGCTTGTTTTCGTTCTGGGCATCATCAGTATTGATGTCATACAGGAATGGAAAACGGACAAAACCTTACAAGCTTTGAAAGACCTATCAGCACCGCATATCAAGGTTATCCGTGACGGAGAAGAACAGAAAATCAACAGTACTGATTTGGTACCAGGTGATTTGATGCTCATTACCGAAGGTATCAAAATTCCAGCGGATGGTAAAGTAATGCGGGCAAATGACCTTTGTGTCGATGAATCCTCTTTAACTGGCGAAGCTGAAGGGGTATGGAAGGTAACCATCGAAAATAAGGATCAAGAAAACAAGGATTACTGGCGGAAAGACTATTGCTATGCCGGAACACTGGTAACCCAGGGAAGCGCAACCATATGCGTTGACAACATCGGATCGGCGACAGAGTACGGAAAAATCGGAATAAATGTGGCAAACGCGCCAGAGGATCCGACTCCGCTGCAAAAGCAAACCGGAAAACTAATCAAATTAAGCGCAGGGATTGCAGCAATTCTTTTTGCATTGGTAAGTTGTATTACGTGGTTTAATATTCCTGATCATCTATTGCGTGACAGGTTGATTGAAAGTATCCTGTCCGGTATCACTCTTGCCATGGCCATGATTCCCGAGGAATTTCCCGTTATATTGACGGTATTTCTTTCCATGGGTGCATGGCGTCTGGCAAAGAAACAGTCGCTGGTACGTCAATTACCCTCCGTCGAAACCTTGGGCGCCGTTTCGGTTTTATGCGTAGATAAAACGGGTACAATTACCAAAAATCAAATGACTGTACGGGAAACATGGGCACTGAATCATGATGAAAATCGCCTTTGCGAAGTGATGGGTTTGGGCTGTGAAACACAAGCGTATGACCCCATGGAAAAAGCCATGCTTGCTTATTGTGAAAACATGCATATTACAAAAGAGCAGCTGTTTTCCGGCGAGCTTGTTGCGGAATATCCCTTTACCAATGAAACAAAAATGATGGGGCATGTCTGGAATCGCAATGGCCGCATCGAAATAGCCGCCAAGGGTTCACCGGAACAAATCCTGACTTTATGCAATATGTCGGCGGAAGATCGAAAAAGAGCGGAAGAAAAAATCGTTGAAATGTCTCAGAAAGGGCTTCGCGTCATAGCGGTTGGACATCTGTTTGTGCATACCGAAAAGGATGTTCCTCCTACGCTGTTTGCATGTCAATTACAGTTGTGCGGGTTCATCGGACTTGCCGACCCCCCCAGAGAGTCTGTGAAGGAAGATATCAAGCACTGTACAAAAGCAGGCGTCCGGGTGGTCATGATCACTGGCGATAACGGCATTACCGCCAGTTCCATTGCCAAGCAGATCGGGATGATCAACAGTGATCAGATCATTACCGGCGATGAGCTTGAGAACATGACAGACGAAGAACTGCAGGAACATGTTCGTGATGTCAGTATTTTTTCACGTGTCATACCGGAGCATAAAATGCGTATCGTTAAGGCGTTCCGGAATAACGGCGAGGTTGTTGCCATGACGGGCGACGGCGTAAACGATGCCCCGGCGTTGAAATATGCGGATATCGGTATCGCTATGGGCAAGCGCGGTTCGGAAGTTTCCAGAGAAGCGGCTGATTTGATTCTTCTGGATGATAATTTTTCTACCATTGTGGATACGATTCAAGACGGGAGAAGAATTTATGACAATATTCAAAAGGCAATCGGTTATGTTTTGACGATTCATATACCCATCGCTTGTGCCTCTCTTCTTGCACCTCTCCTGGGAATCCAGCCTTCCGATTTATTGCTTTTGCCCCTCCATGTCGTACTGCTGGAACTCATCATTGACCCGACTTGCTCCATTGTACTTGAGCGACAGCCTGCCGAGCGGAATATCATGGATCGCCTGCCGCGAAATCCCCATGAAAAGATCATGAGCGTCAATAGCCTGTTGAAAAGTTTCCTGCAGGGCATCGTAATTTTTGCGGCTTCGTTCGGCACTTATTTTACCGTTTTACAAGCGGATCCTCACGCCCATGCTACCGTTGCACGTACCATGGGTTTGGTAATCATATTCTTAAGCAATATTTTTCTTGTTCAGGTAAACAGTTCTCATACGGATTTTGCTTTTCAGTCCTTAAAACGGCTTGTTCTTGATAAAATTATGTGGGCAATTACCGTGGGAACCTTTTTTGCATTGATTCTTATGCTGTATACCCCCGTTGCAGGTTTTTTAAAACTGGCTCCGCTTTCATTCTTACAATTCGTGTTTACTTTTGTCATCGCTTTTTTTGCGGTTATGTGGTATGAAATCATTAAATTATTTCGATATTTAAAAAGAATACTTTAGAATTGTTTTATAATCAATCTCCGGAAGTATCACCTCACCGTTCCGGTGGCTTGCAAAAGCCCCCTTAGGACATACTGCCGGCTGGGCTGTTGGCTCACCAAATGATCCCGCCCATGGCGGAACATTCACCGGTTTGCTCCTAATGGGGCTTTTTTCGCCTTCTTGTACTACCCGCAAACGGGTTTATACTTATGTTTCCCTGAAATTTGGTATGGTTTTTATATTGCGCTTGCAATTTCATTTTATGTGTGCTATACTGTTTTTGTCAAGTATTATCACTTCATTCCTCTTTTTGTATATAATTGCGGTTGGCAAACCTGCTGTATTGTAATAACAAGGAGGATTTTTATTTTACATACACCTAACGTTTATCGGAACCAACACCATAGGGATTTTGCCGTAAAGATAAGGAGTATAGCGCAATGGATTGTGTGAAAACAGAAAACAAACTGATATTAGCACACAAAACAGAAAATGGTTTAGAGCAAACGATCACGGAACATCTCCATAATACCGCTGCCTTCGCTGAGAAATTCGCATCCCATTTCAATGCGGGTGAATATGGGTATGCGGCAGCCATGATGCACGATATCGGGAAATATGCAGATTTGTTTCAGGCAAGACTGAACGGAAGCAAAATAACCTTTGAACACTCATCTGCAGGTGCCTATGAGTTGTTTTCTATGAAAACAACGCCGTCTATTTTACTTTCTTATTGTGTGGCAGGACATCATGGCGGTTTACCCGACGGCGGTGCTATGGACGATCATGCAGATATGCCAACCTTATGCGGAAAATTCAAACGGCAGAAACCTCGTATTCATGAGTATCAAAAATACAAAGCAGACATTGATCTGCATCAGATACTGCCTAAAGAACTTCCTGATTTTGATGTACGGTGTAGAGATACATTTACAATTTCATTGTTTATCCGCATGATATTCTCCTCTCTGGTTGATGCGGATTATTTGGATACAGAAAACTTTATGAGCAGCGGTACTGTGAACAGACGTTGTGGCGAATCCTTGGAAAGCCTGGATGAAAAGCTTTCGTATTATTTGAAACGATTTGATCATCCAACAAAAGATATCCATCACATACGAAACGATGTTTTAAACAAATGTTTGGCATGTTCAAACGAAAAAAGAAACATCTTTAGACTTACGGTTCCAACAGGCGGCGGAAAAACCATTTCTTCCCTGGCATTTGCGCTGAGACATGCCATAGCAAACGATATGCAGCGCATCATTTATGTCATCCCTTATACAAGCATTATTACGCAAACGGTTGCAACCTTTCAAGATGTATTTGGAAAACGTAATGTATTAGGGCATTACAGCACAGCATCATACAATGATTCAAACGAAGAAATGTCCAATCTCCGGCAGACTGCGGAAAATTGGGATATTCCGATCGTTGTTACAACCAACGTACAATTTTTTGAATCCCTTTTTGCGGCAAAACCCTCTCGGTGCAGAAAGCTTCATAACATTGCAAACAGCGTCATTGTTTTTGATGAAGTTCAAATGCTTCCAACAAACTATCTTTCGCCTTGTGCCAGAACGATTGCAGAGCTGTATGCAAATTATCATTGTTCGGCTGTGTTGTGTACTGCAACCCAGCCTTCCATCGAGGATTGTTTTCCTCGTAAAATCGCAATTCATGACGTTTATCCTGATGCAAAAAAGCTATTTGAAAAGTTAAAACGTGTTACATATAAAAACGACGGATTTCTTCATAACGAAGAGATAAAAGAGCACCTGAACAAAGAAAGTCAGGTTTTATGTATTGTAAACTCCCGTAAAACAGCCCGAGAACTCTATGAATCGTTGGGTACTGAAGGAAGGTACTATCTCTCTACTTATATGTATCCTGCTCATATTCAAAGAGTATTGAATCATATTCGCTTACAACTTCAAGACGAAAAGAAACCGAGCTGCAAGGTGGTTTCCACCTGTCTTGTGGAAGCAGGTGTTGACATGGATTTTCCCACTGTATACCGTGAATACGCAGGGTTGGACTCCATGATTCAAGCAGGCGGCCGCTGTAATCGTGAAGGAAAGTCGGATCCCGACGTAAGTGTCGTACACATATTCGAATCGGAGAATATGCGGAAAAGATTGCGGTCGGAAATGACGCAATCCATGGAAGCCGCACTGAACGTTATTTCTATGTATGATGATATTTCTTCACCCGAAGCCATCCATGCTTATTTTAATTTACTTTATCGTATTCGTGGGAATTTGGATAAGAAAGATATTTTAGAAAAGTTAAACAACATCTCTATTCCATTTGCAACGGTAGCAAAAGATTTCAAACTGATCGAATCTTCCACAAAATCAGTGCTTATCCCTCTGGAAGACGAGGCGATTCAAATTTCTGATTTCATTCAATCCGGCATCTGGAACCGGGATTTGCTACGAAAAGCAGGTTCGTATTGCGTTGGGTTATTTGATCATGAATGGAACGCTCTACACGCATCGGGCTGCCTTTATGTCGATAATCAATTTCCTGATATTGCGGTTTTACATGATGTATCAGTTTATTCTGATGAAACGGGAATAACGATACCATCTTTAGGTATCGGTGTTTTTATAGAATAATAAAACATATGACAGAGGCAACTCTGTCAAGAAAGGAGTTATGAAATGGCAAAAGGTGTTACCATGGAAGTATGGGGCGACTACGCGCTGTTCAGTCGTCCCGAGCTAAAGACAGAGCGATATTCCTACGACGTCATCACCCCTTCTGCTGCCCGCGGAATATTAGATTCCATTTATTTTCATCCGGGAATGAAATGGATGGTTGACAAAATCCATGTACTGAATTCTATCGTTTTTACAAATCTACGCCGAAACGAAGTAAAGCAAAAAACATCGGCAAACAGTGTCCTTTCCGCTATAAACGGTCATGATACTCCCTTGTATATCAGCTCAACAGAAAACATTGTGCAGCGTGCTTCTACACTTTTAAAGGATGTTCGGTATGTGATCGAGGCGCATTTTGAGCTCACGGATAAAATGTCACCGACTGACAGCGAAGAAAAGTTTTACGCCATGTCGATGGAGCGCATCAAGAAGGGAAAGCACTATTCCCAACCCTATTTTGGATGCCGTGAGTTTACGGCCTATTACAGTCTGTGTAAGCGATCGCAGATTCAAACAGCACATTCAGGCACGAAAGACCTTGGGCTAATGCTTTATGATATGGATTACTCGGATCCGGAAAATATTATGCCAATATTCTTTCGCGCCGTTATGCAGGATGGTGTGATTGATATTAAAAACTGCGAGGTGTACAAATGATCATTCAATCATTGGTAAACTATTATGAGGCATTGGCGAAGAAGGGGAAAATAACAAAACCCGGTTACAGTTCCACTGGTGTTCATTATGGTTTGTGTATATCCGAACAAGGGGAACTGCTCTCGATTGTAACTCTCGTATCCGAAAACGAAAAGGGTAAAAAAATGCCTCAACGACTTGAAGTTCCCGAACAGATAGTAAAGTCTTCTGGTATAAAATCAAGTTTTTTATGTGAAAACAGCAGCTATTTTCTTGGAATAGACAACAAAGGCAAACCGGAAAGGACAAAGGACTGCTTTGAAGCCGCTAAAGAACTCCATCGACATGTTTTGTCTCATGTTGATGACAAGGCGGCAAAAGCTGTCTGTGCTTATTTTGATCAGTGGGATATTACAAAAGCAAGTGAAAATGAGGTGTTAAATCCATACTTAGAGGATATTCTGAAAGGTTGCAATCTTGTTTTCCTGCTTGATGATTTTCAATATGTACATGCATTTCCAATGATAAAAAAAGCCTGGGAAAGGTATCGGCAAGATCCATCTGAAATCGAAAAAAAACTTTGCGTGATCACAGGTGAAAAAGATGTACCCGCCATTATTCACGGCAAAATTAAAGGCGTAAAAGGGGCACAACCGGCAGGAGCAAACCTTGTTAGTTATAACGAAACCGCATTCGAATCCTACGGAAATAATAAATCGCAAGGTTTGAATGCCCCTATAAGCGAATATGCATCATTTGCGTATGTAACAGCCTTGAATCACTTAATTGAGGATAAAAAACATTGTAACATAATCGGTGATACCACGGTGGTGTATTGGGCAGAAAATGCAGATGAAAAATTACAGGATTGGTTATCATCGTTTGGTTTTGAAGGCGGTTTTCATGACAGCGATCACCTGCTGAAAAGCATCATGCGAAAAATCTCACAAGGAGATCTCCCTGATATGGAATATGCGGAACTCAAAACCCCTTTTCATATTTTAGGGATTGCGCCCAACGCGGGAAGAGTTTCCATCAGATTCTATCTATATGACAGCTTCGGTGCTTTCTTAATGAACATCAGCAATCATTACAACCGATTGAAAATTACAAAGCCATCCTATGAAAAAGAATTATTAACCCCTTACTTTCTACTCAGAGAAACGGTGTTGCCTAAAGCAAAAGATAAATCCGCTTCTCCCTTGCTATCCGGTTCGGTCATGAGAGCGATTCTTTCCGATTCAAAATATCCCGAGTCACTATATCATTCTGTTCTTGTAAGAATCAGAGCAGAAAGGGAAATCACTTCCGGTAAAGCGGCAATCATTAAAGCATACTTACAAAAAAATTACAATATAAAGGAGGAAACCACTATGGCATTGAATGAGGAAAGCACAAACAAGGCATATATTCTCGGAAGAGTGTTTGCGGTGTTGGAGAAGGTTCAGCTTGAAGCCATCGCGAACATAAACACCACTATTAAGGATAGGTTTTTCACATCTGCATGCGCTACACCAGGAACAGTATTTCCCAGCCTGCTTAAACAGGCAAACTATCATCTTGATAAATCCAAATACGGAAACAAAGATATCGGTGAACTGCTAAACAAACTTGAAGGGGAAGCATTGCCGGATCGGCTTACATTAAAAGAACAGGGACTTTTTATTCTTGGCTATTACCATCAGGCACAAAAACGTTATTAAAAATTAAAATAACAACTCGATGAAAGAGAGGAAAAGTAAATGTCTGAAGTGATTAAAAACAGGTATGAATTTGTTATCTTTTTTGATGTGGAAAATGGAAATCCAAACGGTGATCCCGACGCAGGAAATATGCCCCGCATTGACCCCGAAACAGGGTACGGTATTGTAACCGACGTTTGCTTGAAACGTAAAATTCGCAATTATGTGGAGACAGTCAAGGAAGATTCTAACGGTTATAAAATTTATATTAAAGAAGCAGTTCCCCTGAACACCAGCGATAAGACGGCATATGAATATTATGGCATTGATGAAAAAAAGGTCAGCAAAAAAGACGACCCCGGGATCGATAAAAAGATACGTGATTTCATGTGTAAAGAATTTTATGACATCCGCACCTTTGGTGCCGTTATGACAACTTTTGTAAAAGCCGCGCTAAACTGCGGACAAGTAAGAGGCCCCGTACAAATCGGATTTGCAAGAAGCATTGATCCCATTATACAGCAGGAAGTAACAATCACCCGCGTTGCCATTACGACTGAAACCGACGCCCTGAGAAAAGATACCGAAATGGGAAGAAAATACATTATTCCATATGCTCTATACCGGGCTGAAGGTTTTGTCTCTGCGAACCTTGCAAGAAAATCAACAGGATTTACGGAAGACGACTTAGAGCTTCTATGGAAAGCAATATTAAATATGTTTGAAAATGACCATTCCGCTGCAAGAGGTAAAATGAATGTGAGGGATTTGATTATTTTTCGTCATGACAGCGAGTTGGGAAATACCCCGTCTCATCAGTTGTTTGATTTGGTTTCTGCCGCCAAAAAAGAGGACGTTCCGGTTGCCAGAAAATATAAAGATTATGAAGTGAAAATCGATCTTGATAACATTCCCGGCGGCGTAAATTGCATACGCAAATAACATATGAATCAGGATGATCATTACCTTTTAATTTCCGGAATTCAGCACTTTGCTTTTTGTAGAAGGCAGTGGGCATTGATTCATATCGAACAACAATGGGAGGAAAATCTTCGTACTATCGAAGGCAATCTGCTGCACGAGAAAGCCCACGATACCACCTTGGATGAAAAAAGAAAAGGTATCATCACGGTAAGAGGCATGTCAGTCATATCCAATTCGCTCAGAGTGAACGGAACCTGCGATGTGGTCGAGTTCATTCTGAGCGAACAAGGCGTTCCTATTTTTGGCAGAAAAGGAAACTATAAAATATTACCCGTTGAATATAAGCACGGCGAACCAAAAGAAGACGATATCGATATATTGCAACTGACTGCGCAGGCGATGTGCCTGGAGGAAATGCTTTGCTGCAAAGTTGATGAAGGTGCGATCTTTTACGAAAAGATCCGACACCGTCAGAAAGTGCAGATGACCGATGATCTGCGTGCAGAAGTACGGGCAATGTTCGATGAAATGCATCAGTTTTACAAACGTCAACACACTCCAAAAGTAAAGCCTTCCAAACGCTGCAACGCCTGCTCTCTGAAAAATATTTGCCTGCCAAAACTGTTGAAACAGAAAAAGGTTATACAGTATATCCTTCATCATCTTTCGGAAGAGGGAGGCGAACTATGAAAAAACTTCTTAACACCCTATATATAACCTCACCGGATAAATATCTCGCTCTTGACGGCGAAAACGTTGTAGTTCTGTATGAAAACAAAGAAGCGGTTCGTTTTCCTCTTCATGGTTTGGAAGCTATCGTTACCAGCGGATATACCGGTGCAAGCCCGGCTTTGATGGGAGCGTGTGCAAAAAGAGATATTTCACTCTGCTTTATGACCCAAAATGGTAAATTTCTTGCACGGGTAACCGGCGAGGTGAAAGGTAATGTTATACTTAGAAAAATGCAGTATCGCTATTCTGATGATGAAATACAGAGTAGCTGTATTGCAAAAAACTTCCTGATAGGAAAAATATATAATTCGAAGTGGATTGTAGAAAGAGCAAAAAGAGATTATGCTATTCGCCTTGACACTCAGAAACTGAAATTAAAATCTCAGCAGTTAAGTGCATGCCTAAAACAGGTTATGCAGGCTGGTAATCTCGAACAGCTTCGTGGCATCGAAGGTGAAGCAGCTAAGGTGTATTTTTCGGTTTTCGATGATCTTATTTTGCAGCAAAAAGAGGATTTCTATTTTCATGAAAGAAACAGGCGTCCGCCGCTTGATAACGTAAACGCACTGCTTTCTTTTATATATTCTCTTACCGCCAATTGCTGTACGTCTGCTTTGGAGGCCGTTGGATTGGATCCTTATGTCGGTTTTATGCATCGTGACCGGCCAGGCAGAGCTTCATTAGCGCTGGATTTGATGGAAGAATTGCGTCCGTCACTTGCGGATAAATTTGTATTAACATTGATAAATAAGCGGATTATAGGTAAAGAGGGTTTTTTTACAAAAGAAAACGGTACTGTTGAGATGAAAGACGAGGTTAGAAAACAGGTGCTAAAAAGCTGGCAGACAAAAAAGACAGAGGTTATTACCCATCCGTTCTTAGAAGAAAAAGTCGAATGGGGTATCGTTCCGTATGTGCAGGCACTGCTCTTGGCAAGATTTATACGAGGTGACATAGAAGAGTATCCACCCTTTTTATGGAAAACATAGGAGGATATGATGTTAGTACTGATCACATATGATGTGAACACAGAAACCGCAGCGGGAAAGAAAAGGCTCCGGCGTGTTGCCAAGCAGTGTGTCAATTATGGGCAAAGGGTTCAGAACTCTGTTTTTGAATGTGTCCTGGATGCGGCAAAGTTTCGACAGGTGAAAGAATTGTTAGTAAATATCATTGATACTCATACAGACAGCCTGCGGTTCTATTACCTGGGTAATGCTTATAAAGAAAAAATTGAACACATCGGAGCAAAGCCAAGTTATGATGCAGAAGCGCCGTTAATTTTGTAGTGCGAAACTGAAGTCAACATTATTTTATTAGCTGCTTCGCACCAAAAAAAGTCTTTTTAGAATGCTTTTCGTTAAGAAATTGTTTGAATACAAATATGGCAACGCTGTTTTAATACACATTATTTAAGATGTAAAGTAAAACAGGCGTTTATTTTAGCTATTTTTGCTGTCGCTCTCCACACGGAGAGCG
>DIRA01000010.1:155005-161719 GCA_002427425.1 Clostridiales bacterium UBA5448 | reverse complement strand
GTCAAGCGGCTAAGACACCGCCCTTTCACGGCGGTAACACGAGTTCGATTCTCGTACGGGTCACCAAGAAAAGGCACTTCATTTGAAGTGTCCTTTCTGTTTTTACGACGAACAGCCCCGGTTCAACCGAGCCGGGGCTGTTCGTACTATCATCATAATCAGTCGCACTTATCAGCAATTGCCTGCACCAACAGGGTATCGCGGGTAGAGTTCAGACAAGACTGGGTGACGGCAAACACACCGGGTTTACCCACTTCGTCAATGAACACATCCACGCTGCCCAGATTGTGTTCCCCATCCACCACGATGGCTTTGGGAACGGGTACTTCCTCCAAACCGCTGTCGCCATCTCTGGCGATCATATAGGAGTTGGGGGTGGCAGGACCGTATTCGATGACGCCTTTGGTTCCCCAAATGGTGGTTCTCCAATAGAAGGGAAGTTTAAATCCGCAGGAGTTGGGAGCGGCGTACGACACGTCCGCCATCACCATCGCTCCGTCAGTCATTTCAATGATGAACTGAGATGCATCTTTGAAACAAGGCGTTTCAGTGGCAAAGGCATTCCAGCTCCGGGCGCCGATGACACGTTTCAAGCGGGAATCCATGAAATATTCAATCACATCGATGCCGTGAATGGCAATGTCGTTGATGGTACCGCCGTGTTTGCCTTCTTCAAAATACCAATCGGGTCTGCCTCTTTTGTACAGCATGGGATGCTGACCGGTAAAGCAAATTTGGTGGACTTTGCCAATTTCGCCGTTCTGAATCGCTTCACGCACAACAGCAGCTCTGGGAGAGTGTCTGACATCACGCATCCACGCCACTTTCAATCCTTTTTCTTTGGATAGTTTTTCGATTTCGTCCAATTCGGCAATGGAAATACAAAGAGGTTTATCGGTAAAAACGTGTTTTCCTGCTTTCAGCGCCTGGATCGCACGCTGACCGCGAATGCCGTAATAATCGCCGATGGTTACGGCATCCACCGCGGGATCGGCGAGAAGTTCTTCATACGTATTGTATGTAAAGTGGACGCCTAATTCCGCAACGGCGGCTTTTTTCGCCTCTTCATCGGCTTCAAATCCACCTAAAATCTCGGCATTGGGATGCGCTGCTATGATTTTATATGCAGCAAATATGTGTCTGTGGCGAAAACCTACAAATGCAAATTTAATCATTGGTAAATCCTCTCTGTTTCTTAATTTTATTTTCAGATAAAGCGGGATGCGCCTTATTGGATTGACGGATTCATATCTGTTTTTATTCATCAACGTAATGGCGTGGGCAGTTCTCCCGAGGGGTATCGACCAACCTCATTAGGTTTTTTCATTATATCACCCCTCTATTAAAAATGCAAGATGAAATGTCACGATTGAGAAACATCCTGATTTTACTGGGATTGTGCATAATAAACAAAAAGATTATTCATAATTTTCATTGAAAAAAGAAGTAAATTAGAAAAACATATTGATGAAAATGTTTTTTTGATGTATACTATACAAGTCTATTTTTGGATATTGATCATGCAGAATATTTAGGAGGAAAAAACATATGGCCACGATTACCACCCAAAACATTCGTAATATTTGTCTGCTTGGCCACGGCGGCAGCGGAAAAACCTCTCTTGTTGAAGCAATGCTGTACTATACAAAAGGTACCGATCGTTTAGGAAAAGTAATTGACGGAAACACCGTCTGCGACTACGATCCTGAAGAAACCAAGAGGAAGTTTTCGCTTTCTGCTTCCATCGCCCCCATTGTAATGAATCATACAAAATTGAATTTCATGGATACACCGGGATATTTGGATTTTGTCGGAGAAGTCAAGCAGGCGCTGAGAGTCTGCGAAAACGCGCTGATTGTCGTCAACGCCAAATCCGGCGTGGAAGTGGGCGCGGAACTGGCTTGGGAACATGCCACGGAAGCCAATGCGTCCAAAGCATTTTTCATCAACCGTATGGATGAAGATGATATTAATTTTGACGCCATCATCGATTCCCTGCATGCATTGTTCGGGACTTCGGTATGTCCTATGTTTATCCCTTTCATTGAAAACCACAAGACCGCCGGTTATGTTGATCTGATCAATGAAAAGGCATATTCCTTTGATAAAAACGGCGTTCCTACCGAAATCTCCATCCCTGCTTCCGTCGACATTGAACGCTATCAAACGATGCTTTTTGAAGCCCTTGCCGAAACCAGTGAAGAATTGATGGAAAAATATTTTAGCGGTGAAACATTCACCCCGGAAGAAATTGCTGCCGGCCTTCACCATGGTTTGATTACCCATACCATCGCCCCGGTCATCTGTGGTTCCGCTGCCACTCTTGCGGGTATCGATTATTTGCTGCATGTCATTTCCAGCTCCTTTGTCAACCCCATTGACAAAGAAACCGAGTTGGATATAGATAACAATCCTGTGAATATCGAAGAAAATGGCCCCGCTTCCATCTTCGTGTTTAAAACTGTTGCCGATTCTTTCGGCAAGATGTCTTTCTTTAAGGTCATGAACGGTACCATGAAGCGTGATGATGTTTTGAAGAATCTGTCCAACGGTCAGGTGGAAAAATTTTCCCATATTTATACCATCAAGGGCAAGAAACAGACCGAAGTGGACGAGTTGGTCTGCGGCGATATCGGTGTTATCGTAAAATTGGCGGCCACTTCTACCAACGATACCTTACGTGTTTCCGGCACCGCCGCCTATAAACAAATTGCGTTTCCTGAACCCTTCCTAGCTATGGGCATTTCTCCCAAAGCCAAAGGTGATGAAGATAAGATATCATCCGGTATTTCCAGAATGCTGGAAGAAGACCTGACCGTGCGTTACGTTAACAACGCCGAAACCAAACAGCTGTTGATTTACGGTTTGGGTGAAATGCATATCGACGTTGCCATGTCAAAATTGAAAAACCGCAACGGTGTATCGGTAGATTTGACTCCCGAAAAAATTGCTTACCGCGAAACCATTAAGAAGACGGTTCAGGTTCAGGGTAAACACAAGAAACAATCCGGCGGTCACGGTCAGTATGGCGATGTCCGCATTGAATTCTCCCCCGGTGATGAACCCGGACTCACCTTTACCGAAACCATTTTCGGCGGTTCTGTTCCCAAAAACTTCCATCCCGCCGTTGAAAAAGGCTTGTTGGAATCCATGCAGAAGGGAGTTTTGGCGGGCTTCCCCGTGGTAAACCTGAAAGCCAATCTCTATGACGGATCCTACCACGATGTGGACTCATCCGAAATGGCATTCAAACTGGCTGCCGGTATCGCCTTCCGGGAAGGTCTTCCCAAAGCCAATCCCGTTATATTGGAACCCATCGGTACATTGAAGGTTTTGATTCCCGATACCATGATGGGCGACGTCATCGGTGATTTAAACAAACGAAGGGGTAAAGTGCTTGGCATGGAAGCCAGTGAAACCAAAAAAGGCTATCAAGTGGTAGAAGCTGAAGTTCCCCAGGCTGAAATGGGCAACTACACCATCCAATTGAGAGCCATGTCCCAAGGCCGCGGATCTTTCGTCTATCGTTTCGATCGATATGCCGAAGCTCCCGCCAACATTGCACAGAAGATCATCGAAACTGCCAAGGCAGAAAAAGAAGCCGAAGAATAAGTATTATCACACAGCCTTCCGCTGCAGAACCTGTAGCGGAAGGCTTTTTTATGGTAACGCTTTGGAACACGGTGATATTTTTATTCATTCATTGTCAAGTTATGTATTATTTTCATATTCTGACCCATAAAAAGGGGTAGGATTTATAAAGAGAAACGGTATAAAAAATATGAAATAAATTTGAAAAAAGATATTGACAAATTTAAAAAAAGGAGTATAACAAAGGTAATCAATCTATTGATTTTCTCTGTACAGAAAATAAGCGAAAGGCGACCCTAAAACAGCGGAACATCACCTTGCGTTTGTTTGCGTCGGTTCCGCATCGCCTACCGGCCGGTAAATCTATCATACATCAAGTAAATAAGACGTTTCATCTGAGAAAAGTTGCAAAATGAACTACGGCGAATTCCCTTTTTCCCTCGCCTTTTTTTGCTTCTGATTGATGAGCGTCTTTTTAGTATCCATTTTCTACGGCAAACCAAAAAATATTGAAGAAGAACAGGTGATTTATGTATGGAAGACTTTGACCCTCTTGTGGAGCAACCGCTCCGAATCGGCATTGTGTATAACTTGAAATCCGGTAAGAAAACCCATGTGGTGGACGCAGAAGCCGAATACGACGACATTGAAACGGTTTACGCCATCCAAAACGCTTTGGAAAGTGTTCGCCATACCATCGTCTTGTTGGAAGCTGATGATACGTTGCCGGAAAAACTCAAGAACAACCCCGTGGATCTTGTGTTCAATATTGCGGAAGGATTCCGGGGCAGAGGGCGTGAAGCACAGATTCCGGCTATATTGAATTTCTACGGCATCCCCTATACGGGATCCGACGAAACCGCTCTCTGCATTGCCCTTGACAAAGCCCTCACCAAACGGCTGATAACCACCTATCAAGTCCCTACCCCTCGTTTTGCCATCCTGACACCGGACAATTATAGGCAGAAGACCGATTTGAGGTTTCCTGTCATCCTCAAACCGGTTGCGGAAGGGTCGAGCAAAGGAATCTCGGATATCAGTATCGTAGAAAACGAACTCCAGCTACAGCAACTTGCTCGAAAAAATCTGGACTTATACGGTCAGAACATGCTTGCCGAAGAATATATAGAAGGAAGAGAATTCACCGTTGGATTGTATGGAAACGGGGAAGATGTGACTATCTTTCCGCCCATGGAAATCCAATTTTGCAAAGAAACCCAGGCAGGATACCATGTTTACAGCTACAATGTGAAACAAAACTACCAGGAATATATATCTTATGCGTGCCCCGCCAACCTCACCCCTACCCAGTCGGAGGAAATGATGGAAATCGCAAAAAAGGTATTCCAGGCTTTAGGCTGTCATGATTGTTCCCGTGTTGACTTCAGAATGTCCCCCGATGGACAGATTTACTTCATTGAGATCAATCCGCTCCCTGGATTGGCTCCAGGATACAGTGATTTCCCCATGATCGCTGCGTTTTGCGGCGTGGAATATACGGATCTGGTCAATCATATTCTGCACGCTGCCCGCAAGCGGTTGCATCTATACAGCCGGGGTAAGTAAAATGAATGCTGTTCAAGTTTCTGCCGCAAAACCTCCCAATTGGGATGATTGGAAATGGCAGTGTGCGCATCGAATCACCACGGTAGCGGCGTTGTCCAAAGTCATTCATATGACCCAACAGGACACCCAAAATATTTCCAAATGTCTGGAACAATTCCGCATGTCCATCACACCATATTACGCTTCTTTGATTGACCCCGACGACCCTAAGGATCCCATCCGCCTTCAAGCCGTCCCCTCTATTGAGGAAACCTATGACTGCGAAAACGATATGGCAGACCCTTTGGCAGAAGAAGGATGCAGCCCGGTTCCCAATCTGGTGCATCGATATCCCGACAGGGTTCTTCTGCTGGCAACCTATCGGTGTTCCATGTACTGCCGTCACTGTACCCGCAGGCGCGCGGTGGGGGAAGAAGATCGGTTCATTACGGAAAAAAATCTTCAAAGTATTTTTGCGTATATTCGCTTTCATACGGAAATCCGTGATGTGCTGATCTCGGGGGGCGATCCTTTGGTGATGAGTACCGAAAAGCTGGAACACATCATCGCCGGTTTACGCGCCATTCCCCATGTGGACATCATTCGTATCGGTACCAGAGTACCCGTGGTTCTGCCTATGCGCATCACCGAAGAACTGCTGTCCATGCTGAAAAAATACCAACCAATTTGGATCAATACCCATTTTAACCATCCAAAAGAGATTACCCCGGCTTCCGTCAAAGCCTGCGCCGATATTGTAGATGCAGGGATTCCGCTGGGGAACCAAAGTGTCCTTCTTCGGGGTATCAATGATAATACGGAGACGATGAAGGAACTGCTTCTCAAGCTGGTGAAAATGCGTGTCCGGCCTTATTATCTATACCAATGTGATTTAAGTCAGGGACTCGGACACTTCCGTACTGAGGTTGAAAAGGGGATTGAAATCATGAAAAACCTGACCGGTAATATTTCAGGATATGCCGTTCCAAAGTTTGTAATTGATTCACCCCATGGCGGCGGGAAGATACCGATAAATCCGGATTATGTTATTTCTGCCGATGATGGCGAAATTGTTATGAGAAATTACGAAGGAAAGATCTATACNNATCCAAAAGAAATCACCCCCGAATCGGAGCGGGCATGTACGGCCATTGTGGACACCGGTATCCCTTTGGGATGTCAAACCGTGCTGTTAAGAGGCATCAACGACCGGGTGGACATCATGAAAGAACTGATGACCAAGCTGGTGCACATGCGTGTTCGCCCCTATTATTTGTATCAATGTGACCTGTCTCGGGGCATTTCCCATTTTCGCACCGATGTGGATACGGGAATTGACATCATTCACAAATTGACAGGGAATATTTCAGGATTTGCCATTCCCAAATTTGTCATCGATGCCCCGGGCGGCGGCGGAAAAATTCCCGTTGATTACAACTATGTTATCTCAAAGAACGACAAAGAAGTGGTGATGGAAAACTATGTGGGCGAACTGTATACGTATCCCCAGCCCGCCCTCTATCGGTCTTTGAAATAGACTTTTCCATTGTTTATGGATTGCCGTGTGTACACACGGCA
>DIRA01000010.1:147515-154835 GCA_002427425.1 Clostridiales bacterium UBA5448 | reverse complement strand
ATTGCCGTGTGTACACACGGCAATCCTTGTACACTCCGGGTGTTGTCAAAATCTTACAAAAACAAAGGAGTAATATGCTGCAAACCAAAGAATACCTGATTCCCGATTATTATGCAGAATTTTTCTGCAAAGGCCCCGATTGCCGGCATACCTGCTGCAACGGCTGGCACATCACCATTTCCATGGCTGAATACTATCGTTTATTGGGTATCCCCTGTTCCAAAAAACTTCGCCGCCTATTGGATACAGCCTTTCGCCCCGTAGATAAGCCCACCAAAGAATGCTATGCCCACATTATCCCTCAAGGTGACGCGGGCTGTCCTCTCCATCGGGAAGACGGCTACTGCGCATTGCAAAAAGAATGCGGGGAGGAACTCCTACCGGCGGTCTGCCGCTATTATCCCCGGAGTCCCAAACATACCTATGGATGCAGATGCTGTTGTTCCAACAGCTGTGAAAAAGTGGTGGAAATACTGTTTGAAAAAGAATCTAAGATGGCATTTTGCATCAAACCATTGACGTTTAGCATGCCCTCTTTTTCCAGGCATGCGGGCGCCATCAGTGAAGAACGATTTTCAAACGTGCAACATCAATGTATTGCCCTGCTACAAGAACGCTCCCTGCCTTTCTACCAACGGATGGTCAACGTAGGATACTATTTACAGCAACTGCACATCGATATCCAAGATGCTTCCGATTCATGGAAACCCCACCCTTTCCCTTCCCGTACCATTCTCCCGGATGAACTTGGCTTCATTCTGAAAACACAGCATCATGTTGTTGATTGGTTTGAACACAACAGTCGAAACGTCCTTGATTTCTGTGCCTCTGCCCAAAGATATTACGGCATTGATGGTTTGGCGGAATTAAACGAAACTGCGGCGCAAGAAGCTACCCGGCAATACGAAAAAGCCCGCCAACATTTCAATACTCTTTTCCCATCCTGGGAGCGAATGTTTGAACAAATCCTGGTCAATCACATTTTATATGAACAATTTCCCTATTGCGAAACATATAAAACGCCATGGGATGCTTTCATTGCGTTTTGTGCGGTATACTCCTTTATCCGTTTCATCGCATTGGGCTATATGGCAACAAGAAACAGCAAAAAAGAGTGTGTGGATTTACTCGCCTCTCTGTTCCGTTTGATTGATCATTCCAATTACGATCACAATGCCATTGTTCTCCTGAAAAAAGAATCCTGTATGAATCCGGAAAAGTTATTTTCCCTGCTTAAAATATGATTCCTCCACGCCTTTGTTTTTCAGAGGCGTTTTTTATATCAAAAAAATAAAGAAAATAACGTTTTTTTCGCAAAAAATAGATAGATAAATAAATATTTTTTTGTTACAATACAAACAGCATTCCACCAAAGGAGGAGTATGGTATGAAACATTTTGGCAATCGAGTAGAAGGATTGAAAATTGCGTACATCGGTGGCGGAAGCCGCGGATGGGCTTGGGGTCTGATGAGCGATCTGGCATCCTGCAGCGACATATCCGGCAGTGTATATCTATATGATATTGATTTCAATGCGGCAAAAGACAATGAAGTCATCGGAAATCGATATAAAAAAGCGCCGGGCGTCCAATCTCGCTGGCATTATAAAGCCGTGAAATCCATGTCTGCCGCTTTGACAGGGGCAGATTTCGTGATTATTTCCATTTTACCGGGTACCTTTGATGAAATGGAATCAGATGTTCATCATCCCGAAAAATACGGTATTTACCAACCTGTGGGTGATACCACCGGACCGGGCGGCATCATCCGTTCTTTGCGTACCATCCCCATGTTTGAAGAATTCGCCCGCAACATTGAAAAATATTGTCCCAAGGCATGGGTCATCAACTATACCAACCCCATGACCCTGTGTATCCGCACGCTGTACCGCATCTTTCCCGGCATCAAAGCCTTTGGATGCTGCCACGAAGTGTTCGGCACCCAGAAAGTGCTGGCAGGGGTGGTAAAAGACAAGCTGGGTCTGGAACAAGAGGTGGACAGAAGCGAAATCAAAGTCAATGTGTTGGCTATCAACCATTTTACCTGGCTGACTTCCGCCAAATATCGAAATGTGGACATATATCCTTTGTATGCCGACATGTGCGAAGCCTGCAAGGATACGGGATACATCGGCCATCAGGCGCCCAACTGGATGGAAAGATCCATGACTTCCCAGGGGTTCAATCAAGAAAGAGTCAAAATAGACCTCTTCCGCCGCTATGGTATCATCGCTGCCGCCGGAGACCGTCATTTGGCTGAATTCTGTGAAGGCAGCTGGTATCTGGATTCCCCCCAACAGGTTTTGGACTGGGATTTCCGTCTCACCCCTGTCAGCTGGAGAAAAGCTGATCTGCAAAAACGTCTCAAACGGAGCAAGGCTCTCCTTTCGGGAGAAACCCCCGTTCGAGTGAATCAGACCGGCGAGGAAGGATCTCATCAGATTCGCGCCATTCTGGGACTGTGCGATTTGGTGACCAACGTGAATATGCCCAACCGAGGACAAATTCCCAATCTTCCTTTGGATGCCGTGGTAGAAACCAATGCGGTTTTCCGCCATAATGAAGTCACCCCCGTCATGGCAGGCAACATTCCTACTTCTATTTATCCACTGGTCACCCGCATCGTGGGCGAACAGGAAATCGTGAATGAAGCCGCCGCCAAGAGAGATTTGAATTTGGCGTTCCGTGCGTTTTGTAACGATCAGTTGGTCCGTCTTCCCTTGGATCAGGCAAGAAAACTTTTTGATGAAATGATTGAAAACACCAAATCATATTTAAGCGAGTATTTCGCTTGACAAAGGGAAAAAAAGACATGTATCATCTCCTCAGGAGAAGGAACCTGAGGAGATTGTGGTTATGGATTTTTTTCCGTCTTGCTGCCCCTGGGGCCCCCTCCCGTTTTGTTGAACGGGATGAAAATGAAAACAGGCAGGATATAAATATTGATTCATTTTGTATAGGAATGCATTTTACCACCCCATACTAACCCATATAGGTGGTGAATGCATGACAAACAAAAAATGGACCTTATTGGCCGCAGTGACAGTGGCAGGGTTTTTCAGCGGGTTTCTCAACGGGCTCTTGGGAACAGGCGGCGGCATTGCCATCGTACTGTTTTTGTTGCACATGACCAAAAACTCTCCGGATCCCGGTCGGACCAGTAAAAAGGTTTTTGCCACTGCCAACACCATCGTCCTGATTGTTTCCTTGTGTTCCTTGATTTTGTACGTTTGCTTCGGCAAATTCACGGTAATGACAGTGCATAACGGATATCCCTATTTTTTGATGGCGATACCCGGCGGATTGCTTGGAGCTGTTTGGTTGGAAAAATGCAAACCGATGTTGATACGAAAGCTCTTCGGCACCTTGCTTTTGATTGCCGGTATTCGGCTTTTGTTTTAGCATGCTGCATTATTTTGCGGGTTTTGCCGCTGCCGTCTTGACGGGATTGGGGGTCGGTTCCGGCGGGTTGTTGGTTTTGTATCTGACCTCGGTGACCCATACCCCTCAATTGGATGCCCAAATGACCAATTTGCTTTTTTTTATTTTAGCGTCTTCTTTGGCAACCATTTGGAACATCCGACGCAAACGAATTTATTATCCTGCCCTGTGTTTGCTAAGTGCTACCGCCATTCTGGGCATTATCCCCGGCACCCTCATCTCCCTATATATTTCCCAATCCTTATTGAGGAAATGTTTTGGCGGATTGTTATCACTTCTGGGACTGATTCAATTGTGTAAGAATAAAAAGAAATGACGACCGCGCGGTCGTCATTGTTTTTATTCAGCCATACTTTGATCCTCAAATTCAGAAAAAGCGTGCCGGGAAGATTTTTCATCGGCTGTGGAGGAACGCTTCCCTCGTTTGAACTTCGCTTTTCCTTCTTTGCGAACGGTCTTAGCGGTAATTTTGACCCCCACGATATTTTCGTCCTGGGGCACTTCATACATGATGGGCAGCATGAATTCTTCCATGATCGCCCGAAGACCTCTGGCACCCGTATTCTGCTGTATGGCAAGCCGGGCGATTTCCTGCAGGGCATCGTCGTCAAACTCCAGGGAAACCCCATCCATATCCATCAGCTTTTTATACTGCTTGGTCAGGGAATTTTTGGGCTTCTTTAGAATGGAAACAAAGGCATCTTCGTCCAAAGGATCCAAGGTCATGACAATGGGTATTCTGCCTACCAGTTCGGGGATCAGTCCATATTTGACTAAATCGTGAGCTTCCACTTTTTTCAAAGAGCTGTTTTGTCGTTTTTCTTCTTTCGTTTGTACCAAAGCACCATAGCCTACCGATTGACGGCCGGTTCTTTGTTCGATGATTTGTTCCAACCCATCAAAGGCACCGCCGCAAATAAACAAAATATTGCCGGTATCCATTTGGATAAATTCCTGGTTGGGATGCTTTCTGCCACCCTGGGGAGGAACGTTGGAAATAGTACCTTCCAGAATTTTCAGCAAAGCCTGCTGTACCCCTTCACCTGAAACATCTCTGGTGATGGAACGATTTTCGCTTTTACGGGATATTTTATCAATCTCATCGATATAAATTATGCCTTTTTCCGCCAGTTCAATGTCGTAATCGGCTGCCTGAATCAAACGCAACAAAATATTTTCCACATCCTCACCCACATAGCCTGCTTCGGTGAGGGTGGTGGCGTCAGCAATGGCAAAAGGAACTTTCAATGTCTTGGCAAGAGTTTGCGCCAAATAGGTTTTTCCTACCCCCGTGGGTCCCAGGAGCATGACATTGCTTTTCTGGATTTCTACATCCACTTTCTTTTTCTGCAATATGCGTTTGTAATGGTTATATACCGCCACCGACAACGCTTTTTTAGCTTCATCCTGTCCGATGACGTATTCGTCTAATGTGGCCTTGATTTGACTGGGTTTAGGCAGATTGCTAAGGGAAAGACCGGATTTGCTTTCTTCTTTTTGGGCATATCCCTCAATGAGCATCTGGCAAACGGCCACGCAGTTATTACAGATGTTGACGCCATTCCTGCCGGGAACCATAAATCTGACCTGTTTCTCCTCTTTCCCGCAAAAAGAACAGGTTAAACGAGGCATGTTTTTCTGGGTTGGCATACACGATTCTCCTTTGTTGGAATGAGGCGCACGGTTTCGTGCGCCTCATGCTTACTTATAGCCTTTTCTCAATGACCTTGTCAATCAGACCATATGCACAGGCTTCTTCGGCGGTCATAAAGTTATCGCGCTCCGTATCCCCTTCGATCTGTTCCAAGGGCTTTCCGGTAATCCGAGCAAGGGTATCATTCAGAGTATGGCGGATTCTCAAAATACGATCGGCATGGATTTTTATATCGCTTGCCTGACCCTGCATTCCACCCAATGGCTGATGAATCATGATCTCGCTGTTGGGCAAGGCAAGTCTCTTGCCTTTGGCGCCTGCGGCGAGCAAAAATGCCCCCATGCTGGCTGCCATACCGACACAGATAGTAGATACATCACATTTGATGAAATTCATGGTGTCGTAAATTGCCATTCCTGCGGAAATGGAACCGCCGGGACTGTTGATATACAGGAAAATATCCTTATCCGGATCCTGCGCCTCTAAGTAAAGCAATTGGGCAACCACCAGGGTTGCAGTTACATCATTCACTTGATCGGCGAGAAACACAATACGATCATTCAGCAAACGGGAGAAAATATCATAACTTCTTTCCCCGCGGTTTGTCTGTTCAATGACCATGGGAACCAATGACATAAAATCAACTCCTTTGTATGTCTTTGTTTGAGTGGGCCTTTCACCCTTGCGAAAGAAAGGCCTCTTAGACTTTGAAAAGAAGATTTATCGCACCCCGAGATTACCCCGGCAATGCCGGCGTACGTGCATTCACAGACATATCAATGTCAATACCAATATATACCGGAAACACTCGTTCTTATGTCTGAAAAACAGAAATTATTCAGCAGCAGTCTCGGTTTTCTTTTTATCAGGTACAGCTTTCTTGACAGGCTTTTCTTCTTCCAAATCTTCCCGGGTTCCTTCTTCTTTTGCCTTCTTGGGGGAACCGGTTTTTTCGGCGTCTTCTTCGGCAACAAGAGCTTCGTAGGGTTTTTCGGTGATGTTCGCTTCCGCTTTCACCCAATCAACCGCTTTGCGGATCGCCACATCCTTTTTCAGCAATTCTTCGCTGATCTGACCTTTTACAGCGGCCGCTTCCAAACCGTATGCGGCGGCAATCTTGCCATATTCTTCTTCCACTTCTTCAGCTGTTACTTGAATACCTTCCAGTTGTACCACTTTTTCCAGTGCCAGTCTGTTTTTTACCTGCTTTTCAGCATGTTCTTTGAACTGTTCGCGGAAGGATTTCTCATCCATGCCAGTGTACTTGAAGTACATTTTCATGTCAATTCCCTGGGCCTGCATTCTTTGTTCATAATCACGTGCCATGGAATCAATTTCATTTTCAAACATGCAGGCGGGGATATCCCCTTCCATATTTGCACGTAGAGTATCCATCAACTGATCTTCTACCTGGGCATCGGCCGCTTGATTGTTTCTCTCTTCTATTCTTGCCTTCACATCGGCTTTATATGCAACCAATGTATCAAATTCCGAAACATCTTTTGCAAATTCATCATCCAGAGCAGGGAGTTCTTCATATTCGATCTTGTGCAGCTTTACGGCAAACACAGCGACCTTTCCCTTGAGATCTTCTGCATGATATTCAGCGGGGAAGGTAACGTTGACATCAAATTCGTCGCCGACGCTGTGCCCCACGATCTGCTCTTCAAAACCGGGAATAAACTGACCGGAACCCAGTTTCAGACGATGTCCCTGGGCAGTGCCCCCCTCAAATTTTTCACCGTCAACAGAACCGGAATAATCCATGGTCACCGTATCCTCCAACTGTGCGGGACGATCGGTCACTTCAATATTGCGGGCATTTCTCTTGCGGGCATTATCCACATCCTGGTTCACTTCGTCCTCAGAGACTTCGCGGATCACTTTTTCGGCAACCAAACCCTTATACTGTTTCAATTCTATCACAGGCTTGGTGAAATATTTCACTTTGATGGAAACGCCTTCCTCGTTGATATCTCCAACTTCGATATCGGGTGCGCTGACCACTTCCACGCCGCTGTCGGACACGGCGGCAGCCAAGGCATCGGGGAGCAGATCGTTGAGGGCATCTTCATAAAATACGCCCTTGCCGTAGTGTTTTTCAATGATACCCTTGGGAGCTTTTCCTTTGCGGAAGCCAGGTATGCTGATCTTGCCAACCATGCGTTTATATACGTTCATCACAGCCGCATCAAAATCGGCTTTTTCGATCAGAATTTCCAGTTC
>DIRA01000010.1:147025-147329 GCA_002427425.1 Clostridiales bacterium UBA5448 | reverse complement strand
TTTTTCGATCAGAATTTCCAGTTCAGCCACGTTCTTTTCGGGTTTATTGACATTCTTTAAACTCATTTTGATTGTCTCCTTACATATGGGAAAATTAATTAAAGTATACTCATTTATTTTACACATATAATGTTACTTGTCAAGATGTTCCCTTCAAATAAATACTCTTTTAGCAAGAAATCGTCCTGTTTGAACATTTTTTTATTATTATCACCTTATATATATTGCATTTACGTAGAAAAAAGCAGAATCTTTGTAGATTCCGCTTTTGGAGCTGGTAGCCGGACTTGAACCGGCGACCTGC
>DIRA01000010.1:71454-146836 GCA_002427425.1 Clostridiales bacterium UBA5448 | reverse complement strand
GATTACGAATCAGCTGCTCTGCCAACTGAGCCATACCAGCATATGCGCTTGTGAGAAATACCTTCCAAGCGGGGATATTTTATCATATCTGCCGCCCCTTTGTCAATAGGCGGCGTCAATAAATCTTACATGATATGCAGAGATATTACAGATGATATGCAGAGATATTACGGATTCTCTATTGCAATTGTTTGTTTTTATTGCTATAATTAAAAAGCATAATTATGTATATTGGAAAGGAACCCATCCTATGAAAAAAGTCGACTATATGACACCGTCCAGAAATGACAACGGTGAATATTCACATAACTATATGGAACATATCGTAAAACGGAAACCCACCTTTCGGGTTTCCCTGTGGAAAGCGCTCATTGTATTGGCAGTTATCATCGCAAATTTGCTTTTGCTGATCATAACCGTGAAAGTACCTGCCTTGATGATCTTTCCGTGGTTTTTATCCGGTGTGTTTGTATGGTGGGTGTACCGCTTTTTCAACGTGGAATATGAATATGTCATGGCAAGCGGCGAAATTGACGTAGACATGATTTACGGTAAAAAACAACGAAAAAGAATGGTCTCGGTGAAAATCAATGAAATGGAACTCATTGCACCCCTTTCTGATCAGTCTGCTTCCCGCTGTAGCGATCCTTCCATCCAAAAACGGTTTACCGCACTTTCCTCAGCCGATGCGCCCGATGGATACTTTGCCATCTTTCATCACCCCAAACACGGAAAATCCGTCTTGTTTTTCGAAGTACCCAACAAAGCTAAAAATATATTAAAATACTACAATTCCTCCAATTTCGTGATTCTCAAATAAAGGAGATAAAACCTTGAAAACATTTTTTAGGAACTATCTTTCCCTCCTGTTGCTGTTGGCACTCCTGATCAGCACCCTCCCATTCCGGGTGTCTGCGGAAAGTGATGACTATTCCCTTTGCCTGAACGAGGGAAATGTTTTGATCAGTCAGGGTTCCGGTGCCAACACCATGGATATCCAGCACGGGACTGCACTTTATCAAGGGATTCCCGCCTCTGCGAAAGTGTACATATACGGAACGGGAAACTATACCTCCAACGTCATCCGGATCACAGGAGACATTGCCGTCAATCTGACCATTTCGGGCGTGCGGATTTCTTCCTCGAAACTACGTGCCCCCATTGAGATTCGGGATTTAGCTACCCTCAACCTCACCGTCACTGGTGATAACGTGCTGATTGCGCCGGATTATATGGCGGCTTTGCAAGTCAATAAAAAAACCACCCTAAATCTGACGGGCAGCGGTTCTCTGTATGTCCAGGGCGGAACGGAAGCTGCCGGTATCGGCGGCGGCTGGACCATGGACGCGGTCAGTGCCGATGCAGGAACCATTCGTTTGGGCGGCAGCGGAAAACTGTATGCCTATGGCGGCAATTACGGTGCAGGCATCGGCGGCGGCAACTACGGTGTGCCCAAAAATGTCATCATTGAATCTTCCGTTTTGGTACTCGCCACCGGCGGTACCGATTCCGCCGGCATCGGCGGCGGTGCCAATGCCAATAGCGGCAGCATATTGATTCAAGGAAAAAGCCATGTGGAAGCCATCGGCGGTTTTAACGGCGGCGCAGGCATCGGCTCGGGCCATGCCGGAACGGCCACTTCGATCAAAATCATCGGGGAAGCATTGGTGCGGGCACAGGCGTCTGCGGGGGGTGCAGCTATCGGATGCGGTTCCATCGGCAGTGTCCGTACCATTATTTTAGGCGGTTCTGCGGTCATTTCCGCTCAAAGCAGCACCTCGGCAGCGGCCATCGGCGGCGGTAATAACGCCAACGTTGCCGCCTTAACCATCAAAGAGTCCGCAAAAGTATATGCCATCGGTGGATCCAGCTCGGCCGGTATCGGTACTGGTCCCAACGGACAAATTTCCACATTGCTGATCCAAGGCAGTGCCCAGATAAGAGCCTTTGGCGGCATCAACGGCTCCGGTATCGGCTGTGGTGAAAAAGGCACCCTGGTTTCCATCGTTATTTCCGATCATGCCAATGTGCAGGCAAGCGGCGGCTATAACGGTGCCGGAATCGGTAGCGGCTATATGGCAAAAGTATCCGCTATCACTGTAAAAGACAATGCGCAAATTTTGGCTTTTGGCGGCAAACATGCCGCAGGTATCGGCGGCGGCAGCAAAGCCAATACCACCCAGTTTACCTTTCAGGATAACGCCAATGTGGTGGCACACGGCGGCAACTTCGGTCCGGGCATTGGAAACGGTGCTCGTTCCACCAAAGATGAAGCCATTTCATCCACTGTCATTGTAATTTCCGATAAAAGCAAACTTACCGCATACGGCGGTTCTCTGGCAGCGGGCGTCGGCGGCGGAACCAATGCCGCAGGTGCCAGCGTCACCATGAAAGATTCTTGTTCCGTCACATCCATTCCCAATAATAAAGTTGCCCAGATATTGAAAGACTTGACGGTCATCACCCTGGGTGAGCAAACGGCACAGCAGCAAACACCCCAACCCAAAGAAGGGGAAAACCCTCCCCAATCCTATCCCGCCGATGTGAAATCCCCCACATTGAAAGCATCTTTGATTTCCGCCTCTGCCACGGCGAAAGCCGGTATTCAAAGCAGTACCAAATTTGCCGGTGCCAATCTTTCCATGTCAGAATTCATCTCTTCGGAAACAAAATTGTTCCTCATTGCCACCCTCTATCCCCACTACGAAAAAGAGATCATCGATACATCCACCTCGGACACCTATTCGGAAGGCGGTCACAAAGCCTCCTCGGTAGGCGCAGGTGCCGGATGCTTCATTGAAGGCAGCTTGATCATGCAGGGCAGTTCCTCCTTGAACGAAAAGCGCGGCGAGTTAACGGTGACCTTGGATTACTGCGCGGATACTATGGAAAATCAAACCTATTCCGTCGCCAGCAATGAAAAATTCACCTTGACCACGCCACCTACCCGGCTTGGCTATGCCTTTGAGGGATGGTATGATTCGGCGGATTACAAACATGCGGTGTCCGGTACCGTGAAGATCACCGATAACCGAACTTTCTATGCCAAATGGGCAAAACTCAGCGATTCCTTGGAAAATATGCAGCCCCCTCTCCCCGATGCAACGCAAAAAAAACACTATACCTTTGCTTTGTATGACAACGAATTAAAAAACACTTACTACACCATCACCGCCGGTATGCTTCCTACAGGATTGGAACTGGATTCCCGTACCGGTGTGATCAGCGGTATCCCCACTGCGGCGGGTGAGTATTTGTTTGCCATCACGATTGAACATATGAATGAAAAAGGCGATATGGTTTCCGAAGAGGATCCTGCCATTTATTCCCTATCGGTCTACAGTGAAAACACCTATTTGTTTTCCATCACCACCGGTTCAATTAAAGGAGCCCACACGGCTTCCAAGGTGTATGTTTCATTTTACTATGTAGATCGGTTCACCAATCTCCAATACATCAGTGAAGAAGTCAACCTCACCGAACAATTGAGCCATTCATACAGCTCTCCCTTGAAAGCAGGAGAAACACAGTTCTTTGAATATACATTCCCTGCTGAAGTGGGCGAACCGATGGAAATATATTTGCGCCTCGAAGGTAAGGACGGATGGTATTGTGAAAGCATTTCCATCGAATGTTCCGGAAACAACATGGTGAAGGCATTTAAACAGAACTTTACGGTCAATGACTGGTACGGCGAACCGGACGGCGGCGGCTTCTGGTCCAACGGCGGATGGTTGCTGTTGATTTTCCTCCTTCTGGCAGCAGGTGCAGGCGGATTTTTGCTCTATGTGAAACAAAACCGGAAGAAAAAGAAACCGATCAGAAGAAAAGCATAATTTGTACGCGTAAAGAATAACATGCAACAGCCCACAGAAACGGTATTCTGCGGGCTGTGTTGTTTATCTTTGGAATCGGATTATATCATGGTAGGTATCGATGGCATATTGATCGGTCATGCCGGAGATGTAACAGAGAATGGCACGATAATAGCTTTTTTCATCGGCAGGGTCAAATACAGCTTTGTTCTGCTGGGTGGGTTTGCGGGGCAGTGTCCAGTAATCTTTCAGCCAAGCTAAAAAACGGCGGGAAGCATCCCCGTAATCTTCTTCCATTTTTTCTAAGTTTTTCACAGTGCTTTCCCCATCAAAAACACTTTTGAAGGTTTCATACACGGTTTTTAAGATCAAACCGAAGTATTTATCTGCCTGCAATATGCGGGGGCATGCGTAAATATACTGGGTATTGAATTCTTTGATCATATCAATAACCTGCGCGCCTTTATGAGAAAAAGACACCCCGTTCTCCGGTGAAGAGGTTTCACATAGATCCGTTACCAGATAATGAATCAAAATGGTGTTATTGATTTTATCTCCCGTCAAACTGGATAGTTTTTCGCACAAAAGGGTTAACGTATCGGGATGGAGCACCCGCAAAGCCAGGGCATCTTCAATATCTCTGCCTACATAAGAAATTTTATCGGCTAATTTTACCACGCACCCTTCAAAGGTGAAGGGGGCAAACTGGTTGGGTTTTTCATATAAGGACAAATCGATGGCTTCCTCCCGGGGAAACAAACCGTTGTCATCCACTTCGCCGCAATGGGACACAATGCCGTCCCGGACCGCATAGGTCAGGTTGAGATTTTGTCTGTCCCGTCGGAAATCTTCCAACAGTTCCAGGGAATCCACCAGAAACAATCCGTGCTTTTCATGCCACAACGAGTGACCCAAATCCCGGATGGACAACTCATTCAATGCCCTCTCCCCTTTGTGACCAAAAGGAGGATGACCCAAGTCGTGGGCCACCGAAATGGCCTTGGTCAATTCGGTGTTCAATCCCAAATAGTTTGCCACGGTATAGCTAAGGGATTCGACGTGATTGACATGTTCAATGCGGGTACAGATGTGATCGTTTTGGGGGGAATAAAAGGCCTGTGTTTTGTGTTTCAGACGGCGAAATGCCGCTGCATGAATAATGCGGGTATAATCCCGTCCGAAAGGCGTGCGGATCTCCCCTTCCCGCTCATACAAGGGACGCTCTCTGGCAGTCATTTGTTCATACTGAGGATGCGTTGGGAGGGATGCAAATTCTTTCAAAGAGTCCTTCATGGTTTTCTCTCCTTATTGCTATGAGCAGCCAAAGATAGTTTTGAAGCGAACAAAGTAACGATAAGTACCTCGGCGCCAAAGATACAATCCGTCAGTACATAGGAGCCATAGGCACCCTCCCGAATCATGGCAATGATAAAAGAGGACAGCCAATACAAAACATAGGACGCAAAGTTCAACAGGACAGTGTTCCACATGTTTTTCGTATAGCGGCTCATAAACCAACCATATAAAAATGAGAGTAAAATATACACCAGCGGGTAAAATAAGACGACCAAAACATATCGGTCCGAGCATATCAAAAACAATCCAAACAGGATCATGTATCCAATATATCCCAAAAATAATGATATAATCGTACGAAACTTATCCACAAACATCCCTCCGAATCACACATATTTTACCATAAAACAACCTGCATTACAAGACAAATCCCTTGAGAACAAATTCATTTTGTGAACATTTTGTAAATTTTAAAATTGACAAAAAAATGGCTTTTGGCTGTTGCAAAACAAAAGAACTTATGATATACTACTCAGGAAATTCACACACAGAAGATGGGCGGACTTGGTTCGACCAGTGGGTTGTGACCGCAAAAAACCGATTCTGTGGTGGTAAAAACCAAAGGAGGACATAATAATGTCAATTATTTCCATGAAGCAACTGCTCGAAGCCGGCGTGCATTTCGGGCACCAAACCAGAAGATGGAACCCCAAGATGGCGGAATACATCTTCACCCAGAGAAACGGTATTTATATCATCGACCTGCAAAAAACCGTAAAGAAAGTGGAAGAAGCCTATAACTTCGTCCGCGACGTCGCCATGGATGGCGGCGCTCTCCTCTTTGTCGGAACCAAGAAGCAGGCACAGGACGCCATCAAAGAAGAGGCCGAAAGAGCCGGCATGTTCTATGTGATCAATCGTTGGCCCGGTGGTATGCTGACCAACTTCAAGACCATTAAAAAGAGTCTTGCCCGATTGAATCAGCTGTACAAATTCGAGGAAGACGGCACCTTTGACCGTCTGCCCAAGAAAGAAGTTCTGGCCCTGAAAAAAGAAATCGCCAACCTGGAGAAAAACCTCGGCGGTATCAAGAACATGACCCAGCTTCCCGCTGCCGTGTTCATTGTTGACCCTAGAAAAGAAAGAAATGCTGTTGCTGAAGCCAAAAAATTGGGTATACCGATTGTGGCTATCGTGGACACCAACTGTGATCCCGATGAAGTTGACTATGTGATTCCCGGTAACGATGACGCCATCCGCGCCATCCGTTTGATCGCTTCCGTGATGACCGACGCTGTCATGGAAGGGCATCAGGGAGAACAGCACAATGAAGCAGACGCCGAGGATGCTTCCGAAGAAGAAAACGCCACTGAAGCCGAATAAGGAGGTACCACAATGGCAAACATTACCGCACAAGCTGTACAAAGTTTAAGAGCCAAAACCGGTATTGGTATGATGGACTGCAAACGCGCCCTGGTGGAAGCCAACGGGAACGAAGAAGAAGCCATTAAGCTTCTCCGGGAAAAAGGCCTTGCCGTAGCCGCAAAAAAATCCAGCCGTATTGCCGCAGAAGGCATTGTTGATATCATGACCACCGAAGACAACAAATGCGCCGCCATGATCGAAGTTAATATCGAAACAGACTTTGCCGCAAAAAACGAAACGTTCGGCGCGTTTGTTAAAGATTTGCTGCACGTTATCCTGCAGCACAGACCCGCCGATCTTAACGCTTTACTTGCTCTTCCCTTCAACGCCGACATGACCGTGGACGCCGCCGTAAAAGACAAAATCTTTACCATCGGCGAAAACCTGTCCATCCGTCGCTTTGTAATCATTGAAGGCGAGCTTGCCACCTACATTCATGGCAAAGGCACCATAGGTGTGATCGTGAAAATGGCGGATTCCTCCGTGGCATCCAACCCCGCGTTCGCCGAAGCTGCCAAAAACGTAGCGTTGCAGATTGCGGCTGCCAGCCCCGCAGTTCCCACCTATCTGGATCAATCCCATGTTCCCGCTTCCGTTCTGGATAGTGAAAAAGAAATCATCACCGCTCAAATAAAATCCAACGAAGCCAACGCAAAGAAACCCGCCAATATCATTGAAAAGATGGTTGTAGGCAAACTGGGTAAGTACTATGAGCAGTATTGTTTGCTACAGCAGGCTTACGTGAAGGAAGACGGTATGACTGTTGAACAGTATTTGGGCTCCCTGTCCAAAGAACTGGGCGACTCCGTTTCCGTTTCCTCTTTCGTCCGTTATGAAAAAGGTGAAGGTCTGGAAAAGAAAGAAGACGACTTCGCAGCCGAAGTAGAAAGACTGACCAAAGGCGAGTAAAGCCGGGAATCATAAGGCATAAGCCGTTGGGCTTATGCCTTATTTACTAATTTAGGTATATTTAAGTAAAACATCTTTACAAATTCATGAAAATTGAGTAAAATAGTAGTATTCATATTGAGTGGGGTGTTATTATGGCGCAGACCCGATACAAACGCGTTCTGATTAAATTATCCGGAGAGGCTTTGGCAAAAGACGTGGAAAACTCCACTCGGATTATCAATTTTGATTTTTTGCATCAAGTGTGCACCGAAATCAAGCATTGCCGCGACCTGGGAACGCAGATTGCCATCGTTATCGGTGCCGGCAACATTTGGCGAGGTGCCCGAAACACAGGCGTGGAACGTGTCCGTGCGGATCACATGGGGATGCTGGCAACCACCATCAACGCCCTGGCGATGCAGGATATGCTGGAAAAACTGGATGTGCCGGCATCTGTACTCAGTGCCATTGAGATGAAAGAAGTGGCAGAACCTTTCACGCAAGCCCGGGCTTTGAAGCATTTGAATCAGGGGGATGTGGTGATTTTCTCCTGCGGCACTGGTTGCCCCTATTTTTCTACCGATACGGCTGCGGTGCTTCGCGCTGCCGAAATGCGGGCGGATGTCATATTACTGGCAAAAAACATCGATGCCGTATACACCGCCGATCCCCACAAGGACCCTTCAGCCCAAAGGTTGGAACATATTTCCTTTGATGATGTTTATCATAACAAATTGGACGTGATCGATCGGGCGGCAGCGGCGTTCATGATGCAAAACCGGATTCCTCTGGTTGTATTTGGTCTGAAGGATCCCCATAATATTGTCCGCGCCGTATGCGGAGAAAAAATCGGAACCCTTGTGGACTGAAATAAAAACATAGAATGGTGAATAGAATTTGAAAGGTGGTAATTTTATGAAACTCGACACTACAATGTATGAAGACAAAATGAAAAAAACGATTTCCGCTTTGGAAAGTGAATTCAAAACCATCCGGGCGGGCCGTGCCAACCCTGCTCTGCTGGACAAAATTATGATACCTTACTATGGAACCCCCACCCAGATCGGCTCGGTTGCTGAAATCCGTGTGCCCGATGCCCGGAATATCGTCATTTCCCCCTGGGAAACCAAGATTTTGAAAGACATTGAAAAAGCGATTCAGACCTCCGATTTGGGAATCAATCCCATCAACGACGGTAAACTCATTCGTTTGACTTTCCCCCCACTGACCGAGGAGAGAAGAAAAGATATTACGAAACAATTGGCAAAAATGGGCGAAGATGCGAAAGTGGCACTGCGCAACATCCGCAGAGATGCCAACGATACGTCCAAGGAAATGAAGAAAAAAGGCGAGATGACCGAAGATGAATTGAAGCAAAGCGAAAAAGCCATTCAGGATCTCACCGACAAGTATACAAAAGTTGTTGATGGCGTAGTTGACGTCAAAAACAAAGAAATCATGCAAGTCTGATGCGTATTTTTTCTGCAAGAAAAAAGGAGAGCTACGATCAAAATCTCCCTTTGCCCCGTCATATCGGTATCATCATGGACGGAAACGGCAGATGGGCGACCAAGCGCAACCTCCCCCGCTCGGTGGGACACCGCCGCGGCTCCATTGTATTTGAAACTCTGATTCAATACTGCATTGATATCGGTATTGAAGTGGTCACGGTGTACGCTTTCTCAACAGAAAACTGGCGCAGGCCCAAAGAAGAAGTGGATGGTATCATGCAGCTTTTGGTGGAAAATTTAAGAAAATGGCTGGATGATGATCGGGAAAACAACATGCGTATGCGTTTCATTGGGGATTTGTCTCTTTTTTCTGATGAAACCCATACACTCATCGATGAAGTGATTCAAAAATCGGCGCGTTTTCAACAACAGCTGAACATTGCCATCAATTACGGTTCCCGCGCGGAATTGGTCAGAGCGTTCAATCTGCTTAAAGACAAAGAAGGCCCTCTTGCCGAGACGGACATTTCCAACGCCCTGTATACCTACGGTCAGCCTGACCCCGATTTAATCATTCGACCCGGCGGCGAAGTGCGTATTTCTAATTTCATGCTGTGGCAATCGGCATATGCCGAGTACTTTTTTACCGAAAAACTCTGGCCGGATTTTACCAAGCATGATATCGATGAAGCCATTGCCTATTTCCAAAGCAAAAAAAGACGGTTCGGCGGATTGGACGACAACCGTTCATCTGTCAACCTGTGAGGTCAACTATGAAACAGCGCATTATCACTGCAGTGGTAGCCGTAGCACTATTCCTTCCCGTTTTGTACTTTTCCCATACCGTTGTTTGGGAAATCGTGATGGGACTTTTTGCCATCATTGGCACAGTGGAGGTCATTCGCTGTATCGGCATGGAAAACAAGCTTTGGCTTGTGATTCCCGCCTTGGCATACAGCGTGTCGTTGCCTTGTCTGACCCTGGTGTTTGATGATCCCCTATCCCTTCACACCGCCCTTTTACTTGCCACCCTCCTGTATTTATTTGTACTTTTATTTGCAGGTGTTTTTCATATCAAAGAACTGCCCACCCATGTATACGCTACCCTGTTTACCTTATCTGTTTACGTGGTGCTGCCGTTTGTGGCTCTTATTTGCCTGCGCAGAGCGAATCACGGATTGTATCTGTGCATCTTGGTATTCGTGGCCTCCTGGATTACCGACACTTTTGCGTATTTTACAGGCTACTTTTTGGGAAAACATAAACTGGCTCCCTTTGTCAGCCCCAAAAAAACCATTGAAGGATCTATTGGCGGTACGTTGTTTGCCATCGGCGGCTGTATGGGGTACGGTGCTCTCATCGGAACGGCCGATTCTGCCGTCATCCCCCATTATTTGGCTCTCGCCGTGGTGGGTTTAATTCTCAGCATCGTTTCCCAATTGGGAGATTTGGCTGCTTCAGCGGTAAAAAGAAGCTACGGGATTAAAGATTACGGCAAGTTGTTCCCCGGTCACGGCGGAATTTTGGATCGCTTTGATAGCGTCATTGCCGTCTCTGCCTTTCTTTGGATTCTCAACGAGATGCCCGGCATATTTCGAATTTTCACCTTTGCATAAGGAGATATTCATTTGACAGATACTATACAATCCGTTGTACTTTTGGGATCTACCGGTTCTATCGGCAAACAGACTTTGGAGGTACTTCCCTGTATTCACAAACACGTGGAAGCAATATCGGGAAATGAGAATGTGTCGCTTTTGGAGAATCAAATTCGGGCACATTCTCCCCGTTTTTGTGCTGTTGGCAACGAAAAAGCCGCCCGGGATTTGCAACTTCGTGTGGCAGATACGAATTGTAAACTGTTTGTGGGAAACGACGGCATTTGTGAGATGATTTCCCGGAGTGTTTCTCCTCTGGTGGTCAATGCCCTGCTTGGCAGATGCGGCATTCGTCCCACCTTGGTAGCAATGGAACACAAAAAGAACGTGGCCATGGCAAACAAGGAACCCATCGTGGCAGCTGGTGATTTTCTACTCAAACGAGCCAAAGAAGAGGGTGTCATGATCATCCCGGTGGACAGCGAGCATTCCGCCATTTTTCAATGTCTGGATACGGCACATAATCACCCCCGGTTCATTCGCCGCTTGATCCTCACTGCTTCCGGAGGTCCTTTTTTCGGAAAGAACCGGGAGGATTTGGTTTCCATCACCCCGGCACAAGCGGTTACCCATCCCACCTGGAACATGGGCAAGAAAATCTCGGTGGATTCCGCCACCTTGATGAACAAAGGCCTGGAACTCATCGAAGCCGTTCGCCTGTTCGGGGTGGACGCCGATTGTGTGGAAGTCACCGTCCATCGACAAAGCATCGTCCATTCCATGGTGGAATTTACCGATGCCTCTGTTTTGGCACAATTGGGTCATCCCGACATGCGCCATTGCATCCAATTTGCACTGACCTATCCCGAACGTTGTGAGAGCCTGTGCAAACCCATGGATTTTACAGATTCTTTTTCTCTGACTTTTCAGCCCGTGGATGAAAACACGTTTTCACTCTTGCCCCTGGCGCGTCATGCGGTGAAACGGGGGGGAACCGCCCCTGCCGTGATGAACGCAGCCAACGAGGCCGCCGTGGCATTGTTTTTGGAAAACAAACTCTCATTCACTGACATTTTTGATTTAGTCACTGCCTGTACGGTACAACATAAGGCGGTCCCTGTTACAAACCTTGACATGCTGGAACAGGTGCAAGACGAAGCGGCAGAATTCATCCTGAATTCTGCCTTCAAAAGGAGGTAATTCCCATCGGTATCGTGATCGCTATTCTCATTTTTTCCTTGATTATTTTTCTCCATGAACTCGGGCATTTCGTAGCCGCCCGGTGCTGCAACATTACGGTGGAAGAATTCGCCATCGGAATGGGACCCAAAATTCTATCCCGCAAAAGCAAAAAGTCAGGTACCGTGTATTCCTGGCGGCTCTTCCCTATTGGCGGTTTCACTGCCATGAAAGGGGAAAATGAAGAAGTAGACGACGAACATGCCTTTAATAATCGCCCCTGGTGGCAGCGTCTGATCGTATTGCTGGCGGGTGCTTTGACCAACATCTTGTCCGCTTTTTTGGTGATGGCAGTGATTGTTCTTTCTCAAGAGCACTTTGGCTCCACCACCATTCACAGCTTTCCCCCCGATGAAAAAGGCAACATGACTTCTTCCCAGACATCGGGTTTGGAACCCGGGGACACCATTCTTAAAGTCGGTAATCGTACCATCCACGTCTGGACGGAACTGGCATATGCCATTGTCCATGACGGCATTGAGCCCCTGGATATCACGGTTAATCGCAACGGGGAAGTCAAAGTGATCAAAAATGTGGTGTTTCCCACCACGGTAGAAGACGGCATAAAATGTGGTATGGTGGATTTCAAGATCTATGGAATGAAAAAAACCTTCGGCACCGTCATCAAAGAAACCGTATTTCAATCCCTCTCCTATGTAAAATGGGTATATGAAGGTTTATATGATATGATCACAGGCCGCTACGGCATGGAGGCGGTATCCGGCCCCGTGGGGGTGGTGTCCGCCATCGATAACACGGTCAAACAAGAAAAAGGCTACTCTTATTTGCCTACACTGTTTGTGCTGATTAGCATCAACTTAGGGGTTGTGAACCTGCTGCCCCTGCCTGCTTTGGATGGAGGACGCATTGTCTTTGTTCTGGTGGAAGCCGTTCGCAGAAAGCGGATTTCGGCGGAAAAAGAAGGCGTCGTTCACCTCGTCGGATTGGCGGTTCTTGTTGCCCTCATTGTGTTTATCAGCATTTTTGATATCATTGATCTGTTCTCGTAGGAGCGTATATGGCTGGTCATAAACATGTAGTAAAAATCGGTTCGGTTTGCATCGGGGGCGAGTATCCCATCGCCATCCAGTCTATGACCAACAGCAAAACCACCGATGTGAAAGCCACTTTGCAGCAAATCCATTCCCTGGAAAAGGCAGGCTGTGATATTGTGCGCTTCACTGTACCCGATAGGGAAGCAGTCAAGGCGATTGGTAAAATACGGGAAAATACTGCCATGCCCCTGGTAGCGGACATCCATTTCAATCCCCGTCTGGCTGTGGAAGCGGCGGCGGCAGGAGTGGATAAGATCCGTATCAATCCCGGCAACATCGGTTCTCAAGAAGGCATTCGCAACGTGGTAAAAGCCTGTCGGGAACATGGATTGCCCGTCCGCATCGGGGTGAACGGCGGTTCTCTGGAAAAGCATATTTTGGCAAAGCATGGGGGCGTTACCCCCCATGCTTTGGCAGAATCCGCCTTATATCATGCCTCCCTGCTTGAAAAGTTTGATTTTACCGACATTGTGTTATCGGTGAAATCCTCTTCGGTTGCCACCACCATACAGGCCAACCGGATTTTAGCCGAACAGTCCCCCTATCCCCTGCATTTAGGCGTCACCGAAGCGGGTACGCCTCGCATGGGCATTCTCAAATCGGCTGTGGGTATTGGTTCCTTGCTGTGTGACGGCATCGGTAATACCATCCGTGTTTCTCTCACCGCCCCGGTAGAAGACGAGGTGGCGGCAGCAAAAGCCTTGCTGGAAGTCTGCGGACTTAAACAAGGCATTGAAGTGGTATCCTGCCCCACGTGCGGAAGAACCGAGATTGATTTGGTAAAAATCGTCAACCAACTGCAGGACATCTTGGAGCGGGAATGTGTAAAACCCTCCCGCCGCTATAAAATTGCCGTGATGGGCTGCGTGGTCAACGGACCCGGTGAAGCCCGGGATGCCGACGTGGGCATCGCCGGAGGAAAAGGAGAAGCCCTTTTGTTCAAAAAAGGACAAATCATCGAAAAAATCAAGGAGGACGAGATCGTATCTCGTTTACTGAAGGAAGTACATACAGATTTGGAGTAACCATGGCACAAAAACCGTTCTTGGAAAAATTCTATTCGTATCAGCCTGAAGGCGAGAAGAAAAAAATTCTCCTCGCCTTACGTTCGTATACCCTTTCGGTGGATACGGCTCAAAGACGGATGATGATCACCTTTTCCCTGGACAAAATCGTAGATAAAGCCGTGTTATATGAAATCGAAAAAGATTTGTGTGAAATATACCAACTGCATGATTGCTATATTGTACCGAACTATCCTTCACATTTATTTTCACAGCAATATTTACCTCATTTGATTTTTGAATTAAAACGGCGTACCGCCGTGGCAAATGGATTTTTTGCCAACAGTACCGCTTTCTATGACGAAAACGGCGGCATTTTTACCGTCCGATTGAATAATCCCTTAGAACAACTGCCCAAAGATGCCGGTTGCGAGGACATTCTCCGGGAAATCATTCAAACCGAATTTAATCTGCAGGTCCGGGTGCAGATACAAGCCAGCGGTACCTTTGATGCGGAGAAATATTTCCGGGAACACAACACCAACACCATACGGGTGGCACTGCCTCCGGAAAAACCTGCACCGGTCATACGCTCAGCCCTGAGCGAAGAAACCGCCCCCGCCGTGATCAACGAGGATGCCCCCCATATTGTCATCGCCGGCAAAATGGAGTTCAATATCAGCGCACCCGAATTGATTTACGGCAAATCTAATAGAACCATCAAGCCGGAATCCATCCTGTCCATCGGCAGCATTTCCCAGGCTGGGGGACGTTGCCTCTTTTGCGGCGAAATGTTCAAGGCCGATAACCGGGAAACCAAATCCGGGGATAAAGTCCGCATCATCATGATGCTCACCGACGATGTGTCTTCCATCACGGTAAAACTGTTTGGCGGCGTGGAACCGGATGCTCCTTTGGCGAACATCAAAGACGGTACCGCCCTGCTGGTGGAAGGGATACCCCAAATCGATTCCTTTGAAAACGAATTGGTGATAAAACCCACCAATGTCTATCAAATCAAGCGGATTTTTCCCCAGGATGATGCGGAAGAAAAGCGGGTAGAGTTGCACCTGCATACCCAAATGTCCTCCATGGACGCGGTCATTTCCCCTGAAGCTGCGGTCAAACGGGCATTCGATTGGGGGCACAAAGCCGTGGCAATCACGGACCACGGCAACTTGCAGGCATTTCCCCGCGTCATGCTCATCGCCGAAAAACTGGGCATGAAAGTCATCTATGGCATGGAAGGGTATTTTGTAGACGATAACGCCCGCGCCGTATTCGGGGGGGACAGCGCATCCTTTGAAAACGATGAATTTATTCTTTTTGACCTGGAAACCACGGGACTATCTCCCCTCTCCTGCGAAATCACCGAAATCGGTGCCGTTCTCTATCAAAATGGGGAAATTCTCGATCGGTTTTCCACCTTTGTCAATCCCGGTATACCCATTCCCCAAAACATCGTTTCCATCACCGGTATCACCGATGATATGGTGAAAGACGCCCCGCTTCCGAAAGATGCGGTGAAAGAGTTTCTCTCCTTCTGCGGCAACCGAATCCTCGTTGCACACAACGCTTCGTTTGATACCGGCTTTATCCGCAAAGTGTGTGAAGACAACGGCTATCCTTTCAAAAACACCTATCTGGATACCGTGGCTCTCTCCCGCTATGTAAACCCGGATTTGAAGCGTCACAGACTGGATACCATCACCGAATATTACCGATTGGAAACGTTCAATCACCACCGCGCAACCGATGACGCGGAGGCGTTGGGTCGAATTTTCCATTGTATGTGCGCCAGACTGCGGGAAGAAGGCGTGACCAATTTCGAAGATCTCAACCGTGCTATGAGTGAAAGTGCTGATCCCACAAAACTTCCCTCTTACCACATCGTCCTGTTGGTGGAAAATGACATTGGATTGAAAAACCTGTATAAACTGGTTTCCGCCTCTTATTTGCATTATTTTAACCGCAATCCCCGCATTCCCAAATCCCTGTTGGACAGACATCGGGATGGCTTGATCGTTGGCTCTGCCTGTGAAGCGGGAGAGTTGTACAAAGCCATTATGGAAGGAAAACCCAACGCCGATTTGGAACGAATTGCCGGATATTATGATTATCTGGAAATCCAGCCTTTGGGCAATAACTCCTTTTTGGTGGATGAGGGAACGGTGGCGGATTTTGAACGGTTGCGGGACATCAACCGCACCATCCTCAAATTGGCAAGAAAGCTGAAAAAAAACTGCGTGGCTACGGGGGATGTCCATTTTCTCAATCGCCACGATGAACTCTACCGCCAAATCCTCATGCACGGGCAAAAATACAGCGATGCCGACCGTGACACAGGATTGTATATGCGCACCACCCGAGAAATGCTGGAGGAATTTTCCTACCTTTCCCCCGAAGATGCCTATGAAATTGTGGTCGCTAATACCAATTATATTGCAGACAGAGTGGGCAACATCCGCCCCATTCCCAAAGGATTCTATCCGCCGGAAATGGAAGGCTCCGAAGAAGAATTGCAACACTGCTGTTATGAAAAAGCCAAATCTCTCTATGGCGATCCCTTGCCCGAAGTGGTGCAGGTGCGTCTGGACCGGGAATTAACCGCCATCGTCAAACACGGATTCTCCGTTTTATATGTGATTGCCAAGCGATTGGTGGAAAAAAGCGAGCAGAACGGGTATCTGGTGGGCTCCCGAGGTTCTGTGGGTTCCTCATTCGTTGCCACCATGGCAGGTATTTCCGAAGTCAACCCTCTTCCCCCTTACTATCTCTGTCCAACCTGTAAAAAATCCGAGTTTTTCACAGACGGCAGTGTGGGTTCCGGTTTTGATTTGCCTCCCAAACACTGTCCCCAATGCGGCACCGCGTACCAACGGGACGGACATGACATCCCTTTTGAAACCTTCCTTGGCTTTAAAGGAGATAAAACTCCCGATATCGATTTGAACTTTTCAGGAGATGTACAGGCGGCGGCTCATAAATACACCGAAGTGCTGTTCGGTGCCCAAAACGTGTTCCGTGCCGGTACCATCTCCACTCTGGCTGACCGTACTACATTCGGGTATGTGAAACATTACCTGGACGACAAGGGGTACACCCTAAACCGGGCTCATATGGAACGGCTGATTGCAGGCTGCTCCAAAGTAAAGAGAACGACGGGACAGCATCCCGGCGGTATCATCGTTGTGCCTCGTGATAAAGATATCTATGATTTTACCCCCATTCAGCACCCGGCGGATGACCCCAGTTCCGGCACCATCACCACCCACTTTGCTTTTGAATTTCTCCACGATACCATTTTGAAGCTGGACATTCTGGGTCATGATGTTCCTACCAAATATAAACTGTTAGAACGTTTTACCGGTGTTGACATTTTATCCATTCCCATGAGCGACCCTCAAGTCATGTCCTTATTCACCTCCACCCAAGCTTTGGGCATTTCCCCCGCAGCTATCGACAGTGAAACCGGTACTTTGGGCCTCCCCGAATTCGGTACCGCGTTCACCCGTCAAATGCTGGTTGATTCTCAGCCCACATGTTTTTCCGACCTGCTGCAAATTTCCGGCCTGTCCCACGGAACCAACGTGTGGCTTGGCAACGCCCAGGATTTGGTGAAAAACGGTGTTTGTACCATTTCTGAAGTCATCGGTACCCGTGATAACATCATGGTGTATTTGATGCACAAGGGGCTGCCGTCGGACATCGCCTTCCAGATCATGGAAACCGTGCGAAAGAAGAACAAGCAGCTCACGCCCGAACAGGAATCCATGATGCGGGAACACAACGTGCCCGCATGGTACATCGATTCCTGCCGGAAGATTCAGTATATGTTCCCCAAAGCCCATGCGGCGGCGTATGTCATTTCTGCTTTGCGTTTGGCATGGTTCAAGGTCTACCGCCCCCTGGAGTTTTACTGCTGTTATTTCACCATCAACCTGGACAGCTTTGACGGGGAATTGGCGATGTCGGGTATCGGCAATGTCCGCCGCGTCCTGCAAGAATTGAAAGATAAAACTGATCCCTCTCAAAGAGACAAAGACACCTACACCACCATGCAAATCTTTTTGGAATTCTTGGCGCGAGGGTTGAAAATCCTTCCCATCGATTTGGACAAGTCCGATGCGTCAGTCTTTATGCCGGAAGATGGAAACATGCGATTGCCCTTCGGCTGTTTGAGCGGTCTGGGGGGCACGGCGGCACAAAACATTGCTTTGGCGATGCAGGGAGATCAGCCCATCCGATGCGTGGAAGATTTGCGCATTCAGGCATCTCTGTCTAAAACCGTCATTGAAGTCATGCAGAAAAACGGTATCTTGTCCAATTTGCCCGAAACCAATCAGTTAACTTTGTTCTGATCAAATCACCGGAAGAAATATGTCTTCCGGTGATGCTTATTATTTGAATACGTGTCACCTATTCTGGATACCTGCAGAGAGATTTATTGTTTCAATGCATGGTTAAATATTGCAATTTTTACATCGATATGTTATAATATTTTCAATCTTGCAAAAGAAAAGAGCGTGAAGAAATGCGGGAGTTGTCACCTCTGCCCAAAACGGTCAGGGACATGCTGAGTGAAAAAGGAATACCCGAACAGGATATTCTGACCTGTGTATGTGCCGATATGGACGAGACTGGCACCTTGTGCGATGCCTATGCGGTCATGACCAAAGACGAGTTGGCGATTCTCACCTTGCTTCCAACCCTCCGCCCCGGGAAACGCACCTTTCCTTACATAAAACCATGTATCCAAACCGGCTATGCGGAATTGGATTTTACCCATTTCATGCTTTCGGATATTTGTGATTTTCGTTTGGAAGAGTATGTCGGTAGCGGAAAACTAACCGCTCGTTTGGGGCGGGATGAAACGCCTACGGATGCTCCCGAAGGACCTGATATGCCTCCCAGATGGAACCGGCGCAGCGGTCCGGGCGGACTGTTTGGTTCCGGCGGCAAAGAAAGCGTATCCACCGTGCCGTTGTCTTCAATTGGAAAAGAGCCTAACAAAGGCATTGACCGTATTTGTCTTTTTAACTTCACTTTTCGCAAGAAGGCCGTTGTTCAACAATTTTTGGAAATTCTGAAAGTCGTAGCAAAAACAGGTGAATTGCCGGCAGAATCCGGCACGAAAAAAGAAACGGTTTGTCCCAAATGCAAAACCCCCTATCCCGATCCTCATTCTCCTGTTTGCCCTCGCTGCATGGACAAAATGCAAATGGTCAAACGGCTTTTACCCTTTTTTTACAAGTATAAGTTCTTCATTATCCTCATCTTTCTATGCATCTTGGCATCGTCTGTCTTGGAACTTTTGTCTCCCTATATCAGTTCCAAAATTTTTTATGATGAGGTTTTGGCAGTCAATGGCAAGTACTACGGGCAAATCGTAGGAATTATTCTGGTCATCGTTGGTGCCAATTTGCTGTCCACCGTGGTCAGCATGATCACCCAGCTCATCAATTCCCGTATCAGCGCACGGGTGACCTATGATTTGAAAAAAATCATCTTTTCTTCTTTCGGTCGCCTGTCTTTGAGTTTCTTTACCGGACGTCAAACCGGCGGTCTTATGACCCAGCTCAACAGCGACGCCAACACCCTGTACTGGTTTTTCTGCGATGCTTTCCCCTATATGATCATCAATATCATCCAAATCATCGGGGTATCTGCGGTTTTGCTATACATGGACTGGAAGCTCACCTTGTTAACAGTGCTGCCCCTCCCCCTTTTGCTGTATGTATATCGGCTGATTCTCTATGCATTCAAAAAAATGCATGCCCGACAATTTTCCAAATCGCGCTCTTTCTACGATTTAATTGCTGACGTGCTGTCGGGGATTCGGATTGTAAAATCTTTTTCCAAAGAAAAAGAAGAAGTGTCCCGATTTGATGCCAAAAGCCGGGATGAAGCCAATACGGGTTTAAAACTCACCAAAATGAGCAATACCATCTTCCCTTTGTTTCATTTTATGATGTTTTCGGGGGCATACATCGTCTGGATCTACGGGGGATGGAAAGTGTCCCAGGGCGTCATGCAATACGGTACCATGATGTTATTCATATCGTATCTATCCTCTTTGTTCGGCCCTATGAACCAGTTGGCAGATATGTCAGGCACGTTGACCAACTGTATCAATGCCATTCACCGTTTGTTTGAAGTGCACGATGCCATTCCCGATGTGGTAGAAAGTAAACATCCCGTTTCTTTGGGTAACGTGCAAGGAAAAGTGGAATTTGACCATGTAGGGTTTTCCTATACCAAAGATAAGAAGACGATTGATGGGGTCACTTTTACGGTAGAAACCGGCGAAACCCTGGGCATCGTGGGAAAAACCGGTGCAGGCAAATCCACCCTGGCCAATCTTTTGACTCGATTGTATGATGTGTCAGAAGGGGGCATTTATGTGGATGGGGTGGATATTCGGAATCTCTCCTTTGATGAATTGCACCGCTCCATTGCCATCGTATCGCAAGAAACTTATTTGTTCCGGGGAACCATTATGGATAACATCCGCTATGCCAAACCGGATGCGGGCGAAGAAGAAGTCATGGCAGCTGCCAAAGTGGCCTACGCCCATCCCTTCATCATTCAATATCCCGACGGCTACAATACCATGATTGGGAAAGGATATAAAGAACTGTCCGGTGGCGAGCGGCAAAGAGTGTCCATTGCCCGCGCCATTTTAAAAAATCCCAAAATTTTAATTCTGGATGAGGCCACCGCATCCATGGATACCGAAACGGAATGGCAGATTCAAAAAGCCATCACCGAGATTACCCGAGGAAGAACCACCTTCATCATTGCCCACCGCTTGTCCACCTTGCGGGATGCGGATAAACTGATCGTCATTGACGGCGGAAAAATGGTGGAATCGGGTACTCATCGGGAATTGATCATAAAACCGGACGGTGTGTACGCCAAGTTATATAAACTGCAGCTGGAAGCATTGAAAACCATCGGAATCGACCCGTAGAAAGGAGAAACGGATATGGAAAATATGGAAAATAGCCGCTTGTCGAAAATTGTGTCCATGAACAGACTTACCCCCGAAAATTGCCGTTTTTCTCTGTCATCGGGTGGATTTTTGCTGATGGAATGCTTGGGAGAGACGTCGGAAATGATGGGGCGGGTGATACTGCACCGCGCTTTTCCTTTTGAATATCCCGAATCCTTCCTTGCTGTTATGGATACCGAGCAAAACGAACTGGGTGTCATCCAAGATGTAACGGATTTTGACCCTGAAACCCGGCAATTCCTGCGTTGCGCCCTTGCCAGACGGTATTATATGCCCATCATCGTGAGAATCGACTCGATCAAAGAACGCTTTGGATTTTCCTACTGGAAATGCAAAACCGATCAAGGGGATGTATCCTTTTCGGTGAAAGACACCTATCGCAGCATTTTGAAAGTGGGAGAAAATCGCATTGTCATCACCGATGCCGACGGTGCGCGGTATGATATCCCTGATTTAATTCACTTTGACAAGAAAAGTTTTCGGAAAATCGAATTGTATTTGTGAGGAATTGTCATGCCCCAGTCACTATCTGCCATTGCCTCTGCCTTTGAAAGAGCAGCGGAACAATTCAGCCATGAAAAATCTTTGTTTACCATGGCGGGTTTTCCCCTGTCCGACGGCTCTGCCGAAGCGGACGTTTTTGCCGTATGTAAAGGGGGCATTGTGACAGCCACAGCGACGAAAAACGGATTTCAAACCCTTTCATGGCATCCCATGGATCAAATACAATCGGTGGAATTTTCCATGGGTGTGGGATGCTGCGAGATTATTTTTGAGAAAAACGACACCCTTCATACCTTGTCCCGTTCCCACGCAGGGGCAAAAACCGCATATGTGGAAGCGGTTCGATGTATTCGCCGCTTGATGGAAGACACCAACAGCAATGTCATCTTTGCGGCACGCATGACGATCTGTCCCAACTGTAAGCGTCCGCTGCCTCAAGGGAGCAGCAATTGTCCCCGTTGTGCAGATAAAAAGCATTTGTTTCGCCGATTGATCCAACTGTCCCATTTGCGGTATTGGCTTTTATTGTTTTCCACCTTATTGTTTATTCTGGTTTCTCTCCTGGAACTGGTGGTTCCCAAACTGAAGCAAATCATCATTGACGATTACATACAACCCACCAACGATGTCAACCGGGGCTTGACCATTTCCACCTTGGCATGGGTGGTCGTGCTGATGGCAGCATCCAATCTATTGATCAATATCATAAAAATTTTCCGAAACAATACCTTTGCCACCGTGGGCAACTCCGCCGTGATTACCCTGCGGGGCAAATTGTATGAGCGCATTCAGGACATGTCTCTTGCGGGCATTTCAGAAAAGACTGCCGGGGAACTGATCAACCGGGTAACACAGGATACCCGGGAAATTTCCTCCTTCCTCTCAAAAACCTTGCCCACTTTGGTGGAACAGCTTTTAATCCTTTTCTCTGTGGGAACGGTTATGTTTCTCTATGACTGGCGGCTAGCTTTGATGATTTTGTTGCCTCTGCCGATTGTAATCGTGGTTTTCCGGGTTTTATGGCGATTTACCCACCGGTTGTACCATCGCCAATGGGTAGCCAATTCTGACGCCAATACGGTGCTGTATGATATTTTTCAGGGCATCCGTGTCGTCAAAGTCTTCGGAAACGAAAAACAGGAAATAGAAAAATACGACGTAGCCGCAAAAAAAGTGGCAGATATCTCCGTTAAAAACGAAACGGTCTGGAGTTTGGTCATGCCTTACGCCAATTTTCTGTTGGGTTTGGGCAACTTCATTGTTTTGTATTATGTTGGCAACCGCATATTGGGCGGGGAAATGTCTATCGGCGATATGACCATGTTTTCCGCCTATGTCAGTTTGTTGTATACTCCCATCCGCTGGGCAGCCAGACTGCCCCGTATGCTGGTCAGAGCCACCACTTCCATGTCCAAAGTCTTTGATATTATGGATGAAGATCCCCAGGTCGCGGACAAATCGACAGCGGTGCACCCGGTGATTCAGGGATATGTGGATGTGGAGGATATCTCTTTCGGGTACAACGAGTATGACGATGTTCTCAAACATGTAACCGTATCCATCAAGCCCGGGGAAATGCTGGGAATCGTTGGCCCGTCGGGGGTTGGAAAAAGCACCCTGATTAACCTGATCATGCGCCTGTACGATGTACGGGAAGGCAGTATCAAAATCGACGGCATTGATATCCGGGATTATTCGCAGGATGCCCTGAGAAGCCAGATCGGCGTCGTGCTCCAGGAAACCTTTCTGTTTTCCGGTACTATATACGAAAACCTGGCATACGCCAAGCCCAGCGCCGAGCGGGAAGAAGTGATCCGGGCAGCCAAATTATCCGGGGCTCATTCTTTCATTATGAAACTTCCCGATGCGTATAATACCAAACTCGGGGAAATGGGGTATACCGTCTCCGGGGGGGAACGGCAGCGCATTTCCATTGCCCGGGCAATTTTGCACAACCCCCGTATCTTGATTTTGGATGAAGCCACCTCTTCCTTAGACACCGAAACGGAAAAAAGCATCCAGGATGCTTTTGCCAACTTGATTCAGGATCGAACAACCATTGCCATCGCCCATCGTTTATCTACCCTGCGCAATGCAACCAAACTGCTGGTGCTTCATAAGGGAAGAGTGGCTGAGATTGGCACCCATGAGGAACTGATGCGTAGCAATGGTATTTATTATGGTCTGGTTATGGCACAACGACAAATGAGCCGTATGGTGGGAACCGACGAAAAAATAAAACCACCTGAGGATAAAACCTGATTGAATCATTTTAATCATACACAGGAGAATACATTTCATGTGGTTTATATATGCGCTGATTGCAACCCTAAGCTGGGGTTGTGCAGATCTTTTTTATAAAAAAGGTACCGATGAAAACGATCGGTACAGTCACTTAAAAATCGCCGTCTGGGTTGGCTTGGTTATGGGCGTGTGCGCCTTTGCTCTTCTCCCTTTGGCTGAAAGCGGCACTTCGGTTTTAAACCTGATCAACCTAGTCAATTATGCGCCTGTCTCCCTGGCATACATCCTTTCCATGGTGATCGGATATGCCGGCATGCGGTATCTGGAAGTATCGATCATCTCCCCTGTACAAAACGCTTCCGGCGCTTTTTCCTCTTTGGTGATGATCCTCTATTTTGTTGCCGTCGGCAGAATCGGCGCCATCGCCGATGAATTCACGGTCTTAGATTTGGTGGGAACAAGTGTCATCGCGGTGGGTATTATTCTCTTAGCCATCGTGGAAAAGAGGAAAAAAATCATCCTCACCGATGAAAAAAAATATCATTTGGGTGCTTTGGCATTGATTTTCCCCTTGTTGTACTGCTTGATTGATACCATCGGAACCGCAGCGGACGGCATCGTTCTCGATGAAAAAACCGGTCTGGGCCTCGGTGAATTCGATATCATCATTTTGTATGGATTGACCTTTTTCTTAGCCGGCATTTTCTCTTGGCTATTCCTGCTTATCAAAGAAAAACATGCTTATAACCCTTTTAAGGAAGGTACCAAAGGAATTGCGGCGGCGTTTGAAGAATTCGGTCAACTCTTTTATGTTTTTGCCATGGCGAAACAACCGGTTTTGGTCGCTCCCATGGTTGCTTCTTACTGTATTGTATCTGTGATTTTATCGCGTTTGTTCTTAAAAGAAAAACTAACCCGGGAACAATACTTGTGTATCACAATGGTCATTTTAGGCATTGTGGCGCTGGGGGTTGCCGAGGGATTGGCGGAAGGATAAAAAAATGGCTCAGGGGGAAAAAAATATCCACGCAGGTCATAGAGAACGGTTGAAAAAACGGTTTCTAAACGGTGGACTGGATGGGTTCGAAGCGCACAATGTGTTGGAGCTGCTCTTGTTTTTCGGCGTGCCCCAACAAGATACCAACATCCTTGCTCATCGTTTGATCCAACGATTCAGTTCATTATCCAAAGTACTGGAAGCCCCCTATTCCGAGCTGCTGGAAGTACCCGGCATGGGTCCTCACACTGTCACTCTGTTGAAATTGATTCCTTCTCTATCACGATATTATCTCAAGGATCGTTCTTCTTCGAAAGCCATGGAATCGGGCTATGAGGAAATCGGCAGTTTTTTAGTTCGCCAATATGCAGGGATTGAAAACGAATGTGTCATGGGCGTATTTTTTGACAATGGGTTTCATTTGCAGGGCTGCAAAGTATTGCATGTCGGCTCAGTCAATTCCGCCAGCTTTACCCTACGGTGCATCGCGGATGAAGTGATTATGAGAAAATCATCTGTTGTCATCATTGCCCATAACCATCCTCACGGATTGCCCCTGCCTTCCCCGGATGACCTGGAAACCACCCGAAGAATTGAACATTTTCTTTCATCTTGCGGGATTGAACTGGCAGAACATTATATCATCGCGGAACACAAATTTTGCGGAATCGTGCATGCCAGATCCCTGCCTGCGGGACAAACCGCTGTCCGAGAAATATCTTGGGACACTGTATAAACAAGCAAAGAGCAAACACATATGCGTGTTTGCTCTTTGCTTGTTTTATTTATGTATGATGATGTATTATTTGGATGTTCCGGCGGCATCATGGAAGCCTTCTAAAATGGGGAACACACCGTCGGTGCCGGAAAACTGGGGTAACTGTCCGTTCCACTGATTGACCAGGTAATATTGAATCAATTCCGATGTCAGCGTTTCTGCCAATTTGCGGTTCATTTCCGCTTCTTTTTCACCGGCATATTGGGCCACTTCGGCTTGAATGCGGGTCACTTCCGCCTCGGCTTCGGCAGCAATCACCTGCCGCCGGGCGTCCGCCTCGGCTTCCAAATTTTTCTGATCCTGCTCAATTCTGGCTTTCAGTTTTTTCTGTTCCGCCACCTGTTTTTCTTCTACGGCATCGGTAAAAGCATTGGAAAAATCCAGATTTTCAATGGCAGTGCCAATCACAATGATGTTGTATTTCTGAAGGCTTTTTTCCAATGTTTCGGTTATTTTCACCGATAACGCATCTCGAGAGGCCACCAGGTTTTCGGCGGTGTATTTGGAGATGACCGACTTCACGGTTTCCTGGATACGGGGTGCCATGATGGTGTTGAAATAATCCGATCCAATGGTCTTATAAATCATCTGGGCGTTTTCTTTTTTGATTTGATAGTTGATGGAATAGGCCACCTGTACTTCCTGAATGTCGCTGGAAAAACAAGGGAGATCCAAGTTTTTGAGCTGCGCACGGTTATCCATCACAACCACATTCTGATAAGGAAGTTTCATATGCATGCCGGCTTCCAACGTTTGGTTTTCCACTTTTCCAAAGGTGGTCAGAATACCGGTGTGTCCGGTAGGAATCATGGAAAACATGGAAGGCAGAATCAACAAAAGCCCTGCGACAGACAACCATTGTTTACGATTGAATTTCCAGCGGCCCTGTTTATGAAATCCCATCGCTACCAGTAGCACAAAAACTGTCACCAACGAAACAATCATCCAAAACAATGATCTTTCCTCCGATCAAATATATAATTTACCACTATTTAAGAAGTTCGCGCCAATCCAAATCTCCTCTGTCCAAAGAGTGTATAATGGCCTCTGCGGTTCCTAAATTCGTGGCAACAGGTACGTTATAGGCATCGCACAAACCCAAAATATTCAAATCGGATTCCGAAAAAGGTTGATTGGTATCTCTGAAATAAAGAAGAACGTCGATCTCATCGTAGGCGATGCGGAGAGCAATCTGCTCATTGCCCCCTTGCTTGCCGCTGAGGAGTTTTTCAATTTCAAGTCCGGTGGCTTCGGTAATGTATTTGCCGGTAATGGCTGTAGAACACAACGAATGCCGGGACAGTACGCCTTGATAAGCGATACAGAACTGGGTCATCAATTCTTTTTTGGAATCACTGGCAATTAAGGCAATTTGCATTTCAACACATCCTTTAGAACAACCTGGAACGGGGTTTGGTTTTCATGATCCCCTTAAACAGGGGGATGTTTTTGCCGCACATGCGGGCAGCAATATTATCAAGGGCTCTCTTCCCGTTACAAATTTTGTTTTGATCATGAGGGGCAAGTAACTGATTGTGTACTAAGTTATCGGCACTGGGTTCATAGGGTACAACGCCCACCAGAGGAACGGAAACTTGAAACAAGGTTTCCAAAATGGGTCTGGCTTCTCCTTCACGAACCTTATCGGGAGCAAAGCAGTTCAGAATCAAATGAATCCGGGAAATTCCCTTCCCGGTTAATTCTCCTGCGACTTTCTGGGCAGCACGCAGAGAGTTTTCATTGTGCGTGGCAACCACCAAAGCTTCAGTCACAGCAGAACAGGAAGATACCGTGTCAAAGATGTGTCCGCCGCCGGCAGGCATGTCCAAAAACACAATATCATAGTGTTTTTTTAATTCCAACAGACATGTGTTAAGTGGTTCTGTTTTTAGATTTTCACCGCCCTCATTGATGGGCGCCGCAATAAACGTCAAGTATTCATTTACCGGCAAAGCCGCGTTCCGCAGTTCACATGTTCCCTCGAGCCACTCGACGATGGAAGGGGCTGCATAGGATTCCATGCCCAATGCAATATCCAGACCCCGTACACCGAAGTCCATATCAATGGCTATTACATTTTTCCCTCTCCCTGCCAACGCGTGGGACAAACCCGCGGTGACGGTGGTCTTCCCCACACCGCCCTTTAGGGATGTAACCATGACGATTTTATTCAAATTCTTTCTCCCTAATCCGTTAAAATGAATCTTTTTATATCCAATGGTTTCTGACATGGGACGACAGAATGTGCCAAAGAGAAATAATCAGCAATCCTTCAACGAGTTTGAGTATATCACATTTTAATCAAAAAGTCAAGATTAAATGAGATCACGATTGACTGAAATGTCATGGCCCCTCCAACTTGACCAAGAGGAATATCCCGTTTACAATGACAGTTTTTTACCTGCCAACAGCTACAACATGAAATGATAGTTTTTGTGCATATTATATATGAATGTCCCTATGAATGCCCCGTTTTCACCGGATCGGGGGCGAATATGCTTCTTGTAACGGCGACAGAACGCAAGATTTTGAATCCCAACTTGACATCTTATAAAAATACGTCTATACTTAGTTGATTTCTTTCTATGGAATGCAAAAAGTTTGGATTGTTAAATAAAGAGAGGTAGCGATTTCGATGAACATCCAAATAAAGAGAAAGGAGCTTTGGTTCCCTTTTCTTATCCTATTTGTACAAATCATCTTAGTTGCCGCCACCACAGGTCAATGGCTTTTTGGATCCAATGGCGACTGGATGACTCAGCACATTGCAATCCCGGATTATCTGCGCAATCTGTTTTATGACACGGGCAATCCGGTGCCGGATTATGCCTTTGGGTTGGGAGCGGGGCAAAACATCTTCAATTTATCCTATTACGGGCTCATGAGTCCCGTTATTTTACTTTCCTACCTTCTCCCCTTTATCAAAATGGCTACCTATGTGCAAATCGCCAGTGTTGTGCTGTATTTTCTCACCGGTTTTTTGGCATACCGTTGGTTGCGCAAACACTTTGAAGAAACCATCGCCCTAACAAGTTCTTTGGCTCTAATTTTTTCCCCCGCCCTTTTATTTCATTCCCACCATCACATCATGTTTGTCTGGTATATGCCCTTTTTGCTGCTGGCATTGATAGGCGTGGACAAACTGGTGGATCACGGGAATAGTTTGCTTCTTTCTGTCTGTGTTTGCTTGATTATCCTGACCAGCTATCTGTTCAGCCCCTGTGCTATGGTTGGTCTTTATATCTATTACTTGTATCGTATCACCGGCAGCGGTCAATTCCGTTTCCGTCAGATATTGACAGGACTCATTCCCATCTTCATCGGCATCATGATGAGCGCTCTTCTTTTGGTTCCAACGGCGCTGGTGATTATAGGGGGTAGAGGTTCTGACACCGCCGGAGCAAGTTTTACACTCAAAAACTATTTGTTGCCCGAAGTATCCACGTTGCTCTATGGATCCTATACCCCAGGTCTGACCTGTTCTTTGGTATTGGCGATGTTTTCCCCCTTGTTCACCAAGAAAAAACAGAATTGGGTTTTTGCCCTCTTTTTACTGGTGGTTACACTGTCCCCCATCGCTGTTTTAATTTTCAACGGAGGCATGTACATTCGGGGAAAAGCTTTGATCCCTTTGATTCCTTTGTACTGTCTTAGCCTTTCTATGATGTTAAAACGACTCAAAGACGGCACATTCAAGCTGATCCATACTACCTTGGCCATGCTTGTATGCATCCTGTACTGTGTTTTTGTCCGTAATTATACCACCAACCTATTCTTTTATATAGACTGCGGTATCATGCTGGCGGCACTGACCGTATATGGTTTCTATAAAAAAGCAAGTTTGGTTGCAATCCCTACCCTGGTTCTTCTCTGTATGACAACCATATCCTCCCAATTGGCAGAACAATATGCCGATCCCGATACCCTCCAAGCTCTTGACAAGAGCAACGAAATGGTGATGGAACTGGCAGAGGACATACAGGAAAAAGATGTGGATTTTTACCGTTCCATGAGTTTGATCCGTCGTCATCCCAATGTCAATAAAACCTTTGGGGATAACTGGTACGGAACCACCCTATACTCTTCCACCGCCAATTCCTACTATTTGCATTTCTATAATTTTATTTCGGGGAACAATATTCAGCATCGAAACGATTATTTGAACGTTTCCACTGACAATACTCTGTTTGCTTCTTTGATGGGCGTGAAATATGTCATCAGCCAGCAAAAAGACGAAGGGCTGTATTATGATCTCATCCGGGAACAGAACGGCTATTATGTCTTTGAAAACAAACTGTCTTTGCCCATTGTCTATACATCCGGACAATGGACGGATGAACGTGATTTTTTATCCCAATCCTATCCCTATACCCTCAATACCCTGTTCAGTTCCATTGTGGTAAAAAACCACCTTTCCACCCAAGAAAAGCACGCCGGTACGCTGCAGGAAATCACTGTCAGCGCCTTGAAAGAACGTTATGCCTTTCAGGTAAAAGACAGTTCGCAGAGTTATACCATTCCCTTGGACGAACCGGTGGAGGGAAAGTTTTTACTCATCACCCTGACCATCGACTATAACCCCAATTATGATATCAATATTGCCATTAACGGGGTCAACAACCGTTTGACCGCCAGAAAATGGCTGTATCACAACCACAACAATACCTTTGAATACACCATTTCAGCCAAAGAACCCATTTCGGAATTGACTGTGGCCTTTACCAAAGGCTATTATGCATTTTCCGATATCCATGTATTTACCCTGGATATTTCCCCGGAAAACATCCCCTTTGCAGGGGTGAACGTCACCGAATTGAATAAGAAAAACAGCACACTGGTTGGAACCGTTTCGGTATCCGAAGACGGTTATTTGGCAACCTCCTTCCCATATGATCAGGGATTTCGCATCTATATTGACGGCAAAGAAACCCCCATCACATGCGTCAACACCTCTTTTTTGGGCTGCGCCATCAACAAAGGGGACCATACAATCACCATCACCTATCATTCCCCCGGCTTTGCTTTGGGAAAACTCATCAGCCTTTTGGGCGTTTTGGCGCTGATCTGCACCACTATATATGCATACTTGAAACAGAAAAAACAATTGCCAATACAAAGCAAGGAACTTGTAAACACGGAAAATTCGGAGGAGCTATGAAATATTCTCTTTGCATCCCCATGTACAATGAAAGTTCCATCATTGCACAAACGGCAGAAACCTTGTCTTCCTATATGGAAAACAATTTTACCAACTATGAAATCATTTTTTCTGACGATGGCAGCCTGGATAACAGTAAGGACATCGTGGCATCCTTGGAATTGCCCCATGTACGAATCGTATCGTATGAAAAAAATGCGGGCAAGGGAAAAGCCGTCCGCAATGCCATTCTCAACGCCCAAGGAGAAATCGTGATGTTTACCGACGCCGATTTGGCGTTTGGAACCGCCGTGATCAAGGACGTCTTTGAAGCCATGGAAAAAGATCCCGATGCCAAAATGCTGGTTGGCTCCCGTGCTATCCATCCCGCTGGGTATGCAGGATATACGTTCATCCGCAAATTGGCTTCCAAAACATATTTGAAGGTTTTGAAAGTCTTTGGCGGGCTCAAAGTGTCCGACTCTCAGTGCGGATGCAAAGCGTTCCGTTTTCCGGAAGGAAAAGAGATTTTTTCACAGTGTTTGATCAACGGTTTTGCCTTTGACTTTGAAGTGATTCTCCGGATGGATCAAAAGAAATACAAGATCATTGAACACCCCGTAAACATTGTGAATCACAGAGAATCCAAAGTCAATATCATAAAAGACACCTTCAAAATGCTGAAAGATATCATGCGCATCAAAAAACAACTGAGAAAAGAAAGCAAGGCAACATGAAAGAATTCTACTATAAGCATAAAGAAATGGCGGATTATTTATTTTCTGGTGTTTTGACTACCATTGTGGGCTTCGGTATTTATGCCGTCATCATTTCCCTGGGAAAACCCACCATGCATAACGAAGATGGCAGTGCCAGCAATTTGTTGATCATAATCGCGCAAATCATTCAGTGGATCGCCGCCGTTCTGTTTGCTTTCGCCATAAACAAGCGATACGTTTTTCGGGATACAACCAAAGAAATTCGCCTGGTCATCAAACAATTTCTGGTCTTCTCTTCCTCTCGCCTGGTGACTCTGGTTGTGGAAACCCTCCTCATTTTGGGCGGCGTGCGTAGCTTCTTGTTGAACATTCACTATCAAGATTGGTGGGTGTTTTCCTCTGAAAATATTGCCAAACTCATCGCAGCCGTATTTGTGATTATCAGTAACTATTTTATCTCCAAATTTTTAGTTTTTCAAAAAAAGAAATTCCAAAAAGAATAACGAAGCAGGGGCTCCCGCATAAAAAAGCGGGGGCCCCTTACCCTATGTATGGTCTGAAACAACCTACATATTAGAACAAATTCAATTTTTTAGGAAATGGATTCCATCCGAAGAATATTTGCTTCGAAAGCCGGCGCATCCTCTTCATCATGGGAAATAAGAAGCAGTGTTTTACCCGCTGTTTTTTGCCGAATATACGATATGACTTGCTGTTTAGTGGTATCATCCAATCCTTTGAAAGGCTCATCCATCACAATCAAATCACTATCGGTCAACAATGCTCTGGCAATAGCGACCCGCCGTTTCATCCCCCCGGACAATTCTCTAACGGGCAAATGTATGCTTTTTTCCAATCCCAAGGCGGAAAAACAAGCCTCTATCTCGGCTTTGGATACTGATTTTTCCGTCACCATGCGTACATTGGATAGGACAGAAAAATCCTCGCTCAAACGGTCTTCCTGAAACACAGCGGACATTTTTCTCAAAATCCCCTCCACGCTTCCACTGTCGGGTTTTACAATACCAAGCAGGATATGCGCCAGGGTGGTTTTGCCGCAGCCGGAAGGACCCATGATACAGGTACGGCTGCCGGCAGAAAAACACGCGTTGAAATTTTCAAGAACTTTTTTATCCCCGAAGGATTTGCATACATTTTTTACAACGATATCCATTACAATCGCTCCCATCCGGCAAACATCTGTTTTAACAGCATCATGAACAGTTTTTCAAAGAGAATGCTGATCACTACGATGATCACTGTCCAGGAAAATAGATCTACCGTGTTGAAATACACCTTGGCATTATACAAAGCCTCTCCGATGGACCCGTCAGGGATGCCGATGATTTCCGCGGCAATTCCGGCTTTCCAGGATAGCCCCAATCCAATGCTGCAGGCGGATAGAAGAAAAGGCTTGATTTGGGGTAACCAGATATACAGCAAACGGCGGTTCCATTTGACCTGAAAAACATCCGCCATTTGGGTCATGCGGACATCGGTGTTTTTGATCCCGTTGAGCACATTGGTGTATATGATGGGAAGCACCATCAGAAAAGAAATGAAAACCGACAGCTTGGCGGAGGACAACCAAATCAAAGCAAGGACAATGAAGGAAGCAACCGGAACGGATTTGATGGTTAATATAAAAGGCCACAAAAAAATTTCCACTTTTCGAAATTTCCCGGCCACTATTCCCAGCAGAAGTCCCGCAGCCAGTGCCAGAAAAAATCCTGCAACAATACGGCAAAAACTAAACCAGACGGAAGCAAAAAATCCTTCCTCGATCCATATGTTGGTCAATCGAATCAACACTGCCACAGGTGAAACCAACAGGATTTTTTGATCCAGGAGCATGGCGGCAGCCTGCCACACCCCCAGGGCAATCAAAACGGCAGCCGTTTTTTGTAACATGGATCTATTGAACATAGTAGAAAGTATCCGAAGGAAGTGTTCCACCGATGGCAGCGGGTTTTTCATCCAACAAAACCTGCAAATACCCCTGCATGATTGCTTTCATTTCCGCACCCATGATCAACGTGATATTGCAATGGGGAATGGCTTTTTTTGCAATGGCGGCTTTGACAATATCAAATTTTTCAACCAGCAAAGCGGCTTCTTCTACGTTATCATTGACGTATTGTGCGGATGCCTGATACTCTTGGAGAAAAGAAGCAACTAACGAGGGATGTTCTTTTGCAAAAGCTTCCCTTATCACCATGACGCCGGTGAGAAGCCTGCTGCCGTTGTCTAAATTCTCCCATTCTTTCGTGAGGTCAACGGCAATGCGAAGGGTGGATATGGTGTTTTGGGCTATGGTCACATAGGGCTGGGGCATCATGGCAATACCGCTGTCGGCCAAAGCCAGAAGAGCCACGACTTCAGTGGGTTCACTTTTCCATTCGATGGTCACATCTTTGTCGGGATCAATGCCGTTTTCCGCCAGAATATAACGCAAGGTGTATTCGGGGGTAGACCCTTTACCGGTAGCATATATGGTTTTTCCTTTCAAATCAGCCATCGCGTTGATGGTTTCCCCTTTTTCCACGATGTAGAGAACACCCAGGGTGTTGATGGCTATCATTTGGATCGCACCGTTGGTATTGTTGTACAACACGGATGCCAGGTTGGCAGGAACGGCAGCCATATCCAATTGCCCTTGCATCAGCTTGGGAGTCAATTCATCGGCAGAACCGGCGATCGTAAATTCATAGGAATTGACAGATGTTTTGTTGGCGTTGTCTTCCATGACTTTCACAAATCCGATGGAAGTGGGTCCTTTCAAACCGCCGATACGAATGGTGGTTGTATCCTTGGCATCCTCGTGGGTATCATTCGTTTGTTCATTTTGATCATTTCCCGTGTTGTCGCTGCCCCTTTCATCCGAGGTTTTTCTACCGGAACAGCTTGCCATTGCAAATGTCCACATAAGAACAGCCAACATCAGAAATATGGATACGATTTTTTTCATGCTCACAACCTCATTTCGTTTATGTTACGTTTAGTATACCCCACACCAAGCAACAAATGCGTTGCTGTTGCAACATATTTAAATGAAAATCTCAAAAAACATGTTTTTTAATATGAACTTGATTTTTATGAAAATCGATGATTCCCTCCTGGCGCATTTTACTCAACTCTCTGGACAAAGCACTGCGGTCGGCGCCCAGATAAACGGCCATGTTGTGGCGGTCAAAGGGTAGGGAAAGGTACTCGTTATTGGTTTGTTGCATACACTGAGAAAACAATGTGACCAGCTTTGCACGAAGGGTGATTTTCGATAAAATTTGGATTCGGTTGTTCATCGCAAGGGTTCGTTCCGCCAGCATGGCAGTAAACCGGTTGCTCAACTGAATATCCCGGGAATCCTTCGGGGCACTACCATCCTTCATCCGGGTCGTTTTCATCCATAATACCGCCACATCCGTCATGGCAGTGATGTACACCGGCGCATCCATGCCCAAAAAGTTCAGCGACTCCCCGAAGGTATCCCCCGGGGCCACCGTGGCCATGATCATATGACCCCCGTCCATATCATCCATGTTTACCTGGGCACTTCCAGCAAGAAGCAAACCAAAAGAAGGGAGAGGATCCCCCACCCGGTTCATGGTATCCCCTTTGGAATAGAACCCTCGAGAAGATTCAAAAAAATGCAATGCATATTGTAAATCCGGCTCGTTCAAGCCCGAAAACAACGTGCATTTCCGAATCATATCTCCATACATAGCAACACCTCTTTTCTGTACTATATAATATATCTTACTTTTGTTGCAAATGCAACAAGAATAGTACTCATATATGATAAAAATATTGTAAAGCAACCGTTTGTCTATCCGGAGACCGCCGTCACGATGTGTGAAACCTTTGATTGATATAAAGGAGCAGACATTTGTACTTTGGGTGGATATGAATTGGATGAAGCCACCGGACATCCCGATGTCGGAGTTGCTCCCGGCACCTAGTGGGAAGACCTTCCCGATGAGTTTGCATATCCTGTTTGCGGTGCAGGCAAAGATCGATTTTTCAAAAGTGAATCATCATGAGAAGCAAAACTCTCCGGGAAAAACGGGGAGTTGTTTTTTCATGATCTTGATTCATAGTAAAAAACTTGAAAACCGAAATAAAGCATGCTATAATCAAAATAGATAACCATCGACAAAAAACACCTGCAAGGATCCTGGTTTTGATGAAAATATTGTTAAAACCGCCGTGGCATGTACATACTGAGACTGTCCACCTTGCGTCAGAGAAAGGGATTATGATGAAAATCACGTTTTTAGGGGCTGCCCATGAAGTTACAGGCTCTTGTACCTTACTGCATGCCTGCGGAAAAAACATTTTGATTGACTGCGGTATGGAACAAGGCCCGGATATATATGAGAATCGCGATATTCCCGTGGCGCCGGGGGACATTGACTGCATTTTGCTAACCCACGCCCACATTGACCATTCGGGTAAAATCCCCCTGCTGGTAGCCAACGGATTTTCCCATTCCATTTACGCCACGGGTGCTACCGCCCAATTGTGTCAAATCATGCTCCTGGATTCAGCCCATATCCAGGAATCGGAAGCAGCCTGGCGGAACCGGAAGGCACAACGAGCCGGTCAAACAGCCTATACCCCCTTGTATACCGCACAGGATGTGCATAAAACCATGGAACTTTTTACATCCTGTGATTACAATCATACATATGATGTATGTGAGGGTATTCAGATCCGATTTCTCGACGCGGGACATCTTTTGGGTTCTGCAAGCATAGAAATCATTGTTACCGAACACAATATAACTAAAAAAATCTTGTTTTCCGGGGATGTGGGAAACGTGGATCGCCCTCTGATCCGAGACCCCTCCAAACCCGAGTACGCAGACATTATAATCATCGAATCCACCTACGGAAATCGGCTTCACGGCGAGAGAAAAGACTACATCGGACAATTATCCGCCATCCTCCAGCAGACCTTTGACCGGGGGGGCAATGTGGTCATACCCGCATTTGCGGTGGGCAGAACCCAAGAGCTGTTGTACTTGATCCACGAAATCAAAGACCGGGGCATGGTGAAAAACCATACCGCCTTCCCCGTTTGGGTAGACAGTCCTCTTGCCGTGGAATCCACCCGGATTTATGAAGGCGACAAGATGGAATATTACGATGAGAAGACCTTGCAATGGATTCGAAACGGTGTGAATGTCTTAACGTTCAAAGGGCTAAACCTGTCGGTGTCAAGTGAAGAATCCAAAGCCATCAACTCGGATCCCCGGCCCAAAGTCATCATTTCGGCCAGCGGCATGTGTGAAGCCGGCCGCATACGCCATCATTTGAAGCACAATCTTTGGAGACGGGACAGCAGCATCTTATTTGTGGGGTATCAGGCAGAAGGAACCCTGGGACGCCATTGTATGGAGGGCGCAAAAACCGTCAAGATTTTCGGGGAAGAAATTCAGGTCAACGCTCATATTGAAATCATGGAAGGCATCAGCGGACACGCGGATAAAAACCTGCTTCTGTCGTGGCTGGGGAATTTGAAAAATACGCCCGATTGCGTCTATGTCAACCATGGAGACGATACGGTGTGCGATGAATTTGCAGACGCCATCCGAGAAACCCTGCATTTTCATACAGCTGCACCCTATAGCGGCAGCGAATACGATTTGATCACGGGCGCATGTTTATTTGTCGGCAACCAAGAAAAAATCAAAAGAAAAACTGATAAACAGCAGCGAAATGTAGGTATATTTGAAGCCTTGCTCATGGCAGGAAAACGACTGATATCCATTATAGAGAAGCATCGCGGCGGATCGAATAAAGATTTAGCAAAATTTACAAACCAAATCAATACATTATGTAATAAGTGGGAAAAATAGGAGTAAGATGAACGTAAACATATTTGATATCAACCAAGCTGTACAAGCCGATTGCAAGGAATATCTAGCTGCTACAGACCATGCATACAATCTACAGGTATACAACATTGCCAAAGATATTTGTACCCATCGGGAAGAACGGCCGATCATATTGCTGTCCGGTCCTTCGGGATCGGGCAAAACCACCACCGCCATGATGCTGGAATGCCTGCTGGATGAATGGGGGTACGAAACCCATACCCTTTCCATGGACAACTACTTTATTCCCTTGTCTCAAGAAGAAAAAAGAATGGCGAAAGAAGGAAATCTGGATTTTGAATCTCCCGACCGGGTGGACATTGGGCTCTTGAACGAGCAATTGGAAAGCATGGTCAAGTGTGAACCTGTCACATTACCCAAGTACGATTTTGTTCATTCCCGGCGTCTTATGGGGAATGTTTTCACCCGAAAACCGGGGGAAATGATTGTTTTGGAAGGCATCCATGTCTTGAATCCCGATGTCATCACCATTCCCGACGAGGAAACGGCAAAAATATATATCAGTGTTCGCACCCGAATTGTGTGTGACGATTTGATCCTCCATCCATCTAAAATCAGACTGGTCCGTAGAATGATTCGGGACAAATCTCACCGCGGCAGAAGTGCAAAAGTTACTCTGGATTTATTTCCCAGTGTGGAACTGGGGGCAGAACGGTACATCATGCCCTTTAAAACCCGTTCAACCTACGACGTGGATACCTTTATTTCCTATGAATTGGGTGTATATAAAAACATCCTGTTAGACGAACTCCGTGCCATCGGGAACAGCGTTTCTGATTTGGTACAGGTGTTGGAGCAGGCAAAAAGCGTTCCGGAAAAATCCATTTCTGAAGATTCTTTGATCCGGGAATTCATCGGCAACGGGAAATTTGAATACTAAGCAACGTACAGATACAGGTATGGAGGCGGAAGAATATGAATAAAAAAAAGGCTTTTTTGATTGCATCTGGTCTGATTACAACAACGGCGCTGGTATCCACTGCCGGCAGCGTACAGTATATACATCTGCTGACGCAGTGTAAAAAATTACCCTATGTTCCCAAGCGGTATCTGAAAAGGATCGGCGAAGAGGATATGATCAAAATCAATGAAATTGCCGCAAAAAACCAGTGGCTCAAAGAGCAGAAGATGGAAAAAATTCAGATTCAAAGTTATGACGGTCTGATGTTAACGGGACATTATTTGCCGACAGAAAATGCAAAAAGAACCCTCATTCTTGTTCACGGCTGGCATGGCAACTGGATCCATGATTTTGGATATATCGCCGAGTTTCTGCACAACGAACACAACAATCTCTTGCTGATCGATCAGCGTTGTCACGGAGAAAGCGAAGGTAAATACATCGGTTTGGGCGTACTGGAACGATATGATGTCTTAGCTTGGGCTGACTATATGGCAAAACGCTTAGAAGGTTCCATGCCCCTATATCTTGCCGGTGTTTCTATGGGCGCCACCAGTGTGATGATGGCAAGTTCATTGGAATTGCCATCCGAGGTGAAAGGCATCATTGCCGATTGTGGCTTCACGTCTCCTGAAGCCATTGTTTCCTGTATCATGAATGCCAAAAGAAAACTGCCGGGTAAGTTTCTCATTGAAGCCGCCAGCGCACTGTCCAAATTAAAAGCAGGGTATAGATATAACGAATACTCCACCCTGGATGCCGTTCAAAACACCCACATTCCCATCCTGTTTATTCACGGAACTGCCGATCGCTTTGTACCCATGAAAATGACCCTGGAAAACTTCGATGCCTGCACGTCGGAAAAAGAGCTGCTCTTGGCGGAAGGCGCCGGTCACGGCATGAGTTATTTTGACAACACTGAACAATACGAAAAAAAATTGCGTGCTTTCTTTGAAAAACATGATAAATAAAAATATAGGGGGGCTGTGGAACATCCATAGCCCTTCGTTTTCTTGTAACAACTTTTCAATGTAGCCATGCCGCATCCTCTCTCGGGTTGTTGTAAAAGACAAAGAAATCACTACCGCATCCGTTGGGTTCAAACCAAAACTCCCCCCCTCAGTATGTTGGAACATAAACGTACATCAGGCAGGCTGTTCCGTACGCAACAGCCTTGTTTGTCATGAATAAAACCAAGCAATCAATCATAAATTGGGATCATTGAAATAATCATGTACTGCCGCAAGGAATTTGCCTCGGCAGCACTTTCTTTTTTTAGAAAAATATGATATTATATAGTATTAAGGGAAAACTGTAAATCCTACATGTAAATCCTGTCAAAGAGCCGAAAGGGAGATGTACAAGGTGAGAGAATTTGAATTGGCCCGTCCCTTCATACCCACGGGAGATCAGCCCCAAGCCATTGAAAAATTGGCAGACGGCGTGAACCGGGGTTTGAAAGAACAAACCTTATTGGGCGTCACCGGTTCGGGTAAAACCTTTACCATAGCCAATGTCATTGAAAAAACCAACCGTCCCACCCTTGTACTGGCCCATAATAAAACCCTGGCGGCACAATTATGTACCGAGCTGCGGTCCTATTTTCCCCACAACGCTGTGGAGTTTTTCATATCCTATTATGATTATTATCAACCTGAAGCATATGTGCCGGGAAAAGATTTATACATTGAAAAAGATGCGGCCATCAATGAGGAAATCGATAAATTACGCCACTCTGCCACCTGCGCCGTCATGGAGCGAAAAGATGTGGTGGTGGTTTCCAGTGTCAGCTGTATTTATAATCTGGGTAACCCTGCGGAATACCGGGACATGGTCATCTCCCTTCGTCCCGGCATGGCAATGCCCCGCAAAACCTTGCTTCGCCGTTTGGTGGAAATTCAATACGAGCGAAATGATGTATCCTTCACCCGCAACCATTTCCGAGTACGGGGAGATGTGGTGGATATTTTTCCGGCGAACAATACGGACACGGGGATTCGGGTGGAATTTTTCGGCGATGAAATCGACTCGATCCAAGAAATTTACGCCCTGACCGGTGTGGTCAAAGCCGGATTAAACCATGCGGTCATATACCCTGCCAGCCACTATGTAACCTCTCCCGAAAAGCGAGAGGAAGCCCTTATGCAAATTCATCTGGAACTGGAAAAGCAAGTGGCATTTTTCAATTCCCAAGGTAAATTGATTGAAGCGCAGCGCCTCTCGGAACGGGTCAAATACGATATGGAAATGATACGGGAAATCGGCTATTGTTCGGGCATTGAAAACTACTCCCGTATTTTTGCCGGACTTGCCCCCGGAAGCACGCCCTTTTGTCTATTGGACTTTTTCCCCAAAGATTACCTGCTGATTGTGGACGAATCCCATGTGACCCTGCCCCAGGTCCGAGGCATGAGCAGCGGGGACTATGCCCGCAAAAAGAATCTGGTGGACTATGGGTTCCGCCTCCCCAGTGCTTTTGATAATCGCCCTTTGAATTTCGATGAATTCACCTCCAAAGTCAATCAGGTGATTTATGTCAGCGCCACACCCGGTGAGTACGAGCTGGAGCGCAGTGACCGGGTGGCGGAACAGTTGATTCGTCCCACCGGTCTTTTGGATCCCTTGGTGGAAGTCCGTCCCATAGAAGGACAGATTGACGATATCATCAGTGAAATCAACCTGCGTGCAGACAAAAACGAGCGATCTTTGGTCATCACCTTGACCAAACAGATGGCAGAAGACCTAACGGAATTTCTGACCCAACGAGATATGCGGGTGCGGTATATGCACCACGCGGTGGAAACCCTGGAAAGAACCGAACTGCTGCGGGATTTGAGAAAAGGAAAATACGATGTTCTGGTGGGTATTAACCTATTGCGGGAAGGTTTGGATCTGCCCGAAGTATCTTTGGTAGCCATTTTGGATGCGGACAAAGAAGGCTTTCTCCGCAGCGAACGCAGCTTGATTCAGATCATCGGACGGGCGGCGCGCCATGCACAGGGTAAGGTGCTGTTATATGGGGATACCATTACCGAATCAATGAAAAAAGCCATAGAAGAAACCGCCAGACGGCGGGAAATCCAGTCGGCATACAACCAAACACACGGCATCGTACCCAAAACCATTGTCAAACCCATCGCCGAACAGGAAACCATTTCCCAAAAACCCGACGACAGCAAAAAGCGTATGAACAAGAACGAGCGGGAAAAAACCATCGCCCAACTGACGGCGGATATGAAAAAAGCTGCCGGCTTACTGGACTTTGAATATGCAGCCGTGTTACGGGATAAAATCAAAAAACTGGAACAAAAATAGAGGAAAAACATGTCAAAAACCCATATTAGCATCCGGGGTGCCCGGGTAAACAATTTAAAAAACATCGATGTTGATATTCCCCGGGATCAATTTGTGGTATTGACCGGCTTATCCGGTTCGGGAAAGTCCTCCCTAGCTTTCGACACCATCTATGCCGAAGGATACCGCCGTTTTGTGGAATCGTTGTCTTCCTATGCGCGGCAGTTTTTAGGGCAGTTGGACAAACCGGATTTGGATTCCATCGATGGACTTTCTCCGGCAATTTCCATCGATCAAAAAACCACTTCCCGGAACCCGCGTTCCACCGTGGGCACCGTGACGGAAATTTACGACTATCTTCGATTGTTATATGCCCGGGTGGGCGTCCCGCACTGTCCCGTTTGCGGCAGGGAAATCAAACCGCAAGCCGTTGACCATATCATTGAAAAGATCATGGAACTGCCTGCAAAAACGCGTTTTCAAGTCATGTCCCCCGTGGTTCGGGGCAAAAAAGGATTGCATGAAAAAATCTTTGCCGATACTTTGGCAGACGGTTATGTCAGAGCGCGGGTGGACGGCGTCGTGTGTGAACTGTCCAATCCCCCGGAACTGGAAAAAAACAAAAAACACAACATCGACATCATCATAGACCGCCTTGTCATGCAAAACGACGTGCATACCCGCCTGGCAGAATCGGTGGAAAGTGCATTGAAACTATCGGAAGGCTGGGTGGTGGTGGAACTGGTGGATACCCAAGAGAATCTGTCTTTTTCCACCAATTATGCCTGCGAAGTCCACGGCATCAGCATGGGAGAACTGGCTCCCCGTATGTTTTCATTCAACAATCCCTTTGGCGCCTGCCCGGATTGTGACGGGTTGGGGATCAAACGGGCGTTTTCTCCCCACAAACTGATTCCGAATCCGTCCTTGTCCCTGGCACAAGGAGCCATTCAGTGCAACGGCTTCAAATCCATAAACGAAGGGGGCTGGAGCGAGCGTATTTATACCATGGTGGGAAACCGCCACGGTTTTACGGTGGATATGCCCATCCAAGCGTATTCACCCGACGCTTTTCAGGCTTTGATGTACGGCACGGGAAATGAGGAGTACGAAATAAAGTTCGTGGATCACAAAGAGCGTGTACGCAGCCACTTTATGACCTTTGAAGGGATCATCCCCTCCATTAAACGGCGATACAATGAAAGCAACAACGTGTATTACGAATTGTTCATGGAAGAAACCGATTGTGCTCTCTGCCAAGGAAAACGACTGAACAAAGAATCCCTCGCCGTCACGGTTGGCGATATCAACATCGCCCAATTCTGTGCATTGTCCGTAGACGATGCTTTAAAATTTATCAATGAACTGCACTTGTCTGAAAAAGAAACCCTCATCGCAATAGAAATTCTCAAAGAAATCAAGGAGCGTCTCTCGTTTCTGGAACGGGTAGGTCTGTCCTATCTCTCCCTGTCCCGCCGTAGCGGCACCTTGTCCGGCGGCGAAGCCCAAAGAATTCGTCTGGCAACCCAAATCGGTTCCTCCCTGATGGGTGTTTTGTACATTTTGGACGAACCCAGCATCGGGCTTCATCAAAGAGATAACGACAAACTCATCGCCTCCTTAAAGCGTTTACGGGATGTGGGCAATACGGTGATTGTGGTGGAACATGACCACGACACCATCCAAAATGCCGATTTCATCGTAGATATCGGTCCCGGTGCCGGGGTTCACGGTGGACAAGTGGTGGTGGCAGGCACTCCCCAAGAGGTGATGGCGTGCAAAGCTTCCGTGACCGGTCAATACTTGTCCGGGAAAAAACAGATTCCCATCCCTCAAAAACGGCGCATAGGCAATGGAAATGTGTTGTCTGTCCTGGGGGCAAGCCACCATAATCTGAAAAATATCGATGTACATTTTCCCTTAGGAACCTTCATTTGTGTCACCGGCGTATCGGGATCGGGAAAATCCTCTCTCATCATCGGGATTTTGTATCCCGCTCTGGCTTCTCGGCTCAACAGAGCCAACACGTATCCCGGCAAACACAAGAAAATGGAGGGCGTCGAACATTTGGACAAAGTCATTGACATTGACCAGTCTCCCATCGGACGCACCCCCCGTTCCAACCCTGCCACCTATACCGGGCTGTTTTCGGAAATTCGGGATTTGTTTGCCCGTACCAACGATGCCAAAGTCCGGGGGTATAAACCAGGTCGGTTTTCATTCAATGTGCGGGGCGGCCGGTGCGAAGCCTGCGAAGGGGACGGCACCATCAAAATAGAAATGCACTTTTTACCCGATGTCTATGTCACCTGCGATGTATGCAAAGGAAAGCGGTATAACCGGGAAACCTTAGAAGTGAAATACAAGGGAAAAAACATCAGCGATGTGCTGAAAATGACCGTGGAAGAGGGTTTACACTTCTTTGAAAATATTCCCTCCATCAACCGCAAATTACAAACCCTGTATGATGTGGGATTGGGGTATATCAAAATCGGGCAATCTTCCACCACCCTATCCGGGGGCGAGGCACAGCGGGTGAAGCTGGCGACCGAACTGTCCCGGCGGGACACAGGCAAAACCATATATATTCTGGACGAACCCACCACAGGCCTGCACGCCGCCGATGTGGCAAAGCTGACGGAAGTGCTGCAGCGTCTGGTGGATGCCGGCAACACGGTATTGATCATTGAACACAACCTGGATATCATAAAAACCGCCGATTATATCGTGGATTTAGGTCCTGAAGGCGGTGACAAAGGGGGTACGGTCCTGGCTTGCGGCACACCGGAAGAAATTGCACGAGACCCAAAGTCTTATACAGGACAGTATCTGAAAGAAACACTGGACAAAGGAGTATAGATCCATGTATCCAAAAAAACTGGAACCCTTTTTAACCTCCGTGGAAAAACCGGGGCGGTACATCGGCGGAGAATGCAATCAAGTGGAAAAAACGCTGCCCATCGATGTGCGCTTTGCCTTTTGTTTTCCCGATACCTATGAAATCGGTATGTCCAATTTGGGGTTAAAAATCCTGTACGGTGTATTGAACGAGCAGGAAAATGTATGGTGTGAGCGATGTTTTGCCCCCTGGCCGGATATGGGAAAACTGCTCAAGGAACAACAGATCCCTCTCTACGCCTTGGAAAGCGGAGATCCCTTGATCGCCTTTGACTTTGTGGGGTTTACCATGCAATATGAATTAAGCTACACCAACGTGCTGTATATGCTGGATTTGGCAGGCATCCCCTACTATGCCAAAGATCGGGATGATCGCCATCCCTTGTTGATTGCAGGAGGCCCTTGTACCTATAATCCCGAACCCTTTGCACCGTTTTTTGATATTGTATTCATCGGAGAAGGGGAAGAGGCTCTTCCCCGACTGACTGCTTTGTATGCAAAATGCAAAAAGCAGGGAATCAAAAAAGAAGAATTCTTACAAAAAACGGTTCAGCTGGAAGGGTTTTATGTGCCCTCTTTATACGAAGCCGCCTACGATGCAGAAGGGCATATCACATCCTTCTCCCCCACCTGTCCCGAAGCACCCAAAACAGTGAAACGGCAGATCGTGGAAGACCTCAACACTGCCTACTATCCCACCAAACAGCCCGTCCCCTTCATCGAAACCGTCCATGACCGGGTAGTGCTGGAAGTCTATCGGGGATGCGGCGCCGGATGCCGCTTCTGTCAGGCGGGCTTTATGTTTCGTCCTATTCGGGAACGTGATCATGGTGTGCTGAATACGTTGGCACAAGAAACCATCCGCAACACGGGATATGATGAAATATCCCTCTGCTCTTTAAGCATCAGCGATTACAGCCAGCTTCCAAACCTTGCCGACGATTTGTTGTCCTGGACGGAACAGGATCAAATCTCCCTCTCTTTGCCTTCTCTGCGCCTGGACAGCTTTTCCCGTCATTTATCCGACCGCGTATCCAGTTTGAGAAAAAGCGGCCTGACGTTTGCCCCTGAAGCGGGCACACAGGCACTCCGAGACCGCATCAATAAGGGTGTTACCGAAGAAGATTTGCTCAACGCGGCTATGGTGGCTTTTGATGATAACCGTTTTTCCATCAAATTGTATTTCATGCTGGGCCTTCCCACAGAAACCATGGACGATATCCCTGGCATCGCCGAATTGGCAGGCAAAGTGGTGGATGTGTATTACCAGCGCCCCAATCGGGTGAAAGGCAAGTCGGTGACGGTTACCGTCAGCGTAGCTTGTTTTGTGCCCAAACCTTTCACGCCGTTTCAGTGGGAAGGGCAGGATTCACTGGAAGAGTTGGAATCCAAACAAAAACTTTTGGGTTCTTCCATCCGCAGCAAAAAAATTTCTTATAAATGGCACGATGCTAAAATCAGCCGCATGGAAGCGGTGTTGGCACGAGGCGACCGCCGTCTGGCGCAAGCTTTGGTAAACGCTTATGAAGCCGGACAGTATTTTGACGGCTGGGATGAGCATTTTTCCTATAGCCTCTGGGAAAATGCCATGACGGATGCCGGATTGTACATGGATTTCTATGCCTGCCGGGACATCCCCGCGGATGAAATCCTCCCCTGGGACTTCATCGATATGGGTGTAAGACGCTCATATTTTGAACGAGAATATCAAAGAGCCAAAAACGGACAGCTGACCCCCAATTGTCGGGTTAAATGTAGCGGATGCGGCATCCAAGGCTGCCCTTTGTCGACAAAGGAGGGAAACTGATGGAGAATACAACCCTGCGGCTGCAATATACCAAAACAGGAAACATGAAATTCATTTCCCACTTGGATGTGAACCGTCTATTTCTCCGGGCACTCCGGCGGGCAGGCTTCAAGCCCCGCTATTCCGAAGGGTTTCATCCCCACCCCAAATTCTCCTTTGCCCTGCCTTTAAGTTTGGGACATGAAAGCATATGTGAGCTGGTGGATATTACGCTGGAAAACGCGGTTTTTCCCCGCGAAATGATGGATCGGATGAATGCGGTCCTGCCCAAAGACTTTCAAATTCATGCCTGCGATTACGCGGGAGACCCTCTCAAACACGCAAAATACGCCCAGTATGCTTTGACCGTTCGGGTCAAGGACGATGCCGCCTTTTCCCTCATGCAAAAAACATTATCCGGTAAAATTATCGTAGAGAAAAAAACCAAATCAAAAGTAGAAAAAACCGATATTTCTCCCCTGATCGCCTCTTTGGAAATGAAACAGGGAGAAAAGCAGGTTTTGATTCGAGCCAAACTTTCCGCCTCCCCTTCCTCCTATCTGAATCCCAACTATTTGTATGAAGCCTTGCGGGCGAATCCTGACCTTGCTCCCCGGCTGGAAGAATGCACTATCATGCGGGAAGCGATTTACCATAAAAACGGTCTTCTTTTGTCGCCGATGGGTTGACAATAGAATGAAAATATACTAAACTTATACATTGAATCATAAACGAATCACTCGAAAGGAATTCTAATATGGCTAATGAGAAGAAAGCGGTTGAATCGATTACTTCCATGGAAGAGGATTTCGGCCAATGGTATACAGATGTCGTGAAGAAAACCGATTTGATCGATTATTCCAGCGTAAAAGGCTGTATGATCATTCGCCCTTATGGGTATGCAATCTGGGAAAACATCCAGCATCAGTTGGATAAAATGTTCAAAGAAACAGGTCATGTGAACGTGTGTATGCCCCTGTTCATTCCCGAATCCCTTTTGAATAAAGAAAAAGAACATGTGGAAGGCTTTGCACCGGAAGTGGCATGGGTCACCCACGGCGGCAGCGAAAAGCTACAGGAACGGCTTTGTGTCCGCCCCACTTCGGAAACCTTGTTTTGTGAACATTATGCCAACATTATCCGCTCTTACCGGGATTTGCCCAAACTATATAACCAGTGGTGCAACGTGGTTCGTTGGGAAAAAAACACCCGCCCCTTCTTGAGAAGCCGCGAATTTTTGTGGCAGGAAGGCCACACCATGCATGCCACCGCTGAAGAGTCTCAGGAGGAAACCCAGCGTATGCTGCGGGTGTATGCCGAATTCTGCGAAAAATATTTGGCAATCCCCGTGGTGATGGGCAGAAAAACCGACAAAGAAAAATTTGCCGGTGCTTTGGAAACCTATACCATCGAAGCTTTGATGCATGACGGAAAAGCCCTCCAGTCCGGTACTTCTCATAATTTCGGCGATGGATTTGCCCGCGCCTTCAATATCACCTATTTGGATAGAAACAACCAGTTGCAGTATTGCCACCAAACCTCATGGGGCATGTCCACCCGCATCATCGGCGGCATCATCATGACCCATGGGGATAACAACGGGCTGGTGCTACCTCCTTTCATCGCGCCCACCCAGGTGATGATCATTCCCATCGCTGCCCATAAGAGCGGCGTGGCGGAAAAAGCCCGGGAGCTGAAAAACCAGTTGGGTTTGAAATTCCGTACCGATATCGATGAATCCGACAATACCCCCGGTTGGAAATTTGCCGAGCATGAAATGCGAGGTATTCCCCTCCGTCTGGAACTGGGCCCCAGAGACCTGGAAAACAACGCCTGCGTGTTGGTCAGACGGGATAACGGCGAAAAAATCTCGGTCTCCCTGGATGGATTGGAAGAAACCGTAGAAACCCTCTTGGCGGATATCACCGCTTCTATGTACAACCTTGCCATGGAACGCAGAGAAAGAATGACCTATACCGCCCATACCTTTGACGAAATGAAGGAAATTGCTGCAAACAAACCTGGCTTTATCAAAGCCATGTGGTGCCAAGATCCAGCATGTGAACTGAACTTGAAAGAACGTTGCGACGTGACTTCCCGCTGCATGCCCTTTGACAACGAATCGGTGAGCGACATTTGCGTGTGCTGCGGTCAAAAAGCGGACAGGCTGGTTTATTGGGGAAAGGCATATTGAACCATGAAACAGAAAATTTTACAGTTAAAAAAAGAGAAGAACGCTCTGATATTAGCCCATTATTATCAGCTGCCCGAAATATGGGATGTAGCGGATTTTGTGGGTGACAGCTTTGATTTGGCAAAAATAGCCAAGGAAGCAAGCTGTGATATCATCGTGTTTTGCGGTGTCCGCTTTATGGCGGAAAGCGCAAAGCTGTTAAATTCCACCCGCAAGGTGTTGTTGGCGGCATCCGGTGCAGGCTGTCCCATGGCGGATATGGTCACCCCCGAACAGGTGGATGCCCTGCGAAAACGCCATCCGAATGCTGCGGTGGTGTGCTATGTCAATTCCACGGCGGCGGTGAAGGCAAAAAGCGATATTTGCTGCACCTCCTCCAACGCCCTGCAAATCATTCGTTCCTTACCAAACCATGAAATCATTTTTATCCCCGATCAAAATTTGGGAAGAACATGCGCCGAGAGCTGTCCTGAAAAGACCTTTTATTATATTGACGGCTGCTGTCCCATTCACAACAACATTTATATAGAAGATGTATCGAACGTGAAAAAGAACTATCCCGATGCGGTATTTTTAGCGCACCCCGAATGCCGTCCGGAAGTGTCTGCTCTGGCGGATTTTGTAGGAAGCACCAAACAAATCATCCAATATGCCCTGAAAACTTCCGCCAGGAAAGTGATCATCGGAACCGAACAGGAAATCGTATCTTGGTTGAGACGGTTGGATTCCACCCGGGAATATATCCCTCTCACCAATCGATTCATCTGCGCAGATATGAAGAAAACAACCCTTGGCGGATTGAAAGAGGCGTTAGAAAAAGAACAAGAGGAAATTTTCATTCCCACGGAACTGGCTCAAGCCGCCTCCTTGCCGCTGGAAAAAATGGTTGCGAAAGGATAAGACAATGAGAAAAACTTTGTATACAGGTTCTGCTGCGTCGCTGCCCATAGATCACTATGACGTGGTCGTAGTCGGCACAGGTGTTGCCGGATTGTATACCGCACTGCATCTCTCTGCAGAAAAAAAAGTAGCGCTTCTGACCAAGGTCAATATTGAAGATTGTAACTCCTGGCTGGCGCAAGGAGGGATTGCTGCCGTATTGACCAAGGAAGACAAAATTGAATTCCATGTGGAAGACACCTTGAAAGCAGGGGCAGGACTCTGCAAACGAGAAGCCGTGGAAGTTCTGGTACAGGAAGGTCCTGAAAACATCCGCGAATTGATTGATATGAACGTTCCCTTCGACGTAAACAGTGAAGGGGAACTGCAAATTACCCGGGAAGGCGGACATAAGCTCAGACGCATTGTCCACTGCGGCGGCGATGCCACCGGGAGAGAAACCACCAAACGCTTGAGTGAAATTGTCATGAGCCGCGTCAACCTCGATGTGTTGTTCCATACTTTTGTGATGGATCTTCTTGTGGATAACCAAGGCGTGGCAGGCTTGATTTGTTATAACGCAACCCGGAAAAAACATCGTATTCTCTCCACACGCCGTGTGGTCATAGCCACCGGCGGTGTCGGGCAATTATATCGGTACACCACCAATCCCATCGGTGCGGTGGGCGATGGGATTGCCTGCGCTATGCGAGCAGGGGCGGCTGTTTCCAACATGGAAATGCTGCAGTTCCATCCCACCACCCTGATTCCCAACGGCAGTGAAAACAACCGCATGTTCCTCATTTCCGAAGCCGTGCGAGGGGAAGGCGGCATTTTGAGAAACAGCAAAGGCGAAGCCTTTATGAAAGGCAAGCATGAAATGGCGGATTTGGCTCCCCGGGACATTGTGACAAGAGAAATTTTGAATGAAATGAAACGAACGGGAGATGCATACGCCCAGTTGGATGTATCCTCCCTGTCCAGGGAATTTTTCTATCGCCGTTTCCCCACCATTTCTGCGGAATGCGAACGACACGGAATCAACCTAACCAAAGATTTCATTCCCGTCCGTCCCGCCCAGCACTATCTCATGGGCGGCATTGATACCGATTTAGACGGACAGACCAACATTTCCGGTTTATTTGCCTGCGGGGAATGTGCCTGCACAGGCATTCACGGTGCCAACCGACTTGCCAGCAACTCCATGTTGGAATGTCTGGTGTTCGGCCGCCGCTGTGCAAGAAAGATCAATGCGCTGGGTGCAGCTGTTCCGGCAAATCTGCGCGCGGTTTTGTCTGACTTGGACAGCCATGCCACCATTTTCATGAATGAAAAGACCATTGAACGCCGTAAGGCAAAAATCAAAGATACCATGACGGCTTATTTAGGGGCTGTACGCACCCGTATAGGCATGGATATGGCGCGCAACCAAATAGACGACATTTACAATGAAGTCAAATTTATTCACTGTGACAGCGTATCTGCCATGGAACTCATGAATATGACACAGGTTGCCATCAAAGTGATCAAAGACGCCATAGCCCGTAAGGAAAGCGTTGGCGCTCATTATGTGGAGGAATAAAGGATGATGAATTTCGCGCTGGATGACTTTATCCAAAGGACTTTACAGGAAGATATGGGAAGCGGCGACATTACCACCCTTGCCACCGTTCCTGCCGATGCCCTTGCCCACGGTAAATTCATTGCCAAGGAATCAGGTATGATCTGCGGTTTGGATGTTGCCAAACGTGTGTTTTTTTTGGTTGATGATTCTGTTGAAATGGAATATCAAGTCAAAGAAGGGGACGAAGTAAAAAAAGGCGATCTGATCGCCACGGTCTCCGGCAATGCCCGGTCATTATTGACGGCAGAACGGACTGCATTGAACCTGATGCAGCGTCTTTCCGGTGTTGCTACCCGCACCCGTGCCGCCGTCCAAGAAGTAGACGGAACGGGCGCTAAAATCGTAGATACCCGGAAAACCACGCCTTTGATGAGAACCCTGGAAAAATACGCTGTGCGCATGGGAGGCGGTACCAACCATCGTATCGGTCTGTTTGATGGTGTTTTGATCAAAGACAATCATATCGTTGCTGCCGGCGGCATCACCCAAGCGGTGAAGCGTGCCAAAGCAATGGCTCCCCATACCTTGAAAATCGAAGTGGAAGTGGAAAACTTTGATCAGCTGCAGGAAGCCCTGGAAGCGGGAGCAGACATCATCATGCTGGATAACATGTCCAACGAAGATATGAAAAAAAGCACCCAAATCATCGCAGGAAGGGCGATAACGGAAGCGTCGGGCAATATGGGGGAAAGGAATTTGCGTGACGTTGCAAACTGTGGCGTTGATATGATTTCCATCGGGGCATTGACCCATTCGGTCAAAGCCATGGATATCAGTTTGAAGTTTACTCTATCATGAAAAACCATTTGAGGATTTTAAAAGACCATTGTGCCGCCAACCCTTTTGCGGCGTTTCTCCTATCCGATAAGGGGAAAATCCTGGCAAAAAACAAGATGGCAACTTCCTTGTTTCCTTACAACAGCAGTATCACCCCTCCCCCATGCCCCAAGGATGAAACACGGCGTATTACACTGCTGGAAACAAGCAAGGGTAATTATTTTTGCGCTGTCGAACCCGTAGAAGGAAAAGAAGCCTTATATTGCATGACGTTGGTGCCTGCCCTGCTGACACCGACGCCCTCTCCTTTTTTCGCTTTGCTTGATGTGATCAGATCCCATACCGACGCTCTCTTAAGCGGCATTTCCGAGTTGTCCAACAACCCCAAGGAGCTGCGGTATTTGGAATACATACAAAAAACCGCATTGAAATTTTCCTATTATCAGCGTATGCTCCTGGGATATTTACAGGTCTACGAAGATACCAATTTGGTTGAACCCAGTTCGTTCAGCGTTTCGGGCGTGTTGAAATTGATTTACTCCGAACTGCCTGCGGAAATGAAAACTTCACCCTACGTATTAAATTTTAATTTCGAAAACATGGGCTTTGCCCGGTTCAATTGCCGTGATTTTTGCTACACGGTGCTCAATATGCTTTGCTGCATCTTATCCGCCTCCGCCAACCGGAGCGTCAACGGAACCATCGAAGAAGACAATTGTACCATCACGTTGGTTTTCTCCGCGCCCGTTCCCGACCGTGCCTTTACCTCGTATCGCAATTGCCTCATTGCGGGAAAATCCAGCGATGCCGATATATTGATCAATTATCCTTTGTATTTTTCCAATCTGATTGCCGCGCGCAACAACAGCCACATAGAAAGCGAATACACCGATGACGGACAGTTTGAAATTCGCCTGGTTTTTAAAAAAAACCTGGATGCCCCACTGCATTTAGGTGCCAAAAATCCCGCGCACCTCTCTATGATTATCCGCAATTGCATCAAAGACATCCTGGTATCATTTCAATAAGGAGGTACAGACATGTTGTTGACCCAAGAGCAACTGTTATCCTGCCTGCATGGCAGCTTAAAGCCCCATATTACCCCACTTGGCATGGAACCTCGCCGCTTTACCGACAGCCAATTTGCCTATCGTACCACAGAAGGTCAATTTTCCCGTATGCGTGCCCCCGTGGGTGTTTCCTTTGATTTTAATTCCAATGCCACGTTTTTGGAATTTGAATACCATCTCACGTATATCCATTGCCGCAACTGGGTGGGATTTGACTGCTATGTCAACGGAAACTTATGTCATCGATTCTATGAAGAACCCATTACCCAGCAGGAAGGTAAAGTGAGATTTGAATTTGCTACATCCGACGAAAAACACATCGCCGTGTATTTTCCCATTTCGGTACCCTTGGCAGTAAAAAAATTGACCCTCTCCCCCCATGCCACCTTGACGCCCTCCCCTAAAAAACCCAAACAGGTTTTGATGTTCGGCGACTCTATCCTCCAAGGTATGAATGCCCGCTTTTCCTCTTTATGTTTGCCTGTATTGCTGTCCCAACACTGGAACTGCGACATCCTGCCTCAAGCTATGGGTGGCGGTTCTTTTGATGAACATGTGATTGATGAAAATCTGCCCTATACTCCCGATGTGATTGTCATCATGTTTGGCTGCAACGACTGGTATACCTTTGCCAAAACCAATGAAGAAATCACGGAAAACGCCCGTGCCTTTGCAGAAAAGCTGGACGCCCTGTATCCGGATATACCCCGGTATTTCATTTCACCCATTTGGTCCGCCACATGGCAAAAATCCCGCCGGGAAGGCATGTGCCCCTATGGGGAAGTTCATGATTACATCCAAAAAGGCATTGCATCTATGAAAAACACAACGCTTTTGAGAGGTTTTGATCTATGTCCCCATCACAGCTCATTTTTAGCGGACGGCGTTCATCCCAATGAACTGGGTTTTCAATATTACGCCAATCAAATTGCAAAAGCGATTCAACTATAACCGTACGCCCGTTGGATATTTTCCAACGGGCGTCTTGATTTTAATCTTTGTCAAATTGTAATATAAAATCCACTACAGGCGTAGGATCTTCCAAGCCGTGAGGATGATGGTCACATGTGGGCTTGCAAATGCATAAAAAGGGTACATCCGTTCCACGGAACGCACGTTTCACCACTTCAGCATTTTCATCGGGGAAAACCACGGTATCTTTTCCGCCGTATACCAAAACGGTGGGAATTTTGTGAGCAATCACCGAAGGAAGCCAATCCAGAGGATGATCCCGGTAGGAGAGCATTTGGGATACCGTGGTTTGGAAGGTTTGGAGTATTTCATCGCGGAACAATTCTTCGTGTTGTTCGTGGTGCCTGCCCAGGCTCAACATACTGAGAAGATCCACCACGGGGGCATCTATGTATAAAACCGACACCATTTCAGGATAGATTCCCGCCAATTTGATGGCAATCAGTCCCCCACAGCTCAAACCGATGGGAACACATTTTTCCAAAAGATGGAATTCTTTTTGCAGATACTCCCCAAATCTCTTTTTTCGTGCCAAGTCTTCCCGGCCGCCCCAGCGGTGGTCATTTTGGATATAGGCAAAATGATACCCTTTGTTCAGGAGCAGGATGGCTGTGTCATTAAATGCCGAAAAATATTCAGTCTTTAACGCCCAATGAGGCGTTTTGTTTTCTTCCGGGGGATAAACAAGACAAGCTTCATGATCTTCAAACAGAAATTCAAGTTTTGTAAACCCGTTCCATTGCCTTTCCCGATACACAATCAAGCCCTCCCTTTTTTATTGCAAGCCAAAGAGTCTTTTGGCATTTATGCAGGTTATTTGGGCAATTTCCAAAGGGGGCATCCTCTTAAGCTGTGCCAATGTTTCCACCGTTGCGTACATCAAATGGGAATCATTGCGTTTTCCACGATGGGGAACCGGTGCCAAATAAGGGGCATCGGTTTCCACCAAAATACGATCCAAGGGAACAGACAAAACACTGTCCCTTAGATTGTGGGCGTTTTTGAAGGTCACCGAACCGCTGTAGGAGATATACCATCCGTGTTTAATCAGCTCTTTGGCCATTTCCCCGCTACCCGAATAGGAGTGAAACACCCCTCGCACATCGGTATATTTCCGCACAAATGTCATGCAATCGCCATGGGCTTCCCGGTCATGTATGACCACGGGTTTTTTTGTTTCTCTTGCGATTTGAAACTGGATGTCCAGCACCTTTTTCTGCACATCCCGGGGAGAAAAATCATAATGGTAATCCAAGCCGATTTCTCCCAAAGCCACCACTTTCGGATGGCGCAACGCCTGGTATAACCAGGACAATGTTTGTATGTCTTCTCTCCCCGCTTCGTGGGGATGAATCCCCGCCGCGGCATAGACAAAGGGATATTGTTCAGCCAGGGCGATACACGTTTGGGTGCTCTCATGATCACAGCCGCAATTGAGGATCCCACACACGCCCAAAGGAGAATGTTCTCCCGGCAAAGGGAGAGCGGTCATAAGCTCTGACCGCACCGCATCAAACTTTTTATCCTCATAGTGAGCGTGGCTGTCAAACAAACACACTTCCACTTTTATCTCACCTTATCCCCGTTTTGGGTGTCGGGGGATGCAAACAATACTTTCACATCCTCTTCACCCGCAGCCAAAATCATGCCGCAGCTTTCTACGCCCCGGAGTTTTACCGGTTTCAAGTTGGCAACCAGGATGACTTTTTTACCTATGAGCTCTTCCGGTTTATACCATTTGGCAATGCCGGATACGATTTTCCTGATTTCCGGACCAATATCCACCTGCAAGCAAAGGAGCTTATCGGACTTTTTCACCGGCTCACAGGCAAGAACCGTTCCCACCCGCAAATCCACTTTGGAAAAATCGTCTATGGTGATTTCGCTTTCGATGGGTTCATATTGAGGGCATTGTGCTTCTTTGATTTTTGCATCGATATGGGCAGAAATTTTTCCCCCCATTTCTTTTTCATCTAGCCGCGCAAACAGGATGGCGCCTTCTTCCACAGTTTGACCCGCCTTCAGTCCGCCAAATTGCAACACAGAATCCCAGCAGAGATCCGCGCCCAAAAAGCCCAGCGTTTTTTGAGACGTATCGGGCATAAAGGGATGCAACAGCACAGACGTGATACGCAGTACTTCCAACAGGTTATACAACACGGTTTTCAGCCGTTCCACTCCCTCTTCGGTTTTTGCCAAAATCCAGGGTGTGGTTTCATCGATATATTTATTGGCTCTGTACAACAGCTCAAATACGGTATTGACCGCTTCGCCTGTCTTGTATTCATCCATTTTGGACACATAGGTTTGTACCGTCTGTTGGCACATACCGATCAATTCTTCATCCAACGCTTCTTTGACACCGGGTACCGGAACGACACTGCCAAAATACTTTTTCGTCATGGCAAGAGTACGGCTTACCAAATTACCTAACGTGTTGGCCAATTCGGCATTGAATTTAGCAATGACATGGTCATAGGTGATCACGCCGTCATTCACATACGGCATTTCGGACAGCAAATAAAAACGAACCGCATCCACACCAAAGAAAGAAACCAATTCATCAGCATATATGGTATTTCCTTTGGATTTGGACATTTTATCCTGCCCCGATAAAAACCAGGGATGGCCGAACACTTTTTTGGGCAAGGGCAAACCCAGCGCCATGAGAAATATGGGCCAATATATGGTATGGAAACGGACAATGTCTTTGCCGATGATATGCACATCACAGGGCCAGTATTTTTGGAACAGGGTGTCATCGGTATGGCAACCGGGGTGATACCCCAATGCGGTGATATAGTTGGTCAAGGCATCCAACCAGACATAAATCACATGTTTCGGATCAAATTTCACCGGAATACCCCAGGAAAAGCTGGTTCTGGAAACGCACAAATCCGTCAACCCTGGCTTGAGGAAATTGTTGATCATTTCTTTCTTTCTGGCTTCGGGGGATATGAAATCCGGATTGGCTTCGATGTACTCTTCCAGCTGTTTCTGGTATTTGGTCATCTTGAAAAAGTAGGTTTCTTCTTTGGCTTTTTTTGCCTCAGCCCCGCATTCGGGGCAAACGCCGTTATGAATCTGGGAATCGGTGAAAAAGGTTTCGCAAGGGGTGCAATACCATCCTTCATATTCACTTTTATAGATGTCACCCTGGGCATACAGCTGATTGAAAATGGCTGCCACGGATTTTTCATGATATTCATCGGTGGTCCGGATGAATTTGTCGTAGGTGGTATTCATCAAATCCCACACTTCCCTGACTTCGCCTGCCACCTTGTCCACATATTCCTTGGGATGAATCCCGGCTTTTTCGGCACATTCCTGTATTTTTATACCGTGTTCATCGGTACCCGTCAGGAAAAAAACATCTTTCCCAATGAGTCTTTGATACCGGGCAATGGCGTCCGCAAACACCACCTCATAGGTGTTGCCGATATGAGGCTTGCGGGATGTATACGCAATCGCCGTGGTCAAATAAAATTTTTCTTTCATGGTGATCCCTTTCTGTCGTTAGATTGTTCACAAAAAATAGTATAGGCAAACCCCATACGGGGAAAAACACAAAAAAACCAAAGGGTAAACCCCGTAAAAATCCCCCCCAACAGCAAAGGGGCAAACGCCAACAACAAGCGGGCAAACTCCGCTTTCTTGCCTTTCATGTCGCTTCGGCTTATTTTGACAGCTTCCTTCACGCCCATTTGAGGCTGCGTGATCAAAAAATAGGGAATTTTGATCATAGAAAAGAACAAATAGAAGCTCAAAAACAATAAAATCACAAAGATAATAAAGAAAATATACCACTTATTCATCAAAAATACCGGTAAAAACGCATGGTTAAAAACAAGAAATACCACCAGCATGGGGGAAAAGCACAAAACAAAATAGTACAACACCGCAAAGGCATGCCGATACATGCGCTGCAGCCGTTCTTTTTCCTGAAAAAAAGAAAACAAATCCTGTGAATCCCGTTTGATTATCCAGGAGAACAAGCCGGCGCCAAAGGGAACAAAAAATAACAGTGCCGCAAAGTCCAGCAAAAACAAAACGGTGTTGGGAAAAATATCGTTTCCAAACAAAAAGCCGTCCAAATATTCTAAAAAATCTTTGATCACACCCCGCAGGAAAATAAAACCCACAGCGGACAAAAGCAGCCAAGCAGAAAAAAAGATACTTTCCTTTTTATGTCCGTTATAAAGTTTCTTCGACTCTACATAAATTTCTTTATAGTTCATGTTCCACTCCCCCCACATTATTTTGCCGGGAAATGGAAAAAATATCCGTATTTTATGCGGTATAGACGATTCTGCCTCTGGAAATTGTCATCGTAAGATTTCTGCCACTGTCCAATACAGCCAGGTCTGCAACTTTGCCTTTTTCCAAAGAACCGATTTTGTCATACAATCCGGCAGCTTTGGCAGGATTGCGGGTAGCGCAGATCACAGCATCCGCCAGAGAAGCACCGGAAAAATCCATCAGATTCTTGATGGCATCCAGCAGATTCAACGTGCTGCCTGCCAACGTGCCGGGAGACAACCAGGCAATGCTGTTTTCCACCGTCACGTCCAGGCTGCCCAACTTGTACCTGCCGTCCGGCATGCCGGCGGCCTGCATGGAGTCGGTGACAAGGATCAGCTTGTCCACGCCCTTGATGCGGTAGGTCATGTTGACCACATCCCGATCAATGTGAACACCGTCGCAAATCAATTCCGCATAGGCATCCGTGCAAAGAGCTGTTCCCACAACACCGGATTCTCTGTGATGCAAAGGTCTCATGGCGTTGTACAAATGAGTGAAACTGCCCACGCCCCGGGACAGTGCTTCCCGGCATACAGCACCGGTGGCATCGGAATGTCCGATGGAGAATGTTACGCCCCGTTTGGTGTATTTTTCAATCAAATCCATGGCACCGGGGAGTTCGGGTGCAATGGTCACATAGGCTTTGATTTTGCCCAGAATGGACAGCCATTCTTCAAACTCCGCCTCATCGGGAGATTTCAGCAAAGAAATATCGTGGCATCCAGGACGTTTGTCGGACAGATACGGTCCTTCAATATGAACCCCCGCAAAGGTAACAGGATTTTTTTTCAGATGGGCAGCCGATACGATTCTCTTCATGGCTTCATTTAATTCCGCCCGGGTGCCGGTGAGTACCGTGGGAAACAAGGTGGTCACGGCATGGGCGGCATAATGTCGGGCCATGGCAATGAGTTTTTCGGGGGAACTGAGCATGGCATCTTCCCCCGCTGCTCCGTGAGAATGAATATCCACAAGTCCGGGAATCAAATGGTTCCCCCCGATATCCACTACTTCCTCCCCATTTTCGGCAGTCAAAGAAGAACCCACTGCAGAAATCGTACCATCCTGTATTCTCAAATCACCCTGAAAAAAGCGGCGCATGGTCGTATCCAATATTTGAGCGTTCTTCAATAACATAGTAACCTCTCCCTGCATCGATCAATTTTAGCACATTATACACCACTTTACCTTTTGTTTCAAGGCGTATTGGAAGAAAAAACACAGAAACAAAAAGCCAAAATGAGATATTTTTTTCATTTTACCTTGAAATAGAGGGAAAAATTTGTTATACTTATAAATGAATTTACAGTGGTATAAAATGAGGTAAAATACATGAAGTTGATCCAAACCCCCGTTTATTTCGATGAAAGCGGCGCATTGACGCCCGTATCTTCGCAGGAAGGGGCATTACTTGAACAAAAATACGGCAAAAAAGCCGTGGAAAACGCCAAAAAAGGCAGCATCGCCTCCCGGATTTTGGCGGCTCATAACATCGGTTCGGAAACGCAGCTGCAAATCAAATTTGATGCGCTGGCATCTCATGATATTACGTATGTGGGCATCATCCAGACAGCCCGGGCAAGCGGTTTGACGGAATTCCCCCTTCCCTATGTATTGACCAACTGCCATAACTCGCTGTGCGCCGTAGGCGGCACCATCAATGAAGACGACCATTTGTTCGGCTTGTCCGCCGCACAAAAGTACGGCGGTGTTTATGTACCTGCCCATATCGCGGTAATCCATCAGTATATGAGAGAATGCATGAGTCGCTGCGGTAGCATGATTTTAGGTTCGGATAGCCACACCCGCTACGGTGCTTTAGGCACCATGGCCATGGGCGAAGGCGGCCCCGAATTGGTCAAACAGTTGTTGAACCGTACCTATGACATCCCTTCTCCCGATGTTGTTTGCATTCGCCTCACGGGCGCGCCCCGTCATGGCGTGGGTCCCCAGGACGTAGCACTGGCCATCATCGGACATGTGTTTGCCAACGGGTTTGTAAAAAACAGCGTCATGGAATTCGTGGGAGATGGTATTAAAAATCTGCCCATGGAATTTCGGATCGGCATCGATGTGATGACCACGGAAACCACTTGCTTGTCCTCCATCTGGGTCACCGACGATAAAACCAAGGCTTATTTTGATACCGTAGGCAGATCGGATGATTTTTCCTATCTTACCCCCGCCCCTTTGGCAAAATATGACAGGGCGGTGGATGTGGATTTGTCTGCCATCCAGCCCATGATCGCCCTTCCCTTCCACCCCAGCAATGTGTATTCCATTGCCGCGTTGAAAGCAAACACCGCCGACATTTTGCGGGAAGTGGAAAAAGAAGCGGCGAAATCTTTGGACAATCCCCATTTGTCTTTGGGTCTCACCGATAAAATAAAAAACGGCACGTTCTATGTAGACCAGGGTGTCATTGCCGGCTGTGCAGGGGGTACCTACGACAACCTGGCAATCGCTGCCAACATTTTGCAAGATCAAACCATCGGAAGCGGCACTTTCGCCCTATCCCTCTATCCTGCCAGCCAGCCTGTATATATGGCGCTGATGGCATCGGGTGCCGCCCGGAATTTGTTGGCATCCGGCGCAACATTGCGTACAGCCTTCTGTGGTCCTTGCTTTGGCGCAGGGGACGTGCCCGCCAACGGCTGTTTCAGTATTCGCCATTCCACCCGCAACTTCCCCAACCGAGAAGGTAGCAAACCCGGCGCGGGACAAATCGCCTCCGTGGCTTTAATGGACGCCCGTTCCATCGCCGCCACTTCCGTCAAAGGGGGTATGCTCACTGGTGCCGATGAAATCGATTACAGCGATGACATTCCTGCCTACACCTTTGATGACCGGGCTTACCAAAGCCGGGTCTACAAAGGATACGGAAAACCCCAAAAAGACTTGCCTCTTCGCTTTGGTCCCAACATTGCCGACTGGCCGAATATGGGTGCAATGACCGACGATGTGTTGTTGCGTGTGGACTGTGCCATTTTTGATGAAGTGACCACCACCGATGAACTGATTCCTTCTGGCGAAACCTCTTCATACCGTTCCAACCCGGAAAAATTATCACAATTCACCTTGTCCAGAAAAGATCCCGGTTATGTGAAACGCGTCAAGGAAGTGGGTGAAATCGAGAAAGAAAGAAGAGAAGAAGGCAACCTTCCTGCCTCATTAAACAATTTGTATCCCATCATCGCCTCCATCAAGCCGAATTTTTCTCCTGTGGAAACGGTTCACGGCAGTGTAATTTTTGCCAAAAAGCCCGGGGATGGTTCGGCCAGAGAACAAGCAGCTTCCTGCCAGCGCGTTCTTGGCGGCAGAGCCAATCTGGCCCTTGCCTACGCCACCAAGAGATATCGCAGCAATCTCATCAACTGGGGCATGCTCCCTCTGATTACCGACAATGCCGACTATCAGTTGGGGGATTATGTCTTCATTCCCGGAATCAAAGAAGCCTTGAAACAGGATGACAAAACCTTGACCGGCTATCGGATTCGGTGTGGGGTTGTTACTCCCTTAGCTCTGTCTCTGGGCAGTCTTACCAAAGATGAACGGGATATTCTTTTAGCAGGCTGTCTGATCAATGCCTATAACCGTTAATCTCTCCTGGGAGGTGAAACCTGTTGGACGCACCGTCCTATTGTGCCTCGGTGAAAGCTTACTTGTGTCAACGCACGTTGGAAGAAAGCGGCTATACCAACACTAAAAAGCAAAAATTTTTGTTGTCCCCCTGTTGCAGTTCTGCATTTTTGGCAGGGGTAGCGGACAGCATTGGGAAAAAAGGTTCCAAGGATATCAAGTTGGTTTCGGAAAACTGCCAATTGCTGGAACTTTGCTCCTATCTTCTCATTCGCTCTGAATTCACAAATATTGTAGTCAAAACCGAGGAAGGGAAAAAAAGCACCACCTATGTTTTGAGCTTGCCTCTTGATATTTCATTTTCATATCCTGCCTCCAAAGAATGTTCGGAATGCTTGCCCTATTATTTTCGGGGCGCATTCATATCCTCGGGCTATGTACTGGACCCTTCCAATGAGTATCATCTGGAGGTAAAGAGCAAGGAAAAATTCTTTTGTGAAAAACTCCTGTCATTGGCTCACGACGCGGACATTGCCTTTAAGAAGACCACCCGGCGGGGAAACCATTTGCTGTATATGAAAGACAGCGAAGACATTGCGGATTTTTTAACCCTCATCGGCGGGGAAAAATACGCCATGGAATTGATGAATAAGAAAATTTTCAAAGAAATCAGCAACCATACCAACCGCATCAACAATTACGATCAAGCCAATTTATCTCGGGTCATCGGCAGCGCCCAAACGGCGGTGGAAGCCATTCGGGTTCTGCGGAAAAAGGGACGATTGGAATCTCTTCCCAGGGAATTGCAGGAAGCGGCCATGGTGCGGGAATCTTACCCCGACATGCCTCTTTGTCAATTGTGTAAACAGTGCAACCCGCCTTTGACCAAATCCGGCATGAATCACCGCCTGCAGAAACTGATTTCCCTTGCAAAGGAGTGTTAACATGAATACCACAGGCTCTTTTTATGCGCTGTTGTTCCGCATGAGTTATATTCATCGTTGGGGGCTTATGGATTGCGCCAAAAAGGAAACACTTTTGGAGCATTCCATGCAAGTGTCCATTCTGACCCATGCTCTGACGATCATCGGGGTCACCCGACTGGAAAAAACCTATTCGCCCGAACGGCTGGCTGCCGCTGCATTGTACCATGACATGTCGGAAATCTATACCGGAGATCTGCCTACCCCGGTAAAATATTATAACAGCTCGATCACCGAAGCGTACAAAACCTTGGAAAGAAAAGCCGAAGATAAACTTCTTTCCATGCAGGATGAAAAGACCCGAACATATTATCAAGAGCTTTTGGCGCTCAACGAAGAGGAAAAGCGCATTCTCAAATCCGCAGACAAACTCGCCGCTTATTTGAAATGTAAAAAAGAACGATCCTACAATAACCGCGATTTCGCTGCCGCGGAGGAAGCCACCAAAAAGGCATTGGAAAACACCATGTGCGAAGAGCTTCACATCTTTATGGAAGAATATTTCCCCGCCTTTTTGCAAAATTTAGACGAAATCGTACTTTGAGGAAATGATGACCAAACCGCAACTTATTATCTTTGACCTGGACGGTACCCTGATGAATACACTGGGTGATATTACCGCCTGTCTCAATGCCGCCTTATCCGAATGTGGGTATCCCACCCATGATAGCGCCATCGAATTCATCAATAACGGCGCCCGCAGACTGATTGCGGATGCCCTTCCCCCGGATGTTCGCACCGATGAAACCATCGACAACGTTCTGGCTGTTTACCGGGACTATTATTCCGCTTGTACCAATGACCTGACTTTTCCCTATGAAGGCACGGTGGAAATGGTACACAAATTGAAAAAAGCCAAACTCAAGCTGGCACTGTTCTCCAATAAAGACCATGAACATGTCATGCGGCTGATGAACCGCGATTTTCCCGGGTTGTTTGACTGTATCGTGGGCATATCACCCGATGTGTTGCCCAAACCCAATCCCGGCGGAATCGACAAAATTCTCTTTTCTACCCAATGTCAAAAAAATAAAACCTTATATGTGGGGGATTCGCGGGTGGATATTCTCACTGCCCGGAATGCGGGTTTGACCATGTATGGCGTCAACTGGGGATTCAAAGGAAACGAACCTTTTATTTCTGACCCCCAACTGCCCACCGTCGATACCCCCGCTCAACTTACAAAGCGCATACTGCATTTATGCAACGAATAAAATATTTTTGATAAAAGGAAGGTGTCATGTATGCAATTACCATTCAAAATTGATTTATCCGGCAAAACCGTCGCAGTGACCGGCGGCGGCGGCGTTCTCTGCTCCGGTTTCTCCAAAGCTTTGGCAGCCTGCGGTGCACAAGTAGCCGTTATGGATCTTCGTAAAGAAGCTGCTCAAAAAATCGCCGATGAAATCCTTGCCGATGGCGGCGTTGCCATCGCAGTTGCAGCCAACGTGCTGGAAAAAGAGAGCCTGCTTGCAGCCAAAGCAGAAATTGATGCAGCCTTCGGCGGCATTGATATTCTAATCAACGGTGCCGGCGGCAACCATCCCAAAGGAACCACCTCCAAAGAATATTTCTTCCCCGAAGACAAAGAAGCACAAGTAGCTTCCGACATTCTGACATTCTTTGATCTGGATCCCAGCGGCATTCAGTTTGTGTTCAACCTGAATTTTTTGGGCACATTGCTTCCCACCCAGGTGTTTGCCCGGGACATGATGGACAGGCCCAATCCTCTGATTTTGAACATTTCCTCTATGAACGCATTCCGTCCTTTGACCAAAATCCCGGCATACTCGGCTGCAAAAGCCGCTATTTCCAACTTCACCCAGTGGATGGCCGTTCACTTTTCCAAAGTGGGCATCCGTGTCAACGCCATCGCTCCCGGTTTCTTTGTAACCGATCAAAACCGCGCTCTGCTTTTTGATGCAGACGGCAATCCCACCGCCCGCACCAAAAAGATTCTGGATCATACCCCTCTGGGACGTTTTGGCGCACAGGAAGATTTGACCGGCACTCTGCTCTGGCTCTGCGACAGCAAGGCTTCCGGTTTCGTCACCGGTACCGTCATTCCCGTTGACGGCGGCTTCGCTGCTTACTCCGGCGTCTGATTCCCATCTAACATGTTAACGGCGAGATCATATTCTCGCCGTTTTTGTTGCATTTTACGAAAAAAAAGATATAATAATAAAACAAGGAGGTGAAATCATGGGAAAATCAACCTTTTCCGTCAAAACAAAAAAAATGATAACGATTTGCATGTTGGTTTTTCTGATTTTATTCTCCATCGCGGTTTATTTTGCCATAGGTCGTCCGTTGATTCGTTTTGTATCCAAGCCGGAAGAATTCCGAGCGTTTGTGAAAAGTTATGGTGTTTGGAGCCGTCTTGCCTTTATAGGCATGGTGGTTTTTCAGGTGATCGTCGCCATCGTACCCGGTGAACCCTTTGAACTGGGGGCGGGCTATGCCTTTGGCATTTTGGAAGGAACTTTATGGTCTATGTTGGGTATTCTTTTGGGAAGTGCCGTGATTTTTGCATTGGTTAGAAAATTCGGTGTAAAGATCCTGGATATTTTCTTTTCGAAAGATAGCATTCAAAGTGTCAAATTTTTAAAAAAAACCAAAAAATTGTTTCTGGTGACATTTTTAGTGTTTTTTATCCCCGGTACCCCCAAGGATCTGCTGTCTTACGGGATCGGGCTGACAAAAATGAAGTTTTGGCACTGGATGTTGATTGTAGGCGTTGCCCGCTTCCCCTCCATAATCAGTTCGACCATTTGCGGGGCGGCTTTGGGGCAGCAGAACTATTGGGTGGCTGCCATCGTATTTATCGTTACCGGCGTATTATCGGGAATTTCTTTGTTGATTTATCGGCAGATTTCGATGAGAAAGCAATAAAATTTCTTGCAATATGCAGGTAAAAAGTGTATAATACGTATTTGAGGTGATTCTATGAAATTTATATTTCCGGTCAATGGAACGTGTGTTCATAAATACGATGGCATAGAACAAGACGGCGGTATCCTGGTACCCGTTCGTATCTCGGCGTCATGTGAAGATGACATTCGGGTCAATGGTATCAAGGCAACCTATGACCAGGGGGCCTTCGTCGTCCCCCTGTTGATTGACGGATATCGAAACACGGTGACAGCAGAAAATCTGACCACCGGTGAATCAGAAAAAATCGCCGTATACCACGTGCCTCATGCATCCGACAAATACCGTATTTCGGTGGATGACAACATTTTATTTTTACAAGATATTACATATCATCGGGATACCTATCAATCGATCTTTGATAACCCCTACCTGGCGGTTTTCAAAAAAGCCCATGATATTTATGGCACCAAAGTGCATATGAATCTGTTTTATGAATATAATGCTGATGCCATGCAGCTGTTTTCCGATCATAAAGAATATTTCAATTTGTCCATGATGACCGATGCATTTAAAGAAGAGTTTGAGGCCAATGCCCATTGGCTGCGTTTTTCCATCCACAGCTATGCAGAATTTCCTCCCCGTCCCTACGCCCATGCCACCATGGAAAAGGCGGATGAGGACATTAAAAAGATCCATAAGGAAATTCGCCGCTTTGCAGGGGATGCTTGTTTGTCCAATGTATGTACCACCCATTTCGGTTCGGGGAACCGCGGGGTTGTCCGCACCTTGCGCAACCATGGATACCGTGCTTTGACGGGATATTTTACCCTAGATAAACAGGGCAATCCTTTGGTGGCATACTACTACACCAAAGAAGAGGTGGGCACGGTGGAACACCGGGACTTCTGGAGAGACGAGGAGGAAGATATTACCTTCGGACGGATTGACACCGTGCTGAACAGCCTGAAAATGGACAACATTTTGCCCACCTTAGAAGCCATTAAAGCCGATAACGGCAGACGGGGTTTTTTGTCCATGCTCATTCACGAACAGTATTTCTACCCCGACTATAAGACGTACCTGCCCTTTTTTGAAGATTTAATCATGACAGCATGTAAGTTTGCCACTGAAAACGGCTATCAGCCTTCTTTCATCAGCGAAGCCTGTTTGGAAGAATATATAAGGAGAAAATAATGACCTTTATTTTTCCCCGGCAAGGCGATTGTCTCACGGTATATGATGGTATTCCCCAGGCAAACGGCGTGAAAGTAACCGTGAAAGTAAAATCGAAAAAACCCGTTACCATCAACCAACAGCCCGCCCGATTGGATAACGGCGTGTATTGTCTGGACATCCTATTTGATGCGTATCTGACCCTGTTGACTGTCAGTGACGGAGAATCCGAGGAAACCATCCGTGTGTATTATCTTGCCAACGCACAGAACACTGTTTCTTTGGCAGTAGAAGACAACATCTTTTTTTTGCAGGATTTGACCCATCATCAACATGTCTACAAGTCTATCTTTGACAATCCTTACCTTGCGGTATGCAAGGAAGCCCATGATCAATATGGCGCAAAAATAACTTTCAACCTGTTTTATGAAACCGATTCCAAATCTTTGACATACTTTTCATCCCCAAGAGAACACTTTCAGTTGTCCATGATGACCGACAAGTATCAAAATGAATTTATGGCTTGCTCGGACTGGCTGAAACTCACGTTCCATTCCAACTGCGAATATCCCCCAGATCCCTATCTCCACGCAACGTATGAAGAAACCGCCAAAGACATCGCTCTCGCCCATCATGAGATCCGCCGTTTTGCGGGGGAATCCTCCTTGTCCGGGGGCTGCAACGTTCATTATGGCTCCGCCAATCGGGAGGCTGTCCGCGCCTGTCGCAATTTTGGGTACAAATGTTTAAGCGGGTTTTTCACCTTTTTGGAAGGACAACCCTTTGTATCCTATTATTTGGATGCAGACATCGTATCCCGCTTGGATCACAGGGATTTTTGGTATGACGCTTCGGAAGACATGTTTTATAATCGTACGGATTTGATTCTCAATCGCACCCCGTATGAACAATTGATTCCCGCCTTGGAACAAGTGTATGCCGACGTCGGAAGAAAAAGCAATTTGACCTTGCTCATGCATGAACAATATTTTTATCCCGATTATTGCGCCTACCTGCCCCGATTTAAAGAGCTGATTCTGGATACCTTTGCCTGGGCAAAAGAAAAGGGATATACCCCTGCCTTGATGGATGAAATAATCGATGAAAAACAGCAAAAGAGGAAATCATGAAAATATCGGTACTCGGCTGCGGTCGCTGGGGCAGTTTCATTGCCTGGTACTGCAATCACATTGGTCACGATGTGACCCTTTGGGGAAGAAAAGGCTCTTCCCATTTGACAGAACTTGAAAAAACAAGGGGGAATACCTACGTTACCCTGGATGAAAAAATTGTTCTCACCGATGCGCTTCAAAAAGCGGTAGATGCTCCTTTTCTCATCATCTCGGTTTCTTCCCAGTCTCTGCGCTCTTTTTGCACGCAGTTGGATGCCTACGATCTATCCGGAAAGACGCTACTATTGTGCATGAAAGGCTTAGAAGAGGAGAGCGGAAAGCGGCTGACACAAATCGTGGAGGAAATTATCCGCTCCCCCCTACAGCTGGCTGTTTGGGTGGGTCCCGGGCATGTGCAGGAATTGATTGTCGGGATTCCCAATTGTATGGTCATCGACTCCCACTACGAGGATACCAAACACACCCTTATCAACGCTCTTTCCAGCAATCTGATCCGTTTTTATTTTGGAGAGGATTTGATCGGTACCGAAATCGGCGCTGCCGCCAAAAACGTAATCGGCATTGCGGCAGGCATGCTGGATGGACTGCATCTGACCTCCTTAAAAGGAGCTCTCATGTCAAGAGGCACCCGGGAAATATCCCGTTTGATTGCAAAAATGGGCGGAGATGAATTAACGGCATACGGTTTGTGCCACTTGGGGGACTATGAAGCCACTTTGTTCAGTGCCCACTCCCACAACCGGCAGTACGGGGAAGCCTTTGTACAAGGCCTTCCCTTCGACTCCTTAGCGGAAGGGGTTTCCACCACCAAAGCCTTGTGTTTATTAGGCAAACAATATGATGTGGATATGCCCATCTGTCGTACAGTATATAGCATTCTGTTCAAGGGTGAACGCCCCGAGGATGCTTTGAATGCTTTGTTCAACCGGGATTTAAAATCTGAGTTTTATCGGTGACAAAGCCCCTTTCTGTCAAATAACCATCCAACCAAAAAAGCCGCATGGGCGGCTTTTTTTATTCATCTTGTATCCATTTTTTGAGTTTTTGCATCCCTTTTTCGATTTTAGTCATCCAAGCATGCAGGGATCCTGACAACAACGAACCGCAAAATGCAGCACACACCGGCATGACGAGCACGCAGCTCAAAGAAAAAAAGCACAGTTTGATGAATTCACGGCAAAACACAATGGAATTGAACAGTTCCCACCAGGAATAGTCATAAATATGATACCAGATCATCAATGTGGCGGCTTCTCCTAATAAAGCAAAGTATAACGTATTTACCGTTGTGCCCGTGATATCCTTCCCCACCCGCAGCCCTGAAGCATACAAATCCGAAAAAGCGGAATCGGGGTAATTCGCTTTTACCTCAAACACCGCGGTAGACACCGCAATGGCAGTATCGGTAAGAGCGCCGATCAAACCCATCATGATACAGGCGGTAGCCACGGCGGATATTTTGATACCGATGTCAAAGGAGTAACCTGCCACATCATTCAAATCTTCAAAGCCAAAACCGCCCAAATTGGCTGCGTCGGTGATCCACAAAACAAAGAAAAGTTGCAACACAAGTACCGTAAACACCGATAGGAAAGATGCCATGGTTTTGGCATTGATGCCGCAATTGAAAAACAAAATGAGGCAGGTAATCACCAGACAACCTATCAATGCCGTTATGACGGGATTCCATCCATGGATGATCAACGCCACAATGGCGAGGATACAGCCCATATTCAGGAGCAAGGTGAATATGGTTTTCAGCCCATGGGTACCGCCTGCCAAAAGTGAAAAAAAGACAAACAAGCCAAACAGAATCCATCCCGTCATGATTGATCCCTCCCTCTCAAGAGGCGTATGCAAATCCATCGAGAAAAAAAGACCGACGCCATGATGCCGCATCCTCCGCATAAGAAACGAACCATTTCCAAGGAAATGATAGAATAATCCAAAGTCATCCCGTTGTGATAGACCAGAATGATATAGGGGATACTACCGCATAAATAGGTAAAGAGCAACACATTGACCATGGTACCCATCATATCTTTGCCGATGGCAATCCCCGACTTGTTTAAAGATGCCCTTGCAATGTCATGGTCTTTTTCAATCAGTTCCTGAAGCCCTGCCGCCATGCTGACACAAATGTCCATCATCGCCCCCAAACTACCCAGCAAAAGCATGGCTAAAAAGGTAAAGCGGTAATCAGCTTCAATGATCAAGTACTGCAATCCTTCCGCGAACACCCCTTCAAAATCACATCCCCATATGGTGACAAAGGTTAAAACCGTCACAATCAAGACAGATACCAAGGTAGATAGAATGGAAGCGAAAGCTTTTTTATTCCATCCGCAGACAATGAGAATGCAAATGACACAAAATATGATCGATACACATAGAGCCGAAATCATGATATTGACACCGTGGAATAAATAGGCATCCAGCGCATAGGAAAACAACATACCGTTCACTGCAACACTGAGAAGGGTCATAACCCCTTTGAGTCGGGAAACTGCCACGATGGCGAACAATAATACGGCGAAGACCAATGCAGCCACTGTGTCCCGTTTCAGACCCGTAATGGTATACGCCCCATTTTGGATCTCCAACAGCAGCCGGTCGCCCGGACGATAGGTTTCATCATATACGCCGCTGTCGGTGCATTCGTTTTCACATAGGATGAATTTCCCTTTATTTTTTCCATTGATCAAACGAAGAGTCAATGTTTGAAGAGCATGTCCTTCCTCATCGCCTATGGGGGAATGGTAGATACCGGTTTTTTCAGTTTTCACCTCAATGACTTCACCCACAGGGCAATCATATAAAAAAGCGTCGAAATACGTAAACAAAACCGCCCCCGACAGAAACAAAGCAAGGAAAGCGAATAGAAGGAGCGTTCGCTTATTTTCGCTGATATACTGCTTTGCTTGCGTCAGGAGGCGGCAAATCATATTTGTTAAATCCTTATTGTATTTTTTCCAAAAAATCCACGCTTTGGGTCAAAAGCGTTTCCAATTCCTTATCTTTTAAGGGTCTGCTGGCCAATAGAGCAAGCATGTACACATGATGCGCCAGCTTTTTGGCCATTTCTTTCTCTTCCAAGGATTTGATTTTTTGGATAATGGGGGATTTTTCATTCAACACCAGGGCTTCCAAATCGGACAGAGGAGGCACGTCGTTACCGGTACGGGCTTGATATACCTTCATCATGTCGGCAAATCGCCGTTCCTGTTCGGACTTGGTAACAATGGCAGGAATCTTTTCATCTTTCAACGCGGTCACTTTGATATCCGGGCAGGGATCCCCCAGGGCTTCTTTGAACAGTTGGATCAATTCTTCATCCTGCTCGCTGTCCCCTTCTTTCAGCACATCGTCCAAAGCGGAATCAACACGGACAAAATGAAGATCGTTATACTGCTCTTCCAGAAAATTGATGAACTGGCTGTCCATCAAGCTTTCCATCACAATGACTTTCTTACCTTGATTCTGGAACATTCTGATGTAGCTTACCTGGGATTTGCTGTCGTTGACGTAATAAATGGTCCCTTGGGTCTTGTCTTCCAGATATTCCTTGATAGTCAGATAGCTTTCGTCGGTAGCCCGGAAAACGATCGCATCTTTCATACGGTCCATGAATTTTTTATCCCGCATACAGCCCAATTGCACAAAGGGACGGATATCATCCCACATTCCTTCGTAGACAGACCGTTCGTTGCGGAAAAAGCTTATCAGTTTATCGCTGATTTTTTTGGAAATGTGGGCGGAAATTTTCTCCACATAGCCGTTGCTCTGCAAATAGCTACGGGAAACATTCAGCGGCAATTCGGGGCAATCGAGAACACCCTTTAACAACAGCAAATACTCAGGAATCACTTCTTTTATGTTGTCCGCGACAAACACCTGGTTATAAAACAGTTTGACTTTTCCTTCCAGGTTTTCATATTCATGGGCAAGGCGGGGGAAATATAGAATACCTTTGAAATTCAAAGGGTAATCTGCGTTGATTTGTATATGGAACAATGGTTCTCTAAAATCGGAAAATACATTTTTATAAAATTCTTGATATTCTTCTTCCGTAATGTCCGACGGCGTTTTCAGCCACAAAGGATGGGTATCGTTGACAGGTTTTGCGTCTTCCTTTTTCCCTTCCTCTACCGTATAAAGATAAATTTCTTCGGGCATGAAAGCGCAATATTTCTGTAAAACACCTCGTGCATTACCATATTGTAAGAAGCTTTTTTCGTCTTCACTGATATGAAGGACGACTTCAGTACCCCGAAACTTTTTGTCCAGAGGTTTCATTTCATACGCGCCTTCATCACTGCCGATCCAATGAACGCCCTGCTCTTCCGCACAGAAGGATTTGGTTTTGATCTCCACTTTTTCTGCCACCATAAAAGCAGAGTAAAAGCCCAGGCCAAAATGACCGATGATGCCATTATGACCGGAATCGCCGGATTCGTTTTCATATTTTTGAATGAAATCCAACGCACCCGACAACGCAATCTGGTTAATAAATTTTTCCACTTCATCCTCGGTCATACCAATGCCGTTATCTTGCACCGTCAAGGTTTTTGCCTTTTCATCCAGAATCACATCGATATGAAATGCCTCTTCCTGATCGGGAATTTCACCCAACGAAATCAACCGTTTTTGTTTGGTGATGGCATCACAGGCATTGGACACCAGTTCTCTGAGAAAAATCTCCTTATCAGAATAAAGCCATCGTTTGATAACCGGGAAAATATGCTCGGTTTGTACCGAGATACCACCCTTTTTTACTTCATCATTCATGATATTCGCCTCCATTTTCTAAACCGCCTGCAGTGGTTTTTTCTTTTGTAACCACAGGCGGAAAATATGCAAAAAGGTAATCAATGCGCAAAATGACAATAAAAAATAATAATTCAATCCGCGCGTCAGCAACATGGCACCGGAACGCAGGGAAGCTTCCTGATACACGTGGCTGTACATGGCCAAATGCACTGCTTCCGATGCGCCTACTGCCCCGGGCAGAGGCAGAGAATCGGCGGAAAATGCAATCAATACTTGTATGGAAAACAATTCAAAATAACTGTGTCCCGTTAAACCAAACCCGCGGAACACTAAATAGCCAATGGAAAACTGAATGGCGCGCTGTACGAAGGTGATGCAAAATGTCTTTATGACCAGATTCGGCGTCTTTTTGCAAACCATGGATGCTTCATGATACTCCAAAAGCTGCTTTTCCGCTCCGACCATCGCTTTTTCCTTGTCGGTAATCAATCGGAGCTTGGCCAAAATATGAATACAAAAGTACACCGGACGCCGGATGCAATCAGGGTGAAAAATGGCAAACAAACACAGAACAAAAACCGCGACGTCACAAACAGCGCCAAATAGAAAAAGCACCATAAGCAATGTGCTTTCACCGAAAACATAAGACGGTACCATACACAAAGCAAACATACCAAACAACAGTAAAACCGCCTTATACATCATGCCATAAACAAGAATGGTAATACCCGATTTGGATAAAGGAACGCCATCTTTGGTCATATAATAGGCTTGGGCAGGTTGTCCCCCATTGGCAGAAGGGGTGATACAACTGAAATAAAAATCAATGCCTGCATAAACCAATGCGGAAATTCTCCGAATGGGATGATCAATACCCTTCAAAACGATCCGAAACACAAATGCCTCACAGCAGAGAAACAAAACGACCATGCCCATGCCGGCAACCAGAAAAACAGGTTCAAACCCTGTAATGGTGTCCATCAAATCCTGAATATTCAACTGTCTGAACAGAAGAAAGAAGGTAAAAGCCATCAAAACGAGCAAGAACAGCAAACTCCAAATATGCTTGCGCTTTTCCATCCTTTTCCTCCTTAATTATATACGATTAGAAATGACCTCTTTTAAGTCCAAATAACAGACCACACGTCCATCTAAAGTATTACGGCAATAGAGAATATATCTCCCGTTGTTGGACATCGCTATTACGTTATAAAGGGAAGCATACACCATATTGTACCGCTGGATTACGCTTTGGCTGACCATGTCATATACATCCACAACCGTTTGGGTGTTGTTTACATCTTTATAGCTGACGCCGATCAAATATGCCCCGTTGCCGCTAATGTCCACCGCACGGTAGTTGCGTTTTAATGACACATACAATTCGTTTGTTTCCCCGGTTACACAATTGAGGCGGATATAGGTTTTCCCGTCTTTCTGATTGCGTATGAGAATCACATATCCGTCCTGCAAAGGCATGAATGTGTCAAAGGCAATCTTCAAAACAGGGGTAATCTCCGGTGTTCCTCGCAACAAAGAGGAAATTCCTGTAAAACCGGTATCGTCTTTGGTGGCAAAAAACAAGGTTTGGGTCTTATTGTCCAAGGCAGCCAGACCGCCAAAATTTTCAATCTTGCCCGTATTCAGCACACTGTAGGAAGAAAAATCATACCCGGAACAGAGAATATACTCTCCCACGGTATAATAAAACTCTCCTCCATGATAGAGGGCTGTGGACAAATCCACATCCGCAGGCAAGGTATATTCGGCATACTGGGCGGTATGCATGGAAACAAAAAACAAGCGATGATCCAGATAAATAAATCCGAACTCCCCGCTGTCTGAAAAGGTGTGAAAGACCGGGGGTTTTTCGTTGCGTGCCTGGAGAGTCAAAAGGGTTTCGGTCAACAACATGATTTCGGTATTGGCATAGGATACGATCCACTTTCCTTCATACCGACTTAAAAGAGCAAACCCATCTCCCAACGATTTCATTTGTAAAAACGATTCGTCGCCGGGGATGGAAAACAAGTAACCTTCCGGATTCTCTTTCCCTTCATCCTCCGGGGGTTCTTTTTGGCAGGCCACGCAAGATAACAACAGCAGCACGGTTACAATATATGCCATTGTTTTTTTCATTTTTTTTCATCAACTTTCACCGCAGCCACCAAGGTGTTTTTCAACAACATGGCAATGGTCATGGGACCAACGCCGCCGGGAACCGGCGTCATATAGGAAGCTTTTAGGCTGACAGCATCAAAATCCACATCCCCGCACAGCTTGCCGTCTTCACCGCGGTTCATGCCTACATCCATGACAACCGCCCCTTCTTTGACCATATCCCCGGTAATCAGCTTTTCTTTTCCCACCGCCGCTACCAAAATATCAGCGCGGCGGGTTACATCGGCTAAATTCTTTGTTTTAGAATGGGCAATGGTCACGGTGGCATTGGCTGCTAATAATAACAACGCCTGGGGTTTGCCCACAATGTTGCTTCTGCCCACGACCACCGCTTCTTTTCCGGCGGGATCAATGCCGTAGGTTTTCAAAAGTTCCATGACCCCTGCAGGGGTACAAGGCAAAAAGGAAGCATTGCCTACCATGATTTTTCCCACATTGCCATATCCGAATGCATCCACGTCTTTGTCGGGGGAAATGGTTTGGATCACATCTTCTTCCGACAAACCGCTTTCCTGAGGCAAAGGCAATTGTACCAGAATCCCATGGATGTTTTCTTGGTTGTTTAAGGTTTTGATAAGAGATAACAATTCTTCCTTGGTAGTTTGAGCAGAAAGGGTGTGCTTTTCGGAATAAAAGCCCACTTCTTCACAGGCTTTCTGCTTATTTCGCACATACACCTGAGACGCAGGATCCTCCCCCACCAAAATCACCGCAAGGCCGGGTACGGCAAGCCCTTTGGCTTTTCGTTGTTCTACGGCATCTTTAATTTCATTGCGTATTCTTTGGGCAGTGGCTTTTCCATCCATGATCATTGCCATCTTATTCATCCTCAGTTTCTTGGTTTTCTTCCGTTTTTTCTTCTGTGTCTTCTGCAGAAAGAGAGACATTTGACTCATCATCCATCACAGCAACCGTTTCCTCTTCC
>DIRA01000010.1:49693-71227 GCA_002427425.1 Clostridiales bacterium UBA5448 | reverse complement strand
CTCTTCCAATTCATCCTGAACCGCTTCGATCAACGCTTCCTCTATTTTAACCTTTTCGTCGTGTTTTCTCCCAACGAAATAAGCAATGATCCCCCCCACAAAGCAAAGACCTGCCACGATTTGAGAGACACGGAAATTAGCACCGTAGGGAAGACTGTCCGCTCTCAACCGCTCGATCCAGAATCTGCCCAAACCATACCAGGAAACATACAAGAATAAGACTTGTCCCGAAAATTTCTTCTTTTTCAGTACAAACTGCAGGGCGATAAAGCCCACGATGTTCCACAAGGATTCATACAAAAAGGTGGGATGTACTTCCGAATACCCGTTGAGGCTCATACGCCAGGGAAGGGTTGTTTTGATTCCGTAGGCTTCGGCATTCATAAAATTCGCCCAGCGACCGATCGCCTGTCCCAGCATCACGGCGGGAGCCACGATATCAAAGACATCCCAGGGGTTAAATTTTTTGATTTTACAAAAAATCAACACGGTAAAAAATCCCGCAATGATACCGCCGTATATGGCAAGTCCCCCCTGCCAGATAGCGAGAAATTCCCACCATTCTCTTTGATCATTGAGAAAATACTCTTTAAATTGTGCCAAAACAAAATACAATCTTGTGCCAATCACTGCGATAGGTACTGTCCACAGGGCCATATCCAGAAAATCGTCGGTAGACATGATGTTTGCCTTTGTCAGCTTGCGCCACCCATAGGTTGCGGACACAACGATGGCAATGGTAATGATGACGCCATACCAGGCAACGATGATTTCATGACCGAACAGATTGAGGGTAAATGCCACTTTGGATATGGTCCATCCTTCTATTCCCAATCCTGGGAAACCAATTACGTTTTGTTGCATACTGTCTCCTTTCATTCGGGAATTCCAATGGAAATACACATGTTTTCAGGTTGATAATCTCTATGCAAGCATGTCATAACATCCTCATAGGATACAGCCGCAATCGCCGAAGGCAATGCAAACAGGCTGCCCCCCAAAAAATGCCAGTCCATGAATGCGTCTCCGATACCCATGGGAGAATTGAAATTTTCTACCATATGGCCATACAGAGATTTCTTGCATCGTTCAAAGGCCCCCCGATCCAATCCGGCCTTTTTCACTTCATCCAATTCCCGCAGAATTTGCTCATAAACCATGTCGGGATCTCTGCTTTCACCCTGCCACAAACAGTAGCGGTAGGAGCGACCCACATTGCACGCGCATTCAAACCGATCGTTGATCAGACCTTTTTCATATAAACGACCATAAAAATCCGATCCGGTACCAAAGAGCATATCCAACAGGATTTCATGCTCGGCATAAGCCTGCATGGGGGAAAGGGAAAGATCATGCAGTTTCAGCCCTGCGAAAAACAAAGGGAGTGCAACCGGCATTTTCTGAGAAACCCGCTTCACCACAACCCCCTCTTTTTCTTCGGGGAATTTGTTTTCAATGATGGGTTTTTCACTTCTGGGCACATATTGGTCGCACAAATCCGCCACCTGTTCGGGAGAAAATCCCCCGCATACACACAAAGTCATGTTGGAGGGATGGTAAAATGTGGAATGACAGCGATACAAAATCTCAGGGGTAATCCGGGCAATGGATTCTTCACTGCCCGCCACTTCAATACGGACCGGATGCTTTTCGTACATGGACTCCAGCAGCGCATAATACATGTTGCGATAGGGATTGTCTTTCCCCATGCGGATTTCCTGTCCGATGATGCCGATTTCCTTTTGTACCGTTTCGTTGGTAAAATAGGGCGCGTACACAAACTTCAATAGGATTTCCAGATTTTTATACATGTTATCCGTTGTCGAAAACAGATATGCCGTCATATCGGAACTGGTATAGGCATTGGGTCTTGCGCCCAATGCAGTAAATAAACGCAAAGAATCGGTGCCATCCTCATTTTCAAACAACTTGTGTTCCAGAAAATGGGCGATACCATCGGGAACCGTTACAAAATCCTCTTCCTTCTGGGTTTTGAAGGTGGTATCAATACCGCCGTACCGGGTGCCCAACAGAGCGTAGGACGATGCGTGATTTTTGGGAATCACCACCACTTCCAGACCGGATGCATGGCGCCCTACATAGCAGCTTTCCCCGATACCCGTATATTGTTTTAAATCGAATATCATGCCGGACTCCTTTCGGGGGATAGAAAATATACACAGGCTTCCGTTACATGGGCTGCAGCCGCAATGACTGCTTCCCGGGTGACTTTTTCCAGCGCTTCTATCGTCTTTTCGGGACTGGTATCCACCAAACCGCAAATCAACCGGGCCAAATACCAACTGACCAGGGTGGCAGGCGAATCAGTGATGCTTTGCAGCTGATTACGCAAAACAGCCCGTGCGTCTTCCAGCTCTTTATCCGTAAACTCTCCCATCGTTATCACTTTAAGTTGTTCCTGAATGCCGTTGTATGCTTTTTCCCGGTTCTCTTCGGCTATGCCCGCATATACCATCATGACCCCTTTAATACTTTCGGGAGCGGAATTGACTGTATAGCACAGATGCATGGTTTCCCGGATCACGGAAAACAACCGACTGCTGACCGAGCCGCCGAACATAGCGTTGAAAACCATAAAGGCTGGATAGTTCTTATCTTTCATATTCATACCCATCCGATAGCCCAACACCAGATGAGCCTGGTTGATATCCATGGTTTCCTCTGCCGTCACCTCTTCCCGTACGATGTCTTTTTTGGGTTCGGATAAGGTGTACACATCCCGGGAAATGGTTTCAAAAAATCCCTGCAGGGTTTTGGCTAGGTCTTCTTCTCCGCTGCCGGCGAAAAAAATCTCCACCGGCGCTCTTTTCAGCAACATCACATAGTACGCATACAGTTCATCGGGGGTGATGGGTGCAATGGTTTCCTTTTCCCCCATCACGGAAACGGAAAAAGACTCATTCTTACACATATGCTCATACATTTTCTTTTTGGCATATGATGCTTTGTTGTTGATTTCCGCCGCAATGGCGTCATACAGGTTTTCTTTTTCGCTCTTGACGTACTCCTCTTTGAAAGCAAGTTTGTCCTGCTTGGTTTCCAATAGAGGATAGAACAAAATTTGTTTCGCCATTTCCAGCATGGTTTGGGTGGTCTTCATGCCGTCATAGGCAAACCTATCTTTCAGCCAATTGCAGGAAAAGGACATGACATGGGTTTCTCCATACTTTTCCACCCCAATATCCAAATCAGCACCATAGCAAGCATCCAGTTGTCGGGAAACATCTCGCAACGTCGGATATTTCGTACAGCCGCGGATCAGAACACGGGCAAGCAGCGAGCCAGCCGCTGCGGTTTCAGGACACAAATCAGATAAAAAACAAATAGACAGATGATTGGTTTTCGTTTTATCATGGGCAATCAGGTTTAGATATACACCGTCTGCCAACTGCTCGCGGCGCAGTAGTCCGTATTGAGACATGAATTCACTCCTTATGATTCCATCACGCGGATTTGTCGGATAACAACAGGCTCACAGGGACAATCCCGCACATCGGTTTTCACGTTGGCAATGGCATCCACCACATCCAACCCTTCTGTCACCTTTCCAAAGGCGGCATACTGACCATCCAGATGGGGCGCCTGTTCATGCATAATAAAGAACTGGCTGGAAGCAGAATTGGGATCCATGGTTCTGGCCATGGACAACACGCCCCGGGTGTGTTTCAAATCGTTCTTATGCCCGTTGGATGCAAATTCACCCTCGATGGATTGCGTTTCTTTATGGGCAAAGTCACGGGTATACCCGCCCCCCTGAATCATAAAGCCGGGGATAACCCGGTGAAAAATCAATCCGTCAAAGAATGTAGTCTTAATGAGATTCACAAAACTTTCAACAGTTTTAGGTGCGTATTCGGGATAGAGTTCCGCGGTGATATCCCCAAAGTTAACAACCGAAATGATAATATTCATAGCATTTCCCTTTCTATTTGATTGTGGTTTGCAATGTTTCCCTGACATAATCGGCAAATGCATGGGTGGTTGCGCCGTTTTCTCTGCCGGTGATGGTCAAGCGTTTATTTTCAAACATGCAAATATCCAAAGCTCTTTCCAACGCGTTGGCTTTCTCTTGATAGCCAATGTGGGACAACAGCATCACGCTGGCTCTCAGCATAGAACAAGGATCGGCATACTGGGCTCTTCCTTCCTCCACCATTCTGGGGGCAGAACCGTGGATGGCTTCAAACATGGCGTATTTTTTCCCCAAATTGGCACTGCCGGCCGTTCCTACGCCACCTTGGAACTCAGCCGCTTCATCGGTTAAAATATCGCCGTACAGATTGGGAAGCACCATCACCTGAAAATCGGTGCGGCGTTTTTCATCCACCAGTTTGGCAGTCATGATATCAATATACCAGTCCGTGGTACGGATTTCGGGATATTCGGCGGCTATATTCTTCGAACGATCCAAAAACTTACCGTCCGTGGTTTTCACCACGTTGGCTTTGGTCACAATGGCGACATGGTTTTTGCCGTTGGCTCTTGCATATTCATAGGCAAGGCGGGCAATCCGGTCGGTACCTTCGCTGGTGGTGACCACAAAGTCGATGGCGAGATCATCGGTCACGTTGACGCCCTGGCTTCCCACCGCATAGCTGCCTTCGGTATTTTCACGGAAAAAGATCCAGTCAATCCCCTTGTCCGGCACTTTCACAGGGCGCACGTTGGCAAACAGATCCAATTCTTTCCGCATGGCAACGTTGGCAGATTCAATGTTAGGCCAAGGATCACCGGCGCGGGGGGTGGTGGTGGGGCCTTTTAAAATCACATGGCAGGTTTTCAGTTCTGCCAACACATCATCGGGAATGGCTTGGTTGCATGCCACACGATTTTCAATGGTCAAACCATCAATGGGCACAAACTCTACTTTTCCTTTTTCCACTTCTTCTTTTAAAAGATCGGCAAGCACACGGGCTGCTTCCTTGGTAATATATGGACCAATGCCGTCCCCGCCGCATACGCCGATGCGGATGGTATCCAAAGCAGAATATACAACAAAATCCTTGTCTTCCTTCATGCGGTCGCACCGACCCAGCTGTTTCTCCAGCAGGGAAACAAATTTTTTGGTGGCTTCTTCGATCTCTTTTTGATACTTAATTACCTTCATTCTGTTGCTCCTTTTAAAGACATTATGTAAACTGTTACAATCACAGTGTTGCACATTTTCCACGGGGTTTTCCACAGCCCGACTCTTGATTTACAGCCATTTTTCCATGGTTTTTCAAGATTTTCCACAGAGTTTTCCACAATTTCCACTTGGTATGATCTGCATTATTATGGTTAACAGACCTCTCCGGTCGCATAAGCATTGAGGTCAATTCCGTCCTTTTTTCCGGCGATTAAGTCATAGTATCCCTGGGCTCCCACCATAGCACCGTTGTCACCACATAATGACAGCGGCGGTACATACAGACAAATGTTTTTCTTGCTGCACAGCTCCTGCATTCCTTTACGGATATGGCTGTTAGCAGAAACACCGCCCGCTAACACGATTTTTTTGGTTGGATACACTTCCAGCGCATGGATGACACGATTTTTCAGGGCGCTGACCACCACATCGGTCAAATCCGCCGCAACATCTTCCTGCATGGGCAGTATCCCTTTTTGCTCATCGTTATGAAGGCGATTGATCACCGCCGTTTTTAAACCCGAAAAAGAAAAATCCATCTTAGAATCTTTTACCAAAGGCTGGGGAAAGGCATAGGTCCCTTTTTTTCCTGATTTGGCCATTTCATCCAGCACTTTACCGCCGGGGTAAGGAACGCCCAGTACTCTGCCTATCTTATCAAAGGCTTCTCCCGCGGCGTCATCCCGGGTGGTACCGATACGGGTAAAGGTTGTATAATCATCCACTTGATACATAGCCGTATGTCCGCCGGAAATGACCAGGGCGAGAAACGGCGGTTTCAACGCAGGATATGCCAGATAACATGCCGCGACATGGGCATGAATGTGATTGACACCCACCAGGGGCTTTCCCGTGCTGTATGCCAGGGATTTGGCAAACCCCACCGCCACCAGCAGCGCGCCCAAAAGCCCGGGCGTATGCGTGACGGCAATGGCGTCCATGTCCCCCAAGGTACAACCTGCTTCCTCCAGTGCTTGTCTGGTTAAGGGCACGATGGCCTCGGTATGGGCACGGGAAGCCACTTCAGGCACCACACCGCCAAACCGACGGTGGAGTTCTATCTGAGAGGCAATCTTGTCAGACAAGATTTTTCTGCCGTTTTCCACCACAGCCACAGCCGTTTCATCACAAGAAGATTCAAAAGCAAGAATACGCATGGGCAATCCCTTTCATGTAAAGAGCAATTTCATTACGTACGCATCATCGGTCGGGATATCGTAATAGTTTTTTCTGATTCCCACAAGTGCAAAGCCCAGTTTTTCATACAAGGCGATAGCCGCCTTGTTTTTTGAACGGACCTCCAATGTGATATATTGTACCCCTCTCTCCCGCATTTCATCAAGGATGAACCGCATCAAGGTTTCGCCCATGCCATATCCCCGGTAATGCGGAGATACGGCCAGATTGCCTATGGTAGCTTCCACATGGTCGTAAAAAAGGAAAAGATACCCCGCCACTTTCTCCCCTTTGGTCGCCACAATGGCTTTTACATGGGGATGAAACAACAATTCCCGTAAAGATTCTTTTTTCCAGGGGTCCGAAAAACAATTTTTTTCCAACCGGCTGACTTCATCCAGATGCTTGGATTCCATGGGCTCGATAGTCACCTTGGCTGTTTCTTCCCATGTATTCAATAGGGCGTCCACCTCATACACGATCTCGGTCAATGTATCCCGATATACTTGCAGATTGCCGCCAAAGGGGTCTTTGATGGGAGTTTGCATACACACAACCCTATTTTCGTTGATACCGGGAATGGTTTGCAACATATATCCCCGATGTTCAGGGGTTAAGGGAACAATCAAATCCACGCTTTGGGCAATTTCCGGGGTCAGTTTTCGGGCAACGTGATGCAAGCTGATCCCTTTTTCTGCCAAAACCAACACCGCTTCCCGGGTGGCAGGTGCCCCGTCCCGGGCAAACAAGCCGGCGGAAGAAGCCTTTACATGAAGCGAGCGGGCGGATGCTAAAGCGTTACAAACCGCCGCCGCCATAGGGCTGCGGCAGGTATTGCCTGTACAGACGAACAATATTTTCATATCCTTTTTTTATGATCGCTTACAGCAGAGCTTGGGTCACATCGTCGGTAAGTCTGATGCAGCGGTTGTTCTGACGGTCGATTAAATACCCGTTTCCCTGGCGATCCACCACGAAACGTAGGGAGTAATACAGATATGGATAGTCTTCGGATACAAAATTTAAAATAAAGCTCTGATGCACCACGGTGGGCATGGCAATTACATCGTTGTTGATCATTTGTTCCACGATTTTATGCAGCACCGCCTCATGTTCCAAAGGATATGCCACCGTGCTGTCGGAGGAAAAGAGACAAACATACACTTCATTGGGATTGAATCCATCCAGCTGGGGCAGGGTCATGGATTCCTTGCAATAGATCACGGAACCCATGTCGGGATGGGTACACAAATATTCCTTTACATCCAGACCGGAAACCATGTAATATTCGGCTGACTGTGTTTTAGCAATGGTCGTGCCGATTTTCACCGACACCGCCATATAATTTTCATATCGCCTGTAGTGGATATTTGTCCCCTCAATGTTGGCAATCAAACCGCCGTCTTCGGTTTCTCTTGCACTGGAACAAGACACAAAAGAAAGAAAAAGAATGGCAAGTATTAAAAAAACAGATAGCTTTTTCATCATCAGTACCCCATCGTTCCGTCAAGACTGTCGTCATTTTCGATCCAGTCTGTTACATTGTATATGGTGTATTCTTCAGGTGTATTACGGACAATGACTTGTTCAAGACCTGCATTGATAACCATACGCTTACACATTTGACAGCAACAACTGTCTGAGACCAATTCCTGGGAATCGGCGAAAATGCCCACCAAAAACAAAGTTCCCCCCATCATTTCATCCCGCTTGGCAGCAATGATGGCATTGGCTTCCGCGTGGACCGAGCGGCACAACTCATACCTCTCTCCCCGGGGAACATTCATTTTTTCCCGCTGGCAGTACTGCAAATCGCAGCAGTTTTTTCTCCCGCGGGGGGCTCCCACATAGCCGGTGGAAACAATATTGTCATTATTTACAATGATGGCACCGTAATTTCTTCTCAGACAGGTGCCGCGCTGGGCTACGGCTTGGGCAATATCCAGATAATAATTGATTTTACTTTTTCTTACAGTCATTTTTTCCACTCCCTGACGGGAATCCCCAGTTTGTCCGCTACATACCGCACCAATCGCAGTAAAGGCAATCCGAGACCATAGCACACGATGAACTGCTCAACCAGCACAATGCCTCCATTGGTGAAGTAGGTCAACAAAAAAGTATCCTTTTCAAAGGTTCCGGATAAAGATATGATCAAAGGAACCATCACGGCATTACACAACACGGGAGGCAAAGCCGCCAAATACCGATTGTGAATTTTTGAGGTCAGGTACGCTGCCAGTAAGGTGGCACCGCTTCCCAATGTCAAATCCAGCAGCAAATTGTTAGTCGAAAGCAAATTGGCGCCCAAACACCCAATAAACAATCCCAAGACAGCCTCCGGGAACAAAACCGGCAGCAAGCACAAAGATTCAGATACACGCAGCTGATAAATTCCAAAGGAAAAGGGACGCAAAATAATGGTCAGAGCAATGTACGCAGCGGCAATCAAAGCCCCCCGCGCCAGTTTTAATATCAGATTCCGGGAACCGAAAGCTCCTGTTTCATTTTGTCTACCCATCTTCAAATACCTTCCCTTTATTATTATACATAAATAGCTGTAAAAATCAAGACCTTCGCCTATATACACAGGATATTTTATGTGACACTGCGTTCATACTCTCTTCAGCTTAAAATTTTCTGTGTTATCTTCATCAGCATCTCTGCCATTTGCTTGGATGTTATTTTCATATCATCATGCAACCATTTCTGAATGACCCCGATACAGCCCGTAATTAAAAAGGAGTATACATATTCTGCATCTTGTACAGATAATTTGTTTTTGCTGGTTATTTCATGGATCACCATATCATAAACCAGCATAAGCACACGCTTTTGGAAAACAATGTCGCCTCTTTCGCTGAGCAGCAGTTTGCATATTTTCGCATTTTTTCTGATGTATTCAAAAATTTGTTCAATGATGGTTATGGATTTTGCATCATGAATGCTGATCACCTTTATATGATCATTGATACTGTCAATCACTTCATCTTTAATTTTATTTAATAGATCATTTTGATCGACATAATGGGCATAAAAGGTAGCGCGGTTGACATCTGCATTCTCACATATTTCCTTGATGGTGATTTTAGAAGCCGCCTTTTTCTCCAATAAATCGATAAACGCTTCCTTAATCACCATTTTAGAGTATCTGGCTCTTCTGTTTCCGATTTCCTTTTTCATCTTCTCACCCCGTTAATTTTTATGAATTTATTTTTATATAAACAAAAATTAAAATTGTGTTTGATAAACAACAAATATCAAAATACTGCATATTGTATTCTTTTGCTATCACTGTTATTATAATACTATCATGATGTAAAGTCAACATCGTGTATACACATTGATGGAGGTGAAACCATGGATCGTATTTTCAATGCTTTTCTTAAACATAAAAAAAGCGTTTTCATATTTTTTGTTGTTGCGGCTGTTATTTGTGCTTCTTTGGTGCCTTTTGTATCCATCAACTACAATTTAGCAGATTATCTGCCAAAGGATGCCCAATCAACAACAGCAATCCGTATTATGCAGGAGGAATTTGATACTAAAATTCCCAATGCAAACGTAATGATTGATAATATATCAGTACAGGAAGCGTTGGAATATAAAGAAAAAATTTCATCCGTGGAAGGTGTCGTATCCGTTATCTGGCTTGACGATATGATAGACAGAGATATACTGACAACAACACCTCTTGCGTTTTTGGATCGCTCCGTGGTTGATCATTATTATAAGGATAACAGCGCGCTGTTTCGTATCACCATAAAAAGCGGTATGGAAGCTGTTACCGTGAAGGCAATTTATGATTTAATCGGTGAAAAAAATGCTGCATCGGGTAATGCAGTGAACGCCTATACCACACAAGGTCTGGCAGTCACAGAGGTTTTAAACGCTCTTGCCATACTTCTTCCCATTATCATCGTCGTTTTGATTTTATCCACCACCTCATGGATTGAACCTTTGTTATTTTTGATTGCAATCGGTGTTGCGATAATAATCAATATGGGTACAAATGTAATTTTCAACGAAATATCATTCATTACTCAAACTATAAGTCCCATTCTTCAGCTTGCGGTTTCTCTCGATTATGCCATTTTTTTATTACATAGCTTTAATCAATACAGGAATACCCATCAACCGAAGGAAGCAATGGTTATTGCCATGAAAAGGGCTTTGTCCACAGTTGCCGCCAGCGCCGCCACTACAATGATTGGCTTTTTTGCATTGATTGCAATGCGTTTTGGCATAGGCTCTGATTTAGGGCTTAATCTTGTAAAAGGTATTGCATTCAGCTTTATTTCCGTGATGATTTTCCTTCCCGCTTTCACCCTTCTATGTGATAAGCTGATTGATAAAACAAAGCACCGCCCGTTTTTGCCCCGCTTTCAAAAGCTCGGTAACGGGCTGATGAAAATCCGTATCCCGTTGATGATCCTTGCTTTGATTGTGGTCGTTCCATGCTTTTTAGCACAAAGTCAAAGTCATTTTCTTTACGGGATGGAAAGCGTGACAGGCACTTCAAGAGCCGGAAAGGATGCTGATAAAATTGAGCAACGCTTTGGAAAAGAAAACATGCTTGTTCTGTTGGTTCCAAAGGAAAATACCGGAAAAGAAAAAGAGCTTTGTGATGATCTTTCCTCTTTGCCTCCTATTACAAGTACGGTATCCTATGTAACGGCTGTTGATGCTAACATTCCGTCGCCCTACATATCGGAAGAAATCCTTAAAAACTTCTATTCCAAGAATTATGCACGCATTCTGATGTATACCAATACGGCTGCCGAAGGGGATGATGCTTTTTCCGCCGTGCAATCGGTGATGGATACAGCAAAAGAATATTATGACAGCTATTTTCTGGCAGGCGAAAGCGCAACGCTTTATGATATGAAAAATGTGGTTTCAGTGGACACCATGGTTGTCAATCTGCTTGCAATTATCGGGATTTTTATTGTTCTGGTTGTAACCTTCCGCTCAGTTGTAACTCCGGTATTGTTAGTGTTTGTCATTGAAACGGCGATATGGATCAATGTATCCTTTGCTTATTTCACAGACAATGCTTTCAGCTTTGTGGGGTATCTTATCATCAGTACGGTTCAGCTTGGCGCGACGGTTGACTATGCCATCCTTCTTACCAACCGCTATGTAACAAACAGACAGGAATACGATAAAAAAGAAGCCATGAAACAAACGCTGGGTAATAATGTAGAAGCCATCATGATTTCGGCGGTTATTCTTGCCACAGCGGGCTTTGCTTTGGCTTTGACCTCATCCAATCCCATCATTTCCGAGCTTGGCACCTTGCTTGGAAGAGGAACTCTCTTATCCTTTGTTATGGTGGTGTGTGTGCTGCCGGCGTTTCTGATTGCTTTTGATACATCCATTGGAAAAACAACCCCAAACAGCCAATTTCAATTTGTAAAAGAAAAAACAAGAAAGGATTCGCGATTGAAATGAAGAAGATATTTTCGTATGCTTTGGTTCTCACACTGCTGCTTGCCATATTGGCTTTACCTACCGTTGCAGAAGGAACGCCTACCCCAAAAGACGAAGTGGTGTACGGTCTGTTAAACGCGGACGGAAGCATTCAAAACATGTATGTTGTAAATGGTTTTCGGGATAAAAACATAACGGATTACGGTGATTACAGCTACTTGCAGAATATGACATCCACCGAAAAGCTATCCCAAATGGGCGATAAAATTACAATCCATTCAAACAGTGACACCTTTTATTATGAGGGGATATTACAAACAAAAGAGCTTCCTTGGAACATTTCAATTCATTATATGCTGGATGGAAAGAAAATGGATGCAAAAGACCTTGCGGGAAAATCCGGGCAGCTTGGGCTTGATATATCCATTACACAAAACCAGACTGTAAACAGTACTTTTTTTAAAAATTATGCGTTACAGCTGGCGGTTACCTTAGACAACAAATACTGCTCGGATATCAACGCGGAAAATGCGACCATCGTCAATGCCGGCAGCAAAAAGCAAGTATCCTATATCGTTCTTCCCGGAAACGGTGCCCATATCCACATCGCGTGCAAGGTAAATGATTTCAGAATGGAACCTATCACCATCAACGGTATAAAACTGGCGCTTCATTTTTCATTTGACAGTGTTTCTTTTACAGATCAATTGGGAGAACTAACAGCTGCCATTGAACAGCTTGACAGCGGTGCCGGCGGTTTGCTTGACGGTATTTTTCAGCTAAAAAGTGGCATGGGAAAATACGTGGATGGCGTGAATAAATTTACAAAGGCATTGCCCGCTCTCCGGGAAGGAATCAAACAAGTTGATTCCGGAACCACCGAACTAAAAAACGGGTTGCATGCACTCACGCAGCAAAACGAACCTCTAGTAAACGGCGCACTTGCCTTACAAAAATCCACCTTCGATTCTGTCAATGCCCAACTGGCTCCTATGCATTTACCCCTACTCACGCCGGAAAATTATTCCCAACTATTAGACAACACCCCCTCCTTTGCAGCGGTCAAACAACAACTTGACAGCATGGTTCAGTTCACACAGGGTATGATTGCCTATACAAGCGGAGTCGCAGAACTTTCAAACGGTGCCGCAACGCTTTGTGAGGGCACATCCAAGCTGGCAGAAAATATGTCACCCATAATAACAGCTGTTAACGGATTATATGATGCCGCCGTTGAGCTAAACAGTGCTGTAAAAAGGCTGTATGACGGCCTTGCACAATATAAAAAAGGCACTTTACAATTAAAAAATGAAACAGACAACATTGAGGAAGAAATAGAAAAGAAAATCGATGAAATGCGTTTGGAAATTTTGGGCAATCCCAATGAAATCATCTCCTTTGTTTCAGAAAAAAACACTAACGTAAACTCTGTGCAGTTTGTTTTGAAAACAGAAGAAATCAAAGCCGTCTATGTGGATCGTCCGGAGTTGGCACAACCTGTAAAGCTGACCTTCTGGCAAAAACTTCTAAAGCTGTTTGGGCTGTATCCATAAAAAAACTGCCCCATTTATTAGAAATGAGCGTTTCCCCCAGGGAAAACGCTCATTTCATCTTTGATTCAGGTTTTGGGTCTGCCTCCGCTTTTTACACCGGCTTTTGGCCGCAGAGCAATCAATTGATCCACCTGGTTTTCATTTAAAAGCCGCTCTTTTCCCAGCATGTTGGTATACAGAGTTACCTGGGCGTAATATTCAATGCTTTCCATGCGATGCCAGGCCTGCGAGAGATTTTCCCCCCAGCTCACCGCCCCATGAAAAGCCAACAAAGCGCCATTATATGTTTTGCAAAAAGGACGGATGCTTTCCCCCACCTCGGCGGTTCCCGGCAAGGCGTATTGCGCCACGGGAACACATCCCAGCTGGACGACTGCTTCCTGCAGCAGAGCCTTATCCAACGAAATGCCCGCTGCCGCAAAGGTGGTGGCATAGGGGGGGTGAGCATGAACAACAGCGCGGATTTCTGCATTTTCCCGGTATGCCGACAGGTGCATTTTCAATTCAGACGATGGCTGACGGCTGCCAAAAAGAACATGTCCGTTCAAATCGGTCTTGACCAACATATCTTTGGTCATAAACCCTTTGGATACGCCTGTAGGTGTGGTCCATAGGGCATTTTCCCCCACCCGTACGCTGATATTACCATCATTGGACGCCACATATTGCCGTCCATACATCCGCCTGCCCACTTCCAGAATTTCTTCGATCGCTTCCCGATCGGTTGGATGTTTGATTGGATCCAACTGTTATCCCTCCATTATCTTGCGTGTCCAGGCATTGGCGCGGGCATAGATATCTTCCACCTTTTCGCCTACATAGAATTTACCGTCTTCATACAGAATTTTACCCGCAATCATGGTCAATTTCACATTGTCTTTGGAGCCGCTGTACACCAGATTTTTGGTGATGTGATTGATGGGCTGCATGTTGGGACGGTGCATGTCAATCACGATCATATCCGCCTGCTTGCCTTCCTGCAACGTATCACATTCATGCAGTCCCATGGCTCGTGCCCCGCCCACCGTGGCCATTTCCAACACTTTTTCCCCGTTGCAGGCAGAAGCATCTTGATTAGACAGTTTTTGCAGAACGCTGACAAGATACATTTCTCGGAACATATCCAAAGCATTGTTGGATGCCGGGCCGTCCGTGCCAATGGCAAGACCTATGTTTTTGTTCATCATCTTGCAAACAGGGGCGATCCCGCTGGCGAGTTTTAAGTTGGAACCGGGATTAATAATGGCAAAAACCCCTCGTTTTTGATAAATATCCATATCAGATTCCGTCAAGTACACGCTGTGAAATCCGCCGCCGCCATATCGAAACAGATTCAACGATTCCAACAATTCCGTAGGGGTCTTCCCGTACCGTTTTTTGCATTCTTCGGTTTCTCTTCTAGTTTCGGAAGAATGGGTATACACCGGTACCTTGTACTGATCTGCTAAGGAAGCAACATATTCCATTCTGTCCAAAGAAGTTGTATACTCCGCATGAAATCCCAAGCGGTATCCGATCAAGGGATGTACCTGGTTAAACCGCACAAAGTCCCGCTCCAGTTGGGTGGGGTCCGGATCGAAATTGTTCATGGAACCGCACATAACGGTTCGAAATCCGCATTCGATGTTGGCTTTTACGAAGGCGTCATAGAAAAAATACATATCAAAATTAGCGGTAATGCCGCTGGTCAGATACTCCAGAATGGCGACTTTGGAAAACGCATAAACCGCCTCCGCCGTCAATTTTTCCTCCCGGGGAAACACCTGTTCATATAGCCATTCCTGCAAGGGCATATCATCCGCCAAGGAGCGCAAAAAGGTCATGGCGGAATGGGTATGAGCATTTTTAAAACCCGGCATCAACACGTTGCCGTCCAAATTGATTTCCCGTTCAAACGAGGGCATGGGACTACGATAGGGACCCACATACACAATTTTGTCCCCATCTGTCCACACTTCATCCCCGGTGATAGCAACGCCGTTGACCATGGTCAACAAACGTCCGTTGTAAAATCGGATCATTTCATTTTCTCCTCAAAGACTGCTTGAAAGCTTTCAGTATAAGGCGCCCTGCAAATGCCCTGCTCGGTGATGATAGCCGTGATCAGATCATGGGGCGTCACATCAAAGGCCGGGTTATAACATTGAATTTCCGGCAAAGCCACCGGTTTTTGGAAAAACATTTCTTTGATTTCGCCGGGTTTTCTTTCCTCGATGATGATTTGATCCCCCGACTCGATAGAAAAATCGATGGTAGAGGAGGGGCAAAACACATAAAAAGGAATCCCATAATGTTTCGCCAGGACAGCCACGCCGGACGTACCGATTTTGTTGGCGGTATCGCCATTTCTCGCCACCCGATCACAGCCCACAAAACATGCCTGGATTTTCCCTTGTCCCATCACCAGCGATGCCATATTGTCGCAAATGAGGGTACAATCGATCCCCGCGTTGTATAATTCATAGGCCGTGAGCCGCGCCCCTTGCAACAAGGGCCTGGTTTCATCCACATATACCTTGCAGTGATAGCCTTTTTCTTTTGCCAGAAATAAGGTTCCCAATCCCGTTCCGTACAAAGACGTGGCCAAAGGACCCGCATTGCAATGGGTTAAAATACCGTCCCCATCTTTGATCAGCGTCAGCCCGTATGCGGAGATGTTGCGGCACATGGTAATATCTTCTTGTTGAATGGAAATAGCTTCTTGTTTGAGGGCGGACAACACCGCGGGGACTCCTTCCCCTCGATGGGTCAGTGCCACTTTGTCCATACGAAAGAGCATGGCGCTTAAATTCACGGCGGTAGGGCGGGAAGTATTCAAATAATCCCGGTTGCGGGCAAACTCTTGATAAAAGGCATCAAATGTTGTTTCTTTGCTTTGCAGGGATAGGACATATAAAGCATACGCGGCAAAAATGCCAATGGCAGGCGCACCCCGCACCCGCAGTTGATAGATGGCATCATACAGCTCTTCAGCTTTATGGAGAGTCAAATACACCGTTTCATTGGGCAGCCATGTCTGATCCATAATCACCACGGACTTGCCATCCTCGGATAATCTTACATTGTCCGCACGAAGCACTGCTTGTTCACTCATCTAGATACCCCGATTCCCGCTTGAATGCGGCAATGCTGTTCCACACCAGCAGTTTGAAATAGGGCGCAACCCGATCAGCGGTTTCTTTCACCTCGTCATGGGTCAAAGGCGTATCGGACAAACCGGCGCCCTTGTTGGTGATACAGGAAATACCGCAAATTTTCATCCCCGCGTGGCGTGCAGCCGTGGCTTCACAAGCGGTGGACATGCCTATAGCATCCGCCCCCAGATTGTGCAACATTTTTACTTCGGTGGGTGTTTCAAAAGAGGGTCCGGTTAATTGAAGGTACACCCCTTCCTGCAAGGGAATGCCCGCTTTTTTCGCCTGCTTCTTGATGATGGTTCTTAATTTCTCGTCATACACTTCCGACATATCCGGAAAACGGGTGCCCAACCGGTCAATATTTTTTCCCAGCAAAGGATTGGGGAAAAACGTCATGATATGATCCCGGATGAGCATAAAATCCCCGGCGTTGAACGCAGGGTTTCCGCCCCCGGCGGCATTGGTCAAAAAGAGGATTTTCGCACCCAGTTTAGCCATAATTCGGGTGGGTAGGATCACATCCGATACAGAATATCCTTCATAGTAATGCACTCTTCCCTGCATGATCATGACCTTCACATCTTCCACATATCCAAAGACAAATCGACCGGAATGGCCCGGCACCGTGGATACGGGGAAGCCTTCAATATCTTCATATTCCACCGATGCAACCATTTGGATGGTTTCGGCAAACGCGCCCAAACCGGATCCTAATATCAAGCCAACTTCAGGTTCAAAATTGACCTTGTTTTGGATTATTTCGCAACATTTCATAATTTTTGCATATTCTTTTTCCATAACGATCCCCTTTCAACACATCGATTTGTTATGCTTCTTACCATTATTTTCTATCATATTCTCCCTCTTATTAAATCACAAAACACAAATCCCGTCAAGACAAAAGCCCCACTACAAGCATCTTACCCTCTGAAATTCTCCCCATTTTATATAGAAAAAATCATCCGACGAATGAATCTTGCCCTATTTCAACTCTGGGGCTCTTTTCTGATTAAAAAGAGTGGAAGCGACAGCCAACAGCGAAAACAACACGCAAGCCCTGAGAAAACAGGGCTTTGCGTGTTGTCTGTAAAGAGGTAACGAAAAAAGATACCTATTTCCCCGGCATACCGGTTGTTACATAAAGTGGCACATTTCATTTGATGATTGATATTCATGAATGGCATTATGAATATTTTTTCTGAATTCCTTGACAATGTTGTATGTACCCTTCACACATTTTGTCATGTTCGTGAGAACCACCACATATTGCTTGCAGCATTTATGAACAAAAACAGATGTACCCGTATGCCCGCAATGGCCATATGAACCCATGCTGAACAAATCGCCCGCTTGAGAATACCGTTCATCTACAAGGCAGAATCCAAGACCTCTTGATTCGCCCATTCCATCCGTATAATTCATAATAGCCATATCAAACATTTTCTTAGATAACAATTGATTACAATCATTTGCTAATAACCTGGCAAAAATACTCATATCATCAATAGATGAAAACACTCCGGCATTTCCCGAAACGCCACCGACAAATCTTGCATTGAAATCATTCACCAGACCTGTCTCTTTTTTGTTATCATTTGAGTTTACAATATTATTTCCAATTGGCAAATACATGGTATGATTCATGTTAAGCGGCTTTGTTACATATTCAACAAGAATTTGATCCAGTGCTTTACCGCATATACGCTCTAGTATTTTACCCATTACCATATATCCGTGACAAGAATATATCACATTTGTATCGGGCTTCATTAAAAGCGGCTTACCTAAAATTGCCTGAATTGCATTTTCAGGGATACCTGCATAGGGTTCTATCGCTCCGCCTCCCATACCACTTGTATGAGTCAATAAATTTTTAATGGTTATATTCTTTTTTTCATCAGTACACTCGAAGAAATCACCCATTTTTGCATCAAAAGAAAGTCTCCCCTGATCCGCAAGGATCAATGCCGGTAATGCAACAGAGAGAATTTTCGTGACAGAAGCCATATCAAATAAGGTGTCAGCGTCTGTTATTAGCTCTTTATTATCAATCAGGTATCTGTATTTTTCACCATCGGGATTACCTATTGCAACGGCGCAATTGTCAAACATATTATTATGTAAACAATCGTGCAAATATTTTTCTATACTGTTCATATTCCTCATCTCCAAGACTGTAAATAGATAGCAAGCATTTTTTTACTAACACAGTCAAGAGTATAGCTACCGCCTATCTCTACCATCAAAAAGCCGCAACGAAATAAATCCCTTATTTGTATTATATAAGATGTATTGATGTTTTGTCAAGTTAAAAGCGTCAATTCACGTGAAAAAACACCGCATAAACGCTATGTTTATGCGGTGTTCGGTGTTTCTGTAAAGAGGTAACGAAAAAGATGTAAGAGATTTATGGGATTACGCTGATATTCTTTATCTATTGTAATCCATCTCTGTTTGTTAGATACTTTGTTATTTGTAAACAAAGTAATACCACTTTTTTGCGAAGAAGATCGATTTTTGCCCTCATTGCGCAATAACCGTTTCGTTTCTAACTTCTTTTAAACCAGAGATAAATATAATCTCCGCCCGATCCCTTATTAAGGTCTACCGCGTTATCATTCAAGATCGTGTTTACCGGATTGTAACCGTCTGCCTTTACATGTTCAAATTGGAATTTTTCGTTATGCTGATACTGAATTGCACATATCGGATTACCCGCCTTTTGGTCTCTGGTATAATAGAGATAGATATATTTACCCTTTGCTCCCTTGTTGAGATCAACGGGAATGATATTGTATTTGATGCCATTATACGTTAAATTGGAAGAGGTTGATTCGCTGTAATAATTGGCAACAAGATTAGTAATCGCGTTTGCCTTGTCAGTAGTTGTCTTATAACCAAGATAAATCCAATACCCACCTACACTTGTATTAAGATCGAGGTTCACAATATGCCCCTCAGTAACACCTTTACTGCGAAGCATATTCTTGGCCTCAGACTCCGTTTTACCATATCCGACATACACATCAGAAATATAGATTGGAGTATTTACGGATTCCTTGAATTCACCGGAAATTTGATCGACTCTTGCATCAAAATACTGTTTTATGGCAGCACTTTTTTCGGCGGCATTCTCTACATCTTTAAGATTAGCTACAATATCCCAGAGTGGAATGACTTCGGAAGCGTTTATAAAAGTTATCTTTCCGTTTTCAACGCCGGTACTCCAATCTTTATAGGACTTTATCGCTGCTTCCACCGAGGTCGGGTTGCCTGTAACCGAACCGCCATAGGTTGTAAAAAAAAGACTGCTGTGTGTCTCTATTTCAGTTTTATCCTTTTCATCCTTCGCACTTGCGCTCCCGCTGATGCTTCGATAAGATGCTCGAGCGGATACTTCGATATCGGTCGATTCACTGGTTTCGGTTCTTGTATAAAAATAATGAATATCAAATCTTCCTCCGAGGGTGATATTGGCTAAAACATGCGTTCCATACAGATCAATCAGTTCCTTCGCTGTTTTCTCAGTAACCGCTTTCTTAAAGGTGCTTGTTACATTTTCTGCAAGAAGCTTCGCATCAACGTCAATAATATAGTCATTCTGCGTTTCAAGCAAGGCTTGTGTCGTGATCAGTTTTTGATTGGAATTCATTTGGAACGTATGATTCTGTTTAAAACTCGCCTCAAAGCTCCCTGTAAAACCGATTTTTGCGTTTATGTTCGCAGCGCATGCAAAGTGCTCGGAATACTCTTTCGCGGAGCTTGATACAAACGTTACACTATCTACGTGTTGGGATGACTTGTTCTCGACATATATTTTGTTTTTCTTGACAAGGGAATCCATGTCAATAATCGGATGCCCCGTTTTAATATCTTTATGATTATAATACGCGGCAGTAAGAATGTTGTAACCGTATCCCAGATACCCGCTATATTTATCAACCAGGTCTCCGGCTGCTCCAAGCATACCTTCAGCTACTTTACCATGCTTTTCATCTTCTGTGATAATTTCTTCGTCATTTTTATCATTTTCTATTGAATTGCCACCTTCGTTCCCGCTATTTTCGGATCTGGTTGAGTCGTCTTTTGTTTCGCCTGTACCGGTGCATGCAGAAAAACTGAAACAAATAAAGAGCGCCACAAGAACTATGCTGATTGTTTTTGATACGTATGTTTTCATCTTAATTTTCCTCCTGATTTAATTTTGTTTTTTCACCTTGAAAAATACAATTGATTGCTCTATAATATATTAAAAGCAAACCGATTCGGTGACTACGGTCATTATAAATGTTTATGTACAAAATGTCAATATAGGAGATTAAATTTGTGAAAAAAAAGACTTTTTATAGCAGAAAAGAAAAAGCAGCAGAAACGAAGAATAAAATATATATAAGCGCTGAACAACTATTTAGCAGGCACGGCTTTAAAGCTGTCAATGTAGACGATATCGTCAAGCACGCAGGTGTGGCGAAAGGCAGCTTTTATGTGCATTTTGAATCCAAGGATTTTTTGATTGCCGCTTTGATAAACGATTATGTAACCAAAGTTGATATTGATTATAGGGCATACCTCGAATCCCTTCCATCCGATATGCCGGCAAATGATGCACTCCTTTCTCTTGTGGGTAAAATTGCAGAGGTGATTACTGAGAGCATCAGCTGTGAAAACATGAGGATTTTATATAAAATACAAATAGGAAAAGACATTAAAACGAATGCTGTAATAGATTATAACAGGGAGCTTTATAAACTGTTTTATGATGTTATCAACAAGGGAATGAATCAGCACGTATTTCAATCAGATTTACCCATGGAGGAAATAGCCAGGCATTTTGTTACGGCATATAGGGGACTGACCTTTGAATGGTGCATTCGTTATCCTGATTTCGATCTCAAAGAGCAAGCTTTACGCCATTTTAAAATACTGCTGACAGGAATTAATTCGCCCTCAAATCTCAAATATTAAAATGTATGATAAAAAATATAGACTGTCTTATGACAGTCTATATTTTTGGTCTGAGTGACTGGAGTTGAACCAGCGGCCTCTACCACCCCAAGGTAGCGCGCTACCAAACTGCGCCACACCC
>DIRA01000010.1:26278-49513 GCA_002427425.1 Clostridiales bacterium UBA5448 | reverse complement strand
GCTACCAAACTGCGCCACACCCAGATATCCATTCTTCGCGGACAAGCGGTATTATAACACCGTTCCACTCAATTGTCAATACATATTCTGCTTTTTTCTTCTTTTTCCAGCCGGATGTAAAGGAAAACACACTCATATTTGACCCAATACTATTCTTTTTTTCTTCATTTTATGTGCCGCCAACAGAATCGACGTGACCATGCATATAACGCCCACAGCGATTTCTATATACCCCATATTCTGTGATGCCTGTTGAAATGCTGTCATAAAAGACTCCCATATACCCGCTTCTTTTCCCTGTTCAATCCCGGTAAAATCCAGCCAAGCAGGTAAACAATAGCCCGTGATGACCATACATACCCCCACCAAAAGAATGGAAAAGGAACCATAGATCAAGCCAACCCAACGATTTTGGTGAATCCAGACCATTTGTCCGATCAAGCCCAATACAATCACCGATAAAATAATCCACACCCAGGGGGATGTCAGCCATCGCGCAAAAGATGACCACTCCATCAACCGTTGCCATTCCCCCGCGGATTCATTTTCCTTCGCCCCTAATGACATCGGATCTGATAGCCACTTGCCGTCATTCGATTCAAAAAATGCGTCCACGGCATTAAAAGCGTTTTCGGAAAGAGGTTTTCCCGTATATTCCATGATCACCTCTTCATTTTCTTCCAAAACGCTTTTCATTTCCACTGCTGTTATACCTTCAACCTTTTTTCCGGAAGTCAGATTGGTCACCATCGTGCAAATTTTTTCTTCCAAATACTCTTCAATGGTTGTTCTCTTTAATATTTCCTGCACTTCCGCCTGGGTTACCTGTTTGCTTATAGGAATATTTTTTTCATCATGGGATGGATCCTCTGTTTCAGCCAGTTTGGCATCATCATTTCCCGGCTCAAGCTTTCCTTCCTGCATTTCGTCATTCTCTTCCAAACCCAAACCACTCACTTCCAATGTGTCATCAGATGCATGGTTTTTGGGCTCGTTTAGGAACTTTGCAACCAAATATTCACCCACAGTGGCTTCATTATTCAAGCCTACTGCATGAAAATCTGCATTTTCAAATACCAAAGAAGCTGAAAAAGACGTTACCTTTGTACTTTGCATGATGTTTTTTAGGGCGTTTTCCGAACATACATGCCCATACAAATACAAAGCGCTCACGGCACATAAAAGAGTGCACAATCCCACGCAAATTAGGATGGATAAAGCGTGGTTTGTCCATTTTTTTGTTTTCTTTGAGGTGCCCTGACTCTGACCGGTTAGCATACACGTTCACTCCTATATATAAGAATAGGGGTAGCACTCAAAATGCTACCCCTGCAGATACTGAATATTTACTGTGTAACTGTTGTGTGTGGAAGTTTGTTTTCTTTTACGTAGGTTTCACCCACAGTCCCAGCAATAACGGAAATCTTATTTTTGCTGTTTTCGATATAGATACAGTTTTCGAATACACCTTCGCCAAGTTCCGTCACACTGGCAGGAATATTGATCGCCAAACGAGCACAACCGAAAAACGCCCGGTCGGAAATGGTAACGATTCCTTCAGGCAAAACAAGTGTTTCCACATTTCTGCATTCAGAGAACGAGCTCGTACCGATGGTTTTTACACCGGTACCGATGGTGATTTCTTTCAAAGAGGTGCAATTGCCGAAGGCACTGTCTTCGATCACTTGTACGCCATTGCCGGTTTTAACACTTTTCAAAGAAGAGCAATTGAAAAATGCATTGGCAGGAATGCTGGTCACGCTATCCGGAATAACAATGGATGTGATGTTTTTCTTTCCATTAAACAGGTACCCGGGGAACGTTGTAAGACCATCGGGAAGGACGATATCAGTCACGTCGTCTTCGGGAGTGTACGCATACAAAAACTTTCCGATAAACACCAAACCTTTGGGTTGTTTATCATACCAAGCTGTACCATCAAAAGCAAATTTACCCAGTCCGGTGGTGCTTTCGGGAATGGTGATGTTTTCCAAGGAAGAGCAGTTGATGAACGCAGATTCGGCAATGTTAATGTTTTCGGGTAAAGCCACTGTGGTAATGCCGGTACAATTTGCAAAAGCGCGGTTTCCAATGTATTTTACACTGGAAGGAATGGTGGCAGAAGTGATCTGTTCGAGCCCTTCAAAAGCAGAGCCACCGATTCCTACAGTACCTTCCTTAATATCAACGGTCAGTTTATCGGGAATGATATCCACTTCAACGTCAATGTCTCGATCGTTTTTTTCAATTTTTGTTTTGTGGTTGAAACCAATCACAACGTTGCCTGCATATACAAGGCCTTCTTTTTGATTGTATCTCCATTTGCATGTTTTATTAAAAGCATCTTTACCCACTTCAATCAAGCTTTTGGGGAAGGTAATTTTCATCAGAAGGGTGCAGTCCACAAACGCTTGTTCACCAATGGATCTAACCCCCTCAGGTATGACCAGGCTTTCCAAAACTTCACAATAACGGAAGGTTTCACGACCAATGGTATCAATGCTGGAGGACAGGGTGACAGAAGTCAAATTGTAGCACTTGCGGAAAGCGTAATCACCAAGCGAGCGAACCGTGTCGGGAATCACGATGGATTTTAAAGAATAGCAGGCGTCAAAGGTTCTGTCATAAATCGCAGTGATAGAATGAGGCAAAACGATATTGACCAAAGAGCCGCATTCCATAAAGGCTTTTTCGCCCAGTTCCTTTACGGAATTGGGGATAACAACCGAATCCAAACCGCCATTTGCTTTGTATCTGTCATATCCGGTATCGGGAGCATCTTCATCTAATTTTACAATGCTGGCGTAAGCAAATGCCAAGCTTCCGATGGTAGTGACACTATCCGGAATGATTATTTTGGAAAATTTTGTAATTTGTGCTTCGGGAGAAAACGCCTTAGAATCAATGGCGGTCACTTTCACACCTTCAATGGAGGAAGGAATCACAATGGTCGTAGGATATTCTTCATCGGGATAATCCAGATACTCTTTTCCCTCTTCATCCACTTTCGTCACTTTCAGGAAAGGAACAAACGCCGTGATGGCACCGGTGGTTGAATCAAACTGAAACAAAGCAGGATCTGTTGCTTCCACGCCCGTATAAGCAACATCGGCGTTCAAAGAACCGCTTTTTACGGTGATTTCACCTGCGCCGGCTGCCACAGCGCCTTTGGTTTCCAGCGTGAAATCTTTGATGGTTTCTTTATGAGGCTTTTCTGCCGTGGAATCGGAATAAGTGCCCACCACGGTGATCATGTGAGCATAACTCTCTATGGATGAGCCAACAGGGAGTTCGGCAACATTGATGGAAGCCTCAATGCTCTTTATGGTCGGAGCAGGAGGTTCTATTTTGCCATTGCCCTTGTCGTCCGTTTCTTGGCCATTGCATCCGACGCTTATGATCACCATTGTGAAGGTAAGTGCCAGAACCAGCAGAAGGGAAAGCAATCTTTTGGTTGTGTTCATACTACTTGTCCTCCAAAAAATATTATAATAGTATCGCAGAAGAGCGAGATACAGGGTGGTCTTGCGCATGAACCCCACGCGCATGTTACTCTATTTTGATTATAGCACATCTGCTTTGTTTTGACAAGAGGGTTTACATAAAAATTATGACATTTCACCAACGAACGATGCTTCCGTCACTTGTCCATCTTCCCCTCGCGTCAATATTTTCACCTTTTGTTCGGCCTCATCCAAAAGGCGTGTGCAAAGTTTTACCAATCCCACCCCTTCTTCAAACAAAGAAAGAGATACATCCAACGGGGTTTTTTGTTCTTCCAATCCCTTTACAATCTCATCCAACCGCGCCAACGCTTCTTCAAAACACAGTTTCTTTTCTTCCATTATTTTATTTCCTCTCTGATATTACTCTCATAGGTCTTTTGCACCGACGCAACCACACCGCCATCCACGGTGCGAAAGGTTACGGTGTCTCCCGGCTTGACTTGTTTGACACTTTTGACGACATGACCGCTTTGATCAAACACGGCGGAATAACCCCGGGCAATGACGGCAAGAGGATTGAGATTTTTCAAATCCTGTGCCCGCAGTCCCAATACGGCACGATTCCGTTCCAAAAGCAGAGACGATGCCCGTTCCAGCCGTGTTTCCAGATGAGATAACAGCATTCTCCGATCGTCAATGGGGGCAGTCGGCGCAACCAGACACCGTTTTTTTGCATCCGTGTCTACTTTCACCCGTAATGTATGGAGCCGGCTCTGCAGGGCAGCCGTCATACGCATGCCCGTGCGAAGGATACCGTCTTTGGATTGCGTTCTGTCCGGCAGCGCGAGCTCGGCAGCGGCAGAGGGCGTGGGCGCCCGCATATCACTGACAAAATCCGAAATGGAAAAATCCGTCTCATGACCGACCGCCGATATGATGGGTACACGGGAAGCAAAGATGGTTCTGGCAAGGGTTTCATCGTTGAATGCCCATAATTCTTCCAGCGATCCGCCCCCTCTTCCCAGGATAATCACATCCACCTGACAGCTTACATTGAAATACCTCACGCCCCGACACAATTGAGCCGGCGCATTTTCCCCCTGCACCAAAGCAGGAAACAAAATCAGTTCCGCAGCGGGCCATCGACGATTGGACACATTGATGATGTCCCGCACGGCAGCACCCGTGGGAGAGGTGATGATGCCCACCCGATGGGGATAGGCGGGAAGGCGCTTTTTATGTTCGGGATCAAACAAACCTTCTTTTTGCAGCTTTTCTTTCAACTGTTCAAACGCGATATATAAAGCACCGATTCCATCGGGTTCCATATCCTCGGTATACAGCTGATAGGCACCATCTCGGACAAAGGCGGAAATCCGTCCTCTGGCAATGACCTTCATGCCGTTTTCCGGCAGGAACTTCAATTTGGAAGCAGACGATTTGAACATCACCGCTTTCAAGGAACCCTCTTCGTCCTTTAGGGTAAAATAAAAATGTCCTGTTTTGTAATGGTTGGTGAAATTAGAAATTTCCCCTTTGATATACACATCATGCAATATCGGATCCGTGTCCAGGAGTGCCTTCACATAGGCATTGACTTCTCCTACCCGTAATATCCGTTCCTGAATCATAGTTTTTCCCTCTCCCACCCGGCTTTGGCAAGCAAGGCAATCCCGCAGGCATTGTCTGTAGCCAACCAAGGCAGGGTAAAATACCCCTGCAAATGCTCTTTTAACCGCGGGCTGCTCATAACACCGCCTGCAAACAGTATAGGCAGATTTTCCTTTTTCGCTCCGCTTTCGTCCAGAATTTTCTCCACTGCGGCCAAAATGACGTCATATACAAAAGCGGCAATTTTTCCATTGTCAACACCGTTTTGTATCATCCGATCAATTTGATTTTCAAACCCAGAAAGGTTAATACATCCTTTTTCTCCCGACACCTTGGGGGCTTTGCCTACGGGATATTCATTTGCCAGTTTTTCCAGCTCTTTGCCGCAAGGGAAAGACAACCCCAGCTTCACCCCGGTGCGGTCCACCAGTTGTCCGCAGGTAATGTCCCGGCTTTTGCCAATGATTTCTTCTCGAAATCCGGTTTTGGTCTTCTCTACCCGCAACAATTCACAGGTTCCGCCTGACATATGAAAAGCAAAAAAAACCGCCGCATGGATAGGAAACTCCGGGCAGCCATGGATGGCGGCGGCAATGTGACCTTCCTGGTGGGAAAATGGCAACAAAGGTACACCCGCACCAAACGCCAGAGCTGACGCCGCATTGACCCCTGCCAAAAAGCAGGGCATATAGGAACCTTCCACCGTCCTGGGGCGCGTTGATACGCCCATGGATACGATTTCATATCCGGAATATGCTTCTTTGATTTGGGAATCCAGTTCATTCAGCACCCCGGGAAGAGCCACGGTATGCTGAAACAGGGCGTCGCTTTGCCGCACGCCCCGTTCTCCCTCCTTCACCGCCAACAAACGGCTGACCGAAAACATTGTTCCCTCTTCGGTCACGGCGGCAGCCGATGTGGTATACAGGCTGGTATCGATGCCGCAATGGATTTTGATCATTTTATATCTCCGTGGTTCCGCGGCTGATTTTCCCCAAAACGCCGTTGACAAACCCGGACAGCCGGACGTCTTCATACCGCTTGGTCAACTCCACGGCTTCATTGATAGCAATGCTTTTGGGTACATCGCCTGTATACAACATTTCGTATATCGATAGTCGAAGGATCGCCAGGATCACCTTTGATAATCTTTCTTTTTTCCAGCCAACACTGGCCTCTGCAATTTTCTCATCGATTTCATCGATATGAGAGAACACACCCATAAAGGTGCTTTGCATATAGGCAACAGCAGCTTCTTTTCCTGCTCCTTTTCCGGCGGCAATTTCTTTGTATAAATCACAAATCGGCGTTTTCCCGTTACATTCTTCCCAAATATGGGCAAACAGTTCTTCGGGAGTTTGTTCCTTATGAAATTCTCCTTGAAAAACCATGGTGAACGCCGCTTCTCGTAATCGCCTTCTGCCGGGAACACTTCCCTTGGTTATCATATTTCAGCCTGCGGCAAAAGCCGCTTCCTTTCCGATTCTATTCCTATCTATTATACGAGAAATCCCTGAAGATGTCAAGCAATTTTGCTTCCTCCCTTGACAAGATACCATAGTATTGTATAATGAATTTATCCTATGCATATGAATGGGGAGAATCAAACATGTATTATAAAGGTATGCTGGACGATGCCCGTTCCATCGCCGCCCGCGACCCCGCAGCGAGAAGCACGGCGCAAGTCTTTTTCTTGTATCCCGGGTTCAAAGCCCTGCGGATGTATCATATGGCGCATTGGTTTCAAACCCATAAAATGTACGGCATTGCCCGGTATATTTCCCAAAGATGCCGCCATAAAACCGGCGTCGAAATCCATCCTGCCGCCAAAATCGGCAAAGGATTGTTCATTGACCACGGCATGGGCGTCGTCATCGGCGAAACTGCCGAAATCGGCGATAACTGCACCATCTACCACGGTGCTACCCTGGGAGGCACAGGAAAAGAGGTAGGCAAACGCCATCCCACCTTGGGAAACAATGTACTGGTGGGGGCAGGAAGTCAAATATTAGGTCCCTGCGTGGTGGGGAACGGTGCCCGTGTCGGTGCCAACGCGGTTGTGTTGTCCGATGTGGAACCGGGAGCCACCGTGGTGGGTGTTCCCGGCCGCAGTACCAAACGGGAGCAAGAAAAAATCGCACCCGCCCAATCTCTGGATCAGGTACACATTACGGACCCCGTTTCCCAGGAACTGTGCAAATTGCGACAACAACTTCTGGAATTGGAACGGCAAATCGCCGCACTGAAGCCCGAAGATGCGTGAGGTTATTATGAACGAGGTATTCCAAACAATAGATGAGCTGTTTGATCCATACAAACAAATCGTTTTAGACCTGGTCAATATGGAAAGCAAATCCACAAATAAAGCCGGGGTGGACACCGTTGGCACATACATTGCCGACTTGATGGCATCCCAAGGATATAAAATACACAAGGAACCCATGGAAACAGCCGGCAATGTGTATTGTATCACCCTGAATCCCCATAGCCCCCACGCACCCGTTTGTCTGTCGGGGCATATGGATACGGTATTCGATGACGGCGTATTCGGTTTTCCTCCCGCCAGCATGGACGACACGTATTTTTACGGACCCGGCGTCTGCGACTGCAAAGGGGGCATCGTGGTGGCCATGCTCACCATGGAAGCCCTGCGGCAATCAGGGTATACCAAACGTCCCGTCAAGCTTATTTTACAAAGCGATGAGGAAGTAAACAGTATGCTTTCTCAAGGAAAAACCGTCCAGTTTATGTGCGAGCAAGCCAAAGATGCCGTGGCTTTCCTCAATTGTGAAGGGATTCGGGGTCATAACCTGGTCACCCGGAGAAAGGGCATTTGTGATGTGCAGATTCAGGTTACGGGAAAAGCAGCCCACGCGCAGCATTATTTTGACGGAGCCAGCGCCATTCGGGCAGCCGCCCACATTGTCCTTGAAATTGAAAAACACAGCGCAAAGAACGGCATTACCTATAATTTTGGTTTGATCAAAGGCGGGAGCGCTCGAAACGCCGTACCGGATACCTGCATGTTGGAATTGGACTGCCGCTTTACCGAGATGGCGGATTTGGATCATATTCAACGCGTTTTGCATCAAGTTCTGGAAAAAACCTATGTGGAAGGCACCCATGCCAACATTACCCGCCTGCATCACAGACCGTCTATGGTAAAAAATGCCAAAAATAAAGCCTTGTTCGATCAGTGTAACCGCGCTTTAAGACAATGCGGCCTGCCGGAATACGGTGAAACCTCCAGCGGCGGCGGTTCGGATGCCGCCTATACCACCCTGGCGGGGATCCCCACATTAGAATCCATGGGCGTCCGGGGATACGATATTCATACGCCCTATGAAAAGGCCGAAATTGCCTCCCTGAAAGAACAAGCCAAGGCCATGGCGGCACTGATTCTTTCTTTATAAACCCACCACTTTGACTGCCTTGCAAATAAATCCATAGCTATTATATATCATCTCCATAGCCAAATATACCTAATTTACTTTTTCGGGAAATTGCCCCGGCGGTAAATTTTTCTTGGTTTGATGGTTTTTTGACAAGTAAAAGCATCGTTTTCACGATGCTTTTTCTGCTTAATGTTTACGTCCGATGGATTCGCCCATACGGACAATGCACTCAATACCCAATGCCGAGTACTGCAAAATATCATCGGCAAGTGCCACCCGGTCCCGCTTGAACAGCAATACCACCGTGGAGCCACCAAACTCAAAATACCCTTTTTCTTCCCCTTTTTCCAGTATGCCGCCCATGGGTTTGTGCTGTATGATTTTACCTACCATCATGGCACCCACATCGATTTCGGTGATCAAGCCAAAGTTCTCGGATCGTATGGTGCATACCTGACGATAATTGGTGGCATGCACTTTTTTGGGGGCATAATGGGTATTGACGGTATTCCAGTGTCCTTTGATCTCTCGTACGGAAGACTGCACGCCTCTGTCCACGGAACAAAAACGATGATAATCCGTGGGGGCCAGCCGGAACACCAGACAAATACCGTCCCGGTATTCTTCCGCCACATTCTGATCCCGCACCAACTCACCTAAAGAATATTTGATGCCTTTCACGGAAAACACCATCCCGTCCTGAATGGGATAGGCAATGCATTTACTGTCGGCAGGAGAAATCAGCACCTGGGGGGATAGGTCGATCTGCCGAGCCCCCTCTTTCAATTGGCGGGTGAAAAAATCATTGAAACTGCGGTAATCTTCCATGGGGCGCAGGGCTTCGTCCATGTTAATGTTATATCGGTTCACAAATTTTTGAATTTTCCGTCTGGAAAAACGGGTGTAATGGGATGCGGTGCACAAACGGGTGAAAAAACGCCGTTTCAACACCGTGTACCCAATGGCTTTACCCAGTTTGGTCCGGTATACAAATTTCATGGATCCCTCGCCGCAAATGGTCTCCTTTAACAATATGCCGTTTTTGCGGTCATATATCAAATTGGATTCCCGCTTCTTTTTAGATAGCCTCTTTTTGGTTTTAAATTTGGGCATAAAATATGATTCCCTTTTAAATTGATTTCAGAGAAATAACGCTTTCATCCCACATATCGGGTGCTTCGTACCCCAACAGGTTCACCACGGTAGCGGCATGGTTGGACAAACCGAATTGGCCGTTTTTCACCGTGTATGCGTCTTGATAAAAACGATCATAAAACACCATGGGCACTTGATTGAGGGTGTGGGAGGTTTTGGATTTTTTTACACCATCGGAATCGCACTTGACGGCTCCGGTTTTCTTGTTGATTTCATACATTTCATCGGCGTTGCCGTGGTCGGCGGTGATGATAGCAACACCCTTGACTTCATCCACCACGGGAAGAATTCTGGCAAGGCACAAATCGAGCGCTTCCATGGAAATGACGGTAGCTTCAAAATCACCCGTATGCCCTACCATGTCGCCGTTGGGGAAATTAACCCGGATATATTGATATTGGCGGGAACGGATGGCTTCAATGAGTTTGTCGGTGATTTCGGCGCACTTCATCCAGGGACGCTGTTCAAAGGGAACCACATCGGAGGGAACCTCCAGATAGGTTTCATATTCCTCGGAGAATTTACCGGAACGGTTGCCGTTCCAAAAATATGTGACGTGCCCGTACTTTTGGGTTTCGGATAGTGCAAATTGATGGATCTTCCTGTCCGCCAGGAATTTGCCCATGGTATTGGTAATTTCAGGGGGAGATACCAGGTAGCGAGAAGGAATTTTCAAATCTCCGTCGTATTCCAGCATACCGGCATACAGCACATGGGGCCGATTGCCCCGATCAAAGGCGGTAAAGTTTTCCTCCTCGAAAGCGCGGGAAATTTCAATGGCGCGATCGCCCCGGAAGTTATAGAAAATTACACTGTCGCCGTTTTCGATTTTGCCCACGGGCTGCTCACCATCGTCCACAATCACAAACCCGGGCAAATCCTGATCAATGCAGTTGTACTCCTGCCGATAGGTTTCAATGGCTTTTTTGGCAGAGCAGAATCCTCTGCCTTCGCCCCTCACATGGATGTCCCAACCTTTTTTCACCATGTTCCAGTTGGCTTCGTAACGATCCATGGTAATCTGCATTCTGCCGCCTCCGGATGCAATTTTCACATCAAAATGATTGTCCCGCAGTTCGGACAAGAAGACTTCAAACGGTTCCACATATTCCAGCGCAGATCGCTCTCCCACATCTCTGCCATCTATCAGAATGTGGATGCGCACGTTGTTGACGTTTTCTTTTTTAGCTTGGGTCAACATGGCTTTCAGGTGAGAAATATTGGAGTGTACGTTGCCGTCGGAGAACAATCCTATAAAATGCAAGGTGTGCGTCCCGCCTACACAATTTCCCGCCAGCCTCTTCCAGGTGTCAGAAGCAAACATTTTGCCGCTTTCGATGGAAGCGGCAACCAGTTTGGCCCCTTGGGCAAAAACTTGTCCTGCACCCAAAGCGTTGTGGCCCACTTCAGAGTTGCCCATGTCGTCATCAGAGGGTAAACCCACGGCGGTTCCGTGGGCGTTGATAGCAACCATGGGATAGGTTTGAAACAGTTTATCCAGGGTCGGTGTACGGGCGGCCAACACCGCATTGGCTTCGTTGGCTTTACCGATCCCCACACCGTCCATGACAATGGTAACAACGGGACCTTGGATCCCGATGGGATTTTTCAAAGGTTTGAGCATGCATTTACTTCCTTTCCGCTTCAACACTTCCGTGATTATATGTCGCATTATAATATATCCCTGTTTCTTTGTCAAGCAAAGTATCCACTGTACATCCTAATATAGCCTGTCCGGCATGCGTTTTTTCTTGCGTTTTTTGTTCAGATATGTTACTATTATTTTATTATGGAGTTATATCAGCAAAAGGAGGGATGGTTGTGGCGCTGGACGGCGGTATGCTTGCCTGTGTGGCATGGGAATTGAGAGAAACACTCCTGGACGGCAAAGTGGAAAAAGTGCTGCAGCCCGAACGGGATGAAGTGCATCTTTTGATACGCTCCGGCAGAGAAAGCCATCGGCTGATGCTTTCCGCTTCCTCCGGCTCTCCCCGTGTTTCCCTCACCGAAATCGTGAAAGAAAACCCCGCTTCTCCGCCCATGTTTTGCATGTTATTGCGTAAACATTTGACAGGCGGTCGGCTACGCGCCGTGGATCATCCGGCTTTCGAACGAATTCTCTTTTTTGAATTTGAAACCAAAGGGGAATTGGGGGAGTGCGGTAAACGCACTTTGATTGTGGAATTAATGGGACGATACACCAACATCATTCTCTGCGACACCCATATGAAGGTGTTGTCCGCCCTGCGTTATTCCGACCTATCCGCCAGTTGCAAGCGACCTCTCTTGCCCGGCTTACCCTATGAATTACCCCCGGATCAGGGAAAGAAAAACCCTTTGGATGCTACACGGGAAAGCTTTTTACAAGCCATATCCGCCCTGTCCCCTGAAACCCCGGCAGACAAAGCCCTTTTTGCTTTGTATCGGGGATTTTGCCCTGCCGCCGCCGCGGAACTGGCATATCGTGCCAAGGCGCAAACCGTAAAGGATGCGGATACTTTGTGGGAAGTCTTTGCCCGCCATATGGACATCATTCGCAGCCATGCCTTTTCTCCTTGCATACTGGTGCGTACTTTGGATGACAAACCCTTTGCTTATAGCTATTTCCCTCTTACGCATTTTAGCAGCGAAGCCCGCATCATTCCCTATGACAGTCCCAGCCAATTGCTGGAAGAGTATCACGGGAAGCGGGAAAATGAACAGAGGAAGGCCCAAAAGTCTGTGGATATCACCCGTTTATTAAAAAATGCAAAAAGTCGATTGCATAAAAAAATTTTTGTGCAGGAAGAAGAATTGGCGGACACCGCCGGCGCAATATCGTGCAAAAAAGCAGGAGAGTTGATTTTTCAGGAATTATATCGCCTGAAAAAAGGAGATCATACTTTGGTTGCCATCGACTATGAAACCGGCGAAACCATCACGGTGAAGCTGGATCCCCGCTATCCTCCCGCCGTCAACGCCAATCAATATTACAAAGACTATAACCGCAAAAAAAACGCCAAGGAAAAACTGTCCGAGCAATTGGAACAAGCCCGACGGGAACTGCAATATATCGATACCGTGCTGGATGCATTAACCCGTGCCAAAACCGAAGCCGATTTGGCTCAAATTCGGGAAGAATTGTCCCATTGGGACTACGGCGGCAAGCAGGGCCATCATGCAAGAAAAAAACAAAAGTTGCGACCTCACCCCCCCATCAAATTACAAACACCAAGCGGATATACCCTGATGGTGGGAAAAAACAATCTGCAAAACGATGAGCTGACCACCCACATTGCCGATAAAAACGACTGGTGGTTCCATGTAAAGGATTACCCCGGCTCCCATGTGATCATGATCACCGGCGGTGAAGAACCGCCGATAGAAGACTTTACCTTTGCCGCCCAAACCGCAGCGGTCTATTCCTCCGCAGGCGCCGGTGCCAAAGTGGCTGTGGATTATACCAAAATCCGTCACATCAAAAAACCCGCCGGGTCCAGACCGGGATATGTTACGTATGATCCCTACTGGACGGCCTATGTATCCAAAGGAGATTCACTATGAAAAAATGGTTTTTCCTCCTGCTGCTGCTTGTAGTGCTGACAACCGCTGTTGGCTGTGAAAATTTTACAATCTTCCAGGATGATATCTATGGTGTTTCTTTGAAATACCCCGAAACATGGACAGTCACCACCGAGGATGAAAACCTCATTGCCACCATCTGCTCTCCTGAAAATTCCGACAAAAACCGGGAATATGTATCCCTATTTTCCGAACTTTTTTTGATTTACGATGTGAATATGACCCTGGCAGAATATGTGAGCATTTCGGAATCTTCTTTGGGCTTCATCACCAACTATGAGTCCTTAAAAAACGAAGACATGACCATTGGGGATCTCAAGGGAAAATATATACAATACAGCGGCTCCTACGACGATGACGAAGAGGGGATTGTGTACGTTTGGACCCAGTTTGTCACCTTAAAAGAAGGATATGCCTTTGTGCTGACCCATACGGCGGTTCAGGGTGCCCCGGTGGATACCCAAACATGGCAAACCATGCTGCAGAGCTTTGCCGTGGCTGCCAATCCCAACTACGAATATGAACTGAATTTTTACAATGCTTACCATGAAGAAATGAAAAAACAAGAAGAAAACACCTTTGAAGATGACCATAAGCATGAAGAGTAAAAAACAGGAAGAAGGCAACATCGCATGAAGCATATTTTTGTTGTGAACCCTGCATCCGGGAACGGAAAGAATAAAAAAGAGTTGATTGATCGCATCACAGCTGCAGCAGCCGAGGCTGCTTTGGATTATTCGTTGTACATTACCAAGCATCGGGGAGACGGGGAAGCCTATGTACGATCGACGGCTTCCAAGGGTGGCCGTGTCCGTTTTTACGCGTGCGGAGGCGATGGCACCTTGAATGAAACCGTCAACGGCATGGCAGCGTATGAAAACGCTGAATTGACCATGATTCCCGCCGGCAGAGGTAACGATTTTCCCCGGAGCTTTGAACATCCCGATTATTTTGATAACATCCATCGGCAAATCCGTGGAAAAGGACGGAAAATCGATTTGATCCGGTACAATAACCGTTATTGCATCAATATGATGAACATGGGCTTTGATTGCGCAGTGGTGACCAACGTAGAAAAGTGGAAAAACCGCCCCTGGATGTCCGGAGGGCTTTCCTATGCCATTTCGGTGGGATTCACCTTACTCTCCCTGCCCATGGAGGAAATGACCATTTCACTGGATAACGGAGAATCTTATGATGGAAAATACTTATTGGTTGCCCTGGGCAACGGCGGTTGGTACGGCGGCGGATACCATGCCGCGCCCCGTGCCCGCCTGGATGACGGACTGATGGAAGTGAATCTGATCAAACCCGTCAGCCGATTGACTTTCGTCAAACTGGTGGGCGATTATAAAGCGGGCAAAATATATGAAAATCCCGGCGTAAAAAATCGCCTGATTTATCGTCAATGCAAATCTCTCACCCTTGCCCCTAAACAAAACACCTGCCTGTGCGTAGACGGGGAACTTGAACCGGTGAAAGAAGTAAAGCTGGAACTGCAGCCCAAAGCGGTGCGCTTTTCCGTTCCGAAAGAATAAGAGGTATAGGATGAAAAAACCTTTTTTGCCCGTCGGGCGCATCACCACTACCCACGGGGTACGAGGCGAGGTCAAACTGGAACACTGGTGTGATAGCTCTTCGGTACTGACTCCCATCAAACGGTTCTATCTGGATGAAAACGGCACCCAACCTTTGCATGTGAAAACCCTGCGGAGTGCCGGAAAATGGGTATTGGTATCTTTTGAAGAATGCAGTGACATCCCAAGTGCCATGGCATTGAAAATGAAAACCTTGTATGCCGCCAGAACCGATATTCAGGTGGAAGATGACGCGGTTTTTATCACTGATTTGATCGGACTTCCCGTTGTTCATCATGAAACGAACCAAACGCTTGGCATCATTTTGGATGTGGTCAATTATGGTTCGGGTGATTTATATGAAATCAAAACCACCGCGGGGAAAATCGCCTTGATTCCCGCGGTCAAGGATTTTATCAAAGAAATCAATACGGAGGAAGCCGTGCGGATTCTCCCCATCCCCGGTCTTTTGCATGATGAGGTTTGATATCATGACTCTCTTTCCCGCCATGCTGGAGGGTATCTTTTCAGAAAGCATTCTAAAGCGGGCACAGCAGGGCGGTTTGGTGGAATACCATTGTCACAATATACGGGAGTATTCCCATAACAAACATCGGAAGGTAGACGACACGCCATTCGGAGGCGGCATGGGTATGCTCATGACGGTGCAACCCATTGTGGATTGTTTTGCCGCCATTACCTCAGATGCTCCCCAAAAACCCCACACCGTGTATATGTCCCCCCAGGGCGCCCTTTTGACCCAGAAAAAAGCGCTTGCCTTGTCCCGGCTGGATCAATTGGTCATCCTGTGCGGACACTATGAAGGGGTGGATCAAAGGGCGCTGGATTCTATCGTGGATGAGGAAATTTCCATCGGCGATTATGTACTGACAGGGGGAGAATTGCCGGCAGCGGTGCTGGTAGATTGTATCACCCGCTTGGTGGATGGGGTCCTTGCGGACAAAGAATGCTATGAAAATGAAAGCCATTCTGCCGGTCTTTTGGAATATCCCCAGTATACCAAACCTGCCCGTTTTCGCGGAATGAACGTGCCTTCGGTACTGCTTTCGGGTCATCATGCCAACATAGAAGCCTGGAGAAAAACCAAAGCCATTGAAAAGACCCGGGCTGTCCGACCGGATATGCTGGTGGGACAACAGGAAGAGGAACTGGAAAAGACCTTCAAAAAAGGCATCGTTTTTGATGATTGACCCGATAGGGAAACTATGCTATAATGAGATCACTTTAATACGGAAGAAGGAGAGTTCGTGTTAATACCAAACAGAAAAAAATGGAAGTTGAAAACATGGTTTTCCCATAGTATTGTTTTCGGGTCTCTCTTTGCCTTTTCGAATTCTCTGTATAACACTTTGACCTCCCTGCGGAAGAAGAGCTTTTTTGCCGGGTATGACCGCTATGACACCGCGGGAAAAACATCCCGGATCAGTATACTACACCATAAATTTCATAAAACCTTTTCAGCGCGCCGTACCCTGAAACTGCATTTTTCCGCCACTCTGGAAAACGGGGTTCTCCTTCCCCGGGTACGTCATGTCGTGTCGTCTCTGATGCAAATTCATATGCGAAGCATCGGCATTGCCTTATTCCTGTTTGGCTTTTTGTCTGCCGCATTGAGCATATTAAAACGCTATTCGCTGATGATGCACGATGTTTCCGTCGAAGGTATTTTTGTGGGAACCGCCATTATGCTTTTGACCATTCCCTTGATATTAAACCGTTCCGAATTAAACGATGCCCTTGCCGAAAGCCGCACCTTAGGACGCTTTTTGGAAGTGATGGGAGGCGTGCGGCAAGCCGAAATGACCTTCCCCCCGGTGAAGGGGCATAAAATGGAAACCGTCGTCACCCTATTGGGGATGATGCTGGGGTTGATAACCTGGTGGTTTGCCCCCATGACCGTCATGTTATATTTGTCCATTGTGATCATGGCTTCCTTCATTTTATACAAACCTGAAGTGGGAATCGTGACCATCGCTTTTACCGTCCCGCTTTTGTCTTCCGCCTGGCTTGTTTTCACCGTGCTATGGACCACATTTTCCTATTTGTTCAAAGTGTTTCGAGGCAAGCGTGTCTTCCGCATGGAAGCCGTGGATTATTTTGTTCTGGCATTTTTCCTGTTAACATTTTTGTCAGGTCCTTTTTCGGTTTATCCTGCTCTCTCCTTCAAACCGGCCATCATCAGAACCGTATTGATGCTCATTTTTTTTCTAAGCGTCAATTTGTTGCGAAGCTCCTGCTGGGTGCTCAGAACCACGATCATGCTCTTTGCTTCCTCCACCATTTGTGCCCTGCTAGGGTTGAAACAAACGTTTTTGTCGGAATCTTCCGGCGCCTTTACCAGCGATGCACTCCGAGCCATGTCCACCTTTGACACCGGTGCCATGTTCGGCTCCTTCTTGGTACTGTGCCTGCCCTTCGGTTTTGCTTGTTTATTGGCTGCCCGTTATTTCCGCGGGAAATTATGGTCTTTGATTTCCCTGTTAACCCTGCTTGGCGGTCTTTTTTTCACCTTATCCCGTGGTGCCTGGCTGTCTTTGGTGGTAGCCATGTTCCTGTTTTTCCTGGTATACAGCAAAAAAACCATGGTGGTTGCGGGAACTGCCCTGTTAAGCACGCCCTTTTGGTTTGCCATTTTCCCCTCCTTTGTTTCCAACATTCTGCAGGATTGGGGCCTGAAGCTGGGCAGCTCCATTGCCTATCGCTCCCTTGTATGGCAAAACTCCTTTCAAATGCTGAAGAATTTTTGGTATTGCGGTATTGGTGTCGGCAACCACTTGTTTTCCGCCTTGTATCCTTCTTACGCAACCGTGGGGGAAACTGCGGACAACAGCCATCATTTGCTCATGCAGATCGCAATTGAATACGGCATATTCGGATTGATTGTCTTTTTTGCCATTTTTATCGTGTTGGCGCAAAAGATCTTTTCTTTCATTTCCAAAAACAATGTTCAAACTATGAAACTGATTGCCATCGCATCTTTTTGCGGCGTATTGGCATTGATATTGCGGGGAACCACCGACTATGTGTGGCAAGATTCCCGTGTGTTCTGCATGTTCTGGCTCACGGCGGCTTTAGGCGTGGCAGCGGTGAACAGCGCAGAAGATGAAAAAACCGGAGGGGAGATCAACCAATGAAAAAGGCAAATAGAAAAAGAAGCTTTCATGTGATTGACGCTATTTTGATCGTGGTGTTTTTAGCGATTATATCCTTTGGCGTGGGTTTGGCTCTTCGCACCGTGGATCAAAATTCTATGCCTTTGATTTGTACGGTGGAAATCCCCGCTATGCGGGAAGAGTTTTCCAGCGCACTTCGGGCAGGCAGTGTTTTGAGAGATGAAAGCAACACTTTTGATCTTGGTATCGTCACCACCGCCAATACCCCTTCCTCTCATACCAGCGGTTATGTCGATGTTCTTTTAACGGTATCGATTTATGCCTCGCTGACCGACGGCAGTTATCAAGTCAATGGTTTGCCCATCTCCATTGGCAATGAACTCAACTTCCGCACGGCGGAAATTGCCGTGATTGATTGTGGTGCCATCATCACCAAAATACAGGTTATGGAGGAATAAATCATGAATGATCAATCCGCTGTAAAAAGAAAATTCAATATTATCGACTTTCTGGTGATTGTATTTCTCGTAGCCACCATCCTGACCCTGGTTTTAAGAAGCAATCTGGAAACAGAACTTTTTTCTGGTGACAAAGCGGCCATGCTGGAAATTCAATTGGAGGTGACCGCCATTGCCCCCCTTCATGACGCACTGACAGCGAAGAGTACTGTGTCCATTTGGGAATCGAGTGCGCTGCTTGGCGAAATCGTGCAAGAAGGTAACCGCGTTCTGGTAGGAAGCGATGAAAACGGGCGGGAACTATATAAATCCGTGTATATCTTAACCATCGAGGGCACACTGGGAAACAGCGGATATGTGCTTCCTGATCATATTCCCATATCCGCCAACGAAACATTTGTATGCAAAACTGAAAAAGCCGGGCCTTTTAAAGGAATTGTTCTTTCTTTATGCACGCTTTCTTAAAAAAATACTTGATTTTTTTGTAATACTTTGATACAATAATGAATATAAGTAATGAACTGAAACGAAACGGAGGTTTCGCCCGTGATTTCTAAAGAAGTAACCGTGGTAAACACTGTGGGTTTGCATGCCAGACCTGCAACCTATTTTATTCAGAAAGCCAGTAGTTTTGAATCCTCCGTGTGGGTTGCAAGCGGGTCGAGACGCGCCAATGCCAAAAGCCTTCTGGGTGTTCTCTCTTTAGGTATTAGCAAAGGTGCCGCTTTGACCATCATTGCCGATGGTCCCGATGAAAAGGAAGCATTGGATGCCCTTTGCGAACTTATTTTAACCGGGTTGAATGACTGAGACCGGACCACTTGCCCGCCGATAACCATTTGGTTGCCGGCGGTATTTTTTTGAAGGGAGGATTTTCCATGATTGACAAACCCCGTTTGGCTTCCCTGGTGATGGCTGCCAAGCAATTGCCCAAAACACCCGGCGTCTATCTGATGAAAGACAAAAACGGGAAAGTGATCTATGTAGGAAAATCCAAATCGCTCCACCACCGTGTGCTGCAATATTTCACTGCCCCGGATCGCCATCCACCCAAAACCGCCCGCCTGGTGGAAAACATCCATGACTTTTCCTGTATCTACACCCATACGGAACTGGAATCTTTGGTGCTGGAAAATGAAATGATTAAACTGTATACCCCTCGATTTAACATCCGTCTCAAGGATGACAAGGGATATGCTTATTTGAAGTTTGATGCAAAAGAACCCTATCCTCGGCTGGTGATGGTCAGAAACCGAAGCAAAGATTCCAAGGATGCCGCCCGCTACTTTGGTCCTTTTACTTCTACAAGAACGGTTTATGAACTGATTCACACCGTCAGCAAGATCTTCAGACTGCCTACCTGCCATTCAGTTTTCCCCCGAGATATCGGAAAAAACCGACCCTGCCTTCAGTATCATATGGGACAATGCTTGGGCATCTGCAAGGGCGACATCACCCCCCAGTTCTATCAAGAACAGACAAAGAACGCACTTTTGTTCTTACAGAAAGGATATAAAGGGGTCTTTCGTGCTCTCAAGACAGAGATGCAGATAGCCTCCGATGCTTTGGAATTTGAAAAAGCCGCCCGTTTGCGGGATACCCTCGTTGCACTGCAAAAACTGGGAGATAAACAAAAAATCGTCACGGGAAGAAAAGAACCCACCGATGTATTCGGATATGCTGCCGATGATGCACTCACTGTCCTGTCCGTCCTCATGCTGCGGGAAGGCAGAGTGGTAGACAGTGCCTGTTATTACTTTGGAGCCGATGAAATCGTGGATCATGATGCCTTTTCCTCTTTTATGATATCCTTTTATTCCACCCGCCAAATTCCCAAATCCATCCTCCTTCCGCCCGTATTACAGTTAGACAGTGAAGGCAGCGAAGGTTTGTGGTTATCCGAAAAAGCAGGATACAAAGTCACCGTGAAGACCCCCCAACGGGGAGAAGCCCGGAAAATGGTGGAGTTGGCAAACGAAAACGCCCTACGGGCTAAAATGGTACGCAATGCCCGGAATCGTCAAAGCGAAGAGGTGCTGGAAGAGCTGGCACAACTTTTGTCCTTGGAAGTGGTGCCGGAGCGCATCGAAGCCTATGATATTTCCAACAGCGGTGCCGACCATTGGAGTGCCGGCATGATCGTGGTGGAAAAAGGAGCGTTTCATAAGAAAAACTATCGTTCCTTTACGATCCGCACGGATGAAAAATCCGATCTGGCAGCCATGGAAGAAGTCTTGTCCCGGAGGTTCACCCATCTGGACGATCCTTCTTTCCCCCTGTTGCCCGATTTGATTTTGCTGGACGGAGGCATAGCGCAGTTGGCAGCCGCCGCCAAAGCTTTGGCAGAAGCGGGGCTGTCCATTCCCTGTTTTGGGATGGTGAAAGACGAACATCACAAAACCAGAACTTTATTATCGTTTGATGGAGAAATTGCCATCGCCAACCAACAGCGTATTTTTACCTTTATATATAAAATACAAGAAGAAGTGCATCGATATGCCTTGAAACAAATGGACACCAAACGAAGAGCGGGACAACTCGACTCTTCTCTGGAAAAAATCCGCGGCATCGGAAAAGCCAAGGCGAAATCCCTCTTGCAGCATTTCCGTACCCTTGCCGCTATCCAAGCGGCAGGTATCGAAGAGCTGTCTGCTGTCAAAGGATTATCCATAACCGATGCAAAAGCAATTTTTGACACCTTTCATCCCCACGAATAAAACCCCCTTTCCTCCCATATATTGGAGCTAAGGGGGTGAAATGGATGCCCGAATATAAGTTTTCTCTCTGTCGCATTGAAGATTTGGGAGACAAGGACGTTATTTCAGCCGAGGACGGCCGCAGACTGGGATGTGTGGAAGACGTTGAATTCGATGTATGCACCGGAAGAATTCATACGCTTTTGGTTCCCGCCGATCGCTTCTTTTTTGGATTTGGACACCCATCCTGCTTTTACAGAATTCCTTGGGAACATATCGAAAAGATCGGAGAAGACGTGATCATCGTTTGCCGCGTAGGTCCGCCGGGGGAGTTGAAAAGAAAGAGGCAAAGACACAAAAAATGCCCGGATAATTGTTAATTATCCGGGTTGTTTTCATTCTTTTCCATTGTTATGAAATTTTTGAATCGAGTTTATTCAAATTATTATAGATATCAAAATAAATTAGAAAATTTTTCAACATTTTTGCAATTTTCTATTGCACTTCTTGCAAAACTGTGTTATAATTCTAAATGTTAAGACTCGGCACGGTCGAAAGACGTTTTGCAGTCGCCTTGCAGAATCCGAGGGCTTAAGATTGTGTTGCATCATCGTGTGGTGCGCTTATGTCGCTCAAGCGTCCATGCTAAAGCAACCTAATCATCATTTTATCCTTTCTTACTAAAACACCCGACCTAGGTCGGGTGTTTTAGTTTACTTTTCAAAAAAGTTCACATACTCATTGTGACGGCGGTGTTTTCTATCCCCTTCCACGCTATGTCCGGAAGGCAAAAAGGACAGTGACATAATGCCGTAACGAAAAGCATCGGGCGCATGGGTTAATTCGTGGGGTGTGAGAGAAACGTCTTCCACCGCTTTTTGATCAAAGGACAAGGCGGGCAAGGTGCGGGCAAGATGGGTGACGTTTGAAAAAATTTTTATGTATTTTTCTTTGTCTTTTTCACTTTTTAGAAATTCCCGGACCCGCCGCCAGCCATCAATGCGGCGATTATCCGCCGCCCGCAGTCCCCGGACTCCTGCCCCACGTAGCAAATCAAATCCACTGCGCCCCGAATCCTGCCGTCTTCCCGCCAAGTCGGGAGAGGAGGCGATATAGCGGATATCTTCCCCTTGACAGAGGGAAGCTATTTGCTCTCCCGCCTCCGACAGCAACAGATTGGGCTTGTACAATTCCCGATATACACAAAGACAGCTTTTGTCAGGAGGATGGGCGAACCACAAACACGCCGTCATATCCAAACCGTAATCCAAAGCGGCAAACCTGACCCAATCCTCAGGGATGGCAAAGGGTGATATCATGTGTTTCTCCCGGCAGAATTCAGGGAAACACTGTCCTTCAAACACGTCCCAGTTCCCCTCCAGCATGGCGGCTCTCCTCAAAGGCGGCAAGCTTTCCAGGTTGTTGATATAAGAAGGATTGTTTTCCATCATGAAGACGTTATCATAGACCGTGGATTTGATAAAACAATAGTCTTCAGGATTTTCTCCCTGCCGATAGTTTTTGTCAATGAACAATCGCTTTACCCAATTGTGCCCCACCCCGCCGGGATTACAGGTAAAATACATGCGAGGGATAAAACCATCCCGCAAATATCCTGACAAACGGCAGCATTCGGTAAGAGCATGATACTGGAGTTCGGTAAATTGCGTGGCTTCTTCCATAGCCACCACTTCATAGGATTGACCCTGATATTGCAAGATATCCCCTTCGTTCTGACAGTATCCCAGCTTGATGCGGCTGCCGTTTTTGAAGGCAAATTCTTTGGTGCTTTCGGTATATTTGGCCATCCTCCCCAGCACTTTCCGCAAAGGGAGAATATGGTTTTCCCGCAATTCAGGAAAGGTTCTTCTCAAAAGCAAAATCTGTATACCAGGGTGAGCCATTGCCAGTAAAATCATTTTATTACGCATGGCAAAACTTTTCCCGCCCCCTCTGGCTCCCCCATAGGCAATCCGTCGGCAGGTGGCGATGAAAAATGCCTCCTGAGGCGGATAGGGCTTCAAAGAAGCCAAATATTGTTCAGCGTTCAATTTATTCTCCTTTTGCTATTGACAATGATGAATATCCGTGCTATAGTTTGGGTACAAAAACAGGGGTGCCGCGGAAAATCGATTGATTTCCAAGGCTGAGATGGCAGGTGCCGAACCCTTTCACCTGATACGGATCATACCGGCGTAGGGA
>DIRA01000010.1:1432-26108 GCA_002427425.1 Clostridiales bacterium UBA5448 | reverse complement strand
CCGGCGTAGGGAGTTATACTCATGTAACACTCATTTCCGCACGGGTATCCGTGCGGAAATATTTTTTTAGGAAGTGAAAACATGAAAAAATCTAGATTCTCGATCCTTGCCGAATGTGCCATCATGATCGCCTTAGGAACCGGTCTGAGCATGATCAAAATCTTCGAATTACCTTGGGGTGGTTCCATTACCTTGATAAGCATGCTACCCGTCTGCCTGTTGGCGATCCGTTACGGTGTTTTCTGGGGATTGGGCGCCGCTTATGTATATGCCGTCCTCCAACTACTATTAAGTGTTGCAACCGTCATGGGCTGGGGATTATCCACCTCGGTTTTGATCGCTTGTTTGCTCCTTGACTATATTTTGGCATATACTGTATTGGGCTTTGCAGGCATGTTCCGCAAACACGGCAAAGTCGGCATCATTACCGGCGTATCGTTGGCTATGGGTTTGCGTTTATTATGCCATATCATTTCCGGCGTTGTCCTCTTTGCCGTCTGCTGTCCTGAAGGCTGGTCTCCCCTTTTCTACTCCATCGTATACAACGGTGCTTACATGGTACCGGAAACCATAATCACCGTCCTCGTCCTTGTGTTTTTGGCATCCCTGCCCCAAACAAAGCGCATTTTGTTCCGTTGATTACCTGCCCCAGGGACCGATTTCCACCAACAGCGGCTCGTCTTGGGGAAGGGCCTCTTTCCATCTTTCAAAGTTTACTTCCAAAAACAGTTTGCTTCCTGCATGACTTTCTTTGAAAAACAACTGCTGTTCCGCATATTCCTCAATTTTCAGCAAGGCGCGCCTGACCAAACAACCGGCATTGCCCGGGATTTTATACAATGCGTCCCGGGATTCCACCCCCAATGCATAGGCAAGTCCTGTCACGGTGTACGGTTTCACCACGGTTCGGATGGGATTTCCTTCGTTGTCTACAATGGGATTTCCGTTTTTATCCAGCCGAGGACCTTCGCAGGATAAAAAATATCCTTCGATCTTGCTTTCCCATGCATGGGCTGACGTGGGCAGTAATTTTTTCATGTCCATTCTCCTTTTTATTTATAGCCTACAACCAAAACACCCTGACAATCCAAGACATAAAAATGAACCGACTGCCGTCGGTTCTTTCGTTTATCTGCTTTATTTGATTTGTTCAAACATATCCATCCAGGCATTGGCGATCAACATATGTCCCGGTGCATTGGGATGTACCCCGTCTTTTAGCCAAAAACTCGCCGGCGCTTGGTCCAGAGCCCGATTAAATTTATCCTGTAGGGTTATGAAGGGAAGCCCATATGTATCCGCCACTTTTTTGGCACCTTCGCCCCGAAGACGGGTTTCTGTTTCAAAATAATCCCATGCGGCATCGGTGGCTAAACCATGAAGGACAAAGGGTTCCAGAATCATGATTTTGGTATGGGGTAACGCTTCCTGCGTTTCTTCAATGAGCATACTGTATACCTTGACAAACTTGTCCGCAGATACGCCGTTTTTGTTGGCAACCTCATGCCACACATCGTTGATACCGATCAAAATGGATATATAATCAGGGTTCAGATTGATACAATCCAGCTTGATCCGGGCGTACAAATCCACCACACGGTTGCCGCTGATACCACGGTTGATGCCATTGTATGCGCCGGGATATTTCCATCCCAACAGCCCCGAAACCATGGTGGCATACCCATATCCCCGGTTATAAACATCCCCATCTCTTGCCCTTCCGGCATCTGTGATAGAATCTCCCTGGAACAACACTGTTTTCATTTCTTTTCATCCTCCTTCCGTTGCACATAAGTAATATGATATCCATAGGAAAGATCATCACCGAGGATTGCCAAAGGCCCGTCTGCCACCAGAGGTCCTTTATATCCCACCGACGTGTGGTACGCATCGTCCTGTAAAAACGGCACCGATGCCGCGATCAGGTAGGTTTCGCCCCGCCATTTGACTTCAAAATGCAAGGACATGTCAATGCTTTGTGTTTTGACTTGAACGGTAGGCACATCCTTTCCTTCAAACGGTGTCAATATACAGCATTGGGTGGTGGCGCCTTTCACGTTCCCTTCTATGGAAAACAAGGGGGCAGGGGTACCTCCGGTCAAACCGCCAACACCCGCTGCAATGAATCCCAGCATTTGCTCTTGGTCCCCTTCATATAAAACGGCTTCGGTTTTGAAAGACGACCAGGGACTGGTGATGTGAAGATTATACGTGTCCCGACAGGTAAAGATGGTTTTGATTTCTTTGTCAAAATGATAGGGGCAATTCAACAACTGGTAGTGGGATGCCACATGATAGGACGGTGCAAAGGCTTCTACATAATCCACGCAAAATCCAAATTTACCTTTGATCCAAACAAAGGTGCGTACATGCTTGCCGCAAATGCTTTTTGCAGTTGCCAAGGTATCCCAAGGGCTTCTGCCCGGTCTGTAATTGGTATACCCACCGTCGTACACACATTGGAAAGCGGCAACGTTTTCGTTCTCATCCACCCAGGCAATTCTGGCATCGTTACCGTGACACTGGGAAAAGCCGTTGATCACAATGGTGTTGTGTAAAGGAGTACTTCGCCCCGCCATACAGAACGGATCCGTGCGCTCATAATTCAAGGAGCCGGGATCGATCAAGAGCATGGCATCCCCATGATAACAAGTAATCGCCCCTCTGGCAGGATGAAAATGGGATCCCCCAAAATGGGTGGCGTCCAGACAGATTTTTGTTTTTTCATCCTGGAAAAAATATTGTCCCGCACAAGGAAACTTGCTTTCCAATTCTCCGGTCAAGGGAGGAAGCTGCAAAAAAGCCCGCAGCTTTTGATAGCGTGCAAGAAATTCCGCTCTATCTGTCGGTTGAACATCGAGATGCCAACGGGAATCATCGCCGATCCCCCAGCGTCTTCCGTCGGGTGCCATGGCAGCCAAGGAATACTCATACATTTTCGCCAACCGTTTCCCATCGATTTGAATACCCAAAGAAGGACGGTTTTGAGCCATGATGGCAAAATGGGTAAAATCTTCCCGCATGGCGTTGTGATACCCCATAGTATGTTCTTCGTGGCTACCATCTTCTTCCACTTGCATGCGAAAAGCTTCTCCGATGGTACGGGAAACATACGGCAGTACGCCTTCACAGCCAGGCAGTACACAACCTAAAAACAACATGGATTTCAATTCAAATACTTTAAAATTACCTTTTTTGGCATTGTGTTTTTCCAACCACTTCAATTGCGCCAAGGTGGATGTGTACACACGATCCAAAAAGTCTTTGTCTATATACGGCGAATCGGCACAATAGGGTATGCTGTTCCACCAGGCCATGAGCCGAATACCCGTGCTCAACGTGCTGTCAAACAGATAATAACTCCTATCGATTTCATCATCGGGTTTGGTAGGACGAAAGCGTAGCCACGCCTCCACCGTATCCCGCATGGCTTTTACATAGATCTCATCCCCGGTTTGAAGATACGCTTCAGCGCAGGACCGCATCCAACCAAAACGGCACAACTGGGCTCTCCATTCCTGGTTTTTGATTTCCGGTCCGTTGAAATCCACCTGTTCTAAAGCATCATACTGTACATAGGTGTTTTTACCGTCCATAAAATAAATCTGATTTTTTTGAATCCCGATGATAAAGGCATCCGATTTTTTAGGTTGCGGTAACTGTTCGCCGGGCAAGGCGGTATCATGATAAAACTTTTCAATTTCTGCGCGCATTTTGATCAAATCCATTGTGTCCCCTCCAAAAGAAAACGGGGTTAAAAAACCCCGTTTCAAATCGTCGCAAACGTTGTGCAAGCGCAAAACTCAAAATAATTTTTGCTTGCTCGTTGCAAGAAATTGCAAATTTCGGTTGCATACAGCCGACCTCATTTGCAACACCTCGTGCTTCGTCTAAGCGATTTTCTTGGTTTGAGTTTTTTTATATTGATGCTGAAAGCTTGTTAGGCATCCTGATCGGATTCATTGCTCTCATTTAGTTTTTTGGCAAGTTCTTTTGCTAAGCGTTCATTTTCTTCCTGCTGCAAACGGTTTTCTTCTTTGCTTTTCTTTGTTTTTTCATCTTTGATTTGAAGCAGGTCTTCCTCGGTTACATCTTCCATGGATATGGCAGCTTCAAATTGTTCGGCATCCATGATTTCATTTTTGACCAGGAATCCCGCTACAAAGTGCAGCTTTTCTATGTCTTCCACCAAGATTTTTTCCGCTTTCGTATAGGCATGACTGATGATTTCCATGGTTTCATCGTCGATCATGGCTGCGATCTTTTCGGAATAGTTTCGGGCATTGCTGAATTCCTTGCCCAGGAACACTTCGGTATGACCCGTACCATAGACAATGGGACCAAGTTTTTCACTCATACCATACTGCATGATCATATTGCGAGCCAATTGGGAAGCACGCTGGATATCGTTAGACGCACCGGTGGAAATATCCCCCAACACCAATTTTTCTGCGGTTCTTCCGCCCAACAGGGACACAATTTCTTCTTCCATTTCCACTTTCGACATATACGATTTGTCTTCACTGGGCAAGGACAAGGTATACCCTCCGGCACGGCCGGACGGAATGATGGAAATCTGATGGACGGGATCCTGGGTTTTCAGTCGTTTGGTAACAATGGCATGCCCCGCTTCATGGTAAGCCGTCAGCTTCCGCTCTTTTTCAGTCACCACTTTGGATTTCTTTTGAGGACCCACAATGACCTTGATGGTAGCTTCTTCCAATTCGGTGTTTCCGATGAGCTTTTTACCTTTTCTGGCAGCCAGCAGAGCCGCTTCGTTTAACAAGTTGGCAAGATCGGCACCGGTAAATCCCGCGGTGGTTTTTGCCAGAACCGACAAGTTCACATCCCCTTCCAAGGGCTTATCTTTGGCGTGAACTTTCAATATTTCTTCTCTGCCTTTGATATCAGGATAGTTGACGGTAATTTGTCTGTCAAAGCGACCGGGACGAAGCAAAGCGGGATCCAGAATGTCAGGGCGGTTGGTAGCGGCCATGATAATGACACCATCATTAGAACCAAACCCATCCATTTCAACCAGCAACTGGTTCAAAGTCTGCTCTCTTTCATCGTGTCCGCCACCCAAACCGGCACCTCTGTGACGACCTACGGCGTCGATTTCATCGATGAATACAATGCTGGGAGAATTCTTTTTGGCGGTTTCAAACAAGTCGCGAACACGGGATGCGCCCACACCCACATACATTTCGACGAAGTCGGAACCGGAAATGGAATAGAAGGGAACGCCGGCTTCACCGGCGACCGCCTTGGCAAGCAGCGTTTTACCGGTACCGGGAGGACCCACCAACAAAACGCCTCTGGGTATTTTAGCCCCCAGTTCCAGATACTTGGCAGGATTCTTTAAGAATTCCACCACTTCTCTCAATTCTTCTTTTTCTTCGTCTGCCCCGGCAACATCCTTAAAGTAAACTTTTTTCTTTTCATCGGAACCCAATCTTGCTTTGGCGCGGCCAAAAGCGTTGATTTTGCTTCCCTTTCCGCCGGTGGCCTGATTCATCATATACATCCATAACACGATGAACACCACAATGATGATGACATAGGGTAAAAAGCTCAGCCACCAAGGGGTTGCCTGAGGAACCACATAGTTGTAGCTTTCGATGTTGCTGCCGATTTTTTCGGCCTCATTGGGGGAGGTGATATATTGACCCACATCATAGTAGAAAAGATCCAGGCTTCTCAGCTGATAAGAAAAGGTTCCGTTGATAATGCCAAATTCATTGGCAACTTCCTTCCCTTCATCGGTCAGTACCACGGTAATATAGTTATCCTCGTCCACCACAAAGGATTTCACCTGGTTGCTATGGAAAAAATCCACTACATCGCTGTAGGTGATTTTAACCGTTGTGGCATCCTCCAATAAGGTTGTCGTCACGATCAGGATACCTACAATTAAAACAATATAGAAAATGATAATTTTAAAATTACCCTTCATCTTCTTTGTTCACGCTCGCTTTCTTTGGCACCGGAGTGCTTGGAATGAATTTATTTGCTGTATGCCTCCGGCTTCAGAATGCCGATATAAGGCAGTTGCCGATAGTCTTCCGCATAATCCAGACCGTAACCCACTACAAAGGCATCGGGGATTTCTGCCCCAATGAAATCGGCTTTGATGGGCACCTTTCTTCTGGCAGGTTTGTCCAGGAGTGTACAAAGAGTCACACTGCGGGCACCCATTTCCTCGAAAGCGGCAATCACCCGCGATAAGGTGTGTCCCGTGTCCAGGATGTCTTCTACCACCATGATGTCAGCACCGGCACACATGGCAGGATCCAACGTCATCTTAACCGCCACTTCCCCGTCGGAAGTGGTGGCTTTTCCATAGGAAGAAGCGGTAATAAAGGAGACTTCCACCGGCACCTTGATGGCACGAATCAAATCGGCGAAAAAAACCACTGCACCTTTGAGAACGGCGATTGCCAACAGTTTGCCGTTTTTTGACAGTCCTTTGCGCTGATAAAATGCGGTCACTTCGCTGCCGATACGTTCAACCATGTTTTTGATATCTTCTTCTTTGAACAGTATGGACTGCATCATATTTTCATAGTCTTTATACTTCATTGTTTCCATGGTGCGTCATCCTCGCTCACAAATACTATTTTCAAATCTAATCCCTTGGCTCTGTCCGCCAACGGAAGAAACGGACCGCATATAATTCCCCGCTCATCACAAACGATGGGCAACGTGTCCCTTACAGCCCGGGGTATCTTCCTGTCGGCAAAAATTTTCTTCACTTTTTTTGTGTGCCCTCCGGCGCGGTATTGGTCTCCCTCTTGTCGAATCCGCACCATTGGCCTTCCTATTGTATCAGAAGATACATAAAAAGTGTAGTCTTTTTGCAAAATGTTTTCAAAATTTTCACTCGATGAACACGCCAGAAGCCAAACGGCGAAAGCATATCCCGGAAGGGGATTGTATCCCTCTTGTAAAAACACTTCTTGCAGGTTTGCTTTCTCGGGGTGAATTGGTTTGATTTGAAAAAAGTCGCCTGCTATTTCTACTGTGATGTGATTGCCAACATTGAACTGAGCCTGGGATTTACTTTCCAACAAAAGTCTTTTGATCCCTTGCACTTGCTCATAGGAAAGGGATTGTCCCAACCACTGTTTTAGTAATGCTTCTGCGGGAAGCAGCGACCCCGGTGCCCGAAACAGATCCTTTACTTGTGAAAGAGGCAGGGGCGTTTGAAAACCTCCCCCCATATCGGCCAGGGCTTGTTTGGCACGAAATGTAAAATACACATCGCTTTCTGAAACCACCCTGGACATCCGCATGAGACTATTATCCAAAGCCGGATTGCTTTTTTTCATAGAAGGTAAAATGGTATGGCGAATATGATTTCTGAGATAGCGGGTATCCTCGTTCGTTTCGTCTTGGCAAAAGGCAAGATCATTTTCCCGGGCATACAACAACACATCTTCCGTAGGAATGCACAAAAGAGGACGGATGATCCTTTCTCTTTGGGCAGGGATTCCTGCCAACCCCCGCAAGCCCGCACCCCGAATTAAATGCATCAGCACGGTTTCACTGTGATCCGATTGTGTGTGAGCAGTCGCTACTTTAGTATATCCTTCTTCTTGCGCCACTATTTCCAAAAACCTGTATCGTTCTTGTCTTCCCGCTTCTTCCAGCCCAACACCCTGATCCTTAGCGATCTGATCCACGGGGATAGAAAAAACATGCAATGGGATATTCCACGCTTGGCACAATTTTTTACAAAAAGCTTCATCATGCAAAGCCGCTTCACCCCGAAGACCATGATTGAGGTGTAATGCGCCCAACTGCAAAGAAAAATATCCCTGCATTTTGCGCAGCATGTGCAAGAGTACCACCGAATCTTTGCCGCCGGACAGAGCAAGTAACACTGTATCCCCTGATTCCAGCAGCTTTTCCTGCTTGCAAAAGGCAAGCACCCGATCAAAAACGGATTTACGGTTCTTCATGGTAGGTATCAAGATTGCCAAACCGGGTAAAGCGGCCTTCCCATCCCAATTTCACGGAGCCGGTGGAGCCGTGACGGTTCTTGGCAATGATACATTCTATGATGTTGTCATTCTCGCCTGTTCCTCCGCTTTCATCTTTGTACAGGAAAAATACCATGTCGGCATCCTGTTCAATAGAACCCGATTCACGCAAGTCGGACAGCATAGGTTTGCGCCCCTTCTTTTCGGTATCACGAACCAACTGGGACAGCAGCATGATCGGCACCTGCAATTCTTTAGCAAGAATTTTTAAGTTTCGGGTGATTTCACCGACTTCTTGCGCGCGATTATCAATTCTGCGGTCGGAGGACATCAACTGGAGATAGTCAATGACCACAAATCCCAGATTCTTGAGTCTTCTTAATTTTGCTCGCATTTCGGATACGGTGATATTGCTGGTATCGTCCACATAAATGTCCACATGGGATAAAGCGGTGGCGGCTTCGGCTAAACGAGCAAAATCATCATCCTGCAAATCTCCGCTGCGAAGCTTGTGGCTATCCACCCTGGCTTCCGAGGATAAAATACGAGTCACCATTTCGATTCTGGACATTTCCAAAGAAAAAATGGCAACGGCCTGCTTTTTATTCTTTGCCACAGCGGTTGCAATATTTGTTGCCATACTGGTCTTTCCGATACCGGGACGGGCTCCCAGCAAAACCAGGTTGCCTGCAGTCATCCCTACAATAAAGCGGTCCAGATCAGAAAAATAGGTAGGAATACCTCTGGCCTCGTCTTTGTTGTGCTGCAACAGCGGCAACTGCTCTTTATAAAACTCTAAGATAATATCGTGTATGTGAATAAAATCGTGGGTAATGAACCCTTGCGCCAAAGCAAACACTTTGGATTCGGCGGCATCCAGTATGTGTTGTACCGGTTCGCTGCCTTCGAACGCGCTGCGGGAGATTTCTTCTGAAATGGTAATCAGTCGCCGCAACAGTGCTTTGTCATGGACGATCCGGGCGTAGTCCGCACAGTTGGTGACCGAGGGAACAGCTTCGGCCAATTGCTTGAAATAGGCGGCTGCCCCTTCTTCTTTATACACCCCTTTGTTGACCAGTGAGTTGACCAGCGTGACCGCATCGATATGTTTGTTCTGCAGGGATAATTCCTGCATAGAAGCAAAAATAGCAATATGTTTGTCTACATAAAAATCATCTGCAGACAAAATTCCCACCACAGAGGTGAGCCGTTCACTATCCAATATGAGTGCCCCCAGAACCGCCTGTTCGGCTTCCATGGAATAGGGCAGCTGTTTGATCATAAACGGATCGGTCAGTGCCAAGGAATTGGTTTCAAAATTGCCTTTTGCCATGTTCTTTTCACCCTTATTTCTTTTCGGTTACCAGTACATGAAGTTTTCCCGTGATGCCGGTATACAACTTCACATCCATTTCATACTGTCCAAATGTTTTGATCGGTTCGGCAAGCTCGATTTTCCTTTTGTCAACCAAAATACCGAACTGCGCTTCCAATTGCTCGGAAATTTCTTTTGTTGTGACCGCTCCATAAAACTTGCCGTCTGCACCGGCACTGGCGGTGATTTTTACCAACATGCTTTCCATTTTCTTGGCCATTTCTTTGGCTGCTTCGGTCTGCGTTTTGATTTTATAGGCTTTCGCCGCTTCTTGAGATTTGATTTCGTTCATGGCAGCCGCATCGGCAATGGTTGCCAGATTGCGGGGAAACAGATAGTTTTGGGCATATCCGTCGGATACGTTTACCACCGCACCTTTTTTTCCCAGTGTGCGGATATCTTCTTTCAATATCACTTTCATTTTACTCCTCCTATATTCATTCTTCGCTGAGATATTCGTCGATTACTTTTTTCAATTGAACCAGCGCCTGCTGCATAGACGTGTTGGGCAATTGGGCTCCGGCCATATCAAAATGACCGCCGCCGCCCAGCTTTTCTACAACCAGCTGCACGTTGATCGTACCGCTGGAACGGGCGGAAATGTGTACCGTGCCATCGATTTCGCACAAGGCAAACGATGCCAATACCCCTTCCACGCCCAATAAGCGTTCCGCCACCTTGGATGCGGCAATTTTATCCCCGGCCAACGCCTCCCCTTTGAACACGGAAATGGCGATGATGTTGCGGTACACCACCACGTTGTTTTCAAACATGGCTTCCCGTACAAATTCCGAGAGTTCAATCTTAAACAGCATCTGGGCTTCATTGGGATTCGCGCCCTCTCCGCGAAGGAAAAGAGCCGCAGCAAAAGTACGCACGCCTGTATTGCGGGTAAATTGTTTGGTGTCCAGCAAGATACCGGAGAAGAGGACTTCCGCCTCTTCCTTCAGTAATTGTCCCGGTTCCAACGCCTGTTCGAGAATCTCGCACATCAATTCACTGGCAGAAGAAGCGGAAGGTTCAATGTATGTGATGCTGGGCTGCACGTCATATTCGATGGTTTTTCTATGATGGTCAATGACCACCATTTTGGATGCGTTTTTATAGATTTCGGGTGCTTCAAAGTGGGCGGGGTTGTTCACGTCCACCGCCACCAGCAAAGTATCCGGCTCGATTAAATCCTGTGCCGTGGCACCGTCCACAAATACATCGCGATAAATGGAAATCCCCCGCAGTTTACGGAAAATATTTTTTAAGTTGTTATCGTTGATATTAACGACAATATTGACTTTATTGCAATATTGCATGGCCAGCCGCGCCATACCGATACAAGCACCTACCGAGTCATGGTCGGCGTATTTATGCCCCATAATGATGACGTTGCCGGATTTTTTAATGAGGTTAACCAGCTCCCCTGCCACAACACGGGACCGGACTTTGGTTTTCTTCTGGACGGATTTACTTCGCCCTCCATACACTTCATTGCCGGTACGGGTTTTCAAAACCGCCTGATCGCCGCCGCGCTGCAAAGCCAGATCCAATGCCTGGGTAGCAATGCGCTCTTTTTCCGCCAAAGTATCCCCTGAAGCCGCCACACCCAGAGAAACCGTTATGGGTGTGGATGACCCGGTCGACATGGAAATATCCCGAACCTTGTCCAATATTTCGAACTTTTGGGTGGTGAGTTGCTCCAATTTTCCTTCTTCAAATACAAACAGATATTTTTCCTTTTCCACCTCTTGGAGAACCCCTTGGAGACTATCCGACCATTCTTTTAACAAAATAGCGATTTTGGCGGAAATGGTACGGTATTCCGTCTGCAAAAAACCAGTGGCTTCCGCGGCGTTGTCCACCGCCACATAGGCAAACAGCGGATTGCGGGCGGTCAATTCCCGGGCAAGTTCAATGACTTGGGACATATCCTGCCATACGGTGATGTAATACCGGGTTCCTGCGGACTGCATCAAATTCAAATGCAATCTGTATTGCACGCCCCGCATGGTCACCAAAATAGGCCTTTCTTCCTCGCCATCCCGGGTAATGGTGCGCTCTGCCACCCGTTTGACCCGTTCCATGCTTAATTTTTCCGCTAAAAATTCCTGCACGGAGAAATTATACAGCGGAGAAGTATTTTGCGCTGCTTTGGAAAAACTTTTGTTATACCAAATGATATCGCCGCCTGTACTGATGATCACAACGGGCATTTCAAAATGCATGATGAAATCCAATGTTACATTGCTCATGACCGCCTGCCCCGCTTTTTGGGCCCGATCCCGGGTGGCATACACCATACGCAGCAGTACCACCATAATGACGGCAAAGGCCAAAAAGCTCAGGCCAATCAAGGCCAATTGAAACCCGCCGATCAGTCCGGAAAGTACGGAGAAAGCCCCGAAGATCAGAAGCGAGATATAAAACCCGCCATCTTCGGAAAAAGGTTTGAATATTTTCCGCTTCATACCGTACCCCCCCTTACTCTTATGTTTACAGTTTATATTTTCTGTTTTGATTGGCGACACCGAAAAAACCGCCGATATACATGATGACATACCCATATGATGGGAGCGAGAGCAAAAAACCAGCAAGCAAGGCGCTGTCCTTGGAAACCGAAGCCAGGATATATCCCACAATGGGGGCGGCAACAAAGATGCCCGCTACCATGCCGTAGTATCGGATCAATGGAATCTTCTTGGACCGGCAAATATATCTAAAATAACAAAATCCTGCCAACGCCATGAGCATTTGCATGAGAGAGGCGACATTGTTCAACCCGTAACGCAAGGTTTCGTTGGAAACAAAAAAAGAAACCACAAGAACCAAGACAAAAACGGTGGATGAAATGGGAGACAGCTTATATTCCCATGTGTAAGCAAAGGCATCTTTTTTTTGCAAAACAGTTCGGAACAATCCGGTGGAAAAATAGGCGGCGAATGCGCTTGCCGCACACAAATACCCCGGCAGCGAAGCAATCAGCCCCTGTACCAAAACGGAAACGAGGGTATCAAAGTCCGTTTCAGTCTCGGTTTTTTCATACGCCCCTTTGATCACCTTGGTCAGCCAGCGGGTAAATCGATCTACCAATCCAGACAAACTCTCCCGGCTCAAATCTCCTTTTGTCCATACCAACAGTGCATACATGATCAGCACCAGCGCACTAAAACCGATGGCGACGGCAACGATGGAAACCGAAAAAGTCCGATTGGCTTTTTTCTGATAGCACAGGTATAAAACAGATGCGCTCAAAAAGAATACGATGGTTACAAATACCGTGAGAAAACCACCGAAAAAAAAGCCTGTGCCAGCCAAGCATGTCAAAGGAAGCATCCAAAACACCACCGGAATGGCAACAGGAGGTGCCTCTGCAAGAACCAGTGCCAGCAGGGCGATGACAACCGGGGAAAGTAAAATGCCGCCGATGGGGGTATATCCGCTCAAAAGGCAAAGTAAAGCCGACAAAAGCCAAACCGTTAAAAACCTTTTTATATTCCAATTTTTCATGTGTATACACAATCCCTTATCATCCAATAGATAAATAATTATAGCAGATTATTTAATATCTGTAAATAGTTTCCTTTTGAATTCTTTCTTCCTAGTCCTTTTGAATTCTTTCTTCCTAGAATATTGACAAGAAACCGCTCTGCTATGCAGAGCGGCTCGTCATTCCATAATCAGCTGGTTTTCTTCCACATTCACGGGATTGTAAATCGCGCCGGGGGTAGGCACTTTCAATTTTCTGCACCCTTTTAAGGAGGAAGGAGGTATTTGGTCGGCAGCAACAAACTTCTCCACATAATCTCCCTTTTTCAGCACAAAGATCTGGTTGCCTGCGGACGTACGAGTGGCTTTTTCGGGAATCAAAGAGCCGGGCAGATAGGCAGCCCGCATATGTTTGGTCAAGATAAACACATCTTTGGTTTTCCCTTTTTCCACGGGGATCATGCCGACGACGGGACTGGTGATGTTGAATACGCCGGTCAATTTGCGGCGATTTGTTTTGGTCTGATATTGACTTAGAGGAATGGACAAAGCCTTCCCATTTTCAAAACCAATCATCAGCCGCCCCTCGAAGTTTATTTCGGGCATGAAGAAAATGACCCGTTCATTGGCTTCAAATTCCAGTTTGGCAGGGACATATTCCCCCAGTGCCGACGCTTTGACATTTTCAAACTCTCCGACTTTCGCCTTATACAATTGCCCTTGATCCGTGAAGAACAACAGTTCACATTCGCTGGAGATTTCACCGCTGTACACAATTTCATCCCCGTCTTTGAGTTTTTGATCATCGCTGCCACGAATGGACTGCAACGTAATCCGCTTGAAATATCCTTCTTTGGTCATAACCACATATACCTGATAGGCCTCTTCTTTTTCTTCGGACACAATCAGCTGGGCTTCTTTGCCGGAAATAATTTCGGTTTTCCGGGGAATACCATATTTTTTCTGTACAACCCGCAGTTGCTCGATGATCAAATTGTTCAATTTCTGCTCGGATTTCAGAATCCCTTCCAGCCGTTTGATTTCGGCTTTGAGGGTATCCATTTCAGCCACCCGAGAGAGAATATGTTCTTTGTTCAAATTCCGCAAACGAATGTCGGCAATGAATTCAGCCTGCGGCTCGTCGATGTCAAACCCCTTGCACAAGTTAGGAATCACATCTTTGTCGTTCTCGGTTTTCCGAATGATGGAAATGGCTTTGTCAATGTCCAGCAGGATCTTTTCCAATCCCATCAACACATGCAATTTATCATTTTTGACCATCAAATCAAAGTAAATTTCCCGTTTTAAGCATTCGCATCTGAATCCATGCCACTCCTGCAAGATTTCTCGAATGCCCATGAGTCTGGGCGTGCCGCCGATCAATATATTGAAATTGCAGGGGAAATTGCACTCCAAATCGGTTCTTTTGAACAGCTTAGCCATCAACTTGTCAGGTTCTACACCCCGCTTGATATCAATGGTAAGCTTCAAGCCCCCCAAATCCGTCTCATCCCGCACATCATTGATTTCTTTGAGTTTTCCTCCCTTTACCAGCTTGGCGATTTTATCGATAATCGCCTCTACTGTGGTGGAATAGGGGATTTCATAGATTTCGATGCACTGCTGATTCGGTACGACGCGATATTTGGAACGCAATCGGATGCTGCCTCTGCCGGAACTATATATGGCATCCATTTCATGCTTGTTATACAGAAGCTGTGCACCCGTAGAAAAATCCGGCGCAGGCAGGGTAGCGGACAAATCATGTTGGGGTTTTTGAATGAGAGCGATGGTAGTTTCGCACATTTCTGCCAGGTTGAACGAGCAAATGGAGCTGGCAAGACCCACCGCAATGCCCGTGTTGGGAGAAACCAAAACGTTGGGAAAACTGGTGGGAAACAACACCGGCTCTTTGGTTGTTCCGTTGTAGTTGTCCATCATATCAACAGCGTCTTTGTCGATACCACTGAACAATTCCTGGCAAATGAGATCCAGTTTGACTTCGGTATAACGGGAGGCGGCATAGGCCATTTTGGAATATTGTTTGCCAAAGCTTCCTTTGGAATCAATGAAAGGATGAAGCAGGGCTTCGTTTCCTCTGGTCAGGCGGACCAGCGTTTCATAAATGGCACCATCTCCGTGGGGATTCAATTTCATGGTCTGCCCCACCACGTCGGCGGATTTGATGCGGTTGCCGGTCAATAATCCCATTTTAAACATGGTATACAGCAATTTTCTGTGAGCCGGCTTAAATCCGTCGATTTCGGGAATGGCACGAGAGACAATGACGCTCATCACATAGGGCATATAGTTGGTTTCCAGCGTATGGGTAATGGGACTGTCATGAATGATGGCAGGGGTACCGGTACCGGACTTTTTAATATCTTTTCTGGCTTTCGCCATCTTCAGTTTCCTCCTTTTTCCACCAGAAATTCTTTGTACATGCTTCGGATTTTTTCATCCGCAATCACACGGATCAGCATACCGTCGGATGCATAGTCACAGGAAACAACGGTGGATGTTTTATACAATCGGTTCAAATACCCCCCGCCGAAGGCGTTGGGAAATTTGAAGACAACTTCTTTTTTGCATTCGCTCACCGCTTTTTCTATGCGGGCGATGAGGGTGTCGATACCTTCTCCCGTGACAGCGGAAATATAGACCGTGTCAGCGCGGGGAGTCAGCAAAGGCAGCATCTTTTTTTCCACCCGATCACATTTGTTGAACACATACAGCATAGGTCGGGGCTCTGCTTTGCGTTTGGCATACAATGCGGATAAAATCTGTTCGGTGACAGATAATTGATGGTCCACTTCCGGATCGGAAGCGTCCAATATTATTAAAATCAAATCCGCCAATACCACTTCATCCAGGGTAGACTTGAAAGCTTCCACCAAGTGGTGGGGCAAATGCTGAATAAATCCGACGGTATCCGTCAACACCACTTCCCCCGCAGTCGGCAGTTTCAGGCGGCGGGTAGTGGGGTCCAGCGTGGCAAACAACTTGTCTTCCGACAAAATGTTGGCATGCGTCAAATGGTTAAGAAGGGTGGATTTTCCCACGTTGGTATACCCTGCAATGGCAATCTGGGGTATCCCGGAAGAACGGCGGGCGCTGCGCTGGATACTACGGGTTTCGTCCATTTCCCGCAAAGCTTCTTCCAGATAGGCAATGCGCCGTTTGATATGCCGACGATCGGTTTCGAGCTTGCTTTCCCCGGGTCCTCTGGTCCCGATACCGCCTCCCAATCGGGACAATGCGGTTCCCTTCCCCAATAAACGGGGCATAGAATATTTCAGCTGGGCTATTTCCACTTGCAAAATCCCTTCGCTTGTCACGGCATTCCGGGCGAAAATATCCAGAATCAACATGGTACGATCAATGACACGGACTTCGGTTTCCATGGCATCTTCGAGGTTTTTGATTTGAGAAGGGGACAATTCGTCGTCCACCACAATCAAGGTAATTTTGTTACCCTTGATCAGTTGAGACAATTCTTCCGCCTTGCCGCTGCCAAGATAGGTACGCACATCGGGATGAGGACGTGTTTGTGACAACCGAGCAAAACAAACGCCCCCCGCCGTTTCCAAAAGTTGCTCCAGTTCATCCAGAGATTTCTCTCTGTTTTCTTCTGTCATACCCTCCTCAATTCTGGCAACCAGAATTGCTTGCGTGGGCATGTTTTTCTGCAGTGCGGTGATTTCATCCATATTTTTATTCCTTGTATCCATCTCAGCGTAACGCTATACATTGTACCAAAACAAGGCGGGATTGTCAATACATGGCAAATCATCGTCTTGTGTACCGATAGGCTTTCAGCTTGATTTGAGCCGGATTGTCCAAAAGAGCTCCGGTGTAATCAAATCTTGAACCATGGCAAGGACAATCCCAGGACTTTTCATCGGGATTCCATTCCAACTGACATCCCAGGTGCGGGCATTTGACAGAAACCAAAAAGACATTGCCCTGTTCGTCTTTATATGCCCCCAATTTATGGCCTTTCCACTCCACAATGCCGCCGTGGCCTTGGGGCAAAGAAGAAAGAGGGGATTTGGCGTCGCTAAATACCTGTCTGCCCAATCCCAAAACGGATGCTTTCAATTCGATCGACAAGTTTTTTACGGATTTGGTCCAACTGTTTCTGTTGGGATCAAACATGTCCCCATAGCGGTTATGAACGCCGCAAATCATATCGCAAAGAGCCATGGCGGATACCATGGAATTGGTCATGCCCCATTTGAAAAAGCCGGTTGCCACGTACCATTTTCTATCCTTGCCACCAAACCGTCCGATATAGGGCAGCCCGTCTATAGGAATGCAATCCTGCGCTGACCATTGGGCAACCAGGGTGCAGTCGGGATAGAAACGTTTTGCCGCATCTTGTAAAAACTGATATTTACCGCCCTGAGAATTTTCTCCCGTTCTGTGATTGCCGCCTCCCAAAATGGTCAGGGAACCGGCATTACGGAAGGAAATGCCGTCCTTATCCACTCCATAGTATAAGCCTTCCAGGTTTTGTCCCCCTTCAATGGCAATGGCGTAGCTTCTTTCCTGATGGAGTCGGGTGAAAAACAAGCCGGGAAAATTCACAAACGGATAATGGGTGGCAAATACCACATGATCGGCTTTCACATTTCCGCCGGGGGTGATAACGGTATTACTTTCCACCTTCAGAACCGGAGAATGTTCATATACACACACCTCCTCGGATATCGCTTTTAAAAATGCCAGCGGTTGAAACTGGGCCTGATTTTCAAATCTAACCGCCCCTTTTACCTCAAAGGGCAGGGCTGTTTTGAAGCAAAAGTCCGCTTGCATACCCAGTTTGGATGCGGCTCCTGCTTCCCGCCGCAAACACAGATCATCCACCTTAGAGTATAAATAGGAGGGAAGACGGCGAAAATCACAGTCAATGTGCAGAGAGTTTATAATCCGTTCGTACAGTTCAATGGCAAGCATGTTGACACGGGCATACTTTTTAGCATAGTGCTCACCCCGCTCCTGGATCAGTTTGTAATACATCAAACCATGCTGACAGGTGATTTTGGCGGTGGTATTTTTGGTTTGCCCGCTGCCGATGGTATTGGCTTCCAGCACCACCACATCCACACCCCTCTTTTTTAATAAAAACGCCGTGAGGATACCGGCCATACCGCCGCCGATGATGACGGTATTCACCGATTGATGTTGATGCAACGGTTCTCTGGGGAGAATTTGCGTTTCTTTTGACCAAATTGATTCCATATAAACACTCCTTTTCCTTATTTTTCCCTGTTTCAACGAAAATTATAACCCCTGTAAAAGGAGATAAAAAAGAGTTCTGCACTTTGGCAGAACCCTTTTTTCTGTCTATACAATAAACCGATTTTCTCCGCCTTGCAGCAATCTATCATGCTTGCCCCAGACAAAGGCTGCCGTTTTTCCTTCCGGCAAGGTGATCGCAAAGGAAACGGCATCCTTTTGTTGTTCAAAGGAAACCGATACCCGTCCGCAGGGCAGTAGCAAGGACCCTGTTGCACACTCGATTCCCCCGGGACAGGGAGCGATGCGAAGGTTCTCGTATCCCACGCTGTCTTTGGTTTGTTGGATCCCTAAAATATAGCGGAATAAATACCGTGTCACCGCCCCGAACATGGGATGGCTGTGGGAGCGTTTGCCATACCAGTATTCCCACAAGGTGGTGGCGCCGGCAACTCGCATGGTAGAAAACGAGTTTTTCTTTTCCGATGTTAACAACTGTATCGCCAGTTCTCCTTCGCCGCGTTCAAACAGAACCCGTGTCACCACATCGGTACCAAAAATACCTGTGTCATATTCTCCGGAAGCGCGATATTTTTCTACCATATTGCGTTGGGTTCTCTCATCCCCCAAGCCTAAATCCAACGCAAAGCCGTTGGCTCCTTGGACATTGCCCGCAAAATTTCCGGTCTTTTCATCCCAATAGGCTTTGATCAGGGCGGCGGTTTTGATTCGAATCTTTTCTTCCAGAAGAGGAATATCCTGAACATAGCCTAAGGTTGCAGCCATTTCTTTCACCCGATACAACGATTTAATATAAAAATAATTGTTCACATAGGGAGCGGGAATGGCGATGGGATCCGGGGTACACCAATCCCCCAAACACCACTCTAAGGGCCTGTCGCTGACAATCAAATCTTCTTCGCTATGCGCATCCAAATACTGAAAATAAAACAACATCTGGGGATACAAATCCGCCATGGGTCCTGTTTCCCCGTAAGTTTGATAAAATAAATAGGGTACTTCCACCATGGCACAGCCCCAACCGCCGGGTCCACCACCGCTGTGGGTATAGGGTGCCGTATACTGTACATGGCCGGTGAGCCTGTCCTGGCAATCGGAAATGTCATAAATCCATTTGCGGTAGAATTCTTTGGCATCCAATAACAGCATGGCAGCCTCACAGGTCAGCTGACCGTCCCCGGTGTATCCCCGTCGTTCCAGATGGGGACAGTCTGAGGGTATTCCGGTATGCATGTTACAAAGCTGGGTTCGAATGTAAGCATCATACAGCCAATTTAAGTTGAGGGAGGAGCTTGCAAAGGAGGAGGTTACATCTGTTTTTGTATGAATCACCCTGCATTCTATGGGATAGGCATTATTCGTTACGCTAAAATACCGAAATCCAAACCAGACAAACCGAGGATGCATCAAGGGATGAAGGGCATCGGTCAAAAATACTTCCTTTTGTTTATGCATGGTGGTTTCACACAAATGCCCATCCTCTTTTGCCGTTTCGGCAAACAGCAGGCAAACTTCCCCCTCACATCCCTCTTTGAGGCGGATTATGGGATAGCCGGTGATGTTTTCCCCTACATCAAATACGGTATACTCCTCAGAACAGGCGATTTCCTTGGGTTGGAGGGTGCGGATCACCCCATCGGCAGGACAAGCAGAAAACAAATAGTCGGTAGGAGGAAAATCAAAAGGTAGCATAGAAATATATCCCTCTGTGTCCGTCTCTTCCGCCATCCAGTTTTCATCAAAACCCCGCAAATCCTGGGTTTCCCCCATCCGATATACACAGTCTTTGACAAAACCTTCTTTCCAGATCATATCCGTAGAACCGATGTCATTTTGGCTGTTGTATATGCGCCAGCAGAGACAGATATCCCCAAACTTCAGTTCCATTCTATCGGCATACCACCCGGTACCTACATGCACGGCAATGGTATTTTCACCCCCATGCACATAGGGAGAAATATCACATTCGGTGACATACAAACGATGGGCGGTTTGTTCGCCGAACGGCAAATTACGGATCAACATGCCGGGACGCTCGTGAAAATCAGTATTCAATGGCAAAAACAAATCATCGCCCACCGGATTTCCATTGATGTACAGTTCAAAAATTCCCAATCCCACGATGCGAATCCGGGTATTGACAAGGTTGTCTTGTAATAAAAACTTCCCTCTGGTAACGGCAGAAGAGCAAGGAGAAGTTGGCTTGAGCCAACGGGCTTGCCCGAACATCTCATGAAACTGCATTTGTATATTCACCCCATTGTTGCTATTTATTTTTGACATAATCACGCATCCCAGTATACCATATGAAACGATACGCGTAAACCTATTTTCAAAAAAGCCCGGCACCTTTTTGGGGTGCCGGGCAACAGCCTAAAAAAACATTTATATGATGTCCATCACCGTGCCGATAAACAACGGCAGATTGGTGGCGTTGTCCACAATGGCATACACAAACGGACGGTTCAGCTTGACGAAATAATCATATATGGCAGCACACTCATCTTTCATTTCCACCTTCGTGACCGCGCCGGCTTTGGTTCCCAGCTCATCCACGGAAATGAAGGTTTTGTGGAGTACTTCACCGATATAGATATTGCCGTATGACGACTGCCCCATCTTGGAGAAATCAGCCGCGCCGCTGTCAAACGCCGTGGGCATCCCCATTCCCTTCAATGCTTTGTTCATCTCGATGGTATAGTCATAAGAGAATTTGGGCATGCGTACTTCCACAAAGGCATTTTTAGCATTCTGCATGGTAGCAAGAAAATTGTCACCGGTGAGAGATGCCACATAATCCCCGATGAAAATATCCTCGTTGGGAAGCAGGGCAACAAAACTATATTTGTTGTCCTTATACGGTTTGATGAATCCGACCGCGTTTCCATCATCAAGGTAACGGGACTCTTCCGAAAACATCATATCCACGGTTCTCACGTCTTTGTTGTAAGCCGTAAAGCTGTCTTCATATACATTGCCCTTTTCATATGCCACTTGCCACTTGGCATCAAATACCAACGCATTGATCAGATACAGGATGGTATCGGCGTCAATTTGATCCACAATTTCATCAATCATGCCATCTGTATGCTTTTTCACCCAATTGTTGATATCCTTCACGGTCTGTTCGTCAAAGGGAGACTTATAGGCTGATGCGCCATAATAATCCGCGTTGGTTTGTAAAAACGCTTTTTCGACCTTCAAACGATTTTCATCGTCCCGAAACCAAATGGAGTTGGCAATTTCCACTTTATAATCCTTGTCGGAGGGCAGATTGTTCACATAGGAATACAAGTATTTGTTTAAATCATCCAATGAAATGGTTCCACCCAGCAGGGCTTCCATTTCGGCTTTGGTCTGACTATCCGCGCCGTTGGCGGTCATGGCCAAGGCGAGCATCACCGACAAGGGGGATATCAAGGCATTTTTATCCTGAGCAACGGATTGTTTGAACAGTTCGAGGGCAAAGTCCGCCGAACTGCCAATCCACGTATCATCCGCCGCTTTCCCGCTGACCTTCGCGGCTTGAATGCCCTCCATCAAATCTGCGGCCTTGACCTCCATACCGCAGCCCGTAATGTTGATCAGAAATGCTCCTGTTAGCAAAAAACAAATAATGGCAGTAATTATTTTTTTTCTCATGCAATTTACTCCTCTCTCAATGGGATGCCAGGGCATCCATCCATGTTTCAAAGCTTGTAATTTCGCTGTTTTTGATTTGCATCCAAGGTCCGTTGTTAATTTGATATTGATCATTCATCAATGTATAGGTAATGATGTTGCCTGAAAGTTCTGTCACAGTAATGGTATGATAGGATATCCCCGCCAATTCTTCCCTTCCAGCCTCCACCGCGTTGGCCGTCATCTGCTCCAAGTATGCCATCATTTGATGGATTGTATGGGGATCGGTGAAGGTATGATCGTTATTTTGCCCCGATAACACGCTTTGAACTACAATTTTTTTCACCATGGTTTGTTTTGCATCGCCGATTTCCATGGCACTTTCGGGAATCTCATCGATGAAATGATCCTTCCCGTTGGTGTCTTGCATGAAAAAAGCCAGAGCAAGAGCAAAACAAAGCATCAGACAGGCAGCGGTCGCAGATGTGATGATGGCAATTTGTTTGCGAATTTTCTTTTGTTTTCGTTCGTATGCTTCTTTTCTTTTCCATACAGCCGCTTTAAATTCTTCTCCGGATTTCACAAGTTACCCTCCCTTCCCAAAATGGGACGAAGTGCTTGTTTGGCGCGATACAACAAATTGTCCACCTGCTTTTTGTTTTTTTTCATGATTTTCGCCGTCTCCTCATAGGACAGCTCTTCAAAATAAACCAGGTGAATCACCAGCCGCATTTCCTCGGGCAATTGCTCCAAAGCCTGATTGACCATGCGTTTTCTTTCCTCCGCCACCAATTTTTCTTCCAAATCGGCTTCATCCGTCGCGTTCGCTTCAAACAGCGGTACCGTCGGATGTTTAGACTGCTTTTTCAGATAATTGAGGGCAAGGCTTCTGCCAACCATGAACAAATAGGTCTTTAACGAGGTTTTAAAGTGATAGCGGTGGGTATGTACAAGCAAATCCACAAAGGCATCAATGGCAAGATCTTCCGCAACCGTCATATTATGCACATACCGATTGAGAAAGAATATCAGATTGTCCCTGTACAGATGCAGTATCTCGTCAAATGCACGTTCGTCGCCCGCAAGGAAACGGCGGTAGCTACTGGCACCGTTATCCATACTATGGCATCCTCCGTATTTGATATAAGCTTATCAGCCTACATCTATTATACAATCAAAATAGTAAAAATCCTTATTTTTATTAAAAATTATGGTAAATAAACATTCTGATTACCTTTGTATCCGATGTGTCACTGGGTGTATTTTTTTCCATTCGCATCATTTTTTCTGCTTGCCCATCGTTCGATTGTATCTTTCTAACATAAAAGATGCACATCCATACAGGTGGCTATGTAAGTCAAATTTTGACGGCTGCCACCAGATAGGCAAACGCGGTCTTGGTAACTTGTTCCGTCACCAATCCGGCGGCTTGTACACAGTCCCGGATATGATTTACGCTATCGGGATAGATTTTTACCTTTCTTGTTCCAAGCTCCAAAAAGTCTTTTTGGTTTTTATCGATAGAAAGGACAAATCTTCCCCCTTTTTCTAATAAAGACGCCGCTTTTTTCATTGCTTCGGCCTTTTTCTGTATATGCATCCAGGTCAAAGAGGAATACAGGACATCGAATGTCCTGTCAAAGGGAAAATCTAGAAAATCACCGTGGATAAGAAACACATTTTGATGCGTAGCAAGATTTTCCTTCGCCCGCGCAACGGTCTTTTGGGAAATGTCAATCCCATACAACGCCTTGCATCGGGAAGCGATTTGTATCGCAAGTCTGCCCGTCCCGATGCCGATTTCCAACGCTGTTTTGCCAAGATCCAATTGCATAAGATCCATAAAAGGCATGCCGTCCCACCGATTCATGTAAGATTGCAATCTTTCGGGGTCGTGAACGGGATCGTTGTTTTCATCGATCAATCGATCATAGTGTTCTAAGGCGGACACCGTTTTTTTCATGATTTCTCCCTTATGATTGGTTGGTGACCCAAGCGCCATCAACGGATGTCAATCGATGATGGCACCGTTCTTGACCAGTGTATCCTGTAATTGCAATCTGTCTATGTTTTGCACATCTGCCATTGTCTTGGCCGCAATCCCGATAGCGGTTCCGCAGGCTTCGCCCAGACAGCAGACGATGGGCATGATGCGAATGGAAGCCTGTGCATGATGGTCGGTGGAAATGCATCTTCCTGCAACCAGCATATTGACAGAATCTTTAGGAACTAAGCTGCGATAGGGAATTTGATAATATTCCCCCGGGGGAAAATAATAATGAGACGTGCCCGTTCCTTCCGGATTGTGAATATCCAAATCATAATTGCCAACGGCAATAGAATCTTCAAAAACCGTGCAGGCTTTGATTTCTTCTCCAGTCAAAACATGTTCACCGATGATCATACGGCTTTCCCGTACACCGATGCTGGCGGCGGTGGAAATCACTTCGCTGTCTTTAAATGCCTTAAAATTGGTTTTTAAAAAGTCCATCATTTCAAAAACTTGTTCTCTGGCTTCCATTTCGGCTTTGGTCAAATCCATCGCGTCGATGGGATTATATTTGATGACCCGGGTGGTATTGAAATGCAATACGCCATCCATCAGGGTATCAAACACCAATACATTTTCCCGGGGATTCTTAATTTTTCCCTGGTTTCTATAGGTATCATATAATTCGTTGATACTCTTTTTTTCTTCGAAATAGGTATCTATATCTACATTGGCAACTCGAAAGCTCAAAGTCATGGGTTGGCATAATTGATCCTCATCCCGGCCCAATCTAAAAGGGAACCCGGCCATGGCAGCCAAATCCGCATCTCCCGTTGCATCGATGAAATAAGCAGCCCTATACTCCTGAATACCCGATTTATTGGCAACCTGAATGGCATCTACTTTTCCCTCGTTGGCTTTTGCGCCAATGAGGGTAGAATGAAACAAAACATCGATGTTTTGTTT
>DIRA01000010.1:417-1252 GCA_002427425.1 Clostridiales bacterium UBA5448 | reverse complement strand
ACAAAACATCGATGTTTTGTTTCAGAATCATACGGTTTAATACAAGCTTTAAGTATTCTTCATGAAAACAACGAGCGGACTTGATCTTATCCAATTGTGCAAGCTCACAGATAATTTCATTGAATATTCCGCCGGAAAGCTGTTTGGTAACGCCGTTTATTTTGGTCGTATTTCGCATAAAGGGAAGGACAAGACAGTTTGTGGCAGCCCCGCCGAAACAGTTGGCTTGTTCAATGATTAGTACCTGTAAATCTGCGCGGGCTGCACTGAGCGCGGCCGCAACCCCGGCAAATCCCCCGCCCACAACGATAACATCATATTGATTCATACCCATTTACCTCACTTTACGAATTGTATATGTATTATATCATACGTTTTCGCGTTTTTCAATACAGTGTCGATGAACAAACAACAAAAAAGGCGCAGCCGCAGCAAACGCAAGAGACCACGCCTTTATTTTTACGGCATTGAAGCCGACAAGGGAACAAACTATTGCATAGCCACTCGACTGCGTGAAGCGCAAAACGATCTGCAAACAGTCGGATTATCCCGCCGCATAATGGCTGATATAGCATGTTGAAGCGTTCTTCACGGCAACAAAAAAGCAGCAACTTCTTCTATGCACATGCCGGTGGAAGAGGCGTTCTTGGGCAGGCTGTAACATACATGTTGTCATTGCCTTTCACCAAAAACTGATTCATATCATCCACCGTTTCATGGTGTATATCCCATATCCACGTATAGTCATCCTGAGAATCCGGAATCATCAGCGTTTGTTCAAAAAAGCGAATATCGGATAAATCCGCCCACTCATAATAAAAAACAAAAAGCAGAC
>DIRA01000010.1:0-198 GCA_002427425.1 Clostridiales bacterium UBA5448 | reverse complement strand
CCTGTTGGGCTCGAACCAACGTCCTCTTGGAACTAAGCATTTTTCATCGCTCGACAGCGCTCGCTCGAAAAGCGCAAGTTCCTGCGCTTCGCCGCCCTCCCTGTTTCCGCCACAGGCGGCGGTCGGTTGGCTCACCCCGCGGAACCGCAGGGTCGAATAGTATAAACCCATACCCATAATAAAAAACAAAAAGCAGAC
>DIRA01000014.1:448688-448973 GCA_002427425.1 Clostridiales bacterium UBA5448 | reverse complement strand
GCTCTCTCCCCAAAGGGAGAGAAAATCGTAGTTCCCAGCCTTGTTCTGAGGGATTAAGGCAGAAAAGAAAAAAGGCACCCTGTCAGGTGCTTGAATGGGTCGGCTGTGGGTGCGTGTTTGGCTCACAAACCGCCCACAACGGCTTTTTGCTTGGGCAGCCGAGGCATTACCCCTACCTCCGTCTTAAAAGCCCACACAGGGGCAACGGTCGGGTTATTGATTTTAAAGAAGTAAGAGGGCAAGGGGGCAGTGTCCTTAGAACATTACCCTCTTACCCCCTTGGAA
>DIRA01000014.1:431051-448487 GCA_002427425.1 Clostridiales bacterium UBA5448 | reverse complement strand
TCCAAGATTTTGCTTTGCAATCTTGACCGTACGGTTTGAAATTTCAAGCTCCTTGGCTCGTTCGGTAATTTCTTCCGAAGTAATATCTCCGTCAGCCAGCAGCTCTTTTAACAGGTTTTCGGCTTGGGTAGTTTTGCTGACAAGCGAACCACGACCGCTAAGAAGTTCATCCACCGTAGTTTCACAATAGCCTTTCCAACAGAACCCTGTGTCAGGGTCCAGCTCAAAGGCAATGGACTTTCCCTCCGGTGCAAGGCTACTTTTATCGTGAGCCACAATGCGCAGTGTCGGCTCATCCCTCACTCTGCCAACAACAAGCACACTTCTTGCTGCTGCACGAAAATCAATGGAACCAAGACCACGGTAGGAGGATTTCCCGCCCTGCATTTTATTCATGTGGCCAACAAGAATAACGGCACAGCCTGTGCGTTCCGCAAGCAGTGCAAGCCGTTTCATGATGGGTCTGATTTCATTGGCTCTGTGCATATCTACAGTTTCACCGAGGTATGCCTGCATCGGATCAAGCACAATCAGCATCGCACCTGTTTGGCTGATGGCTTGCTCCAGCCGTTCATCGGAAAGTGTTAGCTCCACCTCGTTTTCATCGATGACCAGAACTCTGTCGCAATCAGCCCCGGCGGATAAAAGGCGAGGCTTGATGGTATCACCAAGACCGTCCTCGGCGGTTTGGTAAATCACATTGATGGGTTCTGTGGCGGTTTCTTCTTCGGGTAGCGGCTTGCCCTTTGTGAGCAGTGCAATGAGTGCGAGGATGAATGTGGTCTTGCCTTCGCCTGGGTCACCTTGGATGATGGTCACCTTTCCGTATGGAATATAGGGATACCAAATCCATCGAATTTCTTCTACATCTACACTGCTCATTTTGATTAGCTTCAGTTTATTTTTCATGTGCTCACTCCTTCTCATATTTACAGGATTGATTTTGCATAAATTATCCTGTACAATATAGTTATGGAACATTTTAGGGTAAATATATAAAATAGGATTACAATACGAAAGTCAATCCTATACACGGGAGGCGAGCTATGTTTAGTCAAATTGATTTCAGGATACATGACGATAAGATTGAGGTTGCAGGGCAAGAATTTCTACTCGGCGATTTAACGGTGGACATTTTGAGCATTACACCGCAGGAGTTTGAAGCCATGTATGCCTTTTCGCAAGACCTTAATACAGACAATATGAAAAAGCTCCACGAGATGCTAATGGAACATAAGCTGTTTCAGTTGGTTTCGGATGGGAGGATGCATCCCGCAGAAAAATACAGGGAAATCATCAGAGACATTTACTCTTTCAATGAGACTATGTTTTGGTTTATTGACAACGGACTGATGCATTTGAAAACACTGGACAGCGAAAACTATGCGGCTGCCCTGTATTATTTTTACACACACCCTAACCTTGATAAAATGATGGTCAACCATTTCAGAAACGAGGGACACGCTTTCACACTGTTTGACAATATTGATGTGCGGTATGTGCCGGACATGATTCCCAATCAGCCAGATACCTATGTCATCTATGAGGTATACTCGGTCAAGTATTTACAGGCATTTTTGAAGATGGATTTCATGAAGGCAATCATGCATGGGCATACCATTCGCCGCTGCAAGAATTGCAAACAGTTTTTCCTGCTTACCAAGAGCTACAAGACCGATTACTGCGACAGGCCGATTGAGGGGAAACCTCACCGCACCTGCCGCAACCAAGGGGCAAAAAACAAGGCGAAAGAAAAAGCCGCCAACAATCCTGTCATTCGCAGCTACACCAATGCGTACCAACGGATTACGGCGGACAAGCAACGAGGCAATATATCGGTGGAGGATTGGCAAAAAGCCAAGCGTAAAATTATCGATTTGAGGGACATGGCAGTTAGCGGCTTGCTCTCCGACAGAGAAGTGGATGATCATATGCAGTCTGCTGTTCTGTATCAGTCCCTTGGCATCACAAAAAAGGGCGGACGATAGTCTGCACTCGTGGGGGGAGGCGGTAGGTTGGAACATATTTATCTACAAAACAAAGAAATGGTGGAAGCCTGTGCCAACAAGCTGTGCCGCCGCTTTCACTGTGAACAGCTCAGAGAGGATTTGATTTCGGCAGGAACACTTGCCGTTCTTACTTACGCAGACAGGTATAATCCCGATGTCGAAGCGGCTCTGTCCACCTTTCTCTATCCTTACATCGTAGGTGCCATAAAGCGAGAACTGGAGAACAGCTTGTATCCTGTCAGCCTGTCCAAACGAGAATTTGAAGCACTACGTATGCAAGGCTACCTCAGCTTTTTATCCCTTGATGAACGATATGATGATAACGGTGAGCCTATTATTCAAATCAAGGATGCTCGTCTGGATGTGGAACAGATCGTATTGCACCAAATCTATCTTGAGGCATTGGAGAAAGAGTTTGACAACCTATCCTTTAAGGAGCGTGAAATTCTTGGCGGTTTCTTCGGCGCATTTGGCTATGAACAACGCACTTTAGCTGATTTAGGAGAGCAGTTCGACCTCACGGAAAATGCAGCTGCCAAGGCAAAGGATAATGCTCTGAAAAAGCTGACAGACGCTTGCTTTAACGGCGAGATTGGCATTTGGCTTTCAGCAAGAAAAGCAATCAAAGATGCACAAAGAAACAAAGTGCCAACAAACACATCCAGCACCGTCCGCTATTTCTAACGGACGGTGATTTGATGCACTTTATTAAGTTCAGAGAATAAAAAATGACGGATAGCTAACCGGTTATCGGTTTAAACTGTCCGTCATCTTTTTCAAATATTTCGAGCATCATTCTTGCACCCATGCGAAATCCGTCTATAAATCGTTCCTCTCCGGTGCTGTAGAGTAAATTATTTTGTGCCGTTAAGTAAGTATGAAACCTTTCTTTCTCCTGCTCGCCCAGCACGGCTTCGATTTCTTCTTCAAGCTCGGCAAGCCGGTATTGATGTTTCTGAAATTCGCTGCTGGGATCAACGCTCTTTTCTACAGGGATTAGGCTACCACGGTAAAGTTCCCGGAGCATTTTTTCTTTCTGCATTATCTCCACCTCCTTTAGCAACACAACATACCACAGCTTGGTGGGGAAAGCTATCCAGCAGTATTTATAATTTGGCAGTTGAAAGTTTTGCTTTAATTGATGGTGTCGCACATCGATCTTTTAACTAAGCCAATTGTCAAAAATATAATCCGAGTAAAATATATTGACAGGGTAAAAATATTGTGATAAGTTTAGTTTTAAGAGGTGGTGCATATGAACGAAAAGGAAAAAAAGCAGAAGCAAGTCCAGCTACTTCAGCAAAACCTAAGCAGCATAAGAAAAATTGCAGGTTGGACAGCGGAACAACTTGGAGAAAAGATTGGTGTTACTAAACAAACTATCAGTAATTTAGAAAACTCAAAAACTCCAATGACATTAACACAATATATTGCCATTCGTTCGGTTCTCGACTACGAAATTGAGAAAAATCAGGATAATACTGTACTTCCACAAGTTATAGATATTTTAGTGGACAAGGGTGAAAAACTTGATGAAGAAAACTATTCGGAAATAAAAGAAACAGTAGATGTAGTGGCAACATCAGCTTCTGGAGGTAAAACAGGAGAATCTCTTGCGAAGATATTTACAAGCCTGTTAGCGACACCCAATGGTATGCGTGCACTCGCAACATTAGGTATAATGATTGCTCAGTCTGATATAGTCATAGAAATTGCAAATGCCACGGCTACAAAAACTTCAAGTTGGCTTAAAAAAATATTAAAGTAAAAGGAAGGGATTATTATGGATAATAATTTTATCATGAATTCATCAGGTTGGGACTATGCAAATCTGGCTCGATCCGCTGCTAATCTCGGAGGGCCACAAAAATTTGTGAATGCAGTTTACGACGCAGGACGGGCAGCAGATAGGGCAAATGCAATACTTTTGGGTGTCGCTGTCGGAGCAACTGTAGGAATTGCTACATATGCAGGTGCGATAAAGTGGTTATCCTCAAAAAGAAAAGCAAAGATTGAGGAGCTAACTTTACAACAAGAAAACGATGAGATCACAGACGAGAAACCAATTAAAAATCTGTAAGGGTATTGCTTTACATTTTCTGTGTTAACATGCGTAAATTATTTGAAGGAGGATTTGCATAATGAAAAAATTGATTTGCATCCTTATTACGCTTACCATGATATTTACATTGGTTGGATGCAGTGAAAGTTCAAATAAACATGAAGGTGAAGCAAAAACACCATCAGGCTCAAGTGTTCAAAAAGGCAGAGATTATCAAAGCGTTGTTGATGATTTTGTAAAAAAGGGATTTATAAATATTAAAACAGAAGCATTAGATGACTTAATTACCGGCTGGCTCACGAAGGATGGCGAAGTAGAATCCGTGTCTGTTGATGGTGACGAAGGATATTCCGCAGATGTCTGGTACCCGAATGACGTAGAGGTTGTAATTACATATCATACGTTTGCTGAAGAGGACGTGGATATAGAAGGTGGAGACAATGTGGATGTGAAAACCGAAGACGATAGTAATCCGTTAGAAGTTTCGCCCCCTTATAATACCAAAACCGCAAATGGGTTAAATTATATCGATGTAGTTGAAGCGTTTGAAAAAGCTGGCTTTACCAACATAAGTGTGGAAAAAAGATTTGTGACAGAGAGAAGCGGATATGAGGAAAACACGATTGCAAATATTTACATAAACAATAGTGGTACTTTTAAAACGGATAGAACCTATAATCCGGATAGCGAAGTAAGAATAGACTATTATGTGATTTCAAAACCAGATGAAAAATCAGAAACGGAACTTACACAATCTTTCGCCCAAAGTGCTTTTGAAGACTATGCAGAAAATCAATACCCCTACGGTTTTAAATGCCATTGGATATTGGATTTAAAAAACGCCGAACAATGGGATGATGGGTCGTGGTTTTTTAAAGTTGGTGTTACCATTACCAATCAATACGGAACAAAATATGATTCGGTAGCAGAAGGGGTCGTTAGCGGAACAGACCAAAATCCTAAGATAGAACGATTTTATGTGGATAATTAAAATTAAAAAACTTATTAAGCCTGTACCTAAACGGTATGGGCTTTTTCTTTTAGGTAGTGTCAAGAATTATTCGCCGAATATCGCTTAGCTGCCCTCTTTTCCTTTCACCGTCCTTATTCGAGTATCTGCCAGATGTATAATGGCGCTGTCAGGGTGAACACCAAACAGGCGAACAGGATTGCCGGAGCCGCCCACTCGAACTGCCCATGCTTGCGATAATCAAAATATGCGGTTCCGAGTTTCGCAAAGAAAAACACCGCCAGAATCAGGTCGATGGCGGGGAACACCACCTTGTTGACCACCGTCTTAATCTGCTGGGAGGCGGTGTTCCACGTTCCCTCAATCGCTCCGGCCACATCGCCGGTTCCCGCCGCAAAAGCGGTCTGGCTGAACACAAGACAAAGGAGCAGCGCCACGCAAAGGGCGGCTGCCAGTCGCTTCATTTTCATTGATTTTCCACCTTTCTTTGTGAGGGTAAAAAGCGCAAGGCCACAGCTTTTTTCGAGCTGCGGCCTTGTTTTTTCTCTGTTTTTAATGGGGTTTTTGGGGCGCAATGTGCCAGTCATCCCAAAGTGATCCTCGGATGGTGATATTATCGGTAAAGTTAAGGGAGAGCATCCCGTCCGGTGTCCAACTGTCAATCAGCCAAGTGTGAGGGGTGTAGCTTCCGTCCGGGTACCAGATGGGCGTGAAGTGTGTCCTGCTCCCATAGGTGCTGTATTGATTTTCCTTAAACTCAAACCGGGCGCTGTAGCCGGAACTCATGCGCTCCAGAAGCCGCCAGTAGGTCTGGTATGCGAATTCCGGGAAGTAGGTTACCGCAGTCTGTGCACCGGTAACCGCCGAGGACTGATTGGTGCTGACACTTGCGGTGACCGTCTGGTTAAAGCCATAGCCGGACTTCATGCTTTTTCCGCTGGCGGTAGGGCTCTTGTCATCCGGCTTGATGCTCATGGAGGCAGACAGGCTGGCTTGATACCGGTCGAGGTCAAACTCCCACCAGCCATGATCCTCCCACCAGCCGTTGTCTACCCAATGACCGCCATCCTCGCCATGATCGCAGTAATCCCAATCGGAAATCCATACCCAATATTCCTGCCACCAAGGTCGCCAGACACTCCAGCTCGCCGAGGTTTTCTGCGGCTTATTGACCACAGACGGCCTTGTATACCCATCATTTCGGTCGTCTGCTACCGGATTGGGGGGTGGTTTTTTATCAAGGTCAACGATATTTACATTGATGGTGGCCTTGCTGGAGCTGCCGCCTCCCGATACGGAAACGGTAATGGTCATCTTCTGCGGAGTGCCGGGCGTTGTCCAGCGTATCCACGCCAGCTGGCTGTCGCCATTCGGATAATAAATATTGCTGACCTTGAGGCTTTTGCCGTTCACATAAAAAGTGGCGGACACCGGCTTATCCGGATCGCTCTGACCGCCGCTGACAGTGATGGCTGTGATGACTTCGGTGTTCACCCGGTACTCATAATCATAGACCGACACATCGGGCGGTTCGGCAGGCCTATCCTTAAAGCGCACGATACCGAGACCAAGGGCGGCTTTGATATCTACATTGGAGGCTGCGGCGCTTTTGCTGCCCGACCATGCGGGATAGCCGAGGTCGGCCACCTCCAAGAACATGGACAACGGCAGATTCTTATGTGAAAGAGAAACCATTCGCTTGCGAAGCAGACCGCCGACCTGAGCATCATACAGGGCGGCTTCGGTGGCTGTAGTTAACACCATCACACCCTCAAATTTATAAAAGGCAAACGGCTCAATGAGTAATTTATAGTCACCGTTAATTAACACATCGAAGTCCATTCCTACAGTTTCTGAAATAGACCGGATGACTTGCTCATCGGTGAAATAACTCTTGATAGCAGCGATGTTATTGCTGCCGCTGGTGCTGATAATTCGGGGCAAAGACTGTGCCGGGTTTTTAAAGGTATATCCTCCCTGCACAGGAGAGAGTCCTCTACCGCCAGTGTATTGCAGTTTGCTAACCTTTCCAAAATGATAGATGCTGGAGGGAGGTGTTTTATTGGTGAGGTCAACGGGTGTTGTCACAGCAGTGTGGTCACTTGCCCGAACTACCGTCACCCGCACACCATCATTACCGGGAGTCCATGAATTAGTGCTGGTACCATCGCCCATACCACCACCGCCACCGTCCACATTGCCCTCACCAATGGCATAAACCGAAACCGGCGAAACCAGACAAAGCAGCAGTGCCAGTGATAGAAAAACAGAAAACAATCGCTTCATTTTATCTCCTTTCCGCAACAAAAAAGCACGGCATAAACCGTGCTTTTCTGCTGCTTATTCTATTTAGTCCATGTCACCGATTTTGTTGCCATTCTCATACATATTATCAAGTCGTTCCCCTTGATTGGCTCCTGCATTCGGCACATTGTCAAAACCCGGCAGCCCACCGCCACCCTGCGGTTTGCTTTCGGGAGGAGTCGTTTTTTTCTCAGTATCCTCCGGTTTGTAGACAGGCGGGGCATCGGTGCTTTCGGGAGTAAAGTCATGGTCTTTATCCGAGCTGGGTGTCCTGTCAGTGCCATCCGCTGTTTTTGGATTCTCCGGGGCTTCCGGCTTTACCGGATCGGACTGGAGCTTCTGCTCCGGCAGGTCGGTTTGAGGCGGCAGGGTTTCCACCGGCTGCGAGGGTGTATGATTGGGCGGCGTGACCACCACATCAGGCGGCTGCACCTCCGGCGTTACTGAAGAAGAGCCTTGCTCCGACTGAGGCAGGGTATCCGGTTTATCGGGAGCCTTGGCGAACTGCATTCCAATAGCGACCAGAAGTGCCAGTCCGAGAACCGATACCCCTGCAATGGTCAGCCTTTTCTTTGTTTTCTCTGTCATATTGAACCCCTCCTTTGAGAAGTGTAAAATGCTACCTTTTTGTATTTTTCACCATACTATATTTTTTTCCAGAAGTCCAGACAATTTCCCGCACAGTTAAAACACCTCGGTATACCCTGCCTGAACCTTGAGCTTGATTTTCATGGACGGAAGCTGCTTGCCGCCGAAATAGACCGGCACCTCCAGCCAGATTGTGGCATCAGCCTCGAAGCGCTGGACGTTTCTTGGAGAAGAAGGTGCCAGCGGCGCATTGCGAATGGTGACGTCCAAGCCGGAGAGCTTGTATTCGAGCGCATCTCCGGAATACTTTACATGGCTGCCGCTGATTTCTTCCGTACCGAGAACACTGTCCATGTAGCTGTAGATATCGCCGGTGTTCACGCTGTAGTAGAAGGAGGAACCGTCCGGCTGATAGCCGCCGCTGTATCCCTCACGAACTCCATGATACACATCGGCATAGTTGTCGTTGACAGTGACGATGATGGCATCCTGCAGGGCTTCTTTTGCGCCGCTGGCGATAATATTCAGCCTGAAAAACTCCATCACGCCGCACAGAATGAGGATAAGCGCCAGTGTAATGGCCACCACCAAAGGGAAGCCGTTACCGGCCTTGCATTTGAGAATTCTTCTCAGCTTGGTCATTTGTGGTACACCTCGCTTTTCCCGGAGGCCTCTGAGCGCAGGGTGATGGGAAAAGAGCCGAAGCCGCCGAACAGCCCGATATTCATATCCAATGTTAAGGTGACGGTGATTTCTCCATTGAGCTGGATACTGCCTGTCTTTGACCATGAAATCCGGGGACTCAGCCCGGTCTGCTCAGTGAGAACCGCTGCACGGCGGCTGGTTTCGCTGCCGACTCTGCCCGAGATTTCCGCTTCCCTGCACAGCTCGGTGGCGTAGGTATCCAGTTGGTTTTTGGCGATGAACACAGGCAGCACCCGCACCGCCAGTACAATCACCAGAACAGCACATAAGACGAGGACACACACATCAATGTAGCCCTCGCCACGTTTGGATTTTAGAATTTTCTTCATGTTCACCCCTCCCTAAAACATCCCGCCAAGAGACTTTATAATCTCAAAGGCGATGATGGCCAGATAGGTAAATAAGAAGCACATGAGCATGAGAAAGGAAAACACACGGATTTTCGGTGGTATCTTCTGCGCCTCACTCTTGAGTCGCTGCAGCTCCAGCTGCTTGAAATCGTGCGCCAGCATCTGAAAATACAAGGTGCTGTCATCGCCTCGCAGCGCACCGATGAGACCACGGGTAATATCCGACAGCATGGGCGAATTGAGCCTCGCCTCAAACCGGGTAAGGGCGGCCTCATAACTAGAGGATCGCATATCCGCTGCCAGCATGGTCAGTTCCCCGGCAAAGACTTCCCCGGCGTTTTTCTTATAACTTTCCACGATGGACAGCACATCACGGGAGGCTTTCAGTTCCTGCTCTATGCTGGCAACAAATCGGGGCAGTTCCTTTTCCACGGCAGCTCGCTTGACCGACAGCTTTTCATCGGCCTTTTTTGTTTCCTTAAAATACACCATCACCGACAGGAATACCACCACTGGCACCAGCAGCGGAAAGACTAGCCCTGCCGGGATTACAGCCAGCAGGATTGCTCCGGCCTTGACCAACGCATAGGTCTGATAAATCTCCGGCTCCATGTTCATGCCGGTGGCTTTCAGCACATTCTTCAGCCGGTGTTTGCGGTATTCGTCCATGCGGATATACCTTGATAGCTTCACCGCAAAGGTCATGAGATAGGTTTCAAAACTCCTTGCCGCTTTTTTCTCTGCTCTTGTGGTGTTCAGCATGGCTTTCGCCGTACTGAGATAAGGCAGGCGTAGCACATCCAAAAGGATAAAGAACAGACCAGCTGCCAGTGTTAATCCAAACAAAAATAGTAGTTGCAAATAGATAGACCTCCTTTGCATTAAAATCCCCCTCGGAGAGCATGGGGGGCACACGGGGGGAACTGGTTCCCGCCCGTGAGGTGCGCCGTGAGCGAAGCGAACCATATCACTTCCGCAGAAGTGATGCGCACCTTACCTCCTGTACTCAATGGGCTTTGTCAGCCGTATCACGCAAGCGGTAGAGATAAAAATGAGGGCGGCGCTGATCGCCAGAATGATCTGCCCCAGCGGGGTGTGCATCAGCGTGTCATACCAGCTTTTGTTTAAGAGATACATCAGCGGAATGTTTCCGATGACAAAGAACGCCATGATAATAAATTCCTTGCGGGGTTCAAAGACGAGATATTCCAGCTCGCCGTTCACAATCCTCATATCAGACAGCTTGCTGACGATGGGTGTCAGGGTTGTTTTGAGGCTGCGGTCATGCTGGCAGTCGCACAGGGCATCGCACCATTCCCGAAAGACCTCGTTGTCGATCTTGGTGCGCAGGATTTTCAGCGCTTCCAGCACATCGGGATCAATGAGTTTCACCCGCATCACAAAATCCTGAAACACTTGATGCACCGGCGGATTCAAATAGTGAAGGTTTTCCTCCACAGCGGTGAGGATGTTTTCACTTCTGAGGTAGGCGGTTGTCACGATGGAGAGCGCTGTTTCCAGCTCTGCCGCAATGTCTTTCCGAAAGTGGCTGGCGGTCAGCTGCACATACCAGAACGGCAGCAGCATAAAGCCCACCGCCATCACCGGAGCCAGAAAGAAATTGCCCAGCACAATGGCGATAGAGGCACCGATGCCAAACAGGAGCAGCGAGCAGGCACAGAGCAGAGAAAAGTGCTTGCTGCGCCCGGTCATGGTCAGGATATCCTGTGCCATGCGGATTTCCCGTTTTAGAAATCCCTGCTTTTGGCGGCGCTGCGCCGCCTTAATCTCATCCTTGATGGAGGACTTCTCCCTTGTGAGAAAAGAGAACAGCCCATCGGTGAATTCCATCGGCGCAAGCCCGAACAATAGAAAAGAGCCTGTGATCATGCCGATACAGGCCAGTAATTGAATGGTTGTCATGCGGATATCTTCCCTCCTTTCTTGATGGCGTTGATGCGCTCCTGCGGCATACCGTTTTCCAGCAGCCGCTTGCATAGGCTGTCCGAGACGGGATTAACCGTCACATGGTCGCCGCTGATATGGAACTGATTGTTTTCATAGCGGTTTTCACTGATTTCATACTGGAACAGGGTGCGATAGCGGCGGCTGTTGTCCGGCAGGATTTCACACTCCATAATCTCCATGAGCCGCCTTTGTTTGTTCTCCAGCTGCTTGCAGAACACGATAATGGGATAGGCCTCGGTGACATAGCCCATGAGGGTTTCATCCGACAGATCCACAGCACGCTTACAGAGAGAAACCATGCGGCGATAGGTGGATTCACAGGAATTAGAATGGATGGTGGTGACCACCGCCACGCCGGTTCGGGCTACCTCCTGTGCGGCGTTGGCCTCCGCACCACGCATTTCTCCGACTACGATGATGTCCGGATTAAAACGCAGGGAGATGTCCACAAGGTCGATCTGCTCGATGCGGTACAGCTCGTTTTCGCTGTTGCGGGTCAGGGTATGCACCACGGAATTGCTCACTTTGCCGTCCTTTTCCCGGATAAGGGAAAGCTCCCTACTGCCATTTTCAATGGTGAAGATGCGCTTATTATCGGGAATGGTGGTTAAAAGCCAGCCTGCCACAGTGGTCTTGCCGCTGCTGGTGGCTCCGGCAATGCACACAGAAATGCCGTAGCGGATGAACTCCGATAGTAAATCCAGCATTGGGGCGGTAGCCGTGCCGCCGTTTATGAAATCCTCTTTTCCCATGTTGTTGGGGTTTACAATACGGATGGATGCCGCCGCCCCTACGCTGGCATCCACGATAGGGCTTTTCATCACAGCAATACGGATATTCTTCGCAAGAGTACCTACCACCAGCGGCGATTGATCATCTAAAATCGTACCGGACACATGGAGCATCCGGCGCAGCACATTGATGCAGTGTTCGGGGCTGTCGAAGTGTTCTGTGAGCTTTTCGCAGCGCCCACCAGCGTATTGGATTTCGATATCCCGCCAGCTGTTGATGTCGATTTCTTCAATGTCCTCGCTGAAGATGTACTTTGTCAAAAAGGAGTATTCAGCCATCTCGGTGAACAGGGCATCCACCAGCTGCTGCGATGTCATGCCACGCACTGCCACACGGCTGTCCTGCACAAACTTGGCGATATACCGTTTGATATGCGCCTTGGCTTCGGAAGCATTGCCGTCCGAGAGCAGCTCGCTGTGCTGTCCGGCGATATGCTCCTGCACCTGTTGCAGAACACCACGGAAGTCATCGATTTCCTGCTCCGGGGCAAAAAATAGATTGTGCCTGCTCATACACCAAACACCTCCTTGCAGATTTTTTCAATTTCCTTGCGATAGCCCCGGCTATCCTTGAGGCCGAGGTCGGCGAACAGATTCCCGGCCAGCACCTGAGAGGCAACCTCCGGGGAGTGTGGAATCGAGAACACAGCGCTGCCCATCACCTGCTCCATGTGTTCGCTGGCCTCGCTGGATTTCACATTGCTGACCGCCTTGTACATCTTGCCAAAGTCAAAGCCGCCCATTTTCAGGTATTCCTGTTGGCTGGACAGGTAGCTGACCGATTTGAGGTCGCAGTTCATGAGCCGAAGCACCGCATCGGCCTCCAAGATGGACATGGCGGACAGCTCGTCAAAATAGATATAGCTGCTGCAGTCGATTACCACATAGCTGGCCATGTCACGCAGCGCTTCCAGCAGCTGCCGGATCAGCTCGGTGGGTGCGGTCGGATAGCAGCGCTCGCTTTCTCCCTTTTGCAGACCAATCACCGCCAGATGCCTCATGCGCTTATGGGTATTGCATCCTTGTTTCAGCAGCGTTTGGGTGATGGCATTGGCTACCAGAATGCTGCCGAGGGAATGGTCGCCCTCCAGCTCACCGGGAGGACAGATGCAGGGGATCATGGGAGTGGTCGAGTCGCAAAGGAGCAGCGCCACATCCTTTTTCTTGTCTGCCAGATACTTTGCCAGCTTGACGGCAGTGGTGGTTTTGCCGCTGCCGGGGCTGCCCCAAACCGCCAGCACCTGTGCGCCGCTTTCCTGCTGCACGTCCGGCTCCGGTTCGTCCTTGCGGCTGAATAAGCCGCCCTTTTTGAAATTCAGCATTTACGCAACCTCGCTTTCCGCAGGCGGTTCGGAGGGCGCTGACGGTTGGCTGGTTTCCTCGCTTTCCGAAGAATTGTCCGCTTCATCGGCTGATTCATCCGGGTACAGCTCAGAAAGCACCGCATCCTGCGCCTCGGTAAACTTCGCCGCATTTTCCTTGCTGCCCCGGTAGACGAGAGACACATGGAGCGCACCGTCAGCCTCCAGCATAGCGAGGATTTTGCTCTGCTCCGGTGTCACCAGCAGCGTAACGGTGGAGGGCAGCTCCTTTTCCTCCGCATCCTTTTGTTCGACCGTATTGGCATCGTATCCGCTGCCTGCGGTGACAGCGATGACCTCCACATACTGCAGTTCCGGCGGAATCACCGTCACACCCTGTTTTTTGTAATCCGGAGCGATGATAGACACAATATCGCCGGAAACCAGCTTGCCGGAAAGCCCTGTGGCAAAGGTTTTGACCGATACGGAGATGGCCTGCTTTTCTCCGGTCAGATGATAGAGGTAGGCGTTTTCTGCGGCGGGAGCATCGGCGATTTTGGAGCCGATGATGTAATCCCCCGGCACCAGATCGGCGGAAGCAAATTTGCCGATCACCGTATCCGTATGCCTGACCACATCCTCCGGTAGATTGTAGCCTCCTACCTCTACGGCCTGCACCATATCCTTGGTGATGACCTCCCCGATTTTAATGGGCTTTATTACCCGTACGATTTCAGCCTTTTGGCTGATGCCTTGGTTAAACAGCGGCGTGACCGCAAAGCAGATCAGAAGCGACAGCACAATGCAGATCACGCCGATGACAGTTCTGTTTTTAAGAAAGCTCATAGCTTAAGTCCTCCTTGATTGATAAAAAGTGAAACGGCCAGCTTGAAGCTGACCGCCTTAATGATTACTGCACAACATATTTTCTGATTTTGTGCCTGCGGATAAGCTGTGGTATACTGACCGCCGCAGCTATCAGCGGCAGCACAACGCACAACAGCTTCAGAATACTTCTCCTGCTTGGTTTACTCATATAACCCATCCTTTCATGGTTATCAAATAGGCGAGCAGGCAGCCCGCCGATAAAAAGGGCGCAAGAGGGAAGGCTTTCACCGCCTCCCATCCTCGCACCTTGCAAACAATCCGGTATATCCCTGCATAGAACAGCAGCAGGCTGAGTCCCGCCGTTGCCGCAAGCAGTCCTTTGAGTAATCCCAGCACCAGACCGCAGGCTGCCATCAGCTTGATGTCGCCGCCGCCTATGCCGCCCCATAGCACAGCTGCCAGCAGAAACGGCAGGGCGATGAACAAGCCCCAGAGCCGCACCGGTGAAAAACACAGCAGGGCGCTTGCGGCGATGGCGAGGTTCAGCGTGTCGGGAATGATGCGCCTCCTAAGATCAAATACGGATGCCGCACACAGCAATAGGGCAAAAAAGACCGCCTGCACAGCGGCCAGATTATCCGGCATAATTGAACATATCTTTAATGCGCTGGGTCAGGGTGGGCAGCACGGTTTTATCGAAGAGCAGATACAGCCCTGCCAGCACCAAAGCGCCGATGACCACTGCCATCAAAATCTTGATTGCTGTGTCCACAAAACCTTCCCCGCGGGGGTTGGCCAGCGCCATTCTTGCCTTCATTGCCAGCATATTTGCCTTGTGGGTTACCTTGTTCATCATCTTTTTCATGGTGTTTTACCTCCAAAATTTTATAGGATATTTTTGCTTACATACCGCCCATCTGCATGGGCGCAGGGGCTTGCTCCGGTGCGTTTTCCTGCGGCTGCACCGGAGCCTGATTCATGGCTACGGCCTGCTGGTAGCTGTCCAGCACAGCCTTATGGAGCTGCTCCCGAAACTCCTTGGTGACAGGGAAGCAGATTTCCTTGTAGCCGTTCTCGGTCTTGCGGCTGGGCATAGAGACGAACAGGCCATCCCGACCGCCCTCCACCACCTTGATGCCCCGGATACCGAGGCAACCGTCCACCGTTGCCGAAGCGTAGGCACGGATGCCGCCGCTGGCACCGGGCGGGTACATGGAATTGATTTTTACATCTACATCGGGCATGATTTTCTCCTTTCGCATTCTGGCAATAAAAAAACAGCCCCGTCAGAACTGCATGGTCTGTGTCTGCGCCGGTGGCGCAAAGCTGATTTCCTCAAATCCGAAGCGGTCGCAGTAGTGGAAGCTGCTGCCGTTCTCATCGTACAGCTCCAGCACATCGGACATGGACAGGGAATGTCCTGCATAGCCGGGAGGGTGGGCTGTGTTGAATTTGGTATACAGCGCCTCCAGATCATTGGTTTCCACCTCGCTGTCATAGACGGTTTGGTAGTCGGATATCTGCGGCTCTCCAAAGGTCTTGCAGAAATCCGCAAGGCTGATGAAGCGCATCCGGATATCCGATTCGGGCTTTAACTGCCACACCCGGCAGTTTTTCAGCAGGGTGAGTTCTTGGGTATCTCTCTGTCCGTTGACGAGCCGGTCGTAGACACCGTCCGTCCATTTCACCTCACCGATATCCTTTTGGCGGCTGAGAAAGGCTTTCAGTTCCTCCGACTCAAACAGGAGATCAACCACCGCCTTGCCGCCGCTGGCATAACCGGCAGGGTTGCCGTAGTACAGAATAATCTCTTTTTCCATTCGGATATTTCGCATGGGCGTGCCTCCTTATGTCATGGTCATGCCTCCGTTTCCCTCATCTAAATCGCTGTGGCGAGAAAGCGGATAGGGGGCTACGGCCTGCGCTTCCTGCCGGAAGGCCTCCATCGCTTCCTCGCCGGGATACAAAAGTTGACCCTCCCGCAGCTCCAGCACACAAAAGTCATTGCGGTCGCAGATCATGATGCGATGTTGGTAGGGCTTTTGCATTTCGATGTAGTCCATCACCTCCTGCTCGCTGCAAAGCCACACACCGGCAGCGTAGCGGCCATCGGGCAGAAAGCTGTAGCCGCTGTATTTCGGCTCGTTCCTCTCAAGAGGCAGCGCATCTGCCGGTCTGATTTGGGACAGGTGCAGCTTGGCGCTCTCCGGCAGCAACTCCGGCTTTAGTACGCCGAGGACGTCACTGCGGAAGAATCGGTAGTTCTCCCCGTCAGACAGAGAGGTCAGGAACACCGAGCGCCCGATAGGGTTGGGGTTTGCGCCGTTGCCTCCGGAGCAGAAAAAGAGCTGATTCCGGTAATCCGACCGCAGGGCTTGTCTGCTGAGAACGATGACCTTGCCTTGCAGGGAGCAGTCATAGCCGGTTTCGATGCAGTCGGCGGCGGTGTAGAGCAGTTTGGGTTCCATAGGGCTATCCCTCCTTTTTCTGCTGCATGAGTGCGGTCAGGTCTGAAATGAGGGAGAGCCTTATATCGTCCGGCATGGTCTTGAACGCCGCACGGACATAGGCCTCCACCGCCTCCGGGGATTGGTCGCCCACCTCGATGATATTGATCTTCTGCACACTGACTGTGCCGTTTGACAGGCCAAGGCGCACAATGTCGCCGTAATCCATGCCGCTGGCGGTGCGCAGATCCTTGGGAATCAATACCCGGCCTTTGCCGTCCACCAGTTTGTAGATAGGCTTATGCTTCATTCTCCGCACCTCCCTCCAGTACACAGCGGATGGCATCATGGCTGATGCCGAGGCTGTCGAACAGCTTTAGAAGCTGGGGTGGCAGCTGCACCACCGGATCAGCGCTGCCGATGATGATTGCGCCGTTTTCACAGCGGATATCCAGATCATCGTCCAGCCCAATCCCTGCTGCTTCCAAAAGTGCATGAGGCACCGACAGCTCGGCAACCTCCGGCGCTTCCACCGGTTCGCTTACATGGTCGATGCCCTCCTTGGTGAGAAAAAACTCGCCGTAGCTGTTCATCTGTTTCACCGGGTGATGGGATAGGTATGCCAGATGCACCGGGTCACCGGTGGTGATGCACATGGTTTCCAACACACCGGGCGGCAGGATGATGCTACCATCCTCTGCAATCCTGCCCTTGGTTTCAATCAGTCTCATAGTCACTTCCTCCTTGCTTTCTCTGATTTAAGTGTTTGTGCCAAGCCCATATTGCGGTTCGTCCTCGTCTAAACCATATCCGCAGTCGAATAGATTCATCTGGAACGAGGCGTTCTCTCGCTCCTTGGGATTATAGTTGGTGATGATGACCTCCGGGTACTCGCAGCCGCCCTCATACCGCTGTGCCAGATTGTTCAGGCGGGTGACCGGTGTGATGGTGTAGTCCTGATACAGCTCCCGGATAAATTCACAGTCGTTGTAGCTGACCATCCATTTTCCCATGCAGTCTGCCAACGCATCCCGGAGCCGCTGGTGGTCAGTTTTCCGGAATTCCACCGCATAGTGACCCTCGGTCATATAATAGGGCGGATCGCAATAAAAA
>DIRA01000014.1:353543-430726 GCA_002427425.1 Clostridiales bacterium UBA5448 | reverse complement strand
GCAGCCGTAGGAGGTGCATCCGCTGCCGTAGCTGTAACGGATGAGCTTGAAAAAGGCCGCCGCCCTCCATACATCGCTGGGTTCTGCTTGTTCCAGCAGGATTGCCCTCAGTTCCTCAAATTCAGGCGGGGGGAGGTTCTGCTGTGCCAGCTCCAGTTCCTCGCTCAGATATTCCCTATCGAATTCATCCTTTTCAAAGAACCGGCGCAGTACGCCAAATTCATGCCGGGAGTTGAGGGGCAGGAAGCCCAGCTGCTTGAGGAAGGCCAGCGTTCTGCTCTTTACGCAGTAGAACAGGTTGGTTAGGTTGCCGTTAAAATCGTTGTAGACCTCCATGCCCTTAAAGTCCGGCTGTCTGCCGAACAGCACCCAGCCACCGCCGCCAAAGACTTCGATGTATCTGCCGAAATCCTTGGGGAAGAGCCGGTATATGATATTGCGGAGGGCTTTCTTGCCGCCCACCCAGCTGATAAAGCTATTGATATTCCATCACCTCCCTCGGAAAAGAAAAGAGAGCCGGTGACCACTACATTTTCAGTGACATCGACTCAAACATAGCGCTAACTTTGTTCGGATCGCCGAATGCCCTTAAAATATTGGTTACATGGTTTGGCATCAGCCCATTCCTCCCATCGTCATCGTGTTTTCTGTTGCCTGTTGTTCCTTAAAATCGACTTCACTCATATTCATCCAATCCTGAAGTGAAACTGTGGTGCCTAAATAGTTCATGGAATTTTCAGGGTAATATGAGCCGTACTCATTCAGCGGAAAAGGGGATTTGCAAAGGATCGTTCCCCAATGGTTTACCATGACATGGGCTTTGACCTCCGCACAGCTGCCATCCAGATTATCCGAGTCACGGATATCGTAACAGTACAGCCCATCAGGGATAGTCTGCCTGTCGAGGCGCATATTGGTGAAGGCCACAGGCTTTCCATCAAGCTCGCAAAGCTCATATTGCTCTCTTGCTGCATGAAGCACCGCCATACTATCTACCCCCCATCGTCATGCCAAAGCCGGAGGACTGACTACCTTTCAGTTTATCCTTCGGCTTAATGAAGAAACGGTCGCTGCTATCCCAAAAGCTGACACACAGCTCGCCGTCATCCACTTTGATTTCCCTTTGCTCCAGCCCCTCGCCCCAGCCATCGCTAAATTGTCCAGAGAGCCATTCTGTCAGCTCCGCAAGCTCAGAGGAAGAGAGCGCACCGTGGGCTTGCACTTCGGTCACGCCCCACAGCTCACCGTTTCATTCCTCAACAGTCGGGTTAATGCTGTACACCTTTCGGCTGAGATCGTCATCGAGGTAAACGGCGAGGCCACGCTCACCCTCATCGGACAGCCTTTCCCTTTCAATGAGATCGAGGATTTTATCCTCATATTCTAAAATTTCCCCAGCGCTTAAATCCACCGGATTGTTCTCCAAATCTCCCCATTCATTTCGAGGGTAGATATGAGGGAAGAGGGGATTCCATAAACGGAGGGTAGTCAGTTCTTTTTTCATCGTGCATCTATCCTTTCTTTTCGTTTTTGGGCAACAAAAAAAGCGGCTGTGTTTTTCAATTACGAAGAACACAGCCGCTTAAAATTGCCCCATAGGGTATTGGCTTTATGATGTTGTCTGCCGGACTGATTCCGGCCTAAAAAGAGAAACACCCTGCTTTTCCTTAAAAAGCAGGGTGCATCTATGAAAAACGAGGGTTCTGAATTTTTCGTTCAAAACCCTCGTCAGGCCGCATAAACACTGGGTTTTTCGGCCCTGCATCTATTTTGACCTAATGTTATGGCGGAAAAGGAGGGATTCGAACCCTCGCGCCGGTTACCCGGCCTAACGGTTTAGCAAACCGTCCCCTTCAACCTACTTGGGTACTTCTCCGTAGGGCGATGGTTAGATGTGAAAAATGTTGGCGGAGAGAGTGGGATTCGAACCCACGGCCCGTCGCCGGGTCACTGGTTTTCAAGACCAGCTCCTTAAACCGCTCGGACATCTCTCCACGGTTTGTTTTTGGATGCTTTGGTATTATACAAGATATCACATGGTTTGTCAATAGGTAAACGGGAAATACATTCAATTTCCCCGTTTACCTTTTTTCTTATTTATTCTGCGTCTTTCCGGCGCAGTTTGGCGTAGGTACCCATCATTTTTTTAGTGCCCGCTTTTTCAAATGTAATCTCATACAAAGTATCGCCGGTGAGTTTCTTCACAGATTGCACAACGCCCAAACCAAACATATCATGAATGACTTTCTCGCCCAACGTAAAACTATGAGGATTGTGTTTACGCATGAATTCTTCTTCCTTGGCGGCGATTCTTTTTTTCGTAATTGTTTCGATGGCTTTGCTGGCAGCTGCCTGATAATCCGTTCCGCCCAGACTGAACCGCCTGTACATGGCGGCAGAGGTGCTGTCCATCAGTTCCTGCGGCAATTCTTCCACAAACCGGGAAATCCGATTGCTGGAAGTGCGCCCGTAAATCAATCGCTCTCTGGTGTAGGTCAAAAACAACTCTTTTTTTGCCCGGGTTATCGCCACATAGGCAAGGCGGCGTTCTTCTTCAATCTCCTCGTTGCTCAGTTGTGACAAAACAGAGGGGAATACGTTTTCTTCCATCCCCGGCAAGAAAACCACGGGAAATTCCAACCCCTTGGAGCTGTGCATGGTCATCAGAACCACCGCACCCGCTTCCGGGTCATAGTTGTCGATATCGGCTACCAAAGCGTTTTCTTCCAGATAGGCCGCCAACGTGGCTTCCGGATTGGATTCGGTAAATGCCACGGCGTTGGAAATCAATTCATTGACATTGGCGATTCTGTCCTTTTCATCTTCTGTGGAATTGAGAAGCATATCCATGTATCCGCTTTTTTCGATGGTTGCGGCAAACAAAGCGGGCAAAGGTTTATTTTGTGCGATTTCCTGCAATTCGGTGATTACATTGGCAAATCCCATGAGTTTGGAAGCTGTTTTGCTCAACGCGGGATATTGGTTGGCGTTTTTGATGATATCAAAAGTACAGACTCCTTCTTCTTCCGACAGATGAACCACCGATTTCATCGTGATAACCCCGATGTTTCTCTTGGGAAGATTGATGATACGTTCTAATCTGACTGTGTCCTTCGGGTTGTTGATAACGGACAAATAGGCATGAATATCCTTAATTTCCCGTCTGTCATTGAAACGGGTTCCACCCAGCAGCCGATGGGGCAGGGCACTCCGGGTAAACACATTTTCCAGCGTGTTTGACTGGGCATTGGATCGGTATAAAACCGCAAAATCATTGTAATGATACCCTTCATCCCTTACCATTCTCTGTATGGTATCCGCCAGGTATCGGGCTTCCATTTCCTGGTTATCCAGCTCACGCAGCACAATTTTATTACCTTCATCCCTTTCGGTCCAGAGGTTTTTTCCTTTTCTGCAGGTGTTATGGGCAATCAGACCGTTGGCGGCTTTCAAAATGGTACCGGTGGAACGGTAATTCTGTTCCAGATAAATGGTCTTGGTATCCGTAAACTGTTTGTCAAAATTCAGGATGTTTTCCACCGTGGCGCCGCGGAATTTGTAAATACTCTGATCGTCGTCTCCTACCACCATCACATTGCGATATTTGTCCGCCAACAGGCGCATCAGGATATATTGTGCATAATTGGTGTCCTGATATTCATCCACGAGTATGTATTTAAATTGTTTTTGACACGTATTTCTCACATCTTCGCACTCCCGCAGGATGCGAATGGTCATCAAAATGATGTCGTCAAAATCCAATGCGTTGGCATTGGCTAAACGGAGTTGATACCGTTTAAATAACCGGGCAAAGGTTTGTTTTTTGAAATCATCGCCGGCGGTATTTTCGAATTCCTCCTGAGTTACCAGGCGGTTCTTGCAGCCCGAAATGATTTGCAACACCGACCGAGGCATAAACATCTTGGAATCCAATTCCAAATCCGCAATGCAGTCCGCCATCACCTTTTTGCTGTCTTCGGTATCATAAATCGTAAACTGCGAATCAAATCCGATGCGTTGAATATATCGATGGAGCAAACGGACACAAATCGAGTGGAAGGTGCCCGCCCAGATTTCATCGGCAAGGTCCCCCAGCTCACTTTTCAGGCGGTTTTTCATTTCAGTCGCCGCTTTGTTGGTAAACGTGATGGACAACACGTTTCGGGGCGGGCAAGGATCCACCGCCAGTTTTTTTAACACGGGACGCAGCATATCCGGAGAGCAACCGTGAATTTGGGAGAGTTGTTCCAGGCTGTTCAGTTCCCCTGGGGTTAAATCTGCAGAGTTTTTACCATGGAGAGCATCCCCGAAATGAATGATATGCGCTATCCGTTTGACCAGCACCGTAGTCTTGCCGCTTCCTGCGCCTGCAAGCACCAACAGAGGCCCATTCACCGTTGTAACCGCTTTTCTCTGCATGGCATTCAATTGGCTGTAATAAGCGTCAAACAGCTTGTGCTTAACCGTATCCAGTTTATTCAAAACTGACCTCCGTTTTTTCTCATACAAGTATATTCCCAGTCCTTCTTCAGAAGATATTATAGTCCTTTTTCGTCGTTTTGTAAAGAGGCATGTTGAGAGTTTGTATCATTCATATAAAGGTGATTCGACTTTTATTCATCTTTTGTTTATTTTTTAATATGATTGCTTGACAGAGGAAAAAAACGGTGATAAACTGTTGGTAAGCTTTTTTTTAAGGAAAAGCAAAGAAGGGAGAAATAGCATGAAAAGAATGAGACTGGCTATCATTGGCCAGGGCAGAAGCGGCCGCGATATTCACGGCAGATTTTTGCAAACCAACATTGCCAAGGAAAAATTTGAGGTGGTCGCCATTGTCGAACTGCGTGAAGACCGCCGCATCCTGGCAAAACAAGAATGGGGCTGTGACGTGTATGATGATTATAGAAAGCTGTTCGGCAGAACCGATATCGACCTGGTCATCAACGCCTCCTACAGCCATATGCATGCATCTATTTCTATCGATTTGATGGAACACGGTTTTCATGTGATCTCAGAAAAACCCATTACCAACAATCTGGCTGACATGGACAAAGTGATGGAATGCCAAAAGAGAACGGGCAAATATTTTAACATATTCCAGCAGTCCCGTTTGGCGCCTTACTTCAAGGAAATCAAAAAAGTTCTCGCATCCGGCGTTCTGGGTGAAATCCAGGAAATCGATGCCAACTGGAGCGGTTTCTCCCGCCGTTGGGACTGGCAGACCCTACAGTGCTATTGTGCAGGCAACTTGGTGAACACCGGACCCCACCCCCTGGATCAGGTACTGAATCTCATGGATGCATATGATATCATGCCCAATGTTTACTCCCGTCTTGCCAGCGTCAACGTTGCAGGCGATGCAGAAGACTACTGCAAGGTGGTTATCCAGGCTCCCGGCAAGCCCTGGATTCAGGTGACCATATCCACTTGCGACGCATATTCCGACTACAACTACAAAATCCACGGTTCCTGCGGTACATTGAGAGCTACCCTGTCTACCGTAAAATACAAATACTTCGATCCCAAAGCAGTACCCCTGCCGGCTCTCCAGAGAGAACCTCTGATTGTCAACGGCAAGCCCGCATACTGCAAAGAACCCATTCCCCTGCCTTGGGTAGAAGAAGAAATCAACTGTACCGGGGACGCTTTTACTTCCGCAGTGAGTGCCTACTACAATATGTGCTACGATGCCATTTTCAATGGGATCGAGCCTGAAATCCAACCCTACCAGATTCGTCAGCAGGTTGCCATTGAAGAAAAAATCTACAAAGACAATCCCCTACCCAGAAAATACGAATTGGAATAATCTCAATCAAACCAAAACACCCTGTGAAAACCACGGGGTGTTTCTTTGTATTTAAGCAAGGAAATTTTGGTTGACGCAATCCATATTACATGATAGAATATTATAATAAGATTTTAGCAAAATGGGGGTGGATTGCATGAGCCGGGATTCCTTCTGGACAAACGATAAACTCTTGCCATCGCAAACCCACCGGGATTTCACCTCTTCCGAAATCTCATCCACCCATCCCGATTACTCCTTGCCCATGACACCTGCCTGTCTTGCCTGGGAGGAAGGCATCTTCCATCCTTTGGAACTCCCCCCCGATCAGCGGCAGGATTTAACCTCCAACAGCCGCATTCTCATTGCCGCCACCGTTTCTTTCCAAGGGTGTCAACGCACGGCATTCCGGGGTTTTTATGATGAAGCATTGGCATCCCATCAAAAAAGCGGCGAGCCCGATGCTCCCTATCGTTCTTTTTACACCGTCATGCCCCGCTATGAAAATTTGACCAAAGATCAATTCCGGTTTTATCTTTCCTGGCGGGAAGGCATTCGCAGGGGTGAATATGTCCGGGTGGATTTTGGGTATTTGTATTTATACATTTACGAGCAAATCAATTTGACCGGATGGATTCAACCTCAACAAGTCCTTGCCAACTTATTGACCGTCTGGAAAGCCTATCGGAAGGATTTTCCCATGATGGACAGACAAATGGCCGACTGGATCTTGGATCTGTGCATTCTCTGGAAGATGGCTCTTCCGCTGGGGGAAATTCTGGATATTTTCTGCGATTCAGAGCTGCGGGTTTTGCCTTTGTCGGGGATTTGCGCTCTGGTTGACGGGTTGCTGGGAGGAAAAGTGCCCATGACCGATGCCCATGAAGATTTTTTGATCAAACGATTTTGCACCTATCGATATCGTCACAGCCGATATTATAAAGAAAACGGGGAGTTTGCCTGCCGCATGGAAGAAGCCCGCATGCGCCTGTTTCCCAAACTGCTGGAAAGCGGCGTTTTATTCCCCACCATATCCTCTTCGCCCATGAAAATCACCCGTCCGGCATTCTCCGGTGCGGTGGTTTCTGCCGAGAAAAGAAGAATCATCGAGCTGGATTGCTACCCCAATTGGGGAGAAGAAATTTTTGTCTCGATCTTGGGGGATTGCATGAAAGCCATTGACAACGCCACGCGGGGTGTTTGCGGCATACGGTCGCGGCTTTCGGGCATTCATTTGTCGGAACCGATCGCCTCTCTTATTGCCCATTTGGCAGCGGACGAAAAACCCGTGAAGATCGAACAGAAAGTATTCATTCCCAAACCACCGGTGCAGGTGGATTTGGAAAAAGCCCGCTTGATGGAAACCATCGCCTGGGAAACCACCCGATTGCTCACCGCGTATCAGGATACAGAAAACGAAGACGATATCCCGTCACAACCACCACCGGAACCAATTGCACCCCAAGAATCCGACGGATGGGTATGTTTGCTCACCGAAACGGAAAGAATCTGCCTATATGCCTTGGCAAAACAGGATACCCAAACTGCCGGAAACGAGGCGCGAAAACAAAATTTGTTTTTAGTATCCGTGGTAGATACCATTAATGAAAAAGCACTCTCCTTTTACGGAGAGCCGATTTGCGATTTAAATAGCGTATTTGAAGAATACGCCGACGAAATTCTTGCAACTTTGACTTCGGAAAGGAACCTGTCATGAAATCCCAAGATATTGTAATTCCCAGAAGAACGCTGGGTACCCTTCTGACCGCCACGGCGGCGGGGGTTGTACCCCGCACAGGACTTGAATACATTGCCATCGGAAGGGAAGAAGAAGTCCGCGCCATCTTATCCGACTATGATAACGTGGCAGAGGGCATGGGTGCTTTTCGTTTTCTCATCGGCCGGTACGGCAGCGGAAAAAGTTTTCTGATTGGTTTGATGCGGTGCAACGCTTTGGAGCGGGATTTTGTCACCGCCGATGCAGACCTGTCCCCTGAACGTCGTTTTGCCGGTACCAAAGGACAAGGCGTTGCCACCTACCGGGAACTGATGAAAAATCTAGCAGTCAAATCTATGCCCGACGGAGGAGGTCTGCCCACCATTCTGGCTCGCTGGTTCACCAAAGTGCAGATTGATTTGGTTACGGAAACCAATTTAACCCCTGAACACCCTGCCTTTTCCCAAGAGGTACAAAAACGAATCGCCGCCACAGCTTCTTCTCTTCATAGTTTGGTGAACGGATTTGATTTTGCCCGTGTTCTCACCTTATATTACCGTGGCATTACCGACGGGGACGACACTCTGACTTCCAACGCCATGCGTTGGTTACGGGGGGAATATGCCACCCGCTCGGAAGCCCGTCTGGCCTTATCCGTGGGCAGCATCATCGACGATAGTAATTGGTACGACTATATCAAACTCCAGGCAGCCTTTTTCCGGGCTGTGGGATACAAAGGCTTGATCGTATTCTTTGACGAATGTGTCAACTTATATAAAATCCCCAACCGGATTTCCCGCGGAAACAACTATGAAAAAGTGCTGTCCATGTTCAATGATACTCTGCAGGGAAAAGCCGAAGGACTGGGTATTTACCTGGGCGGAACCCCCAAGTTTCTGGAAGATGAACGCCGGGGACTTTACAGTTATGAAGCCTTAAAAAGCCGTTTGTGCGGCGGTCATTTTGCGGGGCAATACACCGATTGGCTTTCCCCGGTCATTCGATTGGAACGGTTGGATGACAGTGCCTTGTTTGCCCTGTTGGTTCGTGTGCGCAATTTGTTTGCCCGTTACCACAACATTCAACCCCGGCTGACGGAAGAAGAGTTGATTCACTTTTTACAGTTTTGCCTAAACAAAATGGGCACCGATGAATTCCTCACCCCCCGGGAAGTACTGCGGGATTTCCTCCATGTGTTGAGCATTCTAATGCACAATCCTGCCGTGACCTTGGACTCTTTGCTGGGCAGTGATGCCGTCACCCTTTCTCGTAGCGAAAACACAGAAGAAACGGATGACGATCCCTTTGGTATGAATGAAATTCTGGGGTAAACCATGAAAAAACTTTCACAGGATCAAATTTTCCATCGCTTTGCGCCCTATATCCGTAGTTTTATCTACAATAACGGTTGGGAAGAATTGCGGGAAATTCAGTGTATGGCAGCCCATACTCTCTTTGAAACCGAGGATAATCTACTCATCACCTCTCCCACTGCCTCGGGTAAAACCGAAGCGGCTTTATTTCCCATTCTCTCCATGCTTGAACATCGCCATTTTAATTCGGTGGACATATTATACATCGCCCCGCTCAAATCTCTGATTAACGATCAGTTTTCCCGTTTGGATGCCCTGCTTTTCGAAAGCGGCGTACCCGTTTTTCATTGGCATGGCGATGTGTCTGCCGGCTCCAAAGAAAAATTTTTGAAAAATCCCCGGGGAATCCTGCAAATTACCCCCGAATCTCTGGAAAGCATGCTGCTGCATCGATCCAACGATATTCCCCGGATCTTTGCCCATTTGTCCTATATTATCATTGATGAAATTCACGCTTTTACGGGGCAGGATCGGGGAGAACAAACCCGGTGTATCATGGAACGCATCGCCCGCCTTGTGGGGCATTGTCCCCGGCGAATCGGCTTGTCCGCCTCGGTGGGAAATCCCCGGGCAGTGGCAGATTGGCTGGGGCAGGGAACACCCTATGAAACCTCTGTTGCGGAAGTGAAAAACGCCACCCTGAAATGGCGGCTTGCCATGCAGCACTTTTTTGCCGACGAGCCGGAAAAAGAAGGGGATTTGATATTGGATAGCGCATACGCCTTTGTGTATGCCGCCACCGAAAAGAAAAAATGTCTGGTTTTTTCCAATTCCCGGGAAGAAACCGAACTGGTCACCGCCACCCTGCGCCAGATTGCCCGAAAAAAAGGGGACAACGACCGTTTCATGATTCACCATGGGAATTTGTCCGCTGCCATTCGGGAAGAAGCGGAATATGCCCTGCGGGAAGAAAACACCAGCCCCATGACCGCCTGCGCCACCGTTACCCTGGAACTGGGCATAGATATCGGCCGGTTGCAGCGGATCGTAAACATGGGAGCTCCCAACACGGCGGTGAATTTTCTCCAACGTTTGGGTCGTTCGGGACGACGGGACGTACCCCCGGAAATGATGCTGGTATTCCGGGAAGAAAAAGCCTTGCCCAACGCGCCGCTGTATCAGCTGGTCCCCTGGGAACTGATTCAGGCAATCGCCATCATCCAGCTGTATTTAGAGGAACGTTTTTTGGAAGAAAGCAAGCAGCGGGAAATGCCCATGAGCCTGCTCTTTCACCAAACGTTAGCTACCTTGGCCTCCGGAGGAGAAATGGCCCCGGCTTCTTTGGCGGATCGTGTTCTTTCCCTTTCGCCGTTTACCAAAATTTCCCCGCGAGATTATAAAGCACTCTTGATTCACTTGCTGGAAACGGATATACTGGAAAAAGGAGAAGAAGGGGGTATTCTCACCGGAATGACTGCGGAGAGAATTCTGGGAGATTACCGATTTTACGCCGTCTTCAAGGACAGCGAGGATTTCACCGTGCGGGAAAAATCCGAAGAAATCGGTACCATCACCACACCGCCCCCCATCGGCGACCGTTTTGCTTTGGCGGGCAGGGTGTGGGAAGTAGAAGAAGTCGATGCTTCCCGCAAGCTGATTTATGTGAAGCGGGTAGAAGGAAAAATGGAAATCGCCTGGCCGGGAGATCGGGGTGAAATTCATACCCGTGTGTTAGAACGGATGCGACAGGTTTTGTTGGAGGATACGGTATATCCCTATTTGAAACCCAGCGCAGCAGCCCGTCTGACCCAAGCCCGCGCCCTGGCGCGGCAAACCGGATTTGCCAAACACCCTCTGGTATGTTTGGGGGGCAACCGGTACTGTTTGTTCCCCTGGCTGGGCACCCGTGCCATTCGTACCTTAAAACGGCTGTTGGTTTATTTTGCCCAGGAACTGGATATCACCGATATACAATACGATGCTTGCTATTATATTTCTTTTCGTACCGGTCAAAAGGACATCTTGCAAAAACTGGCGGTTTGTCTTACCAAAGACAGCCTCCCCCTAAAAGAATCATTGTTGGGAATCAGCGAATGCCCCATCCAGGATAAATACGATCCCTATATCCCGCCTGCCTTGTTGAAAAAGGCCTACGCAAAAGATAAACTGGATTATACGGATATACTTCGCCGCAGCGCGGAATGGAAATAAAAAATCATGACGGGAGAGTACCTATGAATGCAATTCGAGTGCAATTAGAAGTTGTAACGGTTTACGGATACGGTTCTTCTTATAATCGTCTGCCCCTGATCCATAGAATTCTGATTGAAAATCCGGGTGAAACACTGGAAGGATTGACTGTTACCATCCGTGTTTCCCCTGCCTTTTTTGTTGAAAAGAAGATCCCTTTGGGTAAACTGGAGGAAAAATCCGCCTATGCAGTTTGTACCCCGGAATTGTCTTTTGACAGTACATACCTAGCTTACCTGAAAGAACCCGTACCCGCCACTGTGTTCGTTTCTTTGGAAAAAGACGGTCAGATCGTGGCGGAAGGCAAGCGGGGCATGACCCTGATTACAGCCGATGGTTGGAGCGGCAGTGAAACCTTGCCTGAACTTCTTTCCGTACTGGTTTCCCCCGCCCAGCCCGAAATCGATAAAATCGCCTCCGCCGCCAGCCAGGTGCTCATAACCCGGGGAATTTTCCGGAAGCGGGAATACGGCAATCATAGCCCCAAATCCATCATGACCATGATGGAATGTCTGTATCATACTCTTCGCACCTTGCGTCTGTCCTATGCCATGCAAGCGCCTGACTATTCCCAAAAAGGGTTAAAGTTGAAATTTCCCGAAGGCGTTATCCATACCAGAAGCGGCAACAGCCTGGAAATTGCCCTGCTGTATGCTTCTCTGTTGGAAGCCATGGGCTGTCATCCCGTCATTGCCCTGTTTGGCTCTCAGGCACTGGTGGGTTGTTTTATCCGGGAACTTTGTTATCCGTCCCCGGTGGTGGATACCTATGAAACCTTGTTCCTCCCGGATCCCATCACACCCAAAAAAGAAGCGGTTTGTTGGATTGATTCCGGCTCTTTTGCTTACGGCACAGCCATCTCCTTTGCCGATGCGGTGAGAAATGCCAAAAATATCATGAACGATCATACAGAGCATTTTGTAATGGCTGTGGATATTCGACGTGCCCGTCGCTGCGGTCTTTCTCCCCTGCCCAATCGGGTGAGTGAAGGAGAAGGTTTTTATTTTGAACACACAGACTGTCGTACTTCCGGCACACTCCCCGGATATGACGATTTGATCCTTGATACCGAAGGAGATGCCTTCGATCGAACTGCCGCAACCTTTCGCAAACTCCTTGCCTCTCAGGAAAATGAAATTCTCCTGCTCACCCACAAAGGGGGCAATGGGATTTCCTTGATTGACAGCCAGCCTGCCCGTATTCTGTCAATATTGGGAAAATCAAAAAAAGTTCGTATCGCTGCCACTCCCTATCAATTTTCGGTGGAAGGCAGAACGCCCGAAGATTTGGCACTGATTGGCAGCCAGTTATCCGCCGGCATGGAGGACAACGAGGATGCCCCCCCCTGTTTGTATACCTTTTTTAAGGAGCGGGAATTGTGCGAACACGTATCCCCTCTTGCCCGCCGCGCAAGCAATCGAGCTGCGACGAAAGGGATATCCGGGTTATGCATTGGATTTGGATTGATTCGTTTTCGAGAAACATCCCTCGATGAATACCGCTACGGTCCTGCCATTTTGTTGCCGATAAAAATGATAAAATGTCATGAAAGCAATCAGTTTTACATCACCTCCGCCGGAGAAGAACCTTTGTACCACGAAGGATTGCTGGAAAAAATGGAGCGGCTATTCGGCATTCGCCCCCAGGGATTGCCCCCCTTGTGGGGAACCAAAGCGGCCGATGTAATTCCGGCTGCGTTGAAGCAAATGGAAGCGGCGTTTTCTCTCTGCGCTTCCGTAACGATGTATCAGGGAGCTTGTTTAGGTATTTTTGCCTGGGATGACATGAAAATGCTGTCCCTACTTCACCCTGCCGCTCTTCGGGCACATCCTGTCACAGCGGGCCTGATTACCAAAAAATTTCCTCAAACACAAACAACGGATTTCCATCCCCCCGCGGTCTCCCTGCTTCCCATGGACGGCAAACAGCGGGAAGGCTTTGATGCCGCCTTGATGCATCCTATTTCTCTGATTGAAGGCGAGGAAGGCAGCGGAAAAACCCGGGTAGCCGAAAATCTCATTTTCCATCTGATGGCTTCGGGCAAGCGGGTGCTGTATGCAGCCGGCAGCCACTATGCCATGAACGATCTGTATGCCCGGTTGAAGAACTTGGGCCTAGAAGAATCCATTTTTGCCTTCGGGGAGCAATCGGAAGGGGTCGTTCCCTCTTTCCCCCTGTCTGAAGAAGGCGATCCCAAAACCGAACCCCCTCTCCATATTTTGTTGTCCGATATTACTAAGCTCAAAAAGGAATTGGATGCTTACTACTATGCTTTGAAAAAAGTCCAGTTGTTCGGCTTCTCTTTTAACCGCGCTTTGCAGGAATACGAACGCTGTCGTCATGCAAAAGCTGTTCCTTTCACGCCTTTGGAACTCTCAGGACTGTACAAGAAAGAATTTGCCGCCCGGTTTGACATGGCGGCCACCCTGTTTTGCTGCGGCAAAGCCTGCGGGGAACCCTATAACAACCCCTTGCGCTATGTAAAGGCCCTGACCTGTTCTCCCTATGATCTCCGCAGAGTTCCGTTGATGTTGACCGATGCGCTTTCTCACTATGACCATTTCACCACGTTCATTGATTCTCTTTGCCGCACCTTGCACATAGAGGAAATCCCCTCAACTCCCACCTCAGTGAATAGCCTGTTTACCTTTGTCCGGCAGTTGGCTTCCAACCATATGTCCATGGTTAAAACCTTTTTGGCATATCCCGGATGGAAAGAACAGGAAGATGCTTTGAGCGCTTCCCTCCAAAGTGCCATGGATGCCTTGGAACTGCGGGAAGAATTGAGCCTTATGTTTGAGGATGACGTGTACACGTTGCCCATTATGCAAATGCAGTACGACTGGCAGACCAGTGAAGAACTTCCCTTCTTTAAGAAAAAAGCGGTCCGCCGCACCATACTGGATGCCCTTCATCTGGCATCCAAAGACATTTTCGACTGCCGAAAATGTCAGATTGATGTTGTTTTGAACCGATTGGCAGAATATACCCAGCATCTACAAAGAGCCAACGAAAGCTTCCCTCTTCTGATGAATCTGTTTCACTTCACCGAGGCGGGACTGGATGAACTGCCCTCGGACACGATCAAACAACTGTATGCCGCGGTCAATGTGTGTATTGATTATCGCAGCCGTGTTTCGGCAAACAGGGAATTGGCTGCCGTTGCCAACGCTCTGCCCGATTCCCCTTCCCATCTTGTCGATGAATTGAGCCAGGCAGAAGATGCCTATAAAACCTGGCTTGACTTGGTGAACACCTTGGCATCTCTGTTGCATATTGACTTTGCCCCCTATGAAAAAACAGCGGATAAACCATTTTTACGGCGTATGGACATCTTGTTGGAAACCCAGCGAGGGGTGGAATCCCTCCCCCAATGGTGCCTATGGCTTACCGCACGGGATCAAGCCATCAAAATGGGCTTGGGAAAAGTGGTGTCATTGTATGAAAACAACCCTGTCACCGCCGAAGAAATGGAAGCCTCTTTCATCAAAGGTTTTTTTGAAGCAGCTTGCCGCTCCATTTCCATCACGGAAGACGCTTTGAAAGATTTCGATCCCGCTGTCTATTTACAGAAAGTACAGCATCTGAAAAAACTGGAAAAAACCTATCGGGAGCAGTCTGTTCTGGCATTTTGCTCTGCCCATGCCAACATATGCGCTTCTTTCCACAGAGAGCATCTCCGGAGTTCCCCCCAATATGCCCGCTGTCTGGAATCCAACGGAAAAATGAACGGCATGAAATTGTATGCTTCCCTTCCCCATGCCGCCAACGCCCGCTTCCCCTGTGTCCTTGCCTGCCATGCTTCTCTGTTGCGGCAGGTTTGCGATAAGCCGAATTTTTGGAATTTTGATTATGTGATTTTAGATGATGCCCATCTGATTCCTTCCCATACCGCCTGTGCCTTGACCATGCTGGGCGATCGGGCCGTGGTATTATCTTCCCGCACTGCTGTGCACCACCACGGAGGTATCAGTCGTCCCTATGCCGAGGACAGCCACCTGGTTTCCCCCAGACAGGAAGAAATACAATCTTTATATGCCGTCCTTCGTCCTGTATGTCCTGTTCGGACAGTACTGACCGAAAACTATACCTCCCCCGGCAGAATGCATGCCATTCTATCTTCCCTGACATCTCCTATCCCCTCCAAGCCGCTCTTGCCTGCCCCCACCCCCGTTGATTTCAGGGATGTGGTTCACGTGGTTGTCACCGGCGGGCATTGCGATGAAAACGATGTCAATGTAACGGAAGCCAGATGGATAGCCCAAACCATTTTTACCATGGCCAAAGAGTGTGTACAACATCCGGAAACCTTTTCTGTGGGTGTTTTTACCATGCATGCACGTCAACAACGGTGCATCGAACAGCATTTGTCCCGCCTCATGATGGAAAAACCGGACATTGCTTCTGTCCTGGAACAGGCATCCGAGCCTTTATACATATCCGCTCTGCCTTCAGCAGTTTATATGCCCCGAGATCATATTCTCTTTTCTCCCGTTTTTACCCTCGAATCCCAAAGCGGAACTCTACCCCGCAGAGCGGTTCTTTCCATGCCAGACGGAGAAACCCGCCTTGCCATGATGCGTACATCGGTGAAAAAACAACTGACTGTTATCACCTCTTTTGCCCCCGAAGAACTCATTCTCTGTCCCACTCTGCAGGATGGATACGGCGCTTTTCAGCACTTTTTCAAGGCTTTGGAATCCAAAACCGTCTATCGTCCCGCCTTGGTTGAAACAGAAACTTCCACGGATGAAGTGGTACGGCAAAAAATTTGTACGTTTTTACACCAAAAAGGATATATGACCCGTTGCCCCCTTTATACTTCTTTGGATATTGGTGTCATGCATCCCGATAAACCGGATACCTGTCTGATGGGGATTTTGCTAGACGACACCGCCCTGCGCTTCTCCTCGGATGCGTTCAGCCGGGAAGTGCTTTTACAGGACAATCTGGAAAAATCGGGCTGGAAAATCTGCCGTGTGTATGCGCCTGCTTGGTTCAAGGACAGTGATTCCTGTATGGAAGAAATCCTTTCGAAATTGGAGGAGGCAAAAGGAATACTCTTACAAACCGATGCATACAATGCGGTGTGAGGAGGGTTACCTATGACCGCCACCGTACAAAACACGAGAAAACATTCTTCCCTGAAAACCATCTTATACAGTACACTACTTTCACTCGTTCTGGCATTTGCCTTATTGGCCCTCAGTGTCTGGCTGTTGGAAAAAATTCCGAAAAGCGAACGGTTTGAACCTTATTTTGTGTTGGGTGTTCAGATTTTCAGCGGCTTTTTAGGCGGCTGGGTATCTTCTCGTTCCAAACAAAACTGTCTGGTGCGTTCCATTGGCACCTCTGCTTTGTTTGCCGGTGTCATGTTTCTTTTATCCCTTCTGCTATTAAACGTGTCCGCGCTGACAGCCTTTGTTTCGGTGCTGCCCGTGATTCCCGCAGGGGTTTGCGGCGGGTGCCTAAACGCCATGAGGAAATCCGGAAAAAGAAAGACACGATTGAAAAAAAGATAATCCCATACCAAAGTTGAAAGGAAAGGACGTATGACCAAATGCAGGCTTGCTTGTCTGTTTTTGGTGTTATGTCTGGTTCTGGTGTCCTGCCAAAAGCAGGATAGAGGCCCGGACATTCATCAAAATCTGAAAAAGGATTCCTATATTGCCGAGCAATCCTATAACAATCTGGTTTTTTACGCCGATGCGTTGGATTTTCCCGACGCATCGGGTTTTCATGCGCTCAGAACCGAATCCGACCAGGGGTCATGCCATGAATCCCTGTGTTTTCCCGTCCATACCCATGTAGCCCTTACCTCTTTGATCAGCAACAAGCTGCGGGAGCGGCTGGATGCACTGATCCCAGAAAAGGCGACCCTGGTCAAACTGGATTTTAATTATTTCGCCGAAGAATCCCGGTATGATTTCTCCTTTGTTCTGGATGCCTATCAAAACGGTGTATACCTGGATAGCTTTTATTTCGCTTTGTATGTGAATGTGGAGGAAGTTCGATTTTTATCTTTGGGAGAATTGTTGGAAAGTGAAAACTATCTGGAGCATTTGAAAGCATATATGACCGACTATTTGATCGCACAGTACGGTATCTCCCGGGAAAGTGCTGTTGCTTTTACATCCAAGCTTCCGGAACCGGAGGATTTTCGTCTGATTGATGACGATGCAGGGGGGATGGAAATTTATATCGATGCCTCCTCTTTGGGACTGGGCAAACGAACGATGATCGAGGTACCGGAATGCAAGCTCTATAGTTTCGGTACGGTGGATACCGCCTATGATCCGGTGGGGCAAAAAGAACGGGCGGTGGCGATCACCTTTGAAGGAGGGATCAGCGATACCACCTTATCCATTTTAAATGAATTGAAAAAGCAGAATGCGCAGGGCACCTTTTTCGTCTTGGGAGAAACCCTGGAAGAAGCCCATGCCATAACGGCTACCCGCGCATTGAATTCCATTTTGGAATGCGGCAATGAAATCGGTAATTTATCCCACTCCTATCAAAACTTTTTGCAAATGTCACAAGCGGATGTTCTCCAATCTATTGAAAAAACCCAAAATCTCGTGTATACTCTATGTGGAGTCACCCCTCGCGTCCTCCGCCCGCCTTATGGTGGCATACAAGACGGGATCGTTAAAAAATCCTCTCAGTTCATCATACATTGGTCAGTGAATCTTCAGCAGGATAAAGAGTTGGGTGCCAAAGGAACCAAGGGTATGACCGCCCAAACGGTAGCGGAGTGTTATTTAAAAAAAATCAGAAGCGGTTCTATTGTGGTCATACATGAAAATGTGCCTGAAGAGGTACAGGCGCTGCCCATTCTCTTGCATCAGCTGCAAGAAAAAGGATACCGTTTGGTCACAGTGAGCGAATTGCTATCTTTGGCGGATAAAACACCCGTCGGTACCATATACAAATCCAAACCTCGGTGAGAACATGAAAAAAGAACGACCCCTAAAAACAAAATTTAAAAAATCCCGCCTGATCAAAGGTGGTTTGCTACTGCTGGTCGTTGCGCTGTTGACCGGTAGCTCTGTTTTTATGTTCGCTCAAAGGACCCCTTCCCCCGTTAAGAAAAGTGAAATTGACTTGTACCCCGTTATTCGGGATGAAGATGTATTTAAGGACGCGATTTATGTCAAATTGCGTACCCGGGATTATGGGTATATCACCTATGAAGGGGAAACTTTGTTTAAGGAAGATCAAACGGGAGACTATTCCAAACAGGATGTTTACTGCCGTTTTTTCCGGGATTATTTTGATGCCATCGTAGAAGGGGATGTAATCGTTTTCAAATCTTTTTACGCAACCCCTCCGGTGAAAGAGGATTTTACCCATCAGAAAGTTCTCAACATCGATATCAACCAAACCACATCAACCCAAACTGAACTCAACGGTGTCGGTTATACAGCCGAAAATTTTATCATCACCTATAATATTTTTCAAAACAACGGGACTTTTCGCAACGATTTGTCCCAAAGCAGATTCGATGCCACCGGCACGTTTAAAGCTATTGCCATCGAAGAAATCTATAGCATTGTGGAACTGAACGGTCAATGGAAAATCGTTTCGGTTACAAGATCAAAAATTTTTTAAAAGGATGCGTACAACATGAAATATCTGGTAATTCTCTGCGACGGGATGTCGGATGAGCCCGTTGCGAAGTTAGATAACAAAACTCCCATGGAATGTGCCTGTAAGCCCTGCATGGATGCACTGGCGCAAAAATCTCTCTGCGGTACTATGATCACCGTTCCGGACAATTTGGTACCTGAAAGCTCCACCGCCAATTTGGCGGTGATGGGATATGATCCCCAAATCTTTTCAAAAGGTCGTTCCCCTCTCGAAGCCATGAGCATGGGCTTGGACATGTCACCGGAAGATGTGGCTTTCCGCTGCAACGTGGTCACCTTGTCCGAGGATGAACCCTTTGAAGAAAAAATCATGATCGACCACAGTGCCGGCGAAATATCCACAAAAGAAGCCGATGCGTTAATCCGCGCTTTGGATCAGGCTTTAGGAACCGATACCCGTCATTTTTATACAGGTATCAGTTATCGCCACTGCATGATCTGGTCCAATCCCCCTGCCGAAAACGAAGCTATTTATGATTTTTCCCGTCCCCATGATTTTTTAGGACAAAAAATCAAAGACAAACTACCCCACGGCAAAGTAGGCGATATCTATCGGGATTTATATCTTCGCTCCTATGAAATATTAAACGTTCATCCCGTCAATTTGGCACGTATCGCCGCCGGCAAGCGTCCCGCCAACTGCATCTGGCTGTGGAGTGCCGGGAAAAAGCCCGCCCTTCCTTCTTATGAAGAAAAATTTGGGGTTAAGGGTGCTGTAATTTCAGCGGTGGATTTAATCAAAGGGATCGGTATTTGCGCCAAAATGAAGCCTATCCACGTGGAAGGCGCCACGGGTAATTATCTGACGAATTATGCCGGCAAAGCCAACGCCGCTATCGATGCCTTTCAAGAAGGCTATGAATTTGTGTATATTCATCTGGAGGGCCCCGATGAATGCGGTCATCAGGGTGAAGCTGATCATAAAGTCGTTGCCATTGAGAGAATCGATCAAGAGGTTCTTGTACCCATCAAAACATATCTGGACAGCATGGGGGAGGCATACCGCATCCTGATCTGTCCCGATCATCCCACGCCGGTGCGTATCCGTACCCACACCAGAGCGCCCGTTCCCTTCTTCTTGTATGACAACCAAAACGAGGTGGCTTCTCTCGTGGCGCGGTTTACGGAAGATGAGGCAAAAAAGACCGGAATTTGCATCGAAAAAGGACATGAATTGTTGGGAAAATATATGTTCAACCATAAGGAAGGATGAAAAATATGACTGAAACCACATTTACTCAAGACTATGAAAAGCGTCTTTCTCTTTTCAAAGACAATTTTGTAGTCAACTGGCATGAACACGTCTGGGAAGATTCCCAATCCGGCAAACTCCGGGAAAACTCACTGGATCGCCTGAGAAAGAGCGCAGAAGCGACCTGCACCGATGCGGTGATCTGTTCTATTCCCCTGAGCAAACCCTGCATACCGGATGATTTTTCCCGTGTTAACCGCTTGCAATATGAGGCCTGTCAACGGTGGGACAAATTGTACGGCTTAGCCTTCATTCATGTAGGCTACACCAAAGAAGCGTTGTATGAAATTGAAAAGTGCGTATATGATTACGGGTTTGTAGGCATCAAACTGTATCACCACTATTTCATCGACGATCCCCAGCAATTTGCCGTCATTGAAAAATGCATAGAATTGGATATCCCCATTTTGGTGCATGCGGGCAAATCGGTTCAGCTGCGTTCTACCCAGCCCAAACTCTCAGCAGGCCACCATTTTGCCAACATTGCCAGACTGTATCCCGAAGCCAACATCATCATGGCCCATATCGGCGGCGGCGGCGACTGGCAGTGGCAAATCAAAGCCATCACAGATTCCCCTAGCATCGTCACCGATATAAGCGGTAGCGTGGTCGATGCTCCGATGATCGAAGACGCCATCAAACGATTGGGAGCCCGGCGTATTCTTTTTGGTACGGACGGATCTTATGAAGCAGGCGTGGGTAAAATTCTCGGAGCCAATATTTCCGAGGAAGATAAAAAAACCATCCTGGAAGGAACTGCTTACAGAAGATTTTTGAATCGGAGGGCGAGAAAATGATTTTAGATGTATCTACCTATGTAGGTCACTGGCCTTTTCGACCTCTGCACGCAACCACCTTGGAACAGATTGCCGCCATTGCCGAACATGCAGGTGTCACCCATATCATCACCTCCCATTTACATGGTGCCTTCTATCAGGATTGCCAGAAAGCGAACGAAGAACTATACGAAGAAGTAAAAGCCTATGCAGGCGGGGTAAACGTGCTTCCCTTTGCCGTCATCAATCCTACATACATTGGCTGGGAAAAAGATTGCAATATCTGCCTGGAGCAATTCGGCTTTCAAGGCGTGGAAATCATGCCCCACTACCACCATTATGCCTGGGACGATCCCACCTTGGTTTCTTTTTATGCCTACTGCGGGGAAAGAAACATTCCTGTTCGTATCAACAACTCCTTTGAAAATACCCGGCAACGAAACTTGCATGATTATCCGTTAGAATGCACCAGCGAGATTCCCAAACTGCTGTTGACCGGCAAAAAGACTTTGACCATCGTTACCCAGGTCATTCCCGCCACCATCCGGAATATGGGTACATTATTTGGGGAGCATGACCATGTGTATTTCGATATCAGCCGTATTTCTTTCATGACCTCCGGTCCTTTCCTGTCCAAACTTAACGGTATTCCCCTGCAGCGGTATTGCTTTGGTTCCTTAAACCCCTTCGCCTATGTGGAATGTGCTCTCAACCGTGTCTATTATGCCGAGATCACTGAGCACGAAAAAGAAGGGCTTCTTTTTGGTGAATTGGCCGCAAAACTGGGATTATAATCTTTATTTTCAAGTAAAAAAACCGCCGTTTGGCGGTTTTTTTACCATTTTTGGGTGCTTTTTTCCATTAAAAAGCGGCGATCACTTCGATTTCCACCTTGGCTCCTTTGGGAAGACCTTGCACAAACACGCAGGAACGGGCGGGACTGTGGGCAAAAAAGCGTCCGTACACTTCGTTGAAGGGAACAAAATCCTCGGATTCTACCAGAAAACAAGTGGTTTTCACCACGTGTTTTAATTCCAGTCCGGCAGAACGTAACACCGCCTGTATGTTGCGGCAAACCTGTTCGGTTTGGAGGTTGATGTTTTCCTGCAAAAACTGTCCGTTTTCGGGCTCTATGGCAATTTGCCCCGAACAAAAGAGCATGTTTTGCATTTTTGTTGCCTGGGAATACGGGCCGATGGGATTGGGCGCCTGAGGGGTATAGATGATTTCCATCATGACCATCCTTTCTTATGTTTTTTCTTCGCTTATGTTCGTATTAAAAATCTGTTCCAATTGAAAGTGCTATCAATCAATCACAAAGGGTAAATCCGGACCGGGTCAATGATTGGCGGATGCTCTGCAAATGCTCGTGATTTTTGGTTTCCATGGAAATTTTCAAATAACAGCCGCAGATATCCATGTTTTCCCCGCCGGGGGTGTATTGCACCCGGATGACGTTGGCGCCTTCTTGGGCAATGATGGTGGAAACGGCTTGCAGCTGTCCCGGTTTATCCAGCAAAGAAATGGTCAGATGGGTCAACCGTCCTGAGGTCATCAAGCCGCGGTTGATGACTTTGGACAGGATGTTCACATCGATGTTCCCCCCGGAAACCACGGCGCAGACGGTTTTGCCATGGAGTGGCAGTTTGTTGAACATCACAGCCGCCACGGCTACAGCCCCCGCTCCTTCCGCCACCAGTTTTTGCTGTTCCATCAAGGTGAGAATGGCGGTTGCGATTTCATCATCCGAGACCGTAACGATGCCGTCCACATAGCGACTGCATATATCAAACGTAATGTTCCCCGGCTTTTTCACGGCAATTCCATCAGCAAAGGTGGACACCGAATCCCGGTGACAGCAGTGTTTTTCCTGCAAGGATTGTTTCATGCTGTCTGCCCCCGATGCCTGTACGCCATAGACTTTGCACTCCGGGCGGAGGGATTTGATGGTATAGGCAATACCGGAAATCAACCCGCCGCCCCCCACGGGAACCACCACCGCTTCCACTTCGGGCAGCTGATCCACGATTTCCAAAGCCACGGTGCCTTGCCCCGCTATGACGTCCTCATCGTCAAAGGGATGGAGAAATACCCCGCCCGTTTCCTCCCGATAGGCAATCGCTTCTCGATAGGCATCGTCATAAACCCCGTCCGCCAGACGAATGTTTGCTCCTTGCTGACGGGTGGCTTCTATCTTGGAAATGGGTGCGGTACTGGGTAGAAAAATGGTGGCTTCCATACCAAACTTTTGGGCCGCCAGCGCCACACCTTGGGCATGATTGCCCGCCGAACACGCCACCACTCCTTTGGCTTTTTCTTCTTCGCTCAAGGTTGACATTTTAAAGTACGATCCTCTGATCTTGAAGGATCCGGTTTTTTGTAAATTTTCCGTTTTGAGATACACCTGAGAATTTCGGGACAAAGCAGGCGCAAACAGCATATCGGTTTTCCGCACCACGCTTTGCAGTCTTCCTCCGGCAAGATAAACTCGATCCAATGAAAGCATACTTTTGTCCTTTCTACCGTACCACGGCACCGAGATCAGCAGAAGATACATGGGCGGCATAGCGTCTGAGATATCCTTGTTTAGGTGTTTTTGCCTGCAAGGACATGGTGGCTTTTCTCTTTTCTAATTCTTCTTCCGAAACCAACAATTCCAGGGTATTTTCAGGAATATTGATTAGAATAGCGTCCCCGGTTTTCACATAGGCAATGGTACCACCGGATGCGGCTTCGGGAGAAACGTGTCCAATGGCGGCCCCTCTGGTGGCGCCGGAAAAACGCCCGTCGGTAATCAACGCCACCGATTCATCCAATCCCATGCCCGCAATGGCAGAGGTGGGAGAAAGCATTTCCCGCATACCCGGCCCCCCTGCCGGCCCTTCGTACCGAATGACCACCACATCCCCCGGCTTCACTTTTTTGCCGTAAATGGCTTCCACCGCTTCTTCTTCGGAATCAAACACATGGGCTTTTCCCGTAAAAATCAGCATGGATTCTTTCACTGCACTGCGCTTTACAATGGCACCTCGGGGTGCTAGGTTCCCAAACAGAGCCGCAATGCCCCCGGAATTTGCATAAGGCGCATTCATAGGACGAATAACGGAATCATCTTTCACCCTATGTCCTTCCAACGCTTCCCGGAAAAAAGCGCCCCAAACTGTTTTGGCTTCCCCGTCAAATATCCCGGCTTCCATCAGTTGACTTATGACTCCATACACCCCGCCGGCTGCAAATAAATCCTGCATGTGGTGTTTTCCTGCCGGAGCCAACCGACACAGGTTGGGGGTATGGCTGCTGATTGCATTGACCAGATTCAAATTCAATTCCACCCCCACTTCGTTTGCCAAAGCAAATAAATGGAGCACTGAGTTGGTGGAACAGCCCAACGCCATGTCTACGGTGAGTGCATTCCGAAAAGCGGTTTCGGTCAACACCCTGGATGGGCGGATGTTTTGTTTCAAGGCACGCATTGCGGTCATGCCCGCCTGCTTAGCCAGTACCATCCGCTGGGAATATACCGCTGGAATGGTACCGTTACCCGGTAATGCCATACCCAATGCCTCGCACAGGCAGTTCATGGAGTTGGCGGTAAACATTCCCGAACAAGAACCGCAGCCCGGGCAAGCCCTGTTTTCCAGACATGTGAGCTCTTTGGTGCTCATATGACCAGCGTGGTATGCCCCCACTCCTTCAAATACCGTGTTCAAGTCACTGCCGTCGATAGACAGCATGGGACCGCCGGACACAAAGATGCAGGGCAAATCCAGCCGTGCCGCCGCCATCAGCATGCCGGGGACGATTTTATCACAGTTAGGAATGAACACCAACCCGTCAAACTGATGTCCCCGCACCATACATTCGATGGAATCGGCGATCAATTCTCGGGTCGGAAGGGAATATTGCATCCCTTCATGTCCCATGGCCAGCCCGTCACAAACCCCGATGGTATTGAATTCCATGGGTGTGCCGCCGCTCATGAGAATCCCATCCTTCACAGCACGGGCAATACTCTGCAGATGAATATGCCCCGGTACAACTTCATTGAAGGAATTGACCACGCCAATCAGCGGTCTCCTCATCTGTTCGTCGGTATATCCCATGGCTTTCATCAACGCCCGTTTAGGCGCGTGGGAGAGTTTCTCTAATTGCAGTGTGTTTCCCATGGCGGTTTCCTCCTTACTTACTTTCATGCTGCCAGCTCATTTTCTTTCTCAAATCCGCGCCCACTTTTTCTACCGCATGATTCGCTTCTTCCTTGCGTTTTGCGGTAAAGTAGGGGCGGCCTGTTTTGTTCTCGTTGATCCAGTTGGCAGCAAATTCACCACTTTGAATTTCGCTGAGCACTTTGCGCATTTCTTTTTTTGTTTCTTCGGTAATGATGCGATTGCCTACGGTATAATCCCCGTATTCCGCCGTATCGCTGATAGAATACCGCATGAAGGAAAGTCCGCCCTTCACCACCAAATCGATGATGAGTTTCATTTCGTGCACACATTCAAAATAGGCGCTTTCGGGCTGATAGCCTGCTTCCACCAAAGTTTCAAACCCGGCTTTCATCAAAGCGGACACACCGCCGCACAAGACAGCCTGTTCCCCGAATAAATCGGTTTCGGTTTCTTCTTTGAAGGTGGTTTCCAAAATACCGGCACGGGCGCCGCCGATACCTTTGGCGTAGGCCAGAGCCATTTCTTTGGCTTGTCCGTTTGCATCTTGATAAACAGCGATCAGACAAGGAACGCCTTTCCCTTCCACATACTGGCTTCTGACCGTATGGCCCGGTCCTTTGGGGGCGATCATGATCACATTGATGCCTGCGGGGGGAACAATTTGTTTGAAATGAATATTGAACCCATGGGCAAAACAAAGACTCATCCCGTCTTTTAAATAAGGCGCAACGTTGTCATGGTAGATACCGGACATTTTCTCATCGTTCACCAAAAGCATAACCACATGTGCCTCTTTCACCGCGTCTTCGGTGTTGTACACCGCAAACCCGTCCTGTTTTGCCTGCAGGGCGCTTTGAGAGCCTTCGTACAGACCGACCACCACGTTGACGCCGCTATCTCGTAAATTTTGAGCATGGGCGTGCCCCTGACTGCCGTAACCGATGATCGCCACCGTTTTCCCTGCCAGCAGGGCGCTGTTACAATCGTTTTCGTAATACATATTTGCCATATCCGTAACCTCCTATTATCAATTAAATTTGTTTTTTTGGTGTGCGCTTAAAATTTTTTCGGTTCCCCCGGAAAGAGCCAGACTGCCGGAACGGCAAAGCTCTAATATCCCAAAGGGGATGCATTGGGTGATAAATGCATGAATGTGTTGGGTGCTGCCTGTCACATCTGCAATGATAAAATGCTCTCCCAAATCCAATATTTTTCCCCCGTATCGATTGATGAGGGACACCACTTCGGCATTGCCTGTTTCTTGGGTTTTCAATTTGATGAGCAAGTGTTCTACCGATATCGTATCCGGTGCATCCAACAGTTCGGCTCTCACCACATCATGGAGTTTGTTGAGCTGTTTGACCACTTGGGTGCGGATATTCCGGTTTCCGGTGGATACGATGGTCATGCGGGAAAACCGCGGGTCTTCGGTTTCTCCCACTGCCAAACTATCGATGTTGTATCCCCTCTTTCCGTATAAACCGGCAATGCGGTTCAATACGCCGTGATGGTTCGCCACAACCAGCCCCACGATGAAACGATCATTCATGTGCTTCACCTCCTTGCTGCATCATCATATCTTTCACCGATCCTCCGGGAGGAATCATGGGATACACTCTTTCATTCCCATCGATCCGACAGTCCAGCAAAAAGGGTCCGTCAGAGGGGAATCCCTGGGAAAACGCCTGTTTTAATTCGTCCATGGAATGAATGGTTTTTCCATCGGCTCCAAAAGCTTTGGCAAGCTGAACAAAATCGGTTTTTCTGCCTAAGGTGGTGGAAGAATATCTTTCTTCATAGAACATGTACTGCCATTGCCGCACCATACCCAGTACCCCGTTGTTAAACAGCACGATCAAAATGGGCAGTTGTTGAGACACCGCCGTGGCGAGTTCGTTTAAATTCATGCCAAAACTGCCGTCCCCCGTAAAGAGCAGGGTGGGGTTTTTTTCGTTTCCCACACATCCCCCGATGGATGCACCCAAACCAAATCCCATCGCCCCCAAACCGCCGGAAGTGAGTAGAGTTCTGGTTCGTTCAAAACGGTAATGCTGCATGGTCCACATTTGATGCTGCCCTACGTCGGTGGCGACCACCGTTTCAGGGGGAACAGCGTTGGCAATATACCGTAAGATATTGCCGGGGGTAAAATAGAGTTCTTTTTCCCTGCATTCATCTTTTTTCCGGTATGCCGCCACGGTTTCCAGCCATTCCTCCTGCCGGGCAAGGGGAAGCTTTTCCAACAGTTTTTGCAGAATAGCCTTGGCATCTCCGCACAATTCCACCACGGAAGTGATGTTCTTGCCGATTTCCGCTTCATCAATATCGATGTGTATGACGGTACAGTTTTTGGTATACTCTGCCACGTTCCCCGTGGCTCTGTCGCTGAACCGTACTCCTACAGCAAGGATCAAATCTGCCTTGGACTGAGCCATGGAAGCCGCATATTTTCCATGCATGCCGCTCATACCCAGGTTCAAAGGATAGGAGGCCGGGATCGCGGTCAAACCCATCATACTCAATCCGACAGGAGCGGACAGGCGTTGAGAAAGGGATACTATTTCTTCTTCTGCCTCCGCCGCCAATACGCCCCCACCGCAATAAATATAGGGCCGCTTGCTGTTTGCAATGAATTTCAATGCTTCGGTCAGATCCAAATCGGACACTTGGGAGGAAGGCGGGGAGCTATGACGGCGAGAACCGGGATACTCACACAGTTCTTTCTGGACGCTTTTGGGGATATCCACCAGAACGGGCCCTTTTCGTCCGGTGGAAGCAAGCCAGAATGCTTCCGACAATACAAATTCCAGCTCCTCCACTTTTCTCACGATATAGCTATGTTTGACGATGGGTTGGGTGATGCCGATGATGTCTACTTCTTGAAAACTGTCCCTGCCCAACAGGGAAACGGCCACGTTGCCGGTGATCGCCACCATGGGTATGGAATCCAGGTACGCATTGGCGATGCCGGTGACCAGGTTGGTGGCGCCGGGACCGCTGGTGGCAATCACCACCCCCGGTTTTCCTGTCACTCTGGCATATCCGTCGGCGGCATGAGCAGCCCCTTGCTCATGGGCGGAAATGATATGCTCGATCCGGTGGGCATTCCGATACAACTCATCGTAAATATCGAGTACGGCACCGCCCGGATAACCAAAGACGGTTTTGACGCCGTGTTTGATCAATTCTTCCACCAATATTTGTGCTCCGCTGCAGTTCATTGTGCGTTCATTCTCCTTTCATATATAAGAAAAAACCTTACAGCGTTCGCTGTAAGGTCTTTTCAAGAGTTTTATTTTCACTCTATTCACACCTCTTTGCCAGCGCAGCGCCGAAAAGCATTATCAATTATGACGATAATGCCAATAAGGAAGACGATAAGGCTGACAAACAGATAAGACATCATAAACTCCTTTGGTTTCGTTTGGATTTATTTTTTCTTTTCCGGGTAATCAAATCGCATCGGAAGAATGACATATTCATCCCTGTCATCCAATCGATGGTGTGCAAACCAGGCATAGGATTCAATGGCTGGTCTCAAATCTTCCCGATAACGATAGATGGTTTGGATGGCACTTTCCACCGATTTGGTTTCTTCCCAGCTTTGACGGCGTTTGGATATTTCATACAGGGCTTCCACGGTAACCTCCCAGCAATAAGCCCACCATGCCAGACCGCTACTTTCCATTACATCCATGACCATCATCACCAGTTCGGATTTCTCCATCCCCTTCGCCAGAACAGGGAGGATTTCCTCCTCAATGCCGTAAATTTGTGCCAGGTCTTTCAGGCGGCGCAACGCGATTTTTCCTTTGGGTTGTAATATATTTTCTTGAAAAACAACCGCAATTTTTGTTTGTTCTTCCAGAATTTCCAACGCTTCCCGGTACACCTCCGGCACAGTTTCCTCCCGTGCAATCCGAAACAGAAGATCCGGGTCTGTCAATTTTTTCACCGCCGCAGCCCGTACGGTGTCATCGGAGTTGGTTTGCATGATTTGCATCAAGTGTTTGGGCTGGTTTATTTTTTTCACCGCCTCCCTGCGGACTTCCCCTTTGGTATGATACCGTGCGATTTGCAGAAGTTCTTCCGGATTGTCCATCTTTCGTACAGCCAAAAGACATGCATATATATCCCAAGCGTTTCGGGCTACCTCTGAAATCAAAGCAGGGTCGCTGATTTTTTGGAGTGCGATCCTATATATTTCATAGTCGGTATGGTAGGATGCCACCTTAGCCAAAAGGGCTTGATCCGTCAGTTTGGTTACCGCCAACATTTGCAGGGGGCGGTGGGAATCATGCATGGCGACATCGGCAAAATAATTTTGGCTGTTGGGAGCGCCGCTGTCAAGTTTACTCATATATTCCAGAGTTTCTTGCAGACTCATTTCATTCCATTTCACCATAGAAAAACGCTTCTTTCTCTGATAAGTTCAGGTGTATTTCAAAGTGTTCCCATGTGCTTGACGATTTGTTCGGTCATTTCTTGTGTGGATACCCTGTTTTTACCTTCCCCGGCAATGTCGGCAGTTCTCACACCGCTATTCAACGTGTTTTCCACGGCAACTTCAATACAAGCGGCTTCCTTTATCAAGGAAAAAGAGTGGCGTAGCAGCATAGCTGCTGAAAGAATGGTGCCGATGGGATTGGCTTTCCCCGTGCCTGCCAAATCGGGGGCAGATCCGTGAATGGGTTCGTATAACCCGATGTGGCTGTTTCCCAAAGACGCGGAGGGCAACAGCCCGATGGATCCCGTCAGTACCGACGCTTCGTCGGACAAAATATCTCCGAACAGGTTGCTCGTGACCATCACATCAAATTGGGAGGGGAAGCGAACCAACTGCATGGCTGCATTATCCACCAGCATGTCACTGTATTCCACTTCGGGATATTCCTTTGAAAGCCGATGCATCCCTTCCCGCCATAAACGTGAGGTTTCCAACACGTTAGCCTTATCCACGCTCACCAATTTTTTGCGTCGTTTCATAGCCAAATTAAAGGCCACGGTTCCGATCCGCTCAATTTCATCCATCCCATACTGTTTGGTATCAAAGGCTTGGGGAATGCCGTTGCTTTCTCGTCTGCCTCGTTCCCCGTAATAGATGCCGCCGGTCAGTTCCCGCACCACGATAAAATCCAATCCCTGTTCCACCAGATCAGGGCGCAAGGGGGAAGAAGATGCCAGGGAGGGAAAGAGTTTGGCGGGGCGAATGTTGGCATACAGCCCGAGTTTCTTGCGAATCCCCAGCAAAGCCTTTTCCGGCCGCATATGACCGGGTAATCCTTCCCATTTCGGGCCACCCACGGCCCCCATTAAAATCCCATCGCTTTCTTTACAGATACGAACGGTTTCGGCAGGGAGGGGTTCCCCTGTTTCATCGATGGCACAGCCACCAGCAAGAACCTTCGTATAGGAAAAGGAATGACCAAACTGTTCTTCCACTTTTTTCAATACACACACCGCCGCGGAAACGATCTCAGGGCCGATTCCATCTCCCGGTATGAGGGTAATTTTTCCTGTCATACTCTCCCCTCCGGTTTTGTTTTTTTTGCCGCCTGCATCAAGCCTCCGGCTTGGATGATATTTTGTAAAAACGGAGGAAAAGGGAATGTTTGATAGGTTTTCCCTTGGGTTACATTGTAAATGGTTCCCTTGTTGAAATCGATATCCAGTTGATCGCCTTCCCGACACTCTTTCACCGCGTCGGCGCATTCCAGAATGGGAAGCCCGATGTTGATGGCGTTGCGGTAAAAAATACGGGCAAAATCGATGGCAACCACACAGGCAATGCCGCTGGCTTTGATGGCCATGGGGGCATGTTCCCGGGAAGAGCCGCAGCCGAAATTGGTTCCTGCCATTAAGATGTCCCCCGGTTTTACCCTGGAGGCAAAGGTTTTGTCTAAATCTTCCATGCAATGGGCCGCCAGTTCTTTGGGATCCGATGTGTTCAGATATCGAGCCGGAATGATTACGTCGGTATCGATATTGTTACCGTATAACATAATTTTCCCTTGTATCCTCATATCAGAACCCTCCTAACTGTTCAGGGGAAACGAGTTTCCCGGCAATGGCGGTGGCCGCCGCAACGGCTGGGCTTACCAGATACACTTCGCTCTCGGGATGACCCATTCTTCCTACAAAATTTCGGTTGGTGGTGCTGGCTGCCCGTTCTCCCTTTGCCAATATGCCCATGTGCCCTCCCAGACAAGGTCCGCAGGTGGGGGTGGATACGGCGCATCCGGCTTCAATAAAGGTGGTGATGAATCCCATTTCCAAGGCTTCCAGATAAATTTTCTGGGTGGCGGGAATGATGATGGTTCGGCAGTATTTGCTCACTTTTCGTCCGTTCATCACCATGGCGGCGTTAGCAAGATCTTCCAGCCGTCCGTTGGTACAGGAACCGATGACTACCTGATCGATGGGAATATCCCCTGCTTCCTCCACGGCGCGGGTATTGTCGGGGGAATGGGGACAGGCAACGGTAGGACGGATTTTGGATAAATCAATTTCATACGTTTTTTCATATTCCGCATCCTCATCCGCCGTGTATCGCATGGTTCGTTTGCGTTTGGCTTGTTCATATTCTTCCGTTTTTTCGTCCGCTTCAAATATCCCGTTTTTCGCCCCCGCTTCAATCGCCATATTAGCGATACAAAAGCGGTCGTCCATCGAAAGGGAAGATACGCCGTTTCCGCAAAATTCCATGGAACGATAGCGGGCGCCGCTGACGCCGATCATACCGATGATATGGAGAATAACATCTTTGCCCGATACCCATTTGGAGGGTTTGTTTTTCAAGAGAAAGCGGATGGCGACAGGCACTTTTAACCAAACCTGCCCCGTTGCCATGGCATAGGCCATGTCGGTGGAGCCTGCACCGGTGGAAAAAGCCCCCATGGCTCCGTAGGTGCAGGTGTGTGAATCGGCGCCAATGACCAGATCCCCGCTTCCGACCAACCCTTTTTCCGGAAGCAACGCGTGTTCAATACCCACTTTCCCTACATCATAAAAATGTAAGATGCGGTAATCTCGGGCAAAACAGCGAACGGTTTTGCACTGTTCGGCGGCTTTGATGTCTTTGTTGGGGGTAAAATGATCCATAACCAGAGCAACTTTATTTCGATTGAATACATCAATAAACCCGTTTTTTTCAAATTCTCGAATGGCAATGGGCGAGGTAATATCATTGCCCATGACCATATCCACATTGGCCATGACGATTTCACCCGCTTTGATGCGCTTTCGTCCGCAATGGGCTGCGATGATTTTTTGCGTCAACGTCATTCCCATACTCATGCCCCCTTTTCTGTTTGATAATATGCCATCAGTTTGTTTTGTGTGTGTATATATGCCAAAATACTGGCTTCAATAATATCGGTGGAAAGTCCTCGGCCGGTAAATATTCGATCGCCGTATTTCAAGGTGGTGACGACTTCACCCAAGCTGTCTTTTCCCTCTGATACAGAGTTTATGACATAATTTTCAATACTATATTCCGGCGGTAAAATAATCTTGTCCACCGCCCGATAGGCCGCGTCCACGGGACCGTTGCCCAGTGCCACTTCCTCAGTCACCACACCGTCCTTTTCCAGCGTTACAATGGCGGTTGCCGATTCGGTTCCTCCGGCGTGTACCGAGAAACGTTTCAATACATAAACCGCTGCCGATGTCACTTCCAGGTTGCGAACCAGCGCCAGAATATCTTTATCGGTGACATCTTTTTTCTTATCGCACAAATTTTTGAAGCGGGTAAAGCAGCTTTCCAGATCATCTCGGCTCAAACTAAAGCCCAATTCCCGCAGTCTGTCTTCAAAGGCATGTCTGCCGGAATGTTTGCCCAAAACCATTTGACGGGTGGTAATACCGATGGATTCGGGAGTCATAATCTCATAGGTGCTTCGATTGGCCAATACCCCGTGTTGGTGAATGCCTGCTTCATGGGCAAAGGCGTTTCCGCCCACGACCGGCTTGTTGATGGGAGCGGTTCTCCCGATGATGCCATAAACCGTCTTACTTGCCATATAAATTTGGGACGTATCCACGTTGGTTTCCAATCCATACAGATCAGGACGGGTGCGGATGGCCATGACCACTTCTTCCAAAGGTGCATTGCCTGCCCGTTCGCCCAAACCGTTGACGGTACATTCCACCTGGGTGGCACCTCCTATAATACCTGCCAAGGTATTGGCGGTTGCCATACCCAAATCATTGTGGCAGTGGACGGATAAATCGATGCTTTCACATTCCGGCACTTCTTTTCGCAGATATTGCAGCGTGTTTTGCATTTCCAGGGGGGTGGCGTATCCCACGGTGTCGGGAATGTTGATCACAGTGGCACCGGCAGCAATGGCACATCTGACTGCCTGTGCCAAGAACGCCGGATTGCTTCGCATGGCATCTTCAGCGGAAAACTCAATGTTATGACAGCGGCTTTTGGCGTACTTGACCATCGTTTCAATGGTTTCCAACACTTGTTGGGGGGACATTTTCAATTTATACTCCATGTGTACGGGAGAGGTTGCGAGAAAGACATGGATGCGGGGATCTACCGCTTTGCGCAGTGCGTTGTAGGCGGCATCAATATCTTTGTAGGCACACCGTGCCAAGGAAGCGACGGTACAATTTTGAATGGTTTCGGCTACCGTCGTTACCGATTCAAAGTCTCCCGGGGAAGAAATGGCAAAGCCGGCTTCGATCACATCCACGCGAAGGAGTTCGAGTCTGCGTGCCACCTCAATTTTTTCATGCAGATTCATGCTGCATCCGGGGGCCTGCTCACCGTCCCGCAGTGTTGTGTCAAAGATTTTAATTCGGCTCTTCATCCGTTTCCTCCTTCTGGCTTGTGGTAAGCCTTTCATATTTAAAAATAAAAAAATCGGGGTGTTTGCCCCGAAGATTGACCCATCTTTTGATGCTGAGTCTATTGTTCCCCTGTGGCAAAACCGTATCTGCATTGTCGTATAAGTACGACAATGCTAAGAATGCCATATACAAGAATTCGTTTGATTTCTGCATGGTTCATTCCAGTTTCCTCCTGAGAACAAATATATAACAAAGAAAGCCCTGTAGCTATTACACTACAAGGCTTTTCATGAATCGATGATACGATGATTCCCTTTAAGCTTCTGTTTGTAGGCAACAGCAATTTCTGTCATTGTCAATAAGGAGAAGGACAATAACAGCAATTACGATATTGACAAGTACAAACAGATTCATCATAATCTTCTCGTTTCCTTTCGCTTGGTTTGGTTGTGAGTATAGCAGAGATTTATCATCTTGTCAATAGTTTCTTGAAAAATAATTTATGTGTTTTTCTGAAAAATAATTTATGTGTTTTGATGCAGTATATGACATGAACGGATAGGGGTTAACCTTTTTTCATAAAAAATTTATAAAAAGGTGTTGACAAACCCAAAGTCGCGTGATATACTGCAACAAACCGATGAACAAGAGAAGTAATCCTGCGTATCAGAGGATACAGAGAGCCGCCGGCGGTGAAATGGCGGTGCCAAAGATGGGGATGAATGGACTTGGGAGGGCAATCCGAAAGAATTTCGAGTAGGTGCGACGGGGGTGACTGTCCGTTATCAAGGGTCAGCGTATTGAGGTACGTTAAAGTGGGCACAGTATCTGTGTCAAGCCGGGTGGCACCGCAGGAGAGTATTCTCTTGTCCCTGCATAAGAATTTGCAGAGGCAAGAGATTTTTTATTTGCCTCTGACAACCATGATTGAAAGGAGCAAACAGACATGAAAAACCCCATCCCCTACAAAATCTACCTCAGAGAAGACGAGATACCCAAGGCCTGGTACAATCTCAGGGCAGATATGAAAAACAAGCCGGCTCCCCTCCTCAATCCGGGGACAAAGGAGCCCATGAGAGCGGAAGAACTGGAAGCCGTGTTTTGCAAAGAGCTTGTTCGCCAAGAGTTGGATGACAACACCGCCTATTTTGAAATTCCCCCGGATATCCAGAATTTCTATACGATGTATCGTCCCGCTCCCCTGGTGAGAGCCTACTACCTGGAAGAAAAACTCCAAACCCCTGCGAACATTTATTATAAGTTCGAAGGAAACAACACCAGCGGAAGCCATAAATTAAATACCGCCATTGCCCAAGCCTATTATGCCAATCAGCAGGGTCTCAAAGGCCTTACCACCGAAACGGGTGCCGGCCAGTGGGGCACCGCCCTTTCCATGGCATGTTCTTATTTCGGACTGGACTGTAAAGTATTTATGGTGAAAGTATCGTATGAACAAAAACCCTTCCGCCGGGAAGTGATGCGCACCTACGGCGCTTCGGTCACTCCTTCTCCCTCCATGGAAACCGCCGTGGGCAGAAAGATATTGGCGGACCATCCCGGTACCACAGGGAGCTTGGGATGTGCCATTTCCGAAGCGGTGGAAGTCGCCGTCACCTCAGAAGGATATCGGTATGTGCTGGGCAGCGTATTGAATCAGGTGCTGTTGCATCAGTCCATCATCGGACTGGAATCCAAAATCGCTCTGGATAAATACGGCGTGAAACCCGACATCATCATCGGATGTGCTGGGGGCGGATCCAATCTGGGTGGCTTGATCGCACCGTTCATGGGAGAAAAACTCCGAGGAGAAGCGGATTACCGCATCATTGCCGTGGAACCCGCCTCCTGTCCCTCCTTTACCCGGGGCGTTTTTGCCTACGACTTCTGCGATACGGGCATGGTTTGCCCACTTTCTAAAATGTACACCTTGGGCAGTGGCTTTATACCGGCTCCCAACCATGCAGGCGGTCTGCGGTATCACGGTATGAGCAGCATCTTGTCTCAGCTATATCACGACGGATTGATGGAAGCGATTGCCGTGGAGCAAACCTCCGTTTTCCAAGCGGCGGAAACGTTTGCCCGGGTGGAAGGCATCCTGCCCGCACCCGAAAGCAGCCACGCCATCAAAGCAGCCATTGACGAAGCCTTGAAATGCAAAGAAACAGGAGAAGAAAAAACCATTCTCTTTGGGCTGACCGGTACCGGTTACTTCGATATGATGGCGTATGAAAAATTCCACGATGGAACAATGAGCGACTATATTCCCACGGATGAAGAATTGGCAGCAGGGTTTGCGGGTATACCAAAGATATAACAAAAATACCCAATAGGAAGTATGACTATGGCGCATTCACAGGAGATATATGAGAATGGGAAGAAGCCAAAAAACGCCGTTGTCACTAAACACTTTAAAAAGAGAATTGGAAATTCCAATTCTCTTTCATTTTTTATACAGCTTCAGTATAGCTTCCTAAGTATTTCATGGAGACACACAGCTCTTCCAGATCCCCGAAAATTTGCTTGAAGGCATCGGAATATACCGAAACATCCAAATCAAAATAAAACATAAATTCAAAATCGCTGTTGGGCAAGGGCCTACTTTCCAATTTGATTAAATTAATTCCCAATGCATAAAACCGTGCCAACACTTTGTATACGGAACCGGGTTTATGGGGTAATACCATCATAATGCTGGTTATATCTGCCCCTGGAAAGATTTCCAATTTCTTGGAAATGCAGATAAACCGGGTATAATTGCTTCCCTGGTCCTGTACCGATTCTTGTAAGCAGTCTAAGCCATACAGTTCGGCACAGTTGCGGGAGGACAATGCGGCGGCATCGGCACGCCCCGATTCGTATAGATATTTGGCAGCAGCAGCCGTATTATCACAGGAAGAGATTTTCACGTTTTCCATGGTCTTGAGAAAATCTTGGCACTGGGCAAAAGCCTGATCATGGGACAAAATTTCCTTAATATCTTTTAACTTCACCCCGGGATTTACAAGCAGACAATGATCCACTTTCAAACGGGTGCTGCGGACGATACTAAAATTGTATTTCATCATCAAATCATAAATTTTATTCACCGAGCCGGCACTGCTGTTTTCCAACGGCAAAATACCATAGCGGCACAATCCCTTGTCAATGGCGGAAAATACCCCTTCAAAGGAATTGAAATACAAAATATGGGGGGAGGAAAAAATTTTTTCGCATGCTTGTTGAGAAAACGCCCCTTCCACCCCTTGACACGCCACCAAAGCACGGGGGGGAAAAAGAGGCTCGGTTTGTTCCAACGCTTTGAGAATCTCCCCTGTGAGGGCAGTGTTTTGTCCCATTTGCTTGCGCTGGCAGGAACGACTCATTTCAAAGAGAAACGAATACAAAGCATCGGTATACGTGGCCATGGAAGGCCCCACTTGTGAAGCAATGTGTGAAAGTTTTTCCCGTTCTCTTTGGGGGTCATAGAGGGGTAGTTTATGGTCGGCTTTATATTGGGCTATGGTTTGTGATAATTCCATCCGTTTTACAAACAATGACACCAATTGTTGGTCCACTTCATCCATTTGACTCCGATATGTCTGCATATCCATCGTTGTTCTCCTTATTGATATTTTTTGTAATCCAGCCAGGCATCATAGATGGCAATGGCTGTCGCCGCTTCTATACAGGGAACCGCCCGCGGCACGATGCAAGGATCATGCCTGCCCTGTATTTGGAGCGTGGTACTTTCCAATCGGGACAATGATACGGTTTCTTGGGATTTGAATATGGAGGAAGTGGGTTTCACCGCCACACGGAAAATCAATGGCATACCCGATGTGATCCCCCCCAATATCCCGCCGTGGCGATTGGTCCGGGTTTTCACGCGGCCTTCTTCCATGGTAAAAGGATCGTTGTTTTCGCTACCCATTCGATCACAACAAGCAAATCCATTGCCAAATTCAATGCCTTTCACCCCGGGAATACCGAATATGACCGATGAAAGGCGGTTTTCCATCCCTTCAAAAATCGGTTCTCCCAACCCCACGGGCAAGCCGATGGCAGCACATTCGATGACGCCGCCTACGGAATCTCCCTCTTGTTGCACCTTTTCGATGAGATTTTCCATGTGTTCTCCCGCTTTTCTGTCCATGACAGGCAAAAGGCGGGTGCGTAGGGAATAAAACGTCTCTTTTGAGACCTTCACCGGATCAAAGGGGATATCCGGCACCTGATGGATGCTTTGAATGTGAGCGCCGATATATATCCCTTCCTGTTCCAGAAGCTGCAGACAAATACCCCCTGCCACACACATTGGTGCCGTGAGCCGACCGGAAAAATGACCGCCGCCCGCCACATCCTGCGCTCCGTGATATTTGACAAACGCGGTAAAATCTGCATGACCGGGTCTGGGGGTTTCTTTTATGTTATGATAATCGGAGGAATGAACATTGTGATTATAAATCAAAGCAGCGAACGGCGCGCCGCAAAATCGGCCGTCTGCCATGCCCGACACGATTTCCACCTTGTCTGTTTCCTGACGCGGGGTGGACAAAGCATTTCTTCCGGGTGCTCGCCTTTCTAAAAAAGCGGATAACTTCTCCATATCCGGAGCAAATCCTGCCGGCAGTCCGTCTATGACCACACCGATGGCAGGGGAATGGGATTGACCGAATATGGATATTTGGATGTTTTTTCCGTAACATGAACTCATGTTTCTTCCTCCTTTTGGATATTGGCTCCTAAAGTTTGAAAATCTTCAAAAAAACGGGGATACGATTTTTGTACCGCCTGGGCATCCCGAATGATGACAGAATTTTCACACAATAAGGAAGCGATCGCCCCCATCATCACAATGCGATGATCCCCAAAGGAATGGATGGTACCGCCGTGAAGGGTGCCATTTCCCTCTATCACCAAAGAATCCTCCAAAATCTCCACCTGTCCGCCTACTGTTTGCAAAGTTTTACCGATGGCAAGCAGCCGATCACTTTCTTTCCATTTCAGCCTTCCGATGTTACGGAGAATGGTTCTTCCTTCTGCCGCCGCTGCCACCACGGCGATGGCAGGAATCAAATCGGGAATATCACCTCCGTCCAAGTCAATGCCTTGCATGGCGTTTTTCGTTGCTGTCACACCATCCGTTTCTTGGGTCACTTCCGCCCCGAACCGCCCCAAAATTTCACAGATAGCTTTGTCCCCCTGGGGGGAAGAAAGCTGCAATCCCCGGCATGTAACCCGCCCGCCCAGGGCACCCCCACACAATATGAATGCACCGTTGGACCAATCTCCTTCCGCCCTAAACGTACCGGGAGAAATATAGGTCTGTTTGCCGGGAATGTACATCCGATCGCCTTCCCAATGGGCTTGTATCCCAAACCCCTTCACCGTTTCCAGCGTAACGGCAATATATCCTTTGGATTGGATATCACCGGTGATGATTATCTCGCTGTCTTCCTCCAACAGCGGCAGTGCCATCACCAGTCCGCTGATGAATTGGGATGATATATTCCCCGGCATGGTATACACACCGCCCCTCAGTTGTCCCCTGACCGAAACCAAAGGCGTACCTTTTCCACAAACAACCATCCCTTTTTGCTCCAGTTCTGTCCACAAGGCTTCCATAGGGCGTTGGGGCAATCTGCCTGCCAACATAAACTCCGTTTGCATCCCCAAAACACCGGCAACAGGTAACAAAAAACGGTAGGTAGAACCGCTTTCCCTGCAGTTGACCCGGACAGGTACGCTATCCTTTCCTTGACGTGGAATGACATGAAAGCCATCCGCGGTACGGCGGATATCCGCCCCCATTTGTTGCAGACAATCCCGGGTGGCTTCAATATCATCGGAGGTTGTTTTACACTGAATCCATGTTTCTCCCCGTGCCAAAGAAGCACTCACCAGCAATCTGTGCATATGGGATTTGGAGGCAATGGCCTCCATGGTACCCTCCAACCGGGAGGGATATATTGTTACCTGCATACCGTTCCCCTTTTATAGTCCAAGGTGCAAATATTCTTTTGCTTCTTCCAAAGATACTTTCACGCCTTCACACAGCCCGATTTTTCGGGGCAGGATGAGGGTGATGCCGTCTTGTTTTCTTTTTTTATCCGATAAAACTGCTTGAAATATTACCTCTTCAGACAAATCGGTTTGCGTGGAAAGCCCATGGCGCGTCAACATATCTTCCAATTCCCGCTGACAAGACAGGTCGCAACGTCCTTGTTTGACACAGGCTCGGGTGATGATGGCCATGCCAATGCCCACCGCACTGCCATGGGAAAGGGTATACCTGCCGGATGCTTCTATGGCATGTCCGAAAGTATGACCGAAATTCAACAGCTCCCGTACCCCCGTATCCATTGCATCCTTTCCCACAATCTCGCCTTTGATTTCCACACAGCGGGCAATGATGGGCGCCCACTCTTTTTTTGCAACGGTTTTTAACCTGGTAAAAAGCCCCTCGTCGCGAACGACGGCATATTTGATCACTTCCGCAAGACCGTCGGAAATGTGCCGGGGTTCCAGCGTTTCCAACAAAGAACAATCGCACAGTACCAAATCCGGCTGATAAAAAGCCCCTGCCAGATTTTTGCCCCCCTCCAGATCAATGGCAGTTTTCCCCCCCACGGAGGAATCCACCGCAGCCAGCAGGGTGGTGGGTAGCTGCACAAAGCGAACACCCCGCAAATAGGTCGCCGCCGCAAATCCTGCCATATCCCCCACCACACCGCCGCCCAGAGCGAATACGGCATCGGTACGTACCAAATGATTTTTAGCTAAAAAATGTAACAGCTGTATATATGTAGCGGCATTTTTTGAGGCCTCCCCGTGACAAAACACAAATTTTACCACAGTATATCCTGTTTTTTCCAATACCTGCTGCAAGCGGGAAGCATACAACCGATCCACGATGTCGTCGGTCACAATCGCCACTTTTCCCACGCCGATGATGTTGGCAGAAAGTCTTCCTGCTTTTTCCAAAAGACTGCTTCCTATATAGACATCATACTGTTTGCTTGGGGTCCGGATGTGTACCTTTTTCATGCTCCGTCCACTTCTTCCTTTCTTCTGCTTCCTTCTTCCAGCAAACGGTGAAGCTCTTTTTCATCCCCGTCGACAATGGCATCCCGATATTTTTGCAGTTCCCGAAGAAAGATATCCAGTTCCTTTAACAAATTATCTTTGTTTTCTAAAAACAAGGCTGTCCACATGTCCGGATTCAACCATGCCACACGGGTCAAATCCTTGTAGCTTCCGGCAGAAAACCCTTTATGTTCGCCGGCGGTAGGGCTTTTGATAAACGCATTGGATACCACATGGGCCATCTGGGAGGTAAAGGCAATCAATTCGTCGTGCTTTTCGGCTGTGGTCACCGATACTTTCCCGAAACCCGCCGGTTCCAAAACCTTTTTGATGCGATCATACAATACAATATCATCAAAGGTTTTGGGGACAACCACCATACACGCCTTTTCAAACAAGTCGGCACGGCTACTCCGAAAGCCCGCATGATGGTTTCCTGCCATGGGATGTCCGCCCACGAATTCGAATCCATATTCCCGGGCAAGACGAAAGCCTATTTGGCACATTTCCCGTTTGGTGCCGCAGCAATCCATGACCAGCGTTTTTGGTGGGATATGGGGTGCCATGGATTCCAGATAGTCCCGGGCGGCCCTGGGATATAAGGCAATGAACACACACTCACATTCCCCGATGGTATCCCGGTTCAATTCGTTGTCAATGACACCGGAGAGTTTAGCAAATTCGGTGATGGAAGCATTGGCATCCATGCCGTATACCGTTATTTTCGGATTTCTTTGATACGCTTTTGCCAGCGATCCACCCATCAGACCAAGACCTGCAATGCCAATGGTCATCATGACAGAGCCTCCCGGATTTTCTTCACTTTCTGTACCACGGCTGCAAATTGGGCAGGGGTTAGAGATTGGGCACCGTCACACAAGGCATGTTCCGGATCGTTGTGCACTTCGATCATAAGACCGTCCGCCCCAGCCGCCGCAGCCGCCAATGCCATGGGTTCCACCAGGCGAGACAATCCGGTGGCATGGCTGGGGTCGATGATCACGGGAAGATGGGTCAATTCATGGAGCAGGGGGACAGCGGAAAGATCCAGGGTGTTTCTGGTATAGGTTTCAAAGGTACGGATGCCCCGTTCGCAGAGTATGACCGTTTCATTTCCTCCTGCCATGATGTATTCCGCGCTCATGAGAAGTTCTTTTAAAGTGTTTGCCAGCCCTCGTTTTAAAAGAATCACCTTATGGGTTTTCCCCAATTCTTTGAGCAAGTCAAAATTTTGCATATTCCGGGCGCCCACCTGAATGATATCCACATCTTCAAACAACGGCAAGTCGTTTGCATTCATAATCTCAGTGATGATAGGCATCCCTGTTTCCCGCTTGGCATCCAACAGCAAGGAAATGCCTTCTCCGTGAAGCCCCTGAAAATCATATGGGGAAGTGCGGGGTTTGAAGGCGCCACCCCGCAATATGGTTGCCCCTGCTTCTTTCACACTTTTGGCAACGGATACAATCTGTTCTCGGGATTCCACGGAACAGGGCCCGGCGATGATCTGAAAATGTCCTCCGCCGATTTTGTTTCCCAGAATATCCATGACAGAATCTTCCGTATGGAATTTACGATTGGCGTTTTTGAAGGGTTCGCTGATCCGTTTCACCGATTGGATGATGGACAAACTCTCCAAAAGCCCGATATCCACTTTGCTTGTATCCCCGATCAATCCAATGATGCTGTGATATTTCCCCTCGGAAATGTGTACATCCAGTCCCATGTTCCGAAACCATTCACACAAATGATCTCTTTGTTCTGCACTTGTTCCCTGCTTTAAAATAGCAATCATACTGTACACTCCTTAAAAAAACAAAAGCCACACAGAGGTGACTCTGTGCGGCCCTTCAATCTTCCGGTTTTAGGTTTATTTCACCCGTCCCAGTTTCATCGAAAGCTTTTATGCAACACGAATCACTTTTACTTTAGAGGTAAAGTAAAAGCAATAAAAGAAGTATCCAATTGCCATGGAAACGATCGATTTCATGGTCAATCATCCTTTCTCGAAACTGATTACACTACTTATAACATATTTTATCAACCGTGTCAAGGGGAATGGATGAAAAAACAGAAATAAATTAATAGTCCCAATCTTCCGTCAAATCCTCATCCTTGTTGAGCAACAAGGCCTTGATGATCCGATGATAATTCATTAAAACTGCGATCAAACTCACAAATGCCACACCGAACATGGCGGCAATGATGGTGTTTTGCGACACCTTGATCCGTCTTCTTTTCATAATTGCCTCCTTAATCCTGTTTCAGGTTGGCGGCGGCTGTTCTTTTGATTTTGCGGGTGGTGGTTTTCTCAAACTCTTTATCCCGCAAAATCACGCGGCGAATATGCTTGTATTTGGGGAATTTTTCGTTGACTTCTCTGATAATGTTTTCAAACAGATTCCGTTTGGCATAGTTATATTCCGCGCTGTCCGGCACAAAATTGTCCTTGACCAATCGTTTATCCACTTCTTCCGTATTGGGATAAATACTCACAGTCAATTCGATGCCGTTTTCGCCGTCAACACCGTACACCATGCATTCTCCCACATAAGGATAACGCATGAGATAATATTCAAATTCTTCGGGAAATACCTTCTTTCCACTGGGAAGCACAATCATGCTCTTCAGTCTCCCCGTAATCTGAAAGGCACCGTTTTGTTTTTGTTTGGCCAAATCTCCGGTATAAAACCATCCGTCCTTCATAACTTTCTGGGTTTCTTCCGGATTATTATAGTATCCCAGCATGACATTGGGGCCTTTTACAGCCAATTCGCCCACACCGTCTTCTCCGGGATCGCTGATTTTTGCCTGTACGCCCACAATGGGATATCCGATGTCATCGGCGCTTCTGTAAAAATCGCTGTGCATGATACACACCGGGGAGGTTTCCGTCAAGCCGTACCCGATCAATGTCTTGATGCCGAATCGTTCATAATCACGGAAGGTTTCCGGAGACAATGGCGCCGCGCCGGATAAAATGAGCCGCAGTCTCCCGCCAAATGCTGCGTTCACCGAATTGAACACCAGTTTTTTAGCCTTCATTAAGGGACCGGCGAGGGTGGAAACCGTTCTTTGGGCATTCAATACCATATTTCCGCCAAAAATTTTGGAGTATTTTTTAATAATCATCTTCCGCAGACTTTCCAAAATTAGGGGAACGGCGATGAAAATGGTGGGACGAAAGGTAAGAAAATCCGCCTGCAATTTTTTCAAGCTGCGGTTATAAGCAATACTGCCGCCCAAAAACAGTATGGATAAAAATCCCGCCATGCATTCATAGGTGTGATGCAGCGGAAGCACCGACAATACCCGATCTTCCGACGACACATGCACCATGCGGCATACGTTGACAATATTGGAACAAATGTTATTCTGGGAAAGCATGACCCCTTTTGCCACGCCGGTGGTTCCCGATGTGTATAACAGTATTCCCAGCGCATATGGATCTATCCGATGGTGCAAATAGGACAAGTCGCCCTGCTTGAGCAACGCATTTCCTTCGTCAAGATAAGCACCCATGTTGTCCATGGACATTTTGATGCAGTCGGATTTATTTTTGAGAATCTTTTCCTCGACTTCAGAGGAATATACAATGGCAGCCGCGCCTGAATCCCGCAGCAGATAGTCGATTTCATCCTCCCGCAAATCCTTGTCCACGGGTATGATGATGCCGGTCCCGCAAGCCACCGCCAAATAAGTCAGAGCCCATTCATAGCAATTTTTGCCGGTGACGGCAATGATTTTTCCTTCCAACCCTTTTTGATTCAAATAGGTGGAAAAGGCCTTTACATCCGCCAAAACTGCCTTATAGGTTTTTTCTACTACATTGGATTGTTCATGGTACAAAAATGCCGCGTTGTTTGGGAACAGTTCAAAGCTGGATTCAAGCAATTGGCGAATGGTTACAACGTTTCTCACATTGTAAACAAATCTGGCATTATATTTCATGATAATTCTCCTTTTTGCAAGATGCATTCATCTAAACATAACGTTTGAATATTTTGGGATATGATATTCAAAGCTTTATAAAAGTTCTCCCGTTCTTCCCAGGTCAATCCGATTCCGGCCCTCTCCACCGCCTCTCCAATGCTGCGGTTGAGCTTTTCGGTCACAGTAATCCCCTTGTCCGTTAATTTGATTTTCGCTCTGTATTTTCGTTTTCCGTCTCCCTCGGGGTAGGTCACAATTTCCAGCTGCTGCATCTCTGTCACAGCGCGGGAAATGGCCCCTTTGTCCACATCGCAGAGATCGGTCAATTGGGAGGCTGTCAATCCTAATTCATTTTTCTGCAGATGATACAAACACATAGCGTGGGTTCCCCGCAGCCCGAATTGATGCATTTCTCTGGTTTTCAGCTTTTGCATGCACTTGGATATCTGGGCAATGGCGGCGGAAAACATATCGAATCTCTCCGTCATATTTTATGCCTCCTACCTTGTTGACATGTCAACGAGTTGGATTGTATCACACAAATGTTGACTTGTCAACATCTTTTTGGAATATTATTCATAGAGTTCTATTTCGATGGTATAGGTGATTTGCTCTCCGCCCGGCAATCGATCCAATTCCCCTTTTTCCCGGGCGTTTTTTCTGCCATCAATGGTACAATTGCCGGGTTCCAAACCCAGAACGTACTCTCTTTGCCCCATCATTTTCCACTGCATAAACCGAGGTAAATCAAAAGACAGCTTCACCCCTTTATGCAAATTCGGATTGTACAAAGAAACTTCTCTCATCCCCCGTTCGTTTTTCTTTACGGTATGATAGAAACACATTTCTTCATAGTCCCGGGTGGGTTTTTCCATTTTCATCCAATCCTGCAACCCTGTTGCTGCATGCTCATTTCGGGGGATAATCTTTTCTGCCGGAATGGTCAAAATGGCACGTTCGGTGAGAAGAGGATATCCCATATTGAAATGGTACAGCAGCATCAGCGATTCCACCGCCGTGCCTTCGTTTTTCACCGTATCTTGTATTCGTATTTTATTTTGATGGGTATACACTGCCATGGAGCGATGTAAAGTTAGTTTTTCCCCGCCCACTCTGGCTTCGCTCATCGTGGCTTGTATCCGGATTACATCTTCGCCTGCTTGTTCTTCTATCCAATGGGAGCAAACATCCGCGGGAGTGTTGCCGATTCTGCCGTGAAGCCCCAAAGCTTCGCCGTCATCCTCGGATGGATTTCCAGCATTCCGCAATCCGCAGGTGGTTAAAAACCCACCCGTAAAACTCCGCAAAAATCCCACACCAGCATCATCATAATAGGGAGGTGCCACATAGCCGCAAGGGGAAAAATATCCCATATTATCCCCTTTGAAATGCAGTCGGGTGATATCCAGACACCGGTCAGGACACAGGGTAATTAACATTCCTTTTCCGTTGTGTATTTCCAACAGGCGCATGCCCTCTCCCTTGCCGCCTTTTAATCTATGTTCTTCCGCATAATATTTTTGGCTGGGATGTCCCATATATAACAGTTCTTCTCGTTTCATCGTGTCCGCTCCCTTCAGATCATCCATTTATAGGCTCAAAACCGAGCCTATTATATCACGCTTTTTCCTGCGTTTCAAGCAAAGGAAAATATTCTTCCCAGCGGTACTGCCGTATGGGCATCACTTTATCCGGGAATACCAATACCAACGCGGGACGAATGCCTTTATAGTCGGAAGTAAAATAAAATTCAATCAATTTACCTTCGCGGATTCTTTTTTTAGCTTGCCCGTGATAATTATAGTACATGGTTATCCCCCCAAACAATGACCTCCCGGTATATCCGTCATATCTTCCAGATTTAACTTTCCCCATCCACCGCCCGCCAATACCCGTCCCAGCAGCAAAGCATGTTTCCCGAATTTTGTGCGAATTTTATCGGCAACGGCATCCAGGGTTTCTTTTTTCTGCAAGGTTGCCACCTCTTCCAACAAAGACAACTGCTCATACTCCCCGTCCACCAAATCACAGGCACGGACACCGATGCTCCGCAAAGGTATCCCCGCTATGTGATGTTTCTGATACAAAGAAAAGCCGGTTTCAAACAGCGCATGGACAGTTCGATTAGGGCGGATGAGCTTATCCTGCCGTTGGTAGCAAAGCAAATTTTTATCCCGCATGCTTAGCTGTACCGTTTTGCAGAGAAGCCCGTAGGAACGTAAGCGGGCGGAAACCATTTGGCACAAAACAAGCAAAACAGTTTTCACATCCTCATCGGTTACCAGATCCCGAACGGTGGTGGTACTGTTCCCCACCGATTGAATGAGATTTTTCTCTCCATATACACTGACGGGGGAAGTGTCCAACCCATTGGCGAACTTCCAAAGGGTAATACCGTTTTTTCCCAAAATCCCGCCTAAAACCTCCGGAGATGCGGTGGCGATATCCCCCACGGTGTATAGACCGTACCGCTTCAATTTTTCTTTGGAGGCATTTCCCACATACAACAGCTTGTCCACGCTCAAAGGCCAGATTATACAGGGATACTCCTCTTTGGTAATCACCGTGGTGCCGTCGGGCTTTTTCATGTCGCTGCCCAGTTTGGCAAACACTTTATTGAAACTCACCCCCACGGAAACACTCAGACCAATCTCTTTTTTCATACGGGCTCGAATTTCATCGGCTATACATTTGCCATCGCCGAATAAACGGATACATCCCGTGACATCCAGCCAACATTCATCGGGACCATATGGCTCTACACGGTCTGTATACTCTCCGTAAAGCTCTTTGGCCATACGGGAATATTCTTTGTATACAGGATGCCGGGGTTCTATGCATACAATATCGGGACATTTTTGCCGGGCGGACCACAAGGGTTCTCCCGTACTGACCCCATACTTTTTTGCCCATTCGTTTTTTGCCAACACAATGCCATGGCGGAAAGCGGGATTTCCCGCAACAACCACAGGTCGGTTCTGCAAAGACGGATTGTGTAAACATTCTACCGACGCATAAAAATTATTTAAGTCGCTGTGTAGTATGACTCTCTCCACTGCTTATATCCCCTTTTCGTAGCGTTTCACCCTTATTGTAACCAAAGTTCGTAATATTGTCAATTGATTTTTATGGATTTTAGTAAAATGCGTAAAAAAGATACAAGCGGGAAATACTATGATCGAGGTGAGGAACATGTCAAACAATCTCCTGAACGAGGAACTACCTCTGGGGTTCGGATTGGCGTTGGCACAAAACACAAAAGCCTTGATGTGTTTTACCGCCCTCTCCCCCGAAGAACAAAAAAAAGTCATTGACAACACCAAAAAAGTGAATTCCAAAGCAGAAATGCGTGACTATGTCAATTCACTGATTACGATGTAAAAAACGCACCCGATTGGGTGCGTTTCATTTAAAATTGACGCAAGTACTTGATTGCCTCAGGTATGATGGTTTTTACTCTGTCTTCGCTGTATTCAATGACATACCATCCCCGATACCCGTCTTCTTTCAACCGTTCCATCAGGGTAGACACAGGCACTTCCCCCTGCCCGAAGGGCACATTGATCATGCATTCGCCGCGTCTTGTTTTCAAGTTGCTTTCTGCCGTGGGGCCCATATCTTTTGCATGGACCAAAGTATACCACCGGGACAAATGGTCATACGCTTCCAAAGGGTCTTCGCAGGCCCAGCGAAAATTCCCCATATCCAGAGCCAGTGTCAATCCCGGCACCTGTTCTACCAAGGTTTTGAGATCCCCTTTGGTAGAATACGGCAAAATATAGCGGGAGATATTTTCAATGACCATTGTCAAAGGTTTATCCTGTATGTACGCCGCCACTATCTTCAACCCTTCTATAGAACGAAGAAGGGCACGCTGACGGTCGCTTTCCCCGTTGACATCCTCCAAAGCCACCGGCAAAATCATGATAAATTCCGCATCCAGTTCTATGGCTTTGTCACAGACAGCTTTTACATACTCCAGGGATGACTGAAATAAAGCCTGATCTTCACTTCCAAAACGAGCGCCGCAGTGAATACACATGATGGAAATTCCCGTTTTTTTCAACGCGGCTTCGTAGGTTGCAGCCTCCCGACTCATGACTTCTCCGTGACCCATCTGCACACCGGTAATCCCCTGTTTGTTGGCATAGGCCAGTGCTTCGTCCAAAGAAATGTTTTCTTCCGACGCCATTTTTTGCAAAAAAGAGAAAAAGATAGATATTTTCATATTGAATCCTGCTTTCTTTGTTTTTGCGGCAAACGGTTACATTCTTGCCAGCCCGGATTCCCGGGCTGCCTGTTGTACAGCTTCGGCCACTTTTGCCGCCACCGACCGATCCAAAGGACTGGGAATGATATAGTCCGCAGCCAACCGATCTTCTTCCACGCAGGAAGCAATGGCTTTGGATGCCGCCAGTTTCATGGCTTCGTTGATATCCTTGGCGCGGCAATCCAGCGCGCCCCGGAAAATACCGGGAAATGCCAGCAGATTGTTAATCTGGTTTGGAAAATCGCTTCTTCCCGTTCCCACCACGGCAGCGCCGGCTTGTTTGGCAAGTTCGGGCATGATCTCTGGGGTAGGATTCGCCATGGCAAAGACAATGGCGTCTTTCCCCATGGTTTTTATCATCTCTTGCGTCAAACAACCGGGGGCGGATACACCGATGAAAACATCGGCGCTTTTCAAGGCATCGGCCAGCGTTCCTCGTATCTTACCGCGGTTGGTAATTCGGCTCATTTCCGCCTGTGTCGGATTCAATTCGGACATACCTTCGCAGATGACCCCAAAGCGATCACACAGAATAAGCCGTTTCACACCCATGTTCATCAAATGGCGGGCAATGGAAATGCCGGCGGCTCCCGCTCCGTTGATGACACAGGATACCGATGCCATCTCTTTTCCCACCACCTTCACCGCGTTGAGCAATGCGGCGCCTACCACAATGGCGGTTCCGTGCTGATCATCGTGAAACACGGGAATATCACATACTTCTTTGAGTCTTTTTTCAATTTCAAAACATTTTGGTGCAGCAATGTCCTCCAGATTGATGCCGCCAAAACTCCCTGCAAGCAAGGAAATGGTTCTGACGATTTCCTCCACATCGTGACTGCGGATGCAGAGCGGAAACGCATCCACCCCAGCAAATTCTTTGAACAGCAAACATTTTCCTTCCATCACCGGCATACCGGCTTCGGGACCAATATCTCCCAGCCCCAGCACAGCCGTTCCGTCGGTGACCACGGCGACCAGATTATGACGGCGAGTCAGTGAAAAGGAAAGAGTCGGGTCTTGCTGGATGGCGAGGCAGGGCTCCGCCACACCCGGCGTATAAGCCAGGGACAAATCGGTTTCATCCCGTACGGGAATACGGGAAGTCACTTCGATTTTCCCGCCCCATTCATAGTGTCTGTGCAATGATTCTTGTTTATAATCCATGGTTACTCCTCAAAAGGGAAATGATACTGTGTCAAGCCCAATTCATCCCGAACAGCGATCAATTCTGTTTGAACGGCAGCATTGACGGGAACACCGCTGTCTTTCCGTTCCATCCAAACCCTATATTCTTTTTCGCCCGCCGTATAAATACGGTCATATCCGGGTGCTTTTTCACTGGATCGCAAATCCCGCAAAATATCCCCCGCCGTCTTTTGAAAGGCTTCCAATCCCATAAAAGCTTCGGTGTCAATGGCGATGAAGAAATGACCCAAATGATAAGGCACTTTTTCACCCTGGAAACCGATTCCATTCAATGCCCGTAAAAATTGTCCCTGTTGGAGGGCAGCAGATAAAATCTCCACCACAGTAGCATATCCGTATCCCTTATATCCCGCCAATTCTTCTCCGATACCACCCAACGGTGCCAGGGCTGCTTTTCCGGTTGTCAAATCAGACAAAATGGCTTTGGAATCCGTCAGAGTCGAACCGTCTCGCCCGATGACCATGCCGGCAGGCGTGTCTTCATCCATTCTGGCAAAATACTCAATTTTTCCTCTCTGGGTGATAGAGGTTGCGCAATCCAGAACAAAGGGAAATTCTTCATCGGTGGGCAAACCCACGGTGAGAGGATTGGTTCCCAACATATTTTCCACTCCGAAAGTCGGGGCGATGGAGGGGCGCGCATTGGTTCCCGTGATGCCGATGCACCCGGCTTGAGTCGCCATGGTAGCATAATATCCCGCAATGCCGTAATGGCAGGAATTTCTCACCGCCACCATACCCATGCCGTATATTTTGGCTTTTTCGATGGCCATATGCATGGCTTTGTATCCGATGACTTGTCCCATGCCATCATGACCGTCCGCCACGGCAGTGGTGGCTGTTTCACGGATCACTTCAAAATGGGTCACCGGATTCTGGATACCGGCTTTGATTCGATCCAGATAAATGGGTTTGAAACGGTTGACCCCGTGAGATTCGATGCCCCGCTTATCAGATTCCAGTAAAACATCCGCACAAATGATGGCATCTTCCCGGGGAACACCATATTCGCAAAAAACATCCGTCACAAACGCCGTGATCGTCTTCCAATCCACAATATGCGTTTTTCCCATATACACCCTCCTTGCTGAATAGGAAAAAGAGAATATGCAATCCTTCGCATACCCCTTTCCTTTGCTTGAAACATTATATGAAAGATTACATGGTTTGTCAAGGCGTTTGGGTAATAACAAGCAAGTGCCATTTCATACTACCACGCAATTGCAATTCTATCTCGTTACCTTTTGCGATTCTATTTTTTACCTTTTATATTGACAGGAAATCTCATTTCCTGTATACTTGAATCATAATCAAGGTAGGAGGAACGCGGAAACCATGATTGCATTATCCCCGTAAGCATACAGGTGCTTCCTCATTTTCGGATCAATGCTCATGCCGATATCAATACTATTAAGGAGATGAACGTATGAATTTGAAAGGAACCAAAACAGAAGCCAATTTGATGGCAGCTTTTGCCGGAGAATCCCAAGCAAGAACGAAATATACCTATTATGCTTCTCAAGCTAAAAAAGAAGGGTATGTTCAAATTTCCAACCTTTTTGAAGAAACCGCCAACAATGAAAAAGAGCATGCAAAAATCTGGTTCAAATTGCTCCATGGCGGTTCCATTCCCGATACCGCAGCTAATCTGCTCGACGCTGCCGAAGGCGAAAAGTACGAATGGACAGATATGTACGCCGCTTTTGCAAAAGAGGCCGCTGAAGAAGGATTTAATCACATCGCCGCTTTATTCAGAGCTGTGGGGAAAATAGAAAAAGAACACGAGGAACGGTATCGTACACTTTTAACCAACGTGGAAAACAAACTGGTATTTGAACGAAGCAGCGAACAGGTTTGGAAATGCTATAATTGCGGTCACATTCATGTGGGAACCAAGGCGCCCGCCATGTGCCCCGTTTGCTCCCATCCCCTTTCTTACTTTGAAATCAAAGCCGAGAATTATTAATTTGTCATACAATAATCAGCCAAAAATGAATACGGCAGACACCGCGGTGTCTGCCGTATACTTTTTATCGGTTTGCCAGCAATGCTTTGATTTTCTCATGGGGATCGATGATGTTCGCAATGGAAATATCATGATTCATGGAAGCGACAAAGTAGGCGATGTACTTGGCAACGTCCACTTCGTAGAACCAGGAACGGCTTTTCAGCTCTTCCGTGCGATACGTCAGGTTGGTGCCGAAAACGGCTGTAATCAGACCATCTTCATAGGCCTTGTCAAAGGCTGCAAGCCCGTTGGTGAAGGTGGGGTAAGTGGCATAGGCAAAAATTCTGCCTGCTTTGCGTTTTTTTAATTCTGTGGCAATATCCAGCATGGATTCACCAGAAGAAATGATATCATCCGCAATGAACACATCCAGACCTTCCACTTCATTTCCCAGAAATTCATGGGCTACGATGGGATTTCGACCGTTGACAACCACCGAATAGTCACGGCGTTTGTAGAACATCCCCAAGGAGACGCCCAATGCTTCCGCATAATACATGTTGCGGTTGATGGCGCCTTCGTCGGGAGATACAATGGTCAGATGATCCCGATCGGGTTTTAAGTCGGGAAAATTGTTGAACAATGCTTTCAGCACCTGATAGTAGGGCATCACATTGTCAAACCCCATCAAAGGCACCGCATTCTGCACCCTCGAATCATGGGCATCGAAGGTCACAATGTTGGATACACCCATACTCTGAAGTTCCTGCAATGCACAGGCACAGTCTAAGGATTCTCTATAGCTGCGGCGATGTTGACGACCGCCGTACAGCAAAGGCATAATGACATTGATGCGGTCAGCCTTGCCGCCCGCAGCTTGGATGATTCTCTTCAAATCCTGAAAATGATCATCGGCAGACATATGATTTTCATAGCCAAATAAATTGTAGGTACAGCTGTAGTTTCCAACATCCACCAGGATAAACAAATCGCCGCCCCGGACACTGGAAAGGATCATGCCTTTCGCATCGCCGGATTGGAAACGGGGACATTTAACCGGGGTCAGAAAAGTATCATGGTTCAATCCCGCGTTTTTTGCCCAGCCAACCAGATGCTTATCAATTTTAGCCGCCAATTTCTCAGCACCGTTTAATGCAATGATTTGAAGGGGTGCTACACGTTCCTGATGGGTAAAAATAGATTCGCAGCTTATCAATTTGGTCACTCCTTAGCTATTTTTGTCCGATACTTTAAAATTTGCATCTCTCTTCTATATACGAAACAACTTGATTGATGGGCAGGCGAATCTGTTCCATGGTATCGCGGTCACGAATGGTGACGGCACCGTCGATCTCGCTCTCAAAGTCGTATGTAATGCAGAAAGGAGTACCGATTTCGTCCTGACGGCGATAACGTTTGCCGATAGAACCCGTATCGTCGAAGTCGACCATACAACTCTTTCTCAGTGCATCGTACAATTGACTGGCTTTTTCGGACAGCTTCTTGGACAACGGCAGAACCGCTGCCTTGTAAGGTGCCAGGAACGGATGGAAGTGAAGAACAGTGCGTGTATCCCCTTCGCCCACGGTTTCTTCATCATAGGCCTCTACCAGGAACGCTAGAACAGCACGATCCACACCCAAAGAAGGTTCGATGACGTAGGGAACATAATGCTCGTTGGTCTCGGGATCAAAATATTCTAAATTTTCACCGCTGTGCTTGATGTGTTGTTTCAAATCATAGTCGGTTCTGTCCGCAATGCCCCACAACTCGCCCCAGCCGAAGGGGAAAAGATATTCAAAGTCGGTGGTAGCATTGGAATAGAAGGACAATTCTTCCGCGCCGTGATCACGGAGCTTGAGGTTTTCTTTCTTCATGCCCAGAGAATACAAGAAGGCGGCACAGTACTCTTTCCAGTATAAAAACCATTCTAAATCCGTGCCGGGTTTGCAGAAAAACTCCAACTCCATCTGCTCAAATTCACGCGTCCGAAAAATGAAGTTTCCGGGCGTGATTTCATTGCGGAAGGATTTACCTGTCTGACAAATACCAAAGGGTAGTTTTTTGCGGGTGGTTCGGGCAACGTTCTTGAAATTCACAAAAATACCTTGGGCGGTTTCGGGACGCAGATATATTTCATTTTTTGCGTCTTCGGTCACGCCCTGAAATGTTTTGAACATCAAGTTAAATTTACGGATTTCAGTAAAATCTTTTGCGCCGCAATGGGGACAAACTATACCTTTTTCCTTGATATAGGCAGCCAATTGATCATTGGACCAGCCGCCGGTGTTCTCGCCGGAAGCGTCTTCGATGAGTTTGTCCGCTCTGTGACGGGTTTTACAGGCACGGCAATCCATCAAGGGATCGGAAAATCCGCCCACGTGACCGGAAGCCACCCAAACCTGAGGGTTCATCAACAAAGCGCAGTCCAATCCGATATTGTATCGGGATTCCTGGACAAATTTTTTCCACCAGGCTTTTTTCACGTTGTTTTTCAATTCAACACCGATGGGACCATAGTCCCAGGTGTTGGCAAGTCCGCCATAAATTTCACTGCCACTGTATACAAAACCGCGGCCCTTGCAAAGGGAAACGATTTTATCCATGGATTTTTCAATGTTGTTCATAGTATTTCAACCTTAATTCTTTTGCTTAAAGAACATATTTACCGCTGTCACTGTCCACATACAAAATGGCATTTCCATGACGGCGGAGGATGGAAGCGGGGCATTTTTCTTCCACTTCGCCTAAAACGGTGGCTTTAACCGCATTGGCTTTTGTGGGAGCGGGAACCATACAGAACAAGAAGTCACCGCTGAACAGGGTGGGTATGGTCAGGGTCATAGCATGGGTAGGAACATCCTGTATAGTTTTGAAACAACCGTCGTTGACCTGCTGCTGACGGCAAACTTCATCCAATTCCACCACTTTCACCGCATAAGGATCGTCAAAGAAAGCCACGTGGGGATCGTTGAAAGCGATATGACCGTTTTCACCGATGCCCATGCAAATAATGTCAATGGGGTTGTCAGCCAACAGTTGAGAGTAACGGGTACATTCTGCCTGGATATCGGAAGCCATTCCGTTGAGATAGTGAACGGATTTAAAAGGGGCTTTGGAGAAAATCCGTTCCTTTAAAAAGTTGCCGAAACCCTGGGGAGCATCTGCGGGCAATCCCACATACTCATCCATATGGAAGGCATTGATACGGGTAAAATCAATCTCGGGATCGGTGTACAAGGATTTCAGGAATTCGTTCTGGGAAGGGGCGGCGGCAAAAATCATGCTGATCTGATCTTTTTTCGCCAGCAATTCCTTCATTTTGGCTGCACATTCCGCAGCAGCCACTGCACCCATCGCATCTCGGGTGTCAAAAACCTTAACCGTCATCTTATCTTTTTTAAATTCTTTTACCAATGCCATTGCAATACTCCTTTATCGTGATTATTTTTTTATTTTGAAAATACAGTGTTGCCGCCTACGATGGTGGCGCAGGGCGCAAATTCTGTGGAAAACACGGTGATATCCGCATCATTGTCAGGAATCAGGATACCCTTTTTCTTGAAGCCCATGATTTTAGCAGGGGTGGCGGTCATCATCTTGACAGCCTCCAAAATGCCGCAGTCGGCATCATTGACCATATTTTTCACCAACCGGATGGTGGTGGCAATGCTGCCGGCGAAACACTGTCTGTCCAGCATCTTACAGACGCCGTCTTCAATGATATGCTGTCTGTCGAGGGGCGCATCTGGGGGGGAAATGGTTCCTTCGGGCAAACCGGCTTCTGCCAAAGCATCGGTAATGAGCGCAATCTTGTCGGAGCCTTTTGCTTTGTAAATGTGTTTCAACAGAGAGGGAGGCAAATGGCTGCCGTCGGCAATGATTTCAACGGTGAAATCATTGTGCATATAACCGGCTTCAATCAAACCGGGGAAACGATAAGATTTTCTTCTCACCAAAGCGCTCATGCCGCTGTAAAAGTGGGTCAAGTGGGTATATCCGCTTTCGTAAGCCAGAATGGCTTCTTCCAACGTGGCATCGGAGTGACCGATGGATGCCAAAATACCGCGGTCATTGAGCCAGCGGCCGAATTCCATGTTTTCATCCCGTTCGGCTGCAACATCCCACCGGAGAATATCATTGCACTTGCTGTATATGTTCTCATACCATTCCTTTTGAGGAGGAATCACATAGCGGGGATCCTGCGCGCCCACCTGTGCCAAAGCGAAGTTGGGACCTTCCATATGAAGGCCGGGCATTTCAGCTCCCTCGGTATTTTCTTTCACCGCTTGCTTATAGGCTTCAAAGAACTTGAAATAAACTGCGTCAGGAGAAGTGGATGCTGTGGGAAGCAACACTGCCGTACCGTTTTGGGCATGATATTTGGCAGCAACCAGCATCGCTTCCGGGGTACCTTCCGCAAAATCTCTGCCGCCGCCGCCATGAACGTGAATATCAATAAAACCGGGAGCTACATACGCATCTCCCATATCTTCTGTTTTTTCATGTATGTTGCTTCTGAAGGGTCCTACATAGGTAAATTTACCGTTTTCGTAAGCAACTTCACCCTGTTTTATCATACGGTAAGGGGTGATAACCGTGCCAACCAGTCTCTTTTCCATGGAGTTCATCCTTTCTTATGTATGATGTAACCAGAATAGCGTAAAATAAATTTACAAATAAATCCACACGCTAAGTATAACAAAAATCCCGGCGAAAATCAATCCTTTTGCAAACATTTTCAACAAGAATCGGCATTTCGTTTTTTCTTTACATCTTTCCCCTTGCAATTTTGAGGGAATATGGTAAAATGAACTAAAAACACAAGGAGGAGTACAGCCATGCCTTACGGAAAACAAAGCCGTATGAAAGAATATATCAAACAAGCGCTGTATGCTCTTTGTGCCGTGGCATTGGGATATATCACCGTGTTTTACCTACGCGGTGATTTGCTTCTCCCTGGTTTGCCCCATCCGTCTTTGTCAATCCTCAAGCCTTCCGAACCCCTTGAAAGACCGATTAAAACCGGGGCGGATAACCCTACTTCTCAGGGTATCACCGGTTCACAGGCGGAGAAAATGACTCTCCTGAACGCAAAGCGGTTTTTCGCCCTGTTTGCTACAAGCAATACGGGCATTGTCACCGATGAAAAGTTCGACCCGGCTCACCATGGCTTCACGTTGCTTTCTGCCCTTCCCAACATAGAACATCTCTACTCCTATGATGAGGACGAAGTGTTTGAAGAAGACGACGACGGCGAAGAAGTACAATATGTAGAATATTCTCCCCTTTTGTATGCACGCATGGGTTTTCTTTTCCGTCAGAATGAAGACGGCACTCTGTCATTGTTTGACAAGTACGGACAGGTGATTTACGAAACCATGCCGGGCAATTTGGTACTGCTGGCAGCCAGAGATAAACATGATCACCCTGTGTTTATGCAGGATAATAAATATTTATATTTTAACGAAGCCGCCCGCGCCTTTCAGCCCTCTTCCTATGATCCAAGCAAAGACGACCGAGGGCTGGTCTATGATTATCCTTCCTATTTCGGCAAGTCCGACACCGACCATATCGTTAAGGTATATACCGACGGCACCGTGGGGTATGCGTATGCCTCCAACCCAATCAAACTCATCGCGTCCGGCTACCAAAAAGCCTATGCACCTCATGAAGGATTCGTTCTTTTGGCAGGAAAAAACGGGCGTCTTTCCATACGATCGGTTGAAAAACTCCATGTCCCTCTTTTCACTTCCTATTCACTGTATCTCCCTGCAACCAACGGCGCGGAAAGTATGGGGTATTTTTATTTTGACTCCGGTCTCATGCGTTGCCGTTTGAAGGTGATTCATAATAATAAAACCACCAGCGATGAAGAAATTATTCTTACCGATAAAGGTGCTATTTTTTTTCTGCCTGCCGGATATACAGTTCTTTCATATTCAGATGGCGTCTTTTTGTTGGAGAAAGACGGCTTGTATGGATATTATTCCCATACCGGCAACTGGATAACAGCCCCTGTGTACACCTATGCCAAACCTTTTCATGAAGGATTGGCGGTCTGCGGCTACCGAAACGGAAAAAAATGCGTCATCGATACCGACGGCACCTTTCAAATTCCCTTGTATTTTGATGAAATCACTTCTTGTTCCGGGGGAATTTTGTGCGGGTATTCCCATGATACGGGATGGTCGGTTCTCCAAAAAACCAAGCTCTCATAAATTCACTTCAAAAAACACAGCGTCGGCTGTGTTTTTTTGATGAAAGCTCTTGACAAAGGGAATAGGTCGGTATATACTCTGAATATGGGAATCTTTCTCATTTTAAGGAGAACGGTATGGAACGAGAATATTACATGACGGCGCATAAAAAGCGGATTTTAGATTTTCTGTCTCAACATGAAGACAACCATTTTTCCATCGACGAAATTACCGCCGGGCTCTCCGGCAGCGGGGAACCGGTACCCAAAAGCACGGTGTACAGACAAGTGAGTCAATTGCTGCAGCAAGGCATCGTCCGCAGATTTGAGACTGCCAAGCGTAATCGTTTTGTATATCAATACGTTTCGGGCAGCGACGACTGTGACCATCATTTCCATTTAAAATGTGTGAAATGCGGTTTGCTGATCCATATGGATTGCCGGGAACTGAAACATGTGCAGCACCATGTCATCGAAAGCCACGCCTTTATCATCGGCAGCGACCGCTCCGTGATTTACGGCGCATGTACCCATTGCGGGAAAGGAAACATTCAACCATGAAAAAATCACTTTGTCTGTTGCTGATCATGTTGTTACTCCTGCCATTAACCATGTCCTGCCAAGAAGAGAATACCGAAAAAGTGAAGGTCTACGTCACCAACTATCCGCCCTATGATTTTGTCAAACAAATCGGTAAGGGCAAGGTAGAAGTGACCATGCTCCTATCTCCGGGATGCGAAAGCCATTACTATGAAGCCACCCTCTCAGAACTGATGAATATACAGGCGGCTGATTTGTTCATATATGTGGGCGGAGAATCCGATACGTGGGTCAATGATTCTCTGGAAATCTTGGACAGCGGCAACCTGACCCGCCTGACCCTCATGGATAAAGTGAACACCGTCAATGAAGAAACGGTGGAAGGCATGGAACACAAACATGACGACCATCATGAAGAAGCCGAACAGAGGGACGAGGATCATCATGACCACGAAGAGGCCGAACCGGACGAGCATATTTGGACCTCTCCCAAAAATGCGAAAAAGATCGTGCAGGCCATTTGTGATTCATTGTGCGCCATCGATGAAGAAAACGCAACGTATTATCAGGAAAACACCGCCGCCTATCTCAAGGAACTGGACAAACTGGATGATCAATTCCAAAGCGTGGTGGATGGGGGGAAGCGCAAAACCATTGTTCTGGCAGAACGTTTTCCTTTTATTTACCTGGCTAAGGATTACGGCTTGACCTATTACGCCGCCTTTGCGGGCTGTTCCACCCAAAACGATCCCTCTCTTGCCACCATCAACTTTTTAATCGAAAAAATAGAGTCTAAACACATTCCCATTGTTTTTTTTATTGAATTTTCCAGCGAAAAAACAGCCGACACCTTGTGCCAAAGTACGAGAGCGCAAAAACGTTTGCTGCACTCCTGCCACAATGTATCTAAAGCAGACTTTGACAAAGGCGTGACTTATTTGGAACTGATGTATCAAAACGCAGATTATTTAGCGGAGGCTCTCAACTGATGGCATTGATTACAGTCAATCAAGCGTCTTTTGCCTATGACGGAAGATGTGTGGCACAAGGACTCGATTTTCAAGTGGACACAGGGGATTACCTGTGTATTGTCGGGGAAAACGGTTCGGGGAAATCCACCTTGATGAAAGGGATTTTGGGTATCAAAAAACCTTTTTCCGGAGAGATCATCTTCGGCGGCGGTCTACAACAGCGGGAAATCGGATATTTGCCCCAGCAGACCGTCATTCAGCGGGATTTTCCTGCTTCGGTACAGGAAGTGGTTTTGTCCGGTTGTCTAAGTGACAAGGAATTCCGCCCCTTTTATACGGCAAAAAACAAAAAAACCGCCATGTTTACCATGAAAAAACTTCATATTGATTATCTGGCGAAACATTGTTTTCGGGAATTATCCGAGGGACAGAAGCAAAGGGTATTATTGGCGAGAGCCTTGTGCGCCACGGAAAAACTGCTGTTGTTGGATGAACCCACCGCAGGTCTTGATCCGTTGGCAACCGTGGATTTATACCGGGTCATCGATGAAATCAATCGGGAAGGCATTACCGTCATCATGGTATCCCATGACATGAGCGCCGCAGTCACCTATGCCAAGCATATTCTCCATATGCATTATAAGCCTTTGTTTTACGGTACGAAAGAGGACTATGTTTCCTCCAGCGTGGGCAAGCTGTTCACGGAAGGAGGCATCGCATGAGTATTGCCGCCATGTTTTCCAACCCCGTCATCACAAGCATTGTCGTCAAAGCCCTTGTGGTTGGCGTGTTTGTTTCTCTTTGCGCCTCCCTGTTGGGGGTAAGTTTAGTGCTGAAACGGTATTCCATGATCGGGGATGGGCTGTCCCATGTGGGGTTCGGTGCCATTGCCATTGCCACCGCCTTGAATCTGCAACAGGAATACACCCTGGAAATTTCGGTACCCATTGTAGTGGTTGCCGCTTTTTGTATTTTGCGTCTAAGCGAACATAGTAAAATCAAAGGGGATGCCGCCATTGCTCTCCTTTCCACTTCTGCCATTGCCGTGGGTTCTCTCATTTACGAAAAAGCCGGCACTGGCTCTTCAGGGGATATGTGCAGCAGTTTATTCGGTAATACCTCGATTCTAAACATCACCAACAAAGATTTATTGTTGTCTTTGGCTCTTTCGGTTGTCGTACTTGTCTTGTTCGGTGCTTTTTATAACCGAATTTTCTCCATTACTTTTGACGAAAACTTCGGGCAAGCCACCGGTATCCGGGTGGGTACCTATAAAATGCTCATCGCCATTCTCACCGCCATCACCATTGTATTGGGCATGCGGATGCTGGGTACGGTGATGATCTCAGGGATGATTATTTTCCCTGCCCTCACCTCCATGCGGGTGTGCAAAAGTTTTCGCGCGGTAATTCTTTGCTCCGCCGTGGTTTCGGTGATCTGCTTTGTCTTTGGTTTTTTCACCGCCTCTCTCCTTGGGTTGCGGACAGGTCCTACCGTCATCACCGTCGATTTGATGGCATTTCTTCTTTTTTCCGTGGCGGGTAGGTTAACCGGAAAGGGATAATGTATGAAAAGGCATATTGTATTGCTTGCTTTGTGCGCTTGTTTTCTCTTGAACGGATGTCAGGAAAAGAACACGAACGTGGATCTGGATATTACGGAAGATTTTTATATTTCCTACATCAACGAACTGTATACCAATCCCAACAGTTACTTAGGAAAAACCGTGCATTTGGAAGGACTGTGTGCCACCTACTACGACGAGGAAGAAAAAGTCACGTACTATTTTGTATATCGAAACGGACCGGGCTGCTGCAACAACGATGCCATGGCGGGACTGGAATTCACCTTCACCGCAGGCAAAGCCCCGCAGGCAAACGACTGGATATCGGTGACCGGTACGCTCAAAGGATATATGTACCAAAACAATCTCACTTTGACCGTCAGTACGACCTCCGTGGAATTTCCCGAAACCCGGGGCAAAGAAACGGTAACACAATAACAGCGATGAGTTAGCACTCATCGCTGTTATTGTTATTTTAAAACAAAGTGATTTAAAATGGCATTGGCTTGGGGTAAATACACCTCATAATCCTGCGCCGATGCGGTATACAATATGGTGTGGAAATACCCTTCCTCATCATAAAACGCGGTCAAACGGCATTTGAATTCCACCTCTGAAAAAGTATACGCGTATACATATGAGGCAGCTTCTCTTCCCGCCACCCGTATTTCGGTTCCCCGGGGAGATCCGTCTTCATTGACCTGCTCAAAGGACAGCCGGATAAAGGTTTTTGTAAGCTGATCAAAGAAATCCCCCACATCTTCGGATAAAACCTTGACACCGGATAAAGTGGAAATCGCCGTCGCGCTCACCGTCACATTGGCATCCTTGGCTTTCACCAAAATCAAGCCGTCATTTTGCAACAAGTCCCAATTTTGGGGATAATTCACGGCAAAATACAAGGCATCGTTGGTGGCAAGCAGCATCCCCAGGGCAGCCCCTTGTGTGGTTCCTTCCAGGGTGTTGTTCACACTTGTTTTTTCCGTAAAAACCACCGATTTGAGAATATCATTGATTTCATTGACATGATTATCATAATCGTCAGCGCCTGCCACATAGGTCAGGGCATAGAAAGAGGTTTCCACCGGACAAAGAACTTGGCGAATACGCAGTTTTCTGCCGCCCCCCGTACAGGTAAAAACACAACTGAGCGCCATGTACCCATCTACTTTTATTTGAGCCACTTTGATTTCGCTTACATCGGAATAAACGTCTTCAAAGGTCTTTTTATAATCGCCGTTCACATACTCTCGCAACAAAACCCCTTCAGCAAGAGAAGATAAAATAGACACGGAAAAACTGGATAATACCAAGGAATCCGTATTCTTTTCCTGATACGCGATTTGAAACAAATTGGCATCGTTTCGCGTAACAATCCACCCCTGAGGATAGGTAAAATGTATCCCCAAGGGATTGCTTTCCCCTTGTACGCCCATTTCTTCTCCACAGGAAAACAACACCGGCAACAGCAAACAAAGCGCCAAGAGAACGCCCCCAAATTTTCGCATGAATTTAACTCCTTATATGAGATTCAACAACGATGTAATGATGGTGTTGGAAAGAAAAAATCCTTTCCGTGTTAAAGACAAAACACCCTTGTGATAGGTACAGTATGCTTCTTTTTCCAACTGTTCAAGAAAGGATATGGTTTGAGGAGAAGGGGATAGGGGTGTTACATCCACGCCCTCTTTTAATCGCAGCCCCAGCATCACGGTTTCTTCCAATATATCCCGAGCTGTCAGCGGAGGCTCCTGCACGATGTTTTTGTTTCCTTGCATAAACGCTGCCGTATCCGCTTCCTGATAAAACCGCCTGCCCTTGAAAAAGGAATGGGCAGCAGGACCTAACCCCAAGGTTTCATCCCGTTTCCAGTACTTGTTGTTATGCCGGCTTTCAAAACCCGGCTTTGCCGCATTGGAAATCTCATATTGATTATACCCCATTGATTCTAAAAAAGCAAAGGTATTTTGATAGGCTTCCCACTCTGTGTCCTCGTCCGGCATGGGGGGAGGGTCTAAGAAAAAAGGCGTTTTTTCCTCGATTTTCAGCCCGTAAACCGATAGGTGGGCGGGATGTAGATCCACGGCTTTTTGCAGGGAATCCATCAAGCTGTCCGGAGTTTGATGGGGAATGCTCAACAACAGATCCAAAGAGATGTTCTCGATGCCGGCTTGTTTACAGGCCGCTACGCAAGCGGCTGTCTTTTCATGGGTATGCAATCTGCCCAAAGCCCGGAGTTCGTCCTGTTGTCCCGACTGCATACCGATGCTGATACGATTGATGCCCAAAGAAGCATAGGACAAAAGTTTGTTTTCCGTGGCACTGTCGGGATTGCACTCGCAGGTGATTTCGGCATGTTCCGACAGGGGATACCTACGAATGGCATCCATCAGTTGCGCCATATCCCCTTCGCTTAACAAGGACGGCGTCCCGCCCCCAAAATATACGGTGTCTATGTGATAATCCTGTAAATCCTCATCATAGGAATCAAGCTGGCGCACCACGGCTTTGACATAGCGGGATATGTCTTGCGGTCGGGGTCGAGACGAATAAAAGGCACAGTACCGGCATTTTTGCCGACAAAAGGGGATGTGAATATATAAACCCAGTTTATTCATCTAATTTCAGCACCGCCATGAAGGCTTCCTTGGACACTTCCACAGAACCTAACTGGCGCATTTTCTTTTTACCTTCTTTTTGTTTTTCAAGCAGTTTTTTCTTGCGGGAAATGTCGCCGCCGTAACATTTTGCCAAAACGTCCTTGCGCATGGCTTTTACGGTTTCCCGGGCGATGATTTTCCCGCCGATGGCAGCCTGAACGGGGATTTCAAACAACTGGCGCGGAATGTTATCTTTCAATTTTTCCACAATTCTTCTGGCGCGGGGATACGCTTTTTCCGCATGAACAATGAAAGACAAGGCATCCACCACTTCTCCGTTTAACAGAATATCCAGCTTCACCAAAGTGGATTTTTCATATCCCAGCAATTCATAATCTAGAGATGCATACCCTTTGCTGCGGGATTTCAAGGCATCAAAAAAATCATAAATAATTTCATTCAAAGGTAAGTGATAGTGCAGCTCCACCCGATCGGGACCTAAGTATTTCAAATCGATCAAGACTCCCCGTCTGTCCTGACACAAATCCATAATGCTGCCTACAAACTCGGTGGGCAGAATAATGCTGGCTTTCACCATCGGCTCCAAAGCCGCCGTGATCTGCTCTGACGGCGGATAATTGGTCGGGTTGTCGATCATGACGGTTTGCCCGTTGGTCATCTGCAATTGATAGATAACACTGGGTGCGGTGGTAATCAAGTCCAAATTGAATTCCCGTTCCAGCCGCTCCAGCACAATTTCCATATGCAAAAGTCCCAAGTATCCGCAGCGGAATCCAAAACCCAAGGCTACGGACGTATCCGGTTCAAATACCAAGGAGGCATCATTGAGTATCAGTTTATCTAAAGCATCCCGCAAATCGCCGTAATGCGAACCGTCCGCCGGATACACACCGGAATATACCATAGGTAGTGCTTTTTTATAACCGGGCAGGGGCTGAGATGCCGGATGTTCCGCCGTGGTGATGGTGTCCCCTACCTGGGCATCCGACAAAGTTTTGATGGCAGCGGTCAAGAATCCCACTTCTCCCGCTTCCAGCGATTCTTTCTGTTCCAATCCCAAAGGGCGCAAATAGCCGATTTCCACGATTTCGTACTCTGCCCCGGTGGCCATCATACGAATGGTCTGCCCTTTTTTCAAGGTGCCTTCCTTCATGCGGACATACACAATGACCCCTTTGTAGGAATCATACACCGCATCGAAAATCAACGCTTGGGCAGGAGAAAAAGGATCGCCTTTGGGTGCCGGCACACTACGAATGACCGCATCCAACACCGCCTCGATATTCAATCCGGTTTTGGCGGAAATGCAGGGAGCTTCATCGGCGGGAATACCCACAATTTCTTCTATTTCATGCCGTGTTTCATCCACATCGGCAGCGGGAAGGTCCACTTTGTTGATCACGGGAATGATCTCCAGCCCCGCATCGAATGCCAAATATCCATTGGCAAGGGTTTGCGCCTGAATGCCCTGGGTAGCATCCACCACCAGCAAAGCACCTTCACAGGCAGACAGGGAACGGGATACCTCATAATTGAAGTCTACGTGCCCCGGTGTGTCAATTAAATTAAACGCATATTTTTGGCCCTCTTTATCGATATACTCCAGTCGGACCGCTCTGGCTTTGATGGTAATGCCTCGTTCCCTTTCCAAGTCCATGTTATCCAAAACCTGTTCTTCCATTTCACGACCGGATACAGTATGGGTCATTTCCAGCAGACGGTCCGCCAAAGTGGATTTTCCATGGTCAATATGGGCAACAATGCAAAAATTACGGATATTCTCTTGTTTGCTCATAAATTGTTTCAATTTCCTTTTCAATCATTTCTATCTATGTTTTTAATATAACGACGGTTATCCATTTCACGCTGTTTTTCCGCTTCAGTTTCTCGCTTATCGTAGAGTTTTTTGCCTTTGCATAAACCTACCTGCACCTTGACTTTTGACCCTTTCCAATACAGGGATAAGGGAATCATGCTGTATCCCTGTCGGGTAGCGAGTCCCATCATACGCATGATTTCTTTTTTATGCATCAGCAATTTTTTAGGCCGCATGGGATCCCTGTTAAATATATTTCCCTTTTCATAGGGACTGATTCGTAAATTTCTTACATACATTTCGCCATCTTCCGCCAAGCAAAAGGAATCTTTGAGGTTAACGCCTCCCTGACGAATGGATTTGACTTCCGTTCCTGCCAGAGAAATGCCCGCCTCAATGGAATCCTCCACAAAATAATCGTGAAATGCTTTTTTATTGGTGGCAATGATACGATTTTCTTTTTTTTCTGCCATAAAATTCTCCCAAGATTGATACCATGCAATATAACACAGCGTGACGGATTATCTTGTCGTTTCTCCTGTGTAACTTAATAAACTCACACTGCGAATGCCCTCTTGCTCTTCCATTTTATCCACCAAAGAGAGGGATTCATCACTGAGTTTGATTTCCAAAGCCAATTCAATCCCCCCGGAGGAGGCAGTTTTGGATTTGACTTTGTTGCGGGGCAGGGTATGAATGAGCCCATTGATTTTGTTTGCCGCCGATTTATCATAGCGGATAACCAATAAGTACAGGCTTTTTTGAGATTTGAACCCAAAGAAAACCAGCAAATAATACAACAATCCCAACGTCAACGTGGATAGGGATGAAATAAAGTAATACCCCGTTCCGGTCATGATTCCGGCTGTAATGGCCCAGAACATAAATACGGTGTCATTGACATCCTTGACGGCGGTACGAAAACGGACGATGGACAAGGCGCCCACCATACCCAGCGACAACGCCAGGTTGGAGGAGATGGTCATGATGACAACCGCGGTGATCATAGACAGCATGACCAGAGAAAAAGCAAAGGTACGATGATACAATACGCCGGAATACGTAACACGATAGATAAAAAAGATAAATAATCCCAACCCAAAGGCAATGACCAAAGACAGGACAATGCGGGACATAGAAAGATTTTTTACCAGTTCGGTTCCAAACTGATCTTTTATGGCATGGGCAATTTTATTCATGCGTATACTCCTTTTCGTTCTTATAACATTTCACTGCATAATACAAATTTGGATATGGCCATCCGTTCCCGGGGAACGTTGCGCAGAACCTGATCGATATGTTCCGGCATAATATGGTTGAATTTGATTTCCAAAATCACCCGATCATCCTGCAAAACCGGCACAGGCGTCACCGTGGATGAAAACATATCCTGCCGCCAAAGACCGGTCTGCAGATCACTGTCCAACGTGATGCGCAAATCGCTGACCGGATGAAAAAAAGGTGCCCGGATGTAATCCACAATCACCGTTGGAGACAGTGCTTTGGTCCGTATTCGCAGAAAAAACTCCCGGATCAGGGGAGAATCGCTGTCAAGCAAACGATCCACCTCTCCCGCCAGCACCCGATCACAAAAGTTCCTGTCCACCCGCACGGATTGTTTATTGGTCAGATCCCCCCACTTGCTTTTCTTTTCCAAAGCAATGTATGAATCATCCCCGTTGTAAAAACGTATCCGGAATTTGTCCCGTTCCATGACCCCGTCCAACTTTTCCTTGAAAGCCGATGAAAAGGTGTCATCGAAATACAGGCTGCGGATATGATAGACACCCTGCCCCTTGGTATGGGGATCCGGGGAAAGAAGATGGGACAATTGGTGGGCAATCCAAAAAGCATCCGGCCTGGCTATGTAATATTTCAGCTCATGTCTCATCACAGAAACGTTCATGACGGTATGTCTCCGAAATAATAGGCGTACTCTTTGTCCGACAATTTGAAATAGTCATCCGCATACTTTGCCATCTGTATGGCGCGGTTGGTGGCAGAAGAAGAAACGTAGTTTTTCAGGTATCGAACAGACGATTTCCATTTTTTTTCTGTGGTATTCCACCGTATGGCATTCCGTTCCATCTCGGGTTCCAGCATTTTTTCAAATGCCTCGATTTTGGCCAGTACCGCCGCGTTGGAGTAAGATGTTTTCAAATATCCCGACAGACGTTCCAAATACAAGTTCCGGAAGGTCTTGTTTTTCAATAAATTCCGAACCAGCGTGCTGTTTTGTTTGCCGGTACGTTCGACGGAAAACATATACGCAATATGGTTGGAATGGGTATTCCAGGTTAAATCCAAATCATAATAGATCCAGTGCCACTTACCGTCCAGCTCATCGCTTTTGAAAAAGCGGATATTGCCTAAGTCCGTATTTCGGGCATAGGCCTCAGCGATGTACCAGTCAATCAAGCTGGTCACATCCACTTTAGATTCGATATAGGCATAGTTTTCCGGTTTGCTCATGTCATGGGAACTGACATACCGTATAATAGAGGCATAATCCGCATTGATCTTCCCGTTTTTCCAGTGGGTACCCACACCGAACAGAATGGTCACGCTCTCTTCAGACACGCCGTAATGCTTGGCAATCCATTCCTCGTTTGTTTTTTCACGAACATAATAAACGCCCCAGTATTCTCCGTTGATATACAAAACCACCCCGCGGTTTGCCTGTACCGCCACATTCATGCCGGCATCGGCTGCTAAAGAAGTGAACATTTCATCCCGCATCATGGCTTTCACATAATCGGAAGAACCCGACCGAAGAACCAGAGAGGAAAAGGATTGTACGTCCAATTCTGCAAACACGGGATATTGCAACGTGGAAGCACCGTATTTCTCTCTGAATTTCAGTTGAAATGATTTTTTACCGAGAGCTCTGGAATAACCGCCGAAAATTTTCAACCCACAGTCCAAAGAAAATCCGTCTTCTCCCGCATAAAAATATTCCACATGGGATAATACTTCAATATCCAGCCAGTAATTGGCTCCCTTATATGGATATTGAGAGGAAGCGCCGTTTCCCTTCATATAAATGCCTCTGTCCTTGTTGAACAAATCTTCCGGATTCGCGCTGAGGGAAACCACCGGCAGGGTATGATTTTCATTGATTAAATAGGTATAGGTACCCACAAAACTCTTCAAATACCCCTGCGCATAGGCGACGGTCCGAAGCACCGTGGTTTTCGATAATCGAATGGGTTCGGTATAGCAGATGCTTTCCATGGTGGGTATGCTGCCGTCCAAGGTGTAATATATGGTACCGTTCCCTTCCAGGATCACGGTCACGGCAGTGGTCTGGTTGTAAACCCCGCCGGGAACACTGGGCTTCGGCGTGGATGCAATATATCGAATACCCTGCCCATTGGCTTTGCCGGGTGTGGGAGCGGTAAAATAAAAAAAGCCGTATTCCCCCTGCTCCCTTCCCTGGCTGGTTCCTTTGGGATACTCTACCAATAAAATGGAATCGACCAAAGTGCCGTCTTTTCGAAAAAGATGCAGCACTTCACCCAATCCCAATCGAAAGCCGGCATGAGGAAAGGTACCGGTCAGAGCCACATTTCCCGACGCAATGACAACCTGCATTCCGCCCGCTTTGAGGGTTTTATTGGGCAGTTGATAGCGGAAAGGGTCTTTTTGATCATCCGATAAGTAATATTCAGACAGATTGATGTTCTCACCGGAATCATTTAACAACTCGATCCAATCGTAATATTTGCCTTTTTGTTTCAAATACGAGGTGTTTGCCAACATCACTTCATTGATAACCAGAGAGGGTTTTGCTTGCCCTTCCCGTTCTTCTAAGAATTTGGCGTACCCTTTCGCATCGTTGGAATAGCCCGGCGTGGGATAGCGGGTGACGGTTCCCGGATCCTGTTTGCTTTCTCGAATCAAGGTGTATTCTTTCGGCAGATTGCGGTATGTGACCACATCCACCGGCTGTCCGGAAGGCGAAGATACATACACCGTTTCAGTCACGGAAGACAGTTTGAAAGAGGTGTGGAGTGCATAGTTCCCTTGGATACCGGTATTCCCTTTTCCGGAAGCAAACACAATCAGCCGGCTGTTGGGAGCCAGCACAACGGCAGGGAATTTCCACTGATACAGATCGCTTTCCAAATCGGACAGGAAAAATCCCTCCAATGAGATTTCTTTCTCCGTGATATTCATCAATTCGATCCAATCGCTATAATCACCGTCCCCATCGGGATACGTACCGGATTGAGATGCCATGATTTCGCTAATGATCACACCGATTGCCGCCGCTTTGGGGGCAGTATAGGGCGTGGTTGCACACCAATCTTCATACCCTTGCTTGGTATTGGGATAGCCCGGCGTGATGTATGGCGTGGAAACATAGCTACCGTCTTCCAACAACGCATAGGCACAACCATTGGGGAGATTGGCATATGTCACCATATCTATGACAGTCCCCCGTTTGGTCGTCAGATACACGGAAGCATAGGTCGCTTTTAAACGAAAGGCGGTGTGTAATTCTTTGGTATTATCCCCCGCCGATGAGCTGTCGGAACAAAAAATCACAATTCGCTCCCGGGGTTTGAGTATCAGAGAAGGAATTTGCCATTCAAACAAATGCTCGGCATCATTGGAAAGCCAGCACCCGGTCAAATCCGCATCCGATTCACCGGCGTTATACAATTCGATCCAGTCGGAAGCATGGCCGTTTTCATCGAGAAAACAGGAAAGGTTTTTCGCCGCGACTTCGGAAATCTTCACGTTGCAATCAACGGTGTCTCCCCCAAAAGAAGCCAAAAATGCTTCTCTGCCTACCGAGGTGTTGGCATATCCGGGGGTACATTGATCCGTAACGACCCATTTCCCCTCTACATAGGCATAGGCCTGATTGTTTCCGCAGGCAACCGTAGCCACCCGATCGACGACAAAGCCGCCGTCGTTGACCAGAATCACAGTGTCTTTCCCTTTTTTGGAAAGCCCGAAAGGCGCCCGCAGCCCAGATGCGTTGCTCAGAGATTCATCACAAAACACCACCAGATAGCCGCCGCTTTTTATCACGGTACCGGAGGGGAACCGCCATTTCACCGAAGCGTCGTTGTCGGACAAACCATACCGGAATAAATTTACATCTTCATCGGTTCCGTTGTACAATTCAATCCAGTCATAAAAATTGCCATCTTCATACGGATAGGCACTTTGATTGGATAGCATGATTTCCGAAATATAAATGCGTTGGTCAGAAAATTCTTCTTCGTTATAAAAAGAGGAAGTAATCCATATGCCTACCCCCAATAGGAGCAGCAATGCCAAGACCATCGCAAAAAGAAGACGATAGCGGATCCATTGTTTGCTGAAAAATACGGACATACTTTTCTCTCCAAATAGTTGAATTTACACGCATGAAATTTATTTTTTTATCATATTTTGCAATATATTGCAGAAAAATTATATCATTCTTCGCTTGCATTGTCAACCAACATAGCAACGATTTTATAAATAATGTAATCCTTTATCATCAAATGAAAAATCGCCCTTTGAAAGTGTAAAAAACAAGAACATTACACTTGACTGCTGTGGTTTTATATGGTAAAATACTCAAGAATATTATATTGGGAAAATTTTGATTCCCAATCGAAGTAGAAAGGAACTTGTTATGAAAGAACTGAAACAAAATTGCAAATGGTCTCTGGTCGTCCCCACCAGTATGGGTGTTCGCATTACCCCTCCTAACGGTCAGCCCGTTTACTCCAGCGATACATTCTTTATGCAGGCAACCAGCGCGGAAACCAACGTTGCCAGCATTGCTTCCTATCTTGGCATGCCTGTAAAAGTCCTGACCACCTTCGTGAAAGACAGCCCTATTGCCCAGTTTATAAAGAGCAACCTCCGTTCCAGATACATGGAATATGAAGGCAAAGAAGTGGAACAGGGCGGCCCCTGGGGGTATCGACACCAGTTTAATATCGCCGATTCCGGGTACGGCACCCGCGGTCCCCGCGTGCAAAACGACCGCGCAGGGGAAGTTGGCAGAACTCTTTCTATTAAAGATTTTGATTTGGATCGTATTTTCGGACAGGAAGGCGTGCAAATTCTACACTTGTCCGGTTTGATCGGCGCATTGTCCCCCGAAACCAGCCAGTTTTGCCTGGAACTTGCCAGAGCTGCCAAAAAATACGGCACCCTCATTTCCTTTGACCTGAACCACCGTGCTTCTTTCTGGCAGGGCAGGGAAGAAGAATTGCACAACATTTTCTGTGAAATTGCCAGCGTTTCCGATATTCTGATTGGCAATGAAGAAGACTTCCAGCTTTGCTTGGGCATTCAAGGTCCCGAAGCCGGCGGCAAAGACATTTCTTCCAAGATTGAAAACTTCAAGGGCATGATCGGCCGTGTGAAAAAAGCATACCCCAACACCTCCGTGTTCGCCAACACCCTTCGTCAGGTTGTCAACGCCAATACCCATCTGTGGGGCGCCATCCTGTTAGAAGGCGACAATTGGACCATCGTTGAACCCAGAGAAATTCGTGTTTTGGATCGTATAGGCGGCGGCGATGGCTTTGTCGGCGGTTTGCTGTACGGCATCCTGAAGGGCTGGGAAAGCGAAAAGTGGGTGCAGTTCGGTTGGGCAACCGGCGCACTTGCCACAACCTTCTTAACCGACTATGCACAGCCTGCCGATGAAGAACAGGTTTGGAGCATCTGGGGCGGCAACGCACGGGTCAAGAGATAAATAATAACTTGCGGCCCATGAAAAAGCATGAACCTTCATCCAGAGAAATGAACAAAAGGATTTGCCATTCGGCAAATCCTTTTCTGTTTTATACTCACTTATCCGATCATACCTTCATTGTAAACAGTGTATAACACAGCAGGGGTGAACAATCGACCGAAACGGAATCCGATATCTACCACACCTTTTGTTTCAGGCTTATAGGCAACAAAAGGCAGGCGTTCTTCTTCCAATTCGCCGATACGGTAGGAAGAATCTTTTTGAAAAAAATCCAAATGGTATCTAACGGTATCCAAACGGGCTTGCAATCCGCCATAGAACAAATCAAACACTTCAAATCCCTGGGGTTTGTTATAATACATCCAGGACTGTCGGTGAACTTTCCGCAGATTTTCAATTCTCTTTCCAAGGAGTTTGCTGTCTTCATAGACCTTGCCAATGGCTTCCATATCTTTATCCAGGTACGCCTCACGCAGGCGAATACCAAAGTCAACCTTATATTCCAGCACGTCCAAAATAGCCCGGAAATAACGGAACGATTCGGCAAACAACCCGGTTTTGGGTCCTTTGTTTTGAAATTCCTGTCGCAGTTCCCGATAAAATGCGGCGGGGTTATCCACGCCTTTGGCATGATCATCCAATAGTCCAAGGAGGGGATCATTAAACAGGAAATACCTCGTACAGTTGGAACGCTGGCTGATTTGGTTGGGATGGTCTGCCTTTTCCATATCGAAGAAATCATATCCGTTCGCCTTGCAGGTGTAGGCGAACAAATCCATCACCTGTTCTTCTACATACTCTCCGCGATACTCCATTTCAGCATACATCTGCAAGCCATACAGGGAGTTGATCAGAGTACCGTCCGCCCCATTGTGCCATACGGTGGCAATGACTTCTTTTATCCCTTTGTTGATACAGGCTTTTAAGGCAGGCAAGCTGGCCTCTAAAGTCAAACTATAACGGGGGCAGGAACTCATCCATGTCCAAATGCCGCCGGCAAAGACCGTTTCGTTGCATATCAACTTATGTGCGTCGAAAACTGCTTCATAATTTTTCTGATTCGAATCTGCATAAGCCCAATATACCTGCTGTATTTCCCGGGGAATTTTTTCCAACATGGCAGGGGTAAAGACCACATTGGCATCATGATGGTTTTTCGCACCGGCAATGACAAAGAGCATATCGCTCCACATCATGGGCTTCAAGCCGTATTTTTGGGCGATTTTCAAGGTTTCCTGCATATGTTCCACAAACAATACATCCTGAGGTTTGGGTTCGACCCCATAACTGAGGTAACGACCATGACCCAAAAACAAGGCTTCATCCATTCCCACATGGATGCGTCTGGAACGGAACATGGAAGAAATACCCGCAAACATTTGGTCCATCAACTGATAGGTTTTGGGCGCGCCGATCCGAAGAATATCATGGGTATCCCGCACGGGAGCGTATACATTCCATTTCAGAGCCATGGCCATATGGCCAAGCACCTGGATACAAGGAATCAGTTCAATACCCAAAGCATCGGCGTAATCATCCATATCCCGGATTTCCGAGGCGGAATAGCGGCCTCTCTGGTATCCGAAATAAGGGTTGTCGGGTACTTCATATGTATCTTCGGTATACAGCATGAACATGTTCAGTCCCATCAAAGCCTGCTTGCGCAAAATGGCTTTCACGGTTTCGGGTTTCATGACCGCGTTGCGGGACATGTCAAACATACTGCCGTTCATGGTAAAAGCAGGATGTTCTTCTGCATAAAACGTTTTCTTCTTTTCATCCAAGGCTTTGCAAAGCAGCATCAAGCCCCGGAAAAAGCGGTTTTTTCCTTTCCCATAGGTAATGACGGCACGGTTTTTATGAAAAGACACTTGAAGAATTTCTTCCTCCGCTTTTTTCGCTTCCACGGTCAGAGAAGCTTTAGGATCCAATTGGAACTCCAATTCATCCTGCAAAAGTTCGATGCCGGCAAGCACTTCATCACAGCATATCAACGTAAATGTTTTTTTCATGCGTAACACCTTCCTTTCATTCCCGGAAAAAGTGTACCATGCTATTTTGATCTTGTCAAATTCATTTTTGTGTTTTTACGGATAAATTCTTTCCATCGCAAGTAAATACCACCGTTCCGTTGACATCGGTACGATAAACGGTGGTGCCCCCGTCTTGCCAGGTGGCAATGACAGAGGCAGCGGGATGGTCATAACTGTTCCCTTTTCCCACCGAAATAACGGCAAAAGAGGCTTGGGTACGGGTAATGAATTCTGTGCTTGAAGCCGAATTGCTGCCGTGATGCCCTACCTTCACTACATCTGCCCGCATATCCCCTGGCATTTCATGTTCGCTCACGGTTTCGGCATCTCCCATTAATAAAAATGCTTTACTGCCGTAGCGGATATACACCACGGCTGAGTAGTTGTTCATGCTGCTATACTTGGCAGATTTGGGTGCTACCATATGCAGGGACAAACCTTCTTCTTCTAAGATGTTGACGCCGGCACCGGCCGCCGTGATGGTCAGTCCTTTTTGTTTTATGGCCAAAAGGAGATTTTCAAATATCTGTGTATTGGTGGATACCCTGGGCATGTAAACCTGACCGATGTCAAAAGAATCCACCACCGTCTGCATACCCCCGATATGATCGGCATGGGGATGGGTGGCAACCAAATACTCTATCTTGGTATACCCCAAGGATGCAATATAAGAAACAATATCTTTCCCGTTGGATACATTGCCCGCATCGATGAGCATACACCGATTGCCCGGCAAGGCAATCAAAATGGAATCCCCTTGTCCCACATCCAAAACATGCACCGACAGTTCCCCGGACTCGGTTTGATTGTCCCGGGGCTCTGTTTCACTCTCATTTTCATCCTGGTTTTGGGGCAACGACGCTTCCAACCATTGGCATCCCCAGGTAAACAGGAGAAGGAACAAACAGATCAAACACAGTGTTTTTTTCAATCCGTTTTCTCCTTTCGAATCAAAGAGCCGATTTTAACACGGCGAGGCAGGGATATGGACACCATGCTTTCAGGATGTTTGGATACCAAAAGGTTTTCTCCTTCCAACGATACCAAATCATTGACGGTAAAACGGAAAATATCCCCTCTCGGTTCCACCACTTCGAGCCGATCCCCCACGGCAAAAGGATTTTTCGTCTTCACCACAGCCATGCCGGTTTGGGCATCGTACGCCTGCACATATGCGGCAATTTCCCAAGTGCGAATATAGCCGGAGGAATCATATCGCTGCCCTTCCCCATGGGAAGGAGGTCCATAGTAAAAGCCATGAAAATAATCCCGATGGCTGACCTTTTTCACTTCTTCCAGCAATTTTTCATCAAAAGGCTTTCCGGCCACCAGCAAATCCAAGGCCTTGCGGTAAGCATGGGTGATTGCCGCCACATAATATTCGCTTTTGATCCTGCCTTCGATTTTGAAAGAAGTGATCCCCGCTTCCGCCAGATCCTGCAAATGATCAATCATGCACATATCTTTGGAATTCATGATGTAGGTCCCGTTTTCATCTTCAATCACCGGCAGATATTCGCCGGGACGTTTTTCTTCCACCAAGGCATAGTTCCAACGGCAGGCGTGGGCACAATTGCCCTGGTTGGAATCCCGATTGGCCAAATAATGGGAAAGAAGACACCGCCCGGAATAAGAAACACACATTGCCCCGTGGACAAAAGCTTCCAATTCCAGGGATTGGGGGGTGTTGGCACGAATTTCGGCAATTTCTTCTAACGTCAATTCCCGGGCAAGTACCACCCTTTTTGCACCCAATTGGTGATAAAATCGGCAAGCGCCGTCGTTAAGGCAATTGGCTTGGGTGGAAATATGAATTTCCATTTCCGGTGCCAATGCCCGCGTGGTTGCAAACATCCCCATATCGGAAATGATCAAAGCATCCGCTTTGGCTTCTTTCAATTGAGTAAGAAAAGCAGGAAATTTCCGCAGCTGCGCACTGCGGGGAAAGATGTTGGTGGTTACATATACCCGGACATTGTTTGCATGGGCATAGGCAATGCCTTCTTTGAGTTCTTCAAAATCGGCATTTTCCGCCGCCGCACGCAGCCCGAAACGTTGTCCGCCGATGTAAACGGCATTTGCACCGAAATTCACTGCGTATTTTAATTTGCCCACACTACCCGCCGGGGACAGAAGCTCCAATTTCATCATATAGTTTCCTTTGAAAAAGTTGTGCCCAAAGCCGATACTTTGGGCACAACCATGTTATTATTTCAAGTTGGCTTTCAAGGTCGCCAGTTCGTCTTTGAGTTCTTGGGGGAACTTGTCGTCAAACTGTGCATAGAATTTATCAATGCCAGCCGCTTCTTCAAGCCACAAATCTTGATCAATATGGAGAAGTTCTTCTAGGGTTTCCTTGGAAACATCCAGACCGTCCAGCTCGATATCTTCAATCTCGGGAATATAGCCGATGGCGGTATCTCTGGCATCCACTTTATCTTCGCAGCGAGCCAAAATCCACATCAGCACACGCATATTATCGCCGAAGCCGGGCCAAATAAAGTTGCCCTGGTCATCGGTTCTAAACCAGTTCACATTGAAAATCTTGGGCGCGTGGGGGATCTTCTTGCCCATTTCAATCCAGTG
>DIRA01000014.1:352842-353384 GCA_002427425.1 Clostridiales bacterium UBA5448 | reverse complement strand
TCTTGCCCATTTCAATCCAGTGCGTCAGGTATTCGCTCATGTTGTAGCCAACGAAAGGCAGCATAGCCATAGGATCGCGACGGACAACACCCACAGCGCCGCTGGCGGCAGCGGTGGTTTCGGACGCCATGATGGAACCTACGAAGACGCCATGGTTCCAATCTCTGGACTGATACACCAAGGGAGCGGTCTTGGCGCGACGGCCGCCAAAGATGATGGCGGACAGGGGAACGCCCTTGGGATTGTTGAATTCATTGGAAATGCAGGGGCAATTGATGGCTTTCGCTGTGAAGCGAGAGTTGGGATGAGCGCCGCACGTAGACTTGTCGTTTTTATTGTATTGGGTATAATCCCAGGGATTACCTTTCCAATCGATGGCGTTCTTGGGAGGATTCTTATCCAGGCCTTCCCACCACACGGTGTCATCATCCAAATTATGTACAACGTTGGTGAAAATGGTATCTCTCTTGGTGGTCGCCAAAGCGTTGGGGTTGGAATTCTCGTTGGTACCGGGAGCTACGCCGAAGAAGCCGTTTTCGGGG
>DIRA01000014.1:352420-352611 GCA_002427425.1 Clostridiales bacterium UBA5448 | reverse complement strand
CCACACGAAGCCAAGCAATATCATCGCCAACGCACCATACCTTATAACCCTTTTTGCGATAAAATTCCGGGGGAATCAACATAGCCAGGTTGGTTTTGCCGCAAGCGGAGGGGAATGCAGCCGCAATATATTTCACGTCACCCCGGGGGTTTTCGATCCCCAGGATCAGCATATGTTCAGCCATCCAGCCT
>DIRA01000014.1:351815-352187 GCA_002427425.1 Clostridiales bacterium UBA5448 | reverse complement strand
AACGTTTCCGCCGTAACCGGAGTTGACGGACCAAATGGTGTAATCTTCGGGGAAGTGGCAGATGTAACGCTTGGATTCATCGATGTCAACTTTGGCATGAAGACCTTTTACGAAATCGTCGTCTTCACCCAGAGCCTCGGAAACCACTTTGCCCACTCTGGTCATGATATCCATATTCAAAACAACATAAATGGAGTCAGTCAGCTCAATACCGATTTTTGCAAATTCGCTACCGACAATACCCATGGAATAGGGAATGACATACATTGTTCTGCCTTTCATGCAGCCACGATAAATCTTGGACAACATGTCATAGCATTCTTTAGGATCCATCCAGTTGTTTAAAGGACCGGCATCTTCTTTTTTGCTGGT
>DIRA01000014.1:351145-351638 GCA_002427425.1 Clostridiales bacterium UBA5448 | reverse complement strand
GGTACAAATAAACGTTCTATTTTCAACACGAGCCACGTCGTTGATTGCGGTTCTATGCAGATAACAGCCGGGAAGTTTCTCCTGATTCAGTTTGATTATTTCGCCGGATTTGATTGCCTGGGCACGAAGTGCTTCCAGCTGTTCTTCACTGCCATCGATCCAGACAATTTGATCGGGGCAGCACATCGCAGCCATTTCATCAATCCACTGATTGACGTTCTTGTTATTTGTCATTTCCTAAAACCTCCATAAATGAATAAAATAGTTTCATTTGGCAAAACATTTCATCGTCCACCATTGTATATTATATAAAAACTGAAAATAAAAAGCAAGTCTTTTTTTGCTTTTTTTCCAAGGATAAACCATTATTTTCCCCTGCAGCGAAAATGAAGCTATCGTTTTTAAAAAAATCTTGACAATCACAGTAAATAGTGTATAATAAACTTTGCGCCTCATAAAAACCCCCAATGCGAGAGTGGCGGAACTGGCAGAC
>DIRA01000014.1:348790-350928 GCA_002427425.1 Clostridiales bacterium UBA5448 | reverse complement strand
CAAGTCCCGTTTCTCGCACCAAAAAGAACCGCATTTTTTGCGGTTCTTTTTTCTGCTTCCTGCAGAATATGAACAGGCCGGCAATGTTCTTCAAAAAACAAACAATACTATATTGTTTGATAATTACATATTCTAGTGATATACTATAAGTAGATCGTGCCTGCCCATGTGCAGACTTCACAAACATGATAGAAAGGTTGGTCCGTATGAAATTGTTTGCATACGCGCTTGACAAGTTTGGTGGGATTTCAAAAGCAATTTTACGTTTTTGGGCTGTTTTTCTCTGCCTGTTGACCATTACAACGCTTGACATCATCTCCATTGAAAGTCAGCATGATTTCGAAAAACAAATCATGACCCTGGCAGTGGGTTCTTTTTGTTTTCTTTGCGCACAGGGTCTGTCCGAACGCTTTGGAAAGACCTTTCTGTTGAAATGTATTTTCCACGCCGCGGCTGCCCTTGTTTTGACTGCATATTATGCATATGTCCTGTCGATTAACAGCATCAATGACGTGATCGGTGTCAAAACCGTGGTCGGCATATTTGCCCTCTTCATCGCCTTTATCTGGATTCCTTCCATTCGCCGTTCAACCGACTTTTACAGCATTTTTCTATGTGTTTTCAAAAGTTTTTTCATCTCGGCGTTTTTTTCCGGCATTATTTTTGGGGGTATTTCCGCCATTATTGCCGCAATCAACGCATTGCTCCTACCTGTAAGTTCCCATGCCTATGCACACACAGCCAATATCGTGTGGGTTTTATGGGCGCCGATGCTGTTTCTTTCCCTCATTCCCGCCTTTTCTCTTTACAATGAAACACCGGAAAAGATCAAGAAATCAATCGGATATCCTCATTTTCTTGAAGTGCTTTTATCCTATGTGCTGATTCCGCTGATCTCGATTTATACGTTGGTTCTCCTTTTGTACATGGGTAAAACCATATATCTCGGCAACTGGAACGATAATTTGCTGGAACCGTTAATCTTGACATATTTAATCGCCGTGCTTTTGTTATATGTTCTGGTCAAACATATTGACAATATTTCTACTAGATTATTCAGAAAGATTTTCCCGGTACTTCTGGCGGCAATCGCTTTATATCAAACCATATCTTCCATTGTGAAGGCATTTGACGAGGGAATTGTTTTCACGCGGTATTTTGTAATCCTGTTCAGCCTGTATTCGCTTGTCTGCGGGATACTGCTCTTCCTTTTCCCGAAAAAGAAAAATGATGTGATTGCCTGGCTTGCGATTTTGTTGGCTCTTGTGTCCATTACACCGTATATGGGTGCCTTCGGTGTCAGTTCGGCAAGTCAAAGCGCCATTGTGGAAAATACCCTTGAAAAAAATGGCATGTTGCAAAACGGCGGTATCATTCCCAAATCGGATGTTTCGGATCAAGATAAGAAAAATATAAGCAGAGGGGTTTCTTATCTAAACAGCGTAAACGATCTTGACAAACTTGCTTTTTTACCAAACAATTTTGATTATAGTATTGATTTCAAAAACGTGTTCGGGTTTGATTTGTATCATGCTTCCGATGGAAATAATTATATTTCTAAAGAATATCAACTCGATCCCATGTTGCCGATTGATACCAAAGGATATGACTATCTGTTGACAACATCGATTCATTCTTCTGACAGGGCAAATAGAGACATAAGCAATGTCACCATAGACGACCAAGTATACAAAGTGAGTATAATCAATATACAAGGTGAAGAGAAAAAGATGCAGTACCAAGCCGGAGATACCGTCATTATGTCAATATCACTGACTCAACTATGTAACAAAATCGCCGGCTATAAAACCGAAATAGGTATACTTGCACCTGAAAAATTGACCTTTGACTTTGAAAACAACGATGTAAAGGTCCGGATTATATTCCGGTATGCCTCAATTTATGCTAACAATTCCCCAATCAATCATAATGCTGAATTCTATATTTTGTATAGCGTCAAGTAAATCGGCAGCGCAAAAAAAGAACCGTTACCTACGGTTCTTTTTTATAATTCGGTTTACTTTGTTAGGTTTGTGTGATAAAATGTTATAGCAAAGGGGGTAATGAATATGTACGATAGCATTGGTGAAAAAATCAAACTGCTGGCTAAACTCTTGGCGTGGATTACCAGCGGCGGG
>DIRA01000014.1:348291-348584 GCA_002427425.1 Clostridiales bacterium UBA5448 | reverse complement strand
ATTATTCTACTGGATACCAATAAGTCTGATGGGGCTATACAAGGAATCCTTTTGCTCCTATTGGGGCCTCTTTTTTCATGGATGTTTACATGGTTAATGTATGGTTTCGGCGAATTGATTCAAAACACGGAAAATATTTTACTCAGATTGCCGCCCCCGGTGCAAACACCTGACAATATTTTTGAGCCGACACAAGGTACTCCCGATACAATCAGACACATCACGGGTGCCTCTTACGTTCCATCCAACGACTTGGCAAATAAACTGACCGCCTTGGAATCCTAGAAAAATGA
>DIRA01000014.1:347384-348124 GCA_002427425.1 Clostridiales bacterium UBA5448 | reverse complement strand
CGCCTTGGAATCCTAGAAAAATGAATTGGAAGAAGAATACAATATCAAAAAAACGGACTTGCTTCAGGAGTTGAATCGATATGAACTCTGATACGCATGGTCAAATAATCAGAACTCTTTGAGACCATAACGATCTTACAGCTACATCTCGGTTATACATATAAAAAGGAAAAATACGAGCAGAATCATCCGGGTATTTTATCCTATGGGGAAACGCACACAGCGTTTCCTTTTCTTTTTGATATCCATTCTAAAAACTCTCTGGAAATTATGTTTAAATTATGAATTTCTAATATATTTTTTGATTGCCTTCGCAAGGAATCAGGTTTATGGTATAATACAAAAAGGGAACTGCAGCAAGGCACAATCAGCATGTTCGTTTCCCAACGTCTTTCTTTTCTGCATCCAGATTCGTTGTGTTGGAAACAGATGGGTTAGAAGATACCCACAACAATGGATGAAAACCCAAGAGCAATGCTATGCACTTTTCTATGGACAGGCAAGACGATACGTAGAAAAGAGATAAGAGGTCTATATGCTGATATCTTCCCTGCACTCCCATGAATTTGACGCTTGGGTGGCCTTGTGTGCCCGGGGCTTTCAAATGCCCCCCGATGAATTTTACGAACACTTTGTCTATGATCCCGATGCAGTGATAGAAGGTATTCTGGTTGCCAGAGATGGTAAAAAGTTGGTTTCATCCGTTCGGGTGTTTCATCGCACCTTGTATCTGGAAGGAC
>DIRA01000014.1:345824-347188 GCA_002427425.1 Clostridiales bacterium UBA5448 | reverse complement strand
CCCCATCCCCGCCGGTGCCATCGGAGAAGTCTGTACCCTCCCTGCCTACCGGGGAAAGGGACTCAGTGGAATCTTGTTACAGAATGCCATCCGGTACATGGAAAAATGCCGCATGCCCCTCTCCACCCTCATCACCGACATCCCCGCTTATTATCAAAAGTTTGGCTGGTTGATCACACCCCGGGGATTGATCACACTACCATTAATAGAATACACCCTCTCCCTCTCCCTGCGTCCCTTTCTGCCGGAAGATTTACCCGCCGTCCTCTCCCTATGTTCTCCCTATAACGGTCTGTTTCTTCGTAGCGAATCATATTGGAAAACATGGATGCCTCATAATACCCGGCATCCTGCCGTGGCTGTACACAACGGTACCATTGTAGCCTATTTGGATTATGCTATCCAAGAAAACACCCTCCTGTTTCGGGAATATCGAGGTAACCCTGCACGTATAGCGGAAGTCTTTTCCCTGGTCGGAGATTATACAGAAGTAAAAAATGTCCCCTTTTCCTTCTGTCCCGATCCCGCTCTCCCCGTTACGGAAGATACCACCTTAATGGTGCGGCTCAATTTCCCTTTCACTTGCGGTAATACCCGGGTTGATCATCCTAGCATACTGGCATCTCTGTATCAAGAACCTGTCTTTTTTACCCCTGACAATTATTGAAAGAAATGATGCCGTACATTCTGACGGTGATTCCAGAAGACGTTGAAAAAACACCTACAAAAGGACTGGCACAAGCAGGATATATATTTCTGCTCGCGTCAGTCCTTTTTCATCCGAATGTACACTTCACATACATTTAACTGTTGAGGGGAACCTTTTTGCCGACACTTAATATTTTCTCCGATCTCGCCTTCCGAAAAAACACTCTTTTGCCCTGCGTTGTCGGGACGGATATTGTATTGCCATATGTTGTTAGGTATGATATACTGAAGCAAAAATAACGTCAAACAGGAAAGGGAATCGTATGAGTAAATTATATTTGGGTGCCGATGTAGGCGGTACAAAAATTGCCTTTCTCTTGCGGGATGAAAAAAATCACACCATATGCACCAAAACCGTCGCTGCCGCCAACACGGTGGACAGCTTGGATGCGGCCATCCATACGTTTTTATTTTCTTCTCATGTTGGCCTCGAACAAATCACCGCCATGGGAATCGGTCTTCCCGGCTGTGTGGATACAACAGGGCAGTTTGTATTTGATATCCCCGCCTATGGGTGGAAAGATGTAAATTTACATGAAGTGCTGTTCTCTCACTATCCTTTTCCCGCTTTGGGAGCCAATGATGTGAATGTTGCGCTCATAGGAGAACAGGCGGAAGGAGAAGCCCAAGGATTGCGTGATGCAGTCTTTATCGCC
>DIRA01000014.1:345217-345648 GCA_002427425.1 Clostridiales bacterium UBA5448 | reverse complement strand
TTGCGTGATGCAGTCTTTATCGCCATCGGTACCGGCCTGGGCGGTGCCGTATTGACCAACGGACAAATTGTAGCGGGTCACAAAGGTCTCGCCGGTGAAATCGGCTATTTGGTGGAAGAATCCGATGCCCGATCCCACAAGCGTTTCACTTCCGATGCCTTCGGGTCATTGGAAAGCAAATGCTCCGGAACCGGTTTGAATCAATTGGGTAAACCTTTTGGACTGTCGGCAAAAACCTTGTTTGCCGAAGCAAGCGCGGGCAATTCCTATGCCCAGATCCTTTTGGAGGAATTCTTGAACCGCATCGCCGTCACAGCAGCCAATTGTGCCAGTTTACTCAATCCCGAAAAGATCATTTTCGGCGGCGGTTTATCCACCGAACTCCCTCCCTTCATGGAAATGCTCCAGGAAAAAGTCAGCGCATTGACCCC
>DIRA01000014.1:344219-345000 GCA_002427425.1 Clostridiales bacterium UBA5448 | reverse complement strand
TTTCCGTTGCATTATGCCTCAGTGCTTTGGGCAGAGATGCCGGTGCCATCGGCGCCTGTCATTTGGCGATCAAGGCCGAACAAATGGCAAATAATTCTTGACAAGAGCAGATTTTTCGGCTATACTGTCACATATTAATTGGCACGAGTGCCGGAAAGGGTATAAACCATGCAATGTAAAGTCGCAAAATTCGGCGGTTCTTCTTTGGCGGACGCAACACAAATCAGAAAAGTGCATGACATCATCACCAAAGATCCCGCAATTAAATATGTAGTACCTTCCGCTCCGGGAAAACGTTTTCCTGAAGATTTCAAGGTTACAGATATGTTGTATCGGTGCTATGATAAATGTGTCAAAGGTGAAAACAGCGATGCAGATTTTACTGCCATTGAAGAACGATTCAATGCCATTATCCGTGAACTGGGTTTGCAATTATCTTTGGAAGATGAGTATACCGTCATTCGCAAAGCGTTTAAAATAAAATTGGGTCGTGACTTTGCCGCCAGCCGTGGTGAATATTTATCCGGCAAAATTCTGTCGGCCTATCTGGGCTATCCCTTCATTGATGCCGCAGATGTGATTTTTTTTGATAAAAACGGATGTTTTGATTCCGAGCGCACCGACGAAGTGTTGAGCGCAAAACTGAAAGCCATGGAGCATGCAGTGGTTCCCGGCTTTTATGGTTCCATGCCCAACGATACCATTAAAACCTTTTCTCGCGGCGGCAGTGACATCACCGGTTCCATCGTTGCCAGAGCTGCCCGGGCAGATATGTATGAAA
>DIRA01000014.1:343795-344038 GCA_002427425.1 Clostridiales bacterium UBA5448 | reverse complement strand
CTGCCCGGGCAGATATGTATGAAAACTGGACCGATGTGTCCGGCTTTTTGATGGCGGACCCCCGTATCATCAAAAACCCCAAGACAATCCCCCATATTACTTACCATGAATTGCGTGAATTGTCTTACATGGGAGCTACCGTTCTACATGAAGACGCCATTTTCCCCGTGAGAATGGAGGGAATTCCCATCAACATTCGCAATACCAACGCACCCTCTGATCCCGGTACCACCATTTTGGCGG
>DIRA01000014.1:256472-343636 GCA_002427425.1 Clostridiales bacterium UBA5448 | reverse complement strand
CATTTTGGCGGAAATGCCCGCCAATGACCCCGTTGAAGTGATTACCGGCATTGCAGGAAAAAAAGGTTTTGCCGTCGTAACCATTGATAAAGATATGATGAACCAGGAGCTTGGCTTTGGCCGCAGAATTCTCTGGGCATTTGAAAAGAACGGTATCTCCTTTGAGCACCTGCCCAGCGGCATCGATACCATGTCGGTCATCGTATCGGAAAGCGCTTTGGAAAACAAAAAGACTGCTCTCCTTGCCGATATCATTGCGTTGACCAACCCCGACCATATCCATGTGGAATACGGCATTGCCCTCATCGCCGTGGTAGGTCGTGGTATGGTACAGACAAAAGGTACTGCCAGCAAGATTTTCACCGCTATCTATGAAAACGATGTGAATATCCGCATGATTGACCAAGGTTCCAGCGAACTGAATATCATCATCGGCGTCAAGAGTGAAGATTTTGAAAAAGCCATGAACGCCATTTACAACGCATTTGTAGTTGCCTAATCACCAGAAAAACAACGTCCCCAGGTTTTGCCCGGGGACGTTTTCTTTTTCCCTATTTGATTTTCACAACGGCGCCGCCTTGGTCGCACGATTCTTTTTCCGCCATCAAAATGCGAATCGTATCCCTGGAAGATTCGGGAGGATTGATGGTATTTTCCTTTTGATTTTCAATCAAGCCGGCAAAATACAAAATCTCATGATAATATCCTTTATCTGAATCCGTAAAAGTGGGGGTGACATCTTCTCCGTCGCGGGTGGTAAAGCGAAATCCATGAGCATCCATGAAAGCGGTGCCGCCTTCAAAATTGACACGATAGATCATTTCAAAGCTATCAGTGGCCAAGAACCAATCGTCTTGGGCATTCACGACTAAATTCTGATCATAGATATAGTTGGTAGTGACGGCATCATAGCCGCTGCCTTCGTAAAAACGGACGCCTCTGGAGGATACTGCCTTCGGCATGCCAAACAAATACTGGATCATATCGATATCATGAACATGCTGATCAAACAAGGCGCCGCCTCCCAATTCTTCTTTCAACAACCAGTTCTGATAAGACCACAGGGGGGTAGACCCGCCGCGGAAGAAGTACGCAGACAACGGTTTGCCGAACTTTCCGGAATTCACCAGATCTTTCAGGGCAACATATTCATGCCAAAACCGAAGACATTGACCGATCATGAGGTATTTGCCGGTTTTTTTGGCGGCTTCAATCATCTTGGTGCAATCATCGGGATTGAGTGCCATGGGCTTTTCACAAAACACATGAAGCCCTTTGGCAAGACACTTCAACGTGGCTTCGCAATGTAAATAAGTAGGAAGAATGATGGATACCATATCCAGTTCTTCCTTTTCCAGCATTTCATCCATATCGGTATACAGATGGAACATGGAAAAATCATAGTCCTGAGCACCCACACCTTTGATGTTCAGCGTACCCTTATAGTTGGTAAATTTTTTGGGATCCACATCGCAGATAGCAACCAGCCGGATGGATTTCTCTTCCTGGATATAACGCACATAGTTGTCCAAATGGCCACGACCCATAGAACCCACGCCAATCAAAGCGGCTTTTAACATACTTTTTACCTCACAAAATGCTTAAAATCTTACCATTATTGTAGGGAAAAGCATAGATTCTGTCAACTATTTCAATGAAAAATGCAAAAAAGCAATTGAAAATTACAAAGATTTTCCTGCTTTTACAGAGGATGTGCCTTTATTTTGGCAAAGGATCTGGGATATTCATGAGGGGTGTTTTTTACTTTATCAATGATTACGATGTATCGTTCCATAGAAAGAAAAAAGTCCAGTTCTTCTATTTCTTCAGGCGTTTGCGCCGGAGAAAGCACTTGTTTGACAGGCATAATTTCCCGTATTTCCCCCCCCCAGCTTGGCAATACCGCTTTGGGCCGATTTCACTTCATCAAAAACCTTCGGTCCTTTCATAGCGAGGAAAACGCCGCCTTTTTTTACAAAAGGCAAGCAAAGCTCGTCCAGCATGTCCAAAGACGCCACCGCTCTTGCAATCACCACATCGAACGCTTCCCGCATACGCTGACTGGGTGCGGACAACTCTTCCGCCCGTCCCGCTGCCACTTTGACTCCCTGCAAGCCCATTTGCGCGGCACATCTGGAAACAAAGCGTAGTTTCTTCTCGGTAGAGTCGATCATGGTGATTTGCATATGCGGGAGGGCAATTTTAATAGCCAGACCGGGAATACCCCCGCCGCAGCCAATATCCGCAACAGTTTTCGCTTCCTGTAAAGCGGGAATGTCACACAGAGACAAAGAATCGGCAAAATGACGCAGCACCACGCCGTCGGCTGTTTTCACCGCCGTGACATTCATTTTTCCCTGCGTATCCATCAAACAATCCAACAGTACCGTAAAAGACTGCTGTTGTTTTTCTCCCAATACCACCCGGGTGCTTTCGCGCAACCATGTTTCATGCAATGTTTTCAATGCCATATATGCTCCTAATGATTCAAATATAACAGCAATACCGTAATGTCTGCCGGAGATACACCTGAAATACGGGATGCCTGCCCCAAACTTTCAGGACGGATGGCTTCCAGTTTCGCTGCGGCTTCCAAGCGCAGACCCTGTATGGATTTGTATGGCAAATCCGGGGGAAGGCGCTTGTTTTCCAGTTTTCTGCATGCTTCTATTTCCTTATTTTGTCGTTTGATATACCCGGCGTATTTGATTTCAATTTCAGCTTTCTCAAAAACTTCTTCCTGATATTCGCCGTAATCGGGGCGATGGATATCCAACGGAGTGATCATCTTGTAACCAATACCCGGTCTGCGAAGCAAATCGCCAAGGCGCACGCCCGTATGCACGGGAGGATTTTCCGTGGAAGCAAGCATGGCATTCAACGCCTCGCCGGGCGGCAAGAAGGTTGTTTCCGCGCGCTCTACTTCCTCGTCAATGTATGCAAAAATCTTTTGTTTTTCATTATATCTTTCTTTGGATAACAGTCCCATCCGCAAGCCGATCTCTGACAACCGCCTATCTGCATTGTCCTGTCTTAACACCAAGCGATATTCACAGCGGGAGGTCATCATCCGGTATGGCTCGTTGGTTCCTTTGGTCACCAGATCATCGATCAATGTGCCGATGTAGGAAGATGAACGGGGCAATACCAAACTTTCTTTTCCTTGTATCTGCAATGCGGCATTGATACCTGCCACAATCCCCTGGGCAGCAGCTTCTTCATAGCCGGATGTACCGTTGAATTGCCCGGCGCCATATAAGCCGGGGTAATCTTGTATTTCCATCGTAGGACGAAGCTGTAAAGGATCGATGCAGTCATACTCGATGGCATAGGCAGCCCGGATGAACACGGCGTCTTCCAAACCTTCGATGGAATGCACCACTTCTCTTTGCACATCCTCCGGCAAAGAAGAACTCAATCCCTGGGCATAAATTTCCACCGTATCTTCCCCCATGGGTTCCAAAAACACCTGGTGCCGCTCTTTATCGGGAAAACGAACGATCTTGTCCTCAAGGCTGGGACAATATCTGGGTCCCGTCCCTTTTATCACACCGGAATATAGGGGAGATCGATGGAGGTTGGCACGGATGATGGCATGGGTTTTTTCGTTGGTATACACCACATGGCATTTCTTCTGGGGACGGTCACGAAACGCCTCCTTGTCGGTTAAAGAGGAAAAACAGACAGGGGGCATATCTCCTTCCTGGGATTCTGTTTTTTCATAATGAATGCTGTCACGATGCAATCGGGGCGGTGTTCCCGTTTTGAACCGAAAAAATTTAATCCCTAGTTTTTTCAAGGAATCGGTCAAACCAATGGCAGCAATGCTGTTGTCCGGTCCGGCGGAATAGAATGATTCCCCCACAATGATGCGGGAATCCAAGTAAGTGCCGGTGGCAATAATCACCGCTTTGCAGCCATAAACAGCGCCCAATCTGGTAGCCACATACCAGAGGTTTCCCTCCCGGTACACATCCACTGCTTCCCCTTGAATCAAAGACAGATTGGGGGTGTTTTCTAATATTGTTTTCATATGGGCACGATAACGCATCCGATCGGACTGCATCCGCAGCGAATGGACTGCGGGACCTTTGGATGCGTTGAGCATGCGGCTTTGGAGACACACTTGGTCGGCGACTCTCCCCATTTCTCCACCCAAAGCATCGAGTTCAAAGACCAATTGGCCTTTCCCCGTACCCCCAATGGAAGGATTGCAGGGCATGTTGCCCACAGCATCGGGTTGCAACGTAAGAAGGACTGTCTTGACACCCATGCGGGCGGTTGCTAAGGAAGCTTCGATCCCGGCATGACCGCCGCCAATGACCAATACATCCGGCTCTCCTACCACATAACGTATAATTGCCTTTTCCATGTTTGTTACCTATCTATTTTCCTACACAAAAACGGGAAAAAATATTTTGCACAATTTGTTCGCCCACTTGCCTTCCGTCGGTTTCCTGCAAGGTGGCAATGGCTTGTTCCAATAGTATGCCCGACAGTTCTTTCCCCCCGGACAGCACGGTATGCACCACATCCAGAAGCAAATCCCGGGTTTTTTCCAGGCAGGAAAACTGTCTGGCATTCACCAACAGTCCCCCGTCTTCCAAACGGATATCGGAGGAAAGATATAAGGCTTCAATTTTATTTTTCAGGGCTTGTATACCGTCCCCCGTAATAACCGAAATCATTTCATAACTGCAAAAACGCCTTTTCAGTTCTTCTGTATCCGCCAGACAGGGCTGATCGGTTTTGGTCAGAATGGGCATGACTTTTCCCGGGGCGGTCCGGAGTTTTTCCATCAACTCCAGTTCATTTTTTTCAAACCGCCGGGACGAATCAAACAAAGCCAAAATCAACTGCGTTTCGGAGGAAAATACCTTTTCTTCCGCTTTGGCAATGCCGATTTTTTCTACAAGATCATCACTTTTATGGAGTCCCGCCGTATCCGTCAGGGTCAAAAGAACCCGTCCCACCTTGACGGTGTATTCCAGTAAATCCCGGGTGGTACCTGCCACTTCGGTGACAATGGCTTTTTCTTCTCCCACCAAGTAATTGAACAGAGAGGATTTTCCGCTGTTGGGCGTGCCGGCAATGACGGCGGGCACGCCGGCGGTGACGGCTCTGCCTCCCCGGTAGGTGGATAATATCTCTTGGATGCGAGATATTTCATCCCGCACCTTTTGCACCAATGTATCATCATCGACATCCTGCAAATCTTCATCGGGATAGTCGATATAGGCATATAACGAGGCAGTCAACACAAGTAAACGAGTGGCGATTTCTTGTATTTCCTTGGATAATTTTCCGTCTTTTTGGTTGGAAAGCAATATAACGGCCGATTCGCTTTTTGCTTCCAGCAAATCCGCCACGGCTTCCGCTTCCGCCAAATTTTGTTTACCGTTCACGAACGCGCGGCGGGAAAATTCTCCGGGCTCGGCATGCCTGGCACCTGCGGATAATACCCGCTTCAGAACCAATGCCGTCACCATCACGCCGCCATGACAGGAAATTTCCGCCATCTCTTCTCCAGTAAAGGATTTGCCATACGCAAATTTTACCAACAACCCACTGTCGATGCGATGACCGTTTTCATCGATGATATCCCCGTAGACGGCAAAGCGAACCGGGCAAGAGGCAACATCTCCCTTCAAGGGTCGGAAAACCTTCTTCAGTATGCGGGGTGTATCTTCTCCCGAAATGCGGATCACCGCTATACCGCCGATCCCTTTCGGGGTAGATACGGCTGCAATGGTTCCATCCAATAACATTCTGTTTACCTTTCATAAACAAGCGCGAAGAAAACTTTCTTCGCGCCGTGTGATCCATTAATCGTTGAATGTGCTGGTTTCTTCCACGTCGGGAAGAATGTCGTCAATGCTTTTTGCCTTCACGATGACCTGAGCAGGGCGTTCGGGAATGACAAATTTCTTTTCAAACACCGGCTTTTCAACTTCCGGTTTCTTAGCCGGTACCGCAGAGCGATTGGAATTTCCTTTCTTGTCGCCTTTTTGCTGACGTTTCACCTGATTATCGGGGGAAACCACAATCCTACGACTGTCGTCGCTTCCCACCGAGAAGGTACTCACGCCTTCGATATCCTGAATAGTCGCGTGAATAATCCGTCTTTCATAGGCGCTCATGGGCTCGAGGTTGATATTTCTGCCGATTTTCTTGGCGCGGTTGGCAGTACGGCGAGCCAGATTCTGCAAGGTTTTTTCCCTTTTTTCTCTGTAATTTTCCGCATCCAAGGTAATATGGAAATTATCGTCGCACACCTTTCCGGTTGCAAGGTTGGTGAGATACTGCATGGCGTCCAGAATTTCACCGTGGTGACCGATGATCATGCCGATGCCTTCTCCGGAAAGAACCAGACGAATATCCCGTCCGCTTTCGGTGGCTTCCATTTCAATTTCGTTCAATCCCATGTTCGCAAATACGGTGTTCAAAAATTCCTTGGCAGCTTCTACGGGAGTCGGCTGATATATAACCTTAATTTTCGCGTCGCTGGCTCCCATGCCCCAAAATCCTTTTTTTGCTTGTTCAACAATCTCATACTCCAAAGATGCGATCTCTTTCCCAAGGGAAGAGGCAGCCAGAGCGAGACATTCATCCACCGATTTGGCTGTAAAAATTCTTTCTTTCAAAACTATGGTCCTCCAACTGGTTGGTCTTTATTCCTTGTCGTCCTTCAAAGGCGCCTTTTCAATGGGCAATTCTTCTTTAGACGTTTTGTTCTTTTTGATTTGTTCACTGCCGGTATCATCATCCAGCAACGATTTTCCACTCTTTTTCACCGCGGGTGCGGGAATGTCATCATCATCGTCATACACCAAAGAGTTTTTCTTTTTGGGAGGCAACTTGTTACCGCCGCTTCCCTTGTTCTTGGCAGCAGCAGCATAGAGTTTTTCCGCCGCTTTTAATTCTTCTTCGGTAAAAACGGGAGTAGGATACATTTTCTTTAAGATATACTGCTGTATAACACCCAGTAAGTTGGTATAAATCCAGTACAGACCCAAAGCGGCCGGAACCTGGAATGCAATATAGGTGGAAAACAGGGGCATCATAATGTTCATCATTTTGGGGGAACAACCAGCATTGTTTTCCGTTTCAGTCAATGGCTGATAGGACATTTTGCGAATCAGGCTCTGACCGAAAAACGATGCTAATAAGTTGAGAACGGGAATGATCACCAGCCAGGAAGCAAAGGTGGGCGTTGCGGTCAGATCCAACCCAAACAAGGTTAAATCGGGCAACTTTTTGATCAATTCCGCCGCTTCTCCTGTTAAGAACGTGCTGTTCTCTCTCAAAACAGAAATGGCTACAATTTCATTGGACGTATCAATGGAATATGTGCTCACGTTGAACAGAGGCCCTAAGGCTTTGCCCAATACTGCCAATTCGGATGCACCAAACTGTGCAATATAGGTCAAAGGCCCCCGTACAACGGCGTACAGCATGATCAATAAGGGCAATTGGATTAATAACGGTAAACAGCCGGAAGCAGGATTGAAACGTTCTTCCTTATACATCTCCATGACTTCGTTCTGCATTTTCTGCTTAGTCGCCTGGTCTTCCCGTCCTGCATATTTTTTACGGATGGCGGTTTCCCGGGGGCGCAGCCTGGCTTGTTTTTGCATGTTTTTTTGCTGTTTAATCCCCAGGGGAAACAACACGATTTTGATGATGATGGCAAACATCAACAGTGCCAAGGCATAGGCAAGAGACGTACCTTTAAACAGTTCGTAAAAACTGCGAATGATCCACCCAAAAAAATTATAAATAAAATCGAACAATGGTTTTCACTCCGTATCTTTCTCCCGTATCAGGGTACGGGATCATCTCCACCCTTACAAAACGGGTTGCAGCGCAAAACGCGCCATATTGTTAGTGCCAGTGCGTACAAAAAATGATGTTTTTCAAACGCCTGGATTGCGTATTGGGAACAAGTGGGAGTAAACCGACAACTGGGTTTGTGCAAAGGCGAGATATACTTCTGATATCCTCGAATCAGCTGAATACAAATCCATCGCATTTTAAACCAATCCCAAATTTTCCAGCGCACGTTTCAGCGCCACCGTCATGTCCTGTGTTTTCACTTGACTGCCAAAAGCAGCAGAACGGGCAACAATGATCATCAATCCTCCGGATTGCTGAAGTTCCGGGTACGCAAGCACGATGGTTCGAAACGCTTCCCGCAGGATGCGGCGCACACGATTGCGCTCCACAGCGCCGCCCAGTTTTTTGTTCACAGTCAATCCCACGCGCAATCCCGTGGAACGGCGGGAATCTTTGAGAAAATACACCACAAGGGGTTTTTGCACAGAGGTTTTGCCCTTTTTATAGGTACGCGTAAATAAATGGTTTTCACGAATGGTATTGATCTTCATACAGTTCCTGCTTTCGAGTCAGAAAAGCTCACAAAAAGAAAACCCCCGTACATGGAAACAGCCTTTCTCGCAGGCACGCCTGCCCGCAAACCAAGCTATTCCGGCAAACGGCGGTTTTTTCATGCGAATGTTAATGGGTGAGTCTGACTCTGCCCTTTGCTCTGCGACTTTTCAGAATCTTACGTCCATTTGCGGTTCTCATTCTTTTACGAAATCCGTGTTCGACCTTTCTCTGGCGCTTTTTAGGCTGATATGTTCTTAACACCGTCATCGCCTCCTATCCTCATGATTTATTGGCAGCCGCGCCGCCAGGCGGGCGGTTACAGTTTGCGCTCACATAACATTATACATGAATAATTGAATAATTGTCAAGCATTTTTTTGCCCATAATTCTATTTTTTATGCCTTTGTTGCGAAAAGGAACCGAATATGTTATACTTTTGTCATCTGTGATGTGGAAAGGAGCCTGCAATGGCTGTTATACAATGTAAGGATATATCCGTCTGTTTTGGAGAAAAAACCTTGTTTCATGGCGTTGGATTCACCTTGGAAGCCGGCGATAAGCTGGGTCTTGTCGGTGCCAACGGTGCCGGAAAAACCACCTTATTAAAAGTGCTTCTGGGGGAACGGGAACCCACCACAGGAGTCATTTCCACTTCCAACGGGATGAAAATCGGGTATTTGGGACAACAAACTCGGATCCATCATGCGGAAAAAAGCCTGTTTGAAGCAATGCGCTCAGGCTTTACCCACCTGCTGGACTTGGAAACCGCAATGGAAAAACTGGAACTTGCTATGCGGGAAAACACTGCAGATGTGTCCCTTTTGGATACCTATCACCACCTTGCGGATGTCTACCGAAAAGAGGGCGGAAACAGCTACCGCAGCCGCATTGTGGGTGTATTAAAACGACTCGGCTTTTCCGAGGAAACCCAAAGCCGACCTGTAAACACCTTGTCTGGGGGACAACAAACCACCCTTGCCTTGGCAAGTCTGCTGCTGAATACCCCCGATATTCTCTTTTTGGATGAACCTACCAACCACTTGGATATCCGGGCGGTCACCTGGCTGGAAGATCAGCTTCGCGTCATGAAAACCACCGTCATCACCGTATCCCACGACCGATATTTTCTGGACAGTGTCACCAATAAAATATTGGAATTGGAACACGGAAAAGCCATGTTATATAAAGGAAATTACTCTTATTTCAGAGAAGAGAAGGCAAAAAACGTCCAGATTTATGAGAAGCATTATAAAGACCAGCAAAAAGAAATCCGTCGTATTGAAGCATATATTGCGTTGCAAAGAAAATGGAACCGACAAAGAAACATCATTGCAGCCGAAAGCCGCCAAAAAGCCCTCGATCGGATGGTGAAGCTGGAAAAACCCGCACCCCCTCCTGCCGAAGCGCGATTTCGGTTTGAAGGTACTTTACCCAGCGGCAACGACGTGTTGAAGGTGACCAATCTGTCTATGAAATTCGGTCAGAAAACCCTCTTTGAAAACCTATCCTTTGAAGTGAGCAAGGACGATCGTTTCTTTATTATCGGTCCCAACGGCTGCGGAAAATCCACATTATTAAAAATTCTCTGCGGCATGTATCCCCCCTGTCGAGGCAGTTATACCTTTGGATATAACGTAAAATGGGGTTACTATGATCAGGAGAATCAGCGGCTCAATCCCGAAAACACGGTGTTGGAGGAACTGATGTCTGCCGGGGGAGAAACCTCCCGGGAAAAATTGTACAGCTTGTTGGCTCTGTTTTTATTCCGGGGAGAAGACGCGGAAAAGAAAATTGCTTTTCTCAGCGGCGGTGAGCGTGCCCGTATCACCCTAGCAAAATTGATGACCAAACGGTGTAATGTGCTGATTTTGGATGAACCCACCAACCACTTGGACACCTCCACCCGGGAAGCCTTGGAGGGGGCATTGACCGCTTTTGACGGAACCGTTATTGCCGTTTCCCATGACCGATACCTCTTAACCCGTATGGCTACCCGTATTCTCGCCTTTTCGGACCGGGGGGCGGAGATGTTTGAAGACGGATATGAAGCCTATCGCAACAATCAAATTGCCCGGGAAACAGAAGATCCCCAAGAAGCAAAAACCATTCGTTTTCAAGCGGAGGCATACCGGACACAAAAGCGCCAGCGCGCGGACGAAAAGAAAGCACAACGTCGCCTGATTTTTTTGGAAGAGGAAATTCCCCGTTTGGAAGAACAAATAAACGGTATCGACGATGAAATGAACGGAGAAGCGGCTTCTGACTACAAAAAACTGGAAGAATTGATGGCACAAAAAAAAGAAATTGAAAATATACTGCTCTCTATCTATGCAGAATGGGAAACACATCAGGCATAAAAGCGTCCTCTTTTGAATACAGTATGTATGAAAAAGGGGGATTTATAGTATGTTTATATATGCGGTGAAAGCATCCACACTGAAGTTTGCAGGATTGTTGGTTCTATCTGTACTTGCCTTGTCCATGGCAGTCTTACTGATACCCGAGGAATCTAACATTGCCGTCGGAAATATTACCTTATCCGAAAAAGATTTTAAAAACATTGAAAGTGCCCAGGACAGGGTGCAGTTTCTCAAATTGTGCGGTTGGGAAACGGAAGCGGAAGCGGTTGCTGTAACCGAAGTTACCATACCTGCCGTATTTGACGGCATCTATGCAACGTACAACCAGCTGCAATCGGAAATGGGCCTGGACTTAACGGGATACAAAAACAAAACCGTGAAAAGATACACCTACATTGTCACCAATTATACGTATCATGGAACCGTATATGCCAATTTGTTGATTTATGACAACAAAGTCATCGGCGGCGATATCACCTCAGCCAACGTAGATGGATTTCAAAAAAGCCTGGTTAAGAATACATAAAAACATGCCTTTAAGGCAATCTTATGAGCATGAAAACGAAATTAATTTGGAAATATGTATTCCTTGATTTTGCCATCGGGCTTTTAGCCGGCAGTGCTTTTGGCATCTTATTTTATTTATTTATATATAGCATCGTGCATATTATTCTTTAAAGATAGGGTATGATTTCCTTGACCGAGGGGAAAATCAGGTCAGGAAATTCGTTGCGGGGAGTTTGAACCAGATCCTTTTCCCGGGTCTCACCTGAAAGAACCAGTATAGCCCACAATCCATGTCGTTTCCCAAGGGCAATATCCGTATACATTCGGTCGCCTACCATTGCGATTTCTCGCGATGACAGGCGGCTTTTTTTTGCAATATAGGCGGCGGTTTCGGCATTGGGTTTGCCAAACGAACGGGGGGTTTTTCCCGTGGACGCCGTAAGCAGAGCATTGATGGCACCGCAGTCGGGTATAAATCCGGTTTCCGTGGGGCAGTTGATATCGGGATGCGTGGACAAAAACGCTGCGCCGTTTCGCAGCAAATCACAGGCATGGACCAATTTTTCATAGGTCAGAGTCAGGTCGAAACTGGATAAAACAATGTCTGCTTCTTCCCCGATGGTAGCAAGCGGCACCCCTGCTTTTTCGAGGCTGTCCAGCAACGAGGGAGTACCCAGACAAAACACCTTTTCCCCTTTTCTTTGGGAACAAAGATACTCTATGGTCACATCACCGGATGTCATCACTTCATCTTGTCCGGGTTCAAATCCCAGAAGGGATAATTTTTCTATATACGCTTCGGGGGTTTTGGAAGCATTGTTGGTAAAAAAAACCACCCGGCGCTGGCTTGCTCGGATTGCCTTTACAAAAGTAACGGCGCCTTCTATAGGGATTATCCCCCGATATAAAGTACCGTCCAGATCCAGCATAAACAGTTTGATTGCCTTCATGATCCCCAGGATAGTAGTATTCATACATGTACCTCCGCGATTATGTATCAGTATATCAAACAAATAAACTTTTATCAATAAAAATCCAAAAAAACTCTTGACTTTATAATACTAAATGTATATAATGGTATAACTTTTATTTTTCCCCCGGTACGTACACATCCTCGGGAAACTATGCAAGGGAGAGATTTTCATGTACACCACACAAAAAAATTCTGCTGGTATTGCCATGTTGGTTGCCATTACGGTTGTGCTCCAACTCCTTTCTTCTTTTCTGTTTCCCGTGCTGCAATTCAGCCTGTCGCTGGTTATGATTCCTATTGTCATTGCGGCGGTTTACTTCGGGAAAAAAGGCGGCATGATTGTAGGTACGTCTTTTGGTATCACAGTTCTGATTCAATGCATCCTGGGATTGGATAAAAGCGGAAGTATTTTATTCAATATCAATCCCTATTTTACGTTTCTTGCCACGGTTTTTCGCGGATTGCTGGTAGGATTGATCGCCGCTTGCGTTTTTACCCTGTTTATGAAACTAACACGCCATTTCATTGCCGCCACCGCTGTTACCGCTGCGGTAGCGGTTATCTCCAATACCGGCATCTTTCTTTTGCTGTTTACCACCCTATTCAATGAAACGCTTTATACATGGGCGGGAAATGAAACAGCCCTTCATTTTATTGTGTTTTCTCTGGTCGGACTCAATTTTATCATTGAATTTTCCTCCGCCGTTCTCTTGACACCCCCCGTTGCAAAAGCACTTTCCTATGTGAAAAAACAAAAATAAAGGAGATTGCAAATGGGTATCGTAATCGGCGTGGATATTGGCGGCAGTTCCACTAAAATCTGTGGTTTTAATACCAAAGATACATTGATAGAACCCCTGATTGTAAAATCCAGTGACCCTTTGGCATCTTTTTATGGGGCTTTTGGGAAGTTCACGCAACTGAATCATATTGCACTGAAGAATATTGAAGCTGTGATGGTAACCGGTGTAGGTTCCACCTTCATCATAGAAAACCCCTATGGTCTTCCTACTTTTCATGTACCTGAATTTGACTCCATCGGAATGGGCGGGCAGTATTTATCCCGCTTGCAAAAGGCTTTGGTTGTCAGCATGGGTACCGGAACGGCTGTGGTTCTGGCGGAGAACGGAAACCTGACTTACTTAGGGGGTACCGGCGTTGGCGGCGGTACAGTCATTGGTCTGTCCAAATTGCTTCTGGATCTGCGTTCTATGGAACATATCTCTGCTCTGGCAAACGACGGGGATTTGAGTAAAATTGACTTGCGCTTACAAGATATTTCCAACAAAAACATCATTGCAACGTTGCCCCCGGACACCACTGCGTCCAATTTCGGAAAACTCAGTGATATTGCCTCCCGTGAAGACATTGCCTGCGGCATCATGAATATGGTTTTTGAATCCATTGGTATGCTGGCGGTCTTTGCCGCACGCAATTACCACTTGCAGGATATTGTCTTGACTGGAAACCTTGCGATTCTTCCCCAGGCATCCAAAACCTTTTCCAAACTGGGTACTATGTTTGGTATGAATTTCATCATCCCCAACTCTGCCCAATTCAGCACGGTCATTGGCTCTGCCCTTACCTATTTTATCACCCATTAAAATTATTCGTGGTGGGCATTTTTGCCTGCCACGCTTTTTTATTTGAAAGGTCGTGTATGTGAATGATTGAAAAATTTGTAAAAGAAGGCCTCACATTTGATGACGTGCTGTTAATCCCCGCCAGGAGCGAGGTCTTGCCTTCTGCCGTTCAGCTCAGCACGCGTCTGACCAATACCATTCGTTTGAATATTCCCTTGATGACAGCCGCCATGGATACGGTTACCGAATCCAACATGGCCATTGCCATCGCCCGGGAAGGTGGCATTGGCGTACTGCACAAAAACATGCCAATTGAAAAACAAATTGATGAAGTGGATAGAGTGAAACGAAGCGAAAATGGTGTTATCGTCAATCCTTTCTTCCTCTCTCCTTCTCATTATGTATACGAAGCAGATGAATTGATGGCTAAATTTAAAATTTCCGGCGTTCCCATCTGCGAAAGCGGCAAATTGGTTGGCATTTTGACCAACCGCGATATGCGTTTTTTGACCGATCATAATATCCCCATCAAAGACGTCATGACGCCCAAAGAACGTTTAATCACAGCACCCGTCGGAACCACTTTGGATGATGCCAAAGAAATTCTTCGCCAGCACCGCATTGAAAAGCTGCCTTTGGTGGATGAAAACTTTTCATTAAAGGGACTGATTACCATCAAAGATATTGAAAAAGCCATTCGCTATCCCCATGCTGCCAAAGACAAAAACGGTCGTTTGCTGTGTGCCGCTGCCATTGGCGTCACTGCGGATGTCCTTGAGCGTGCTGCCGGTCTTTTGGGTGCCGGTGCTGATGCATTGGTTTTGGATTCGGCTCATGGTCATTCGGCAAACATTCTTTCCTGTGTAAAGAAGATCAAAGACGCTTACCCCCACTCACAATTGATTGCTGGCAATATTGCCACCGCCGCCGCTGCAAAAGACTTGATCGATGCCGGGGCGGACGCATTGAAAGTAGGTATTGGTCCCGGCTCCATCTGTACGACCCGTGTCGTTGCCGGCATTGGCGTTCCCCAAATTACGGCTATCTATGATGTAGCCCAAGTGGCTCGAAAATACAACATTCCCGTCATCGGAGATGGCGGTATCAAATACAGCGGTGATATTCCCAAAGCCATTGCTGCCGGTGCCAACGTGGTCATGATTGGTTCCTTGGTTGCCGGATGCGAAGAAAGCCCCGGGGAATCCGAAATATACCAAGGCAGACAGTTTAAAGTCTACCGCGGCATGGGTTCTCTTGCCGCCATGCAAAAGGGATCCAAAGATCGTTATTTTCAGGAAAATTCCCAGAAACCTGTTCCCGAAGGCGTCGAAGGCCGTGTACCTTATAAGGGAAGTTTGGCGGATTCCGTATATCAATTGATGGGTGGTTTACGATCCGGTATGGGTTACTGCGGAACGGCTACCATCGATGCATTGATTGAACACGGTCAGTTTATGCGTATTACCGGAGCAGGTTTGAAAGAATCTCATCCCCATGATATCTATATCACCAAGGAAGCCCCGAACTATAGTGTTAACCCGTAAGTTACCATGATCCATTGGCATTACATTTTACTGCATTTTGTAATAGTTCCTTCCCTTTTCATACTCATCACAAAAGCACAACCGTTTTGGGTTGTGCTTTTTGTTGGTGTAAGCAATACAAAAAGACCGTTGTGATGTCACAACGGTCTTTGGTACAATCTTTAGATTGTATAGGTCTTTTTGCGTCTGAACATGATCAAAGCAGCTGCCATCGCTACTGTCAGAACCAGGATAGAAGTCCAGATGACGATAGCGCCATCGTCGCCGGTTGCGGCAACGCGGTCAACCAACTTCATTTTTGTGAAGTTGACAGCACTTCTTGCTTTTACAGCGTAGTCAACGGTATAATTGAGCGTTCTGCTACCGGTGACCTTGCCGCCCTTCAAAGAGTTACCATCCAATTGTCCCGAAATGATACCACCGCCCAAAGCCACCGTGACTTTTCCATCGAGGACGGTATCACCGTAGCTGCCGCCGTAAATCTTACCAACTGTACCGCCAACAACCGTAATGCGTACATTCCCGGTGTGGGTGGTAGTGCCGGTCCAGGTACCACCGTAGATCGCTGCAATGTTACCGCCCAATACTTCCATCTTAATGTCAAAGGTGCTGCATCCAAATGAACCGGCCAAGAATCCGGTAACACGTGTTGCATCGCCACCGACAATCAATTCACCATAACCTAGATAACCAGCAGCAATATAGTTCCATGTACCGCCGAAGACCATCATTTTGGATCCAACGCCGCCGCCATGTCTCATATAGGTGGCATTTCCGGTACGGTTGAAAGTATTGGCAAAGTAGGTGCTGACATCCTTGGCAGGATAATAATGGAAACGGAAACAGTTCTGTTCATAGTTTATGTTTTTATAGGTTAAATTAACAGAAGGGGTATACACACGATAGTCATTCACGAATTCATATACGGAACCATTGGCATATTCATATTTCTTCAAAGCATCGGTTGCGAGTACACCTCTGCCGGAACCTTTGACCAGAACAGGTTTTTTTACAGTAGGGGTTGTAATGGTTGAGTTTAATTGTTTGATTTTGTCAGTAGAATATAGACTCTCACTTGTTCTGATATATGAATGGCAGGCAGAATACATCTTATTCAGACGGTTTTCCGCCATTTCGGTTCTACCGGTGATCACAATGGTTGCACCGTCATACAGAACGCCCGCCTGCATCTCATAATTGCTCAAGTAGTAGAACGCGTTCATCAAGCTGCAGAAGGGTTTTTCTTTGGTACCATTGCCATCGGTAATTTTGGTGCTTCCGTTGACGTAAATGGTGATTTTCGTGGTATTGATGATCTTGGAAACACCAATGACATTCTGGGTTGCAGGAAGTTTGGAGGAACCGAGTTTTGCAACTTCAACTATACCCATAACACCGGATTCCAGACCATCCACACGATTGGCGGTCAATAAATTGTTAATTTTACAATTTTTATTTCTCAAAAGCAACGTGGAGGAACTGGTACTGCCTTCATAGTAGTTGCCGGCGTACACAGAGCCAATCACACCGTTTTCTACCATCAGGTTGGTACCACCGCTCACATTACCGTACAAACCGCCGCCCACAACCACATCCGCGTTGGCACCGTTAAAGGTAACGTTTACGATTCCACTAACTTCACCATGGATACCGCCGCCGACAACCATAGCATATTTGCCGGAATACAGCATCAGATTGGTTGTTCTCACGTTGGAGTCGCTTGCGCCGCCAATGACGGTTGTAGCAGCACTCATGGTGCAACCGGAGCCCATAATCAAATTATTACCATTGGCAACGATGGTCAACGTGGGTTTTGTATTCCCTGCAGTCGCTGCAACCGTATCCAAGGTTATGTTCTTGTATTGAACAGGTCCCAGTAAACTCAATACAGCTTCCGCGGTGTCTGCTTTTACAAACAATGTTGCTTTTTTGTTTGAGGTGATGGTCACGGTTTCGTAGAATGCGTTGGTTTCGTAAAAGCCCAAATCGTTGGCATTCAACGTTGTATTGCTCAGAAGAATGATGGTTCCGACTTCGCCATAATCAACGAAGTTCCGGAATGCATCTTCCATGTTGGTAAAGGGCTTTGCCTGGCTGCCATCGCTTTCCCCTACATAAGCAGGATTCACATAGACAGTTTCACGAACGCTTTCGTTGAAATTGATGACTTCCCAAGAATCAAAGTCAACCGCTTTGCTTTGGGCTGGTGCATACTTCGCACCGACGTTGCCGTCGACGATGACTTTGCTTACGCCGGTTTGGCCGCTGACACTACCATTATTACGATAATAGGCATCGCCTTTTCCTTCCAGACTTCCGGAAACAGTGCCGCCCGCGAACACAACGTTGAATTCATCCACATAAGCATTGGTTGTGCCGGCGCCGGAATATGAAGAACGAATGTACCCAGTGATATTACTGCCTTTTTCAAGACGATACGTCACTTTCGCAGCAGGAACGTTGTATGAACCAAAAGCAGCATTTAACGTGGAGTTTTTCAATACGATGTTTATGGAATCAATCTTACCGCCGCCGTAAGGAGCATTGCCGGCTGTCCAAGACGTAACCTTCACATCGCTCAAGTACATATTTTTACCACCGATGATGTAACCATAGGTACCGTTCATAACATGCAGATCAACATTTCTGCCGCTATAGATATAACTGCTTGTTTTGGAAACAAAGCTGACATTGTCAACGATCATTTCATAGGCAGCGTTGAAATCAGAGTTTACCATATTCGCTGCATAATTTTGTGCAAACAAAACGACATGAGCGTAATTGGCTGCGCTAATTGTCACATCTTGCCAGGTAATAGGACCCTGCATAATCAGGTCGAAACTGGTAGCAGAGTTGGCATAATTATGCGTGATGGGATTGTTGGATTTCGTGGTAATCATACCGCCCCTGATGGTCAGGGGAAAATTGTATACAGGAGATACAAAATTTCCATTCATTTCAGGCAACGTCACATTACCCACGATTTGAATGACCACAGAAGAGGCAACATCATGGTTGTAAAGACCAACTGCCTTTGACATTGCTTTTTCCAATGTTTTCAATTTCAACTCGAAAGTCATACCGCTGTTGGCATCATCGCCTTCGTCGCCCACATACATGGTTATTTTACCGGCTTCTCCGCTGGGAGGATTGGAGCGTAATTCATTTCTGACATCAAAACCAGGCAATGCCTTTTCCGTGATGGCATACAAATATCCATCATAGGCATTGACAGTTTTCTTGCCTGTGCAAGCCGTTTTGCTGTCTTTAGTAATGCCGGTTGGATACAACAAACTGATTTCACCGCCGGAAAGATTGACGGTGTATTCCGCCGTGGATTCTTTTTCAACAGCTCCACCCAGATACATCACGTCAACGCTACCGCCGGACATATTCAAGGTACGAAAACCCTTGGCCGCATATCGTTCACCACCCAGGAACATCGTCCCAATATAACCACCGGTCATGTTAATCACAGCCGTCTTTGTATCGCCGGAACCATAATATGTATATACTCTGGCGTTTGAGCCAATGTTGATAACAGAAGAAGCCGTGTTTTCGTTATTTCCGGCATTATCTACGGTAACACAACCAAAAGTGCCGCCGAAAAGATTCAGAGTATTACCTATTCTATTTAATTCAATCGTAACGTTGCTGTCAGTAGCATTGTTGACAACGACGTCATCATTGACTGTCAGAGAAACGCTATTCGTTGCCCTGAAAAACAAATAATCATAAACAGTGTCAATTTGGATATGATCAAATGTTAATTCGCTTCTGATATAAAAAATAAAATGAGCTTCTTTAACCTTATTCACTTTTTCGCGCTCTGCAAAAATAGGATCTACAAGATCCATGCGACTATTGATCGCTTGGGATATTTTTCCACCTGCTCCGCGGATGGTCACAGGCATGGGCATTGCCGCCAAATTTAACATATTCGTTATCTTTTGGCCATCCGTAATATTGGTGGTGGTTTGCGAATAATATTGGTATTTTCCATCAGCTTTTGCATCTTCCTTCACCACTGCGCCCAAAGCGGTATCACCGGTGATCAAAATCACCGCTTGGTCAACCCCTTTTAATTTGGACAAGTAATAGAAAGCAGTATTCAAGTTCCTAAAAGGTTTTGCCTCAGAACCATCACTGTCGCTTCCGGTATATGTACCATTTGCATAAATAGTTACGGTAACCGGGTCTGCTGCGCTGGCAATCAGTCCGAACAACGAGGTGGGGACCATTGCAACCAACATGAGAAGGGCAAGTGCAACTGCTATGAGTCTCTTCATTTTGGTTCCTCCCAATCATTTTTTGCTATAATAGTAGATGCCATTGACTTATTATGGCCTGCGCCAGACATAAGTCTATTTTACACACTATTAGTGTATCATCAAAGTATTATAATGTCAAGAAAAAATAGATGCAAACCAATGATTTTATTCATGAAAATATAGAAGAAAATTTGTGAATTTATACAAATTTTATATCATATTCACCCAATTCGTATTTAATACCTACAACTATGTAATAAAATGTTGTAGGAATATTACTTCCATGCAAATCTGACAATGGCTTTTTTCAGCGGGTTACATAGTACCAAAGTGACAAGCGTGTTGATACCCGCTTTGATTACATTAAAAGCAATGATATATCCCAGCAAATTAATCACTACACTGCGAGGAACCTTCATAAATATCGGTGTGAAAAAAAGATTAAACAACGTCATTACAGCAGTCATAGCAACAATCCCGGCAATCCCTGCTATATACATGCTCCCTTTCTTTCCATGCAAAACCCTCTGAACCAAAGCAATGGCAACAACCATAGATCCCGTCGCCAAAATATGCATCACGATACCGATCGGTCCGCTGGAAGCACTGACGGTCACTCCTTGAATCACACTGACTACCAGCGTCATCAGCAATCCGGCCACGGGACCGAAAGTCAAAGTGCCAAACAGAATGGGAATGTCTCCCGGATCGTATTCCAAAAAAGACACCATGGGAAATATGGATACTCTGATCAAAACCACCAAGCCCACGGCAACTGCGCACAGCATGGAAATGGCAGTCAGTTTTATTGTCGTCACCCGCATACTAAAACCTTCTTTCATAAAATAAAAAATCCCCGAAAACGGGGATAAATATGTTGCATAAAAATGCAACGCTTCTTCTCTCATCCGGACTATCACCGTCGGTACAGGAGTTTCACCTGTTCGGCGCACAACGTGCGTTCGCGGACTGTCACCGCCGGTATGGATTTTCACCATCCCCCGAAGAATGCATATTCACTTTGTTCTTACAGTATATACCGATATGTAGGTTTTGTCAATAGAAAAGAAGTGTGTTTTTCCGCAGGTGTGTTTTTCCGCAGGTGCTTCCAAGACTGAACAGAACCAGCAAAAACGGATAATGAAAAAAAGCACCTCTTATGGTAAAATAAAAGCCATAGGAGGTTTTGCTATGCCAAGGAATTACAGACACATATACATGAATATGAAAAAGAGCTGTTCGAGTGAAAGGAGCAGAGATTAACTCAAAGAGAAGTCGGAAATCTGTTAGGATTTACAAGAGAACAAATAAGAGAATGTTTTAAAAGAGAACGTATATAAGAAAGGAACGAGTGTAAAAATATATGGTAGTTTATCGCCATAAAGAAAGATATGGAATACGTGAAACTGCGAACCTATGAGGAGGCTCGCCTCCCCATAGGTGAATACATACACTTCTACAATAACGAAAGGATCCAAGTGAACACAAAACTGATTCCGTTGAAACAACGAAATCAGTTTGTTGCCTAAATCTTACTGTTTTCTACCATAGGGCTTTTTGTGCTGTCTGCACAAATTGGGTCATATATAACAAGGGCACTTAAAAAGAAATTCAATTACGATTGATTAGGCATTAATTTCAACCACAACGCCGGAACCAACGGTTCTACCGCCTTCGCGAATGGCAAAGCGGAGACCTTTTTCGATGGCGATGGGCGTGATCAATTCAACCGTCATATCCACGTTGTCGCCGGGTTTGCACATTTCAACATCTTGAGGCAGATTGATAACGCCGGTAACGTCGGTGGTTCTGAAGTAGAACTGAGGACGATAGTTATTAAAGAAGGGTTTATGACGTCCACCTTCTTTTTCGGTTAAAACGTAAACCTGGCCAACAAATTTGGTGTGAGGTTTGATGGTACCGGGTTTCGCAAGAACCTGGCCTCTTTCGATGCCATTCTTGGTAACGCCGCGGAGCAAACAACCCACGTTGTCACCGGCCTGCGCTTCCTGCATTTCTTTTCTGAACATTTCGATACCGGTGATGGTGGTCTTTTTGATTTCATCATTCATGCCGACGATATCCACTTCTTCGTACATTTTGATGGTGCCTCTTTCCACTCTGCCGGTTGCAACGGTACCACGGCCGGGAATAGAGAAGACGTCTTCCACGGGCATCAGGAAGGGAAGATCTGCCTGACGGTCGGGCGTGGGAATGAAGGTGTCAACCGCATTCATCAATTCAATAATGGAAGCGTATTCAGGAGCATCCATATCGGTGTTGGTGCATACGAGAGCTTCACGCGCGGAACCGCGGATAATGGGAGTATCATCGCCGGGAAAATCGTACTGGGACAGGAGGTCACGAATATCCATTTCGACCAGTTCCAGCAGTTCTTCATCGTCGACTAAGTCGCATTTGTTCATGTAAACAACAATCGAGGGAACGCCGACCTGACGGGCAAGCAGAATGTGTTCACGGGTTTGCTGCATAGGACCATCGGAAGCGGCAACAACCAGGATAGCACCGTCCATCTGCGCGGCACCGGTGATCATGTTTTTCACATAGTCAGCGTGACCCGGACAGTCAACGTGCGCATAGTGCCTTGCATCGGTCTGGTATTCTACGTGACGGGTGCTGATTGTAATGCCTCTGGCTTTTTCTTCGGGAGCATTGTCGATTTGGTCATATGCCAAAAATGAAATGCTTTTATCTTTCATAGCCAGAGTTTTGGTAATAGCAGCGGTCAAAGTCGTCTTACCATGGTCAACGTGACCAATGGTACCGATGTTAACATGGGGTTTTGTTCTTTCAAATTTTGCCTTTGCCATTGTTTTTTCCTCCTTAAGATTCGTTTCATTTTTTTGTTTTATTAATAATATTGCTTAGAGCTTTGTGGTGGCCAACGCCTCTTGGGTTGCCTTAGGCACTTCGGTGTAACGGCTGGGTTCCATGGTATATACACCGCGACCCTGGGTACGGGACCGCAGGTCAGTGGCATATCCGAACATTTCAGCCAGAGGAACGAACGCATTGACCTGCTGTATGCCCTCGCCGATCTGTTCCATACCCATAATTTGACCCCGCCGGCTGCTCAAATCTCCAATGACATCGCCCAGATAATCATCGGGAGCAACCACAGAAACCTTCATAATGGGTTCCATGAGAACAGCATCTGCTTTTCTCATCGCTTCCTTGAAAGCCATAGAAGCTGCTATTTTAAAGGCCATTTCGGAAGAGTCCACTTCATGGTAGGAACCATCGTACAACGTGACTTTCACGTCAACGACCTGATAGCCGGCTATGACGCCTGCTTGCATCGCGCCGCGAATGCCGGCATCTACGGCAGGAATATACTCTTTCGGAACGGAGCCGCCCACAACCTTGTTGATGAATTCGTAACCCTTTCCGGATTCGTTGGGTTCTATAATGATTTTCACATGACCGTACTGACCTCTACCGCCGGACTGTCTGGCATACTTATGATCCACATCAGCCGATTTGCGGATGGTTTCTTTATAAGAAACCTGGGGTTTTCCCACGTTTGCTTCCACGCGGAATTCACGGAGCAAACGGTCAACGATGATCTCAAGATGCAATTCACCCATGCCGGCGATGATCGTCTGGCTGGTTTCTTCATCTGTATAGGTTTTAAATGTGGGATCTTCTTCGGCCAGTTTGGATAGGGCAATGCCCATTCTATCCTGACCTGCTTTGGTTTTGGGCTCAATGGCAACACGGATAACGGGTTCCGGAAATTCCATGGATTCCAATACAATGGGATGGTTTTCATCACACAGTGTATCGCCGGTGGTGGTGTTTCTCACACCCACTACGGCAGCGATTTCTCCTGCATAAATTTCATCCACGTCCTGACGGTGGTTGGCATGCATCTGTACGATACGTCCCAACCGTTCCCGACAATCTTTGGTGGCATTATACACCGTGGAACCTACTTTAACGGATCCGGAGTAAACACGGACAAAGCAGATTCTGCCCACAAAGGGGTCGGTGGCAATCTTAAATGCCAACGCGGAAAAGGGTTCGTCGTCGCTGGCGTGACGGACATCTTCCTCATCAGACTTCTGGCAAATACCGCGAATGGCAGGAATGTCGGTAGGAGCCGGCATATATGCCACAACCGCATCCAGAAGTTTCTGTACACCCTTGTTTTTATAGGATGTACCGCAAATCACAGGAACCATTTTGCCTGATATGGTGGCACTGCGGACAGCAGATTGCAATTCCTCCAGGGTAAGTTCTATACCTTCCAGGTATTTCTCCATCAGCGCATCATTCACATCCGCAAGAGCTTCCAGGAGGTTGAGGCGATGCTCTTTGGCTTTTTCCATCATATCGGCAGGAATATCCTCTTCCAGAATATCCGTTCCCAAATCGTTGGTATAAATATACGCTTTCATTTGTAAAAGGTCAATAATACCTCTGAAGTTTTCTTCCGTACCAATGGGCAACTGAATCGGTACGGCATTGGCCTTCAGACGGTCATGAATCTGGTTCACAACCCGATAAAAATTGGCGCCGGAAATGTCCATTTTGTTCACATAGGCCATACGGGGTACCCCATACTTATCCGCCTGTCTCCAGACTGTTTCAGTTTGAGGTTCAACACCGCCTTTGGCACAGAACACCGTGACAGAACCATCGAGAACCCGGAGTGATCTCTCAACTTCCACGGTAAAGTCAACGTGACCGGGAGTGTCTATTAGATTGATGCGATGGCCATTCCAGTAACAGGTGGTTGCAGCAGAAGTGATGGTGATTCCTCTCTCCTGTTCCTGCTTCATCCAGTCCATGGTGGCGGCGCCTTCGTGGACTTCTCCTAGTTTATGGGTTTTACCGGTATAGAAAAGAATTCTTTCCGAAGTGGTTGTTTTACCGGCATCGATGTGCGCCATGATACCGATATTTCTGATCCGCTCAAGCGGGTATTCTCGGGGCATGAAAGCGTTCTCCTTTCAAAGAGATGAAATAATGTTTATGCTTAATATCTGTAGTGAGCAAAAGCTTTGTTGGCTTCGGCCATTTTATGGGTGTCGTCTCTCTTTTTAACGGCACCGCCCAATTCGTTGACAGCATCCATGATTTCGCCGGCAAGTCTTTCAGACATTCTTCTTTCGCTGCGAGCTCTGGAATAGGTGATCAACCAACGCAGACCCAATGTCTGCTTTCTTTCCGGCCGCACTTCCATCGGAACCTGGTAAGTGGAACCGCCAACACGGCGTGCTTTCACTTCCAAGGTAGGCATAATGTTGTTGAGAGCCTTCTGGAACACTTCCAGGGGATTCTCACCGGTCTTAGCCTGCACAATTTCAAACGCATCGTAAACAATACTCTGAGCAACACCTTTTTTACCATCATACATGATATTGTTGATCAGTTTTGTCACAAGCTTGGAATTGTATAGCGGGTCGGGCAGAATATCTCTTTTGGATATTTGACCTCTTCTTGGCACAGTTCTTCCCTCCTTCATAATATTGCATGATATCAGCGGTACTCGGGCATTTTCGCCCGCTTGTGCGCAACAAATGAAGCCTTGAAATATATTCAGTTTGCACAAAAGCAAATATAATATTCATGTTTCAAATGATCGCACGAACTTGGGGGGTTATTTTTTCTTTGCTCGTTTTGCACCATACTTGGAACGGGCCTGCTTTCTTCCATTCACGCCCTGGGTATCCAAAGTACCACGAATGATGTGATAACGAACACCGGGAAGGTCTTTCACCTTACCGCCACGAATCATAACCACCGAGTGCTCCTGCAAATTGTGGCCGATACCGGGAATGTATGCGGACACTTCATAGCCGTTTGTCAATCTGACGCGGGCAATTTTACGCAGAGCGGAGTTCGGTTTCTTCGGAGTCTTGGTGGAAACCTTGGTACAGACACCGCGCTTTTGGGGAGAAGAAAGATCAATCTCCTTCTTTTTCAGGCTATTGATGCCAATGTGAAGAGCCGGTGACTTTGACTTGTAGGTTACCTTCTGACGTCCGTTGCGAACCAACTGGTTAAATGTGGGCATAAGACAACTCCTTTCTTTACAGTTTTTATAGCAGCGTAAAAACGCAAACTATCCATCGTGTTCCTGTTTTTTCTCGCTATTTGCCATTGGACAGAAATATCCCCCTTGATTTGGGGCAACGGCAAGGAACAGTGTATCATATAACTTTCCTTCCTGTCAAGTTATTTTTTCACTTTTTCGGCTTCTTTTACAGGATTTGTGTGAATTTTTTCACATAGTTCCAAGGCGGTTTTCACCAACTTGTCTCCGCTGTCCGACTGCAGCATGCTGGAAGTTGCCAATTTTGCTTCGTACACCCCCGGAACCATGCATACGGGAACGGGACAATATCCCAAATACATATTGGCAAAAATAGAAACGATGGCTTTTTTGCCCTTTGCTTCTTTCAATGCTTTTCCATACTCGCAAAACATTTGCGCCGGCATACCGAACAAGGTGATGCCGCCAAAATCAAACACCTGCACCTCGGCATCCACAAAGCTGTTTTTGTCTGCCATGCGCCAGAGGGTTTGGAGGGCAAAAAACACGTCTTTATACTGTTTGCTTTTTCCGGTTTGATGCATAAAGTCATCCCCGAAGCCGTCAATTAGGGCTTTGGCTTCCAAAAGGGCTTCTTCCGAGGGTCTGCGAAGTCCCAGACGAACGGTATCCACCGCATACCCAACCTTTTCAGCGTCAACTGCCACGGCTTCCTGCAGCAATTTTACCGTCACTTCCGCCAATTGCTGCCCGATATACACATGACGACCGGGTGCGGCGGTAGAGCGATCAAACCGATTGATGTGATTGATATTGCCACAGGCGCCGTTGACAAACAGCGTTACAAAGCGCGGGCCGTATATTTCTTTCAGATTTGCTGATAAGGCTCCGATAAAATCCGCCGAGGTATAGGTTTTGGCAACAATGGCGGGATGGCAGGCAAAATTCACCACAGCCCCTACCGGTTTGTCGCCGTCAAAAAAGCCAAGAACAAGCACGTCATCGTCCCCTTCGGTGTAAGGCTCTCCCAAGTTGGGATCACCAAAAGGGGGGTTGGTTACTAAGGTTTGGTCTTTCATACGGAAAATGCGGATAAATCCCAGCCCGGGCGCAGTGCCCAAAGCGGTTTTTGGTGACAATGGCCTTTTCTTTTTATCCGCCAACACAATCGCATCGGCTGTTTTTATGACCAAAAAGTCCAAATAAACCGGATCCTGTTTGATTTCCTCTCCCCAGTTTAAGGTGGGGCCCCCTGCATGGATATGGTTGGCCATCACCATGACAGTGGCAGGTTGCATCCCCGCCAACGCCTCCACCCGTTCCCGGATGCGGGTTACAACATCATGGGTGATTCCACAGCAGTCAATGACGGCAAGGGCTATTTTCCGTTCTCCATCGTCGGCTACCATTGCTCGGACAAACAGACAATCGTCCACATCATCACTGAACCGGGCAGCAAATCCTCCCGGTATCAAACTCCCCAAGGGAGGCGTAATATCCAATTCATACAATCCAATGTTCATAAAAACCTCCGTCATACTCCCTGCAAAGCATATTTTGGTTAAAAACACTACCCGCGGGCATGCCGCGGGCGGTGTAGAACATATCTCATGACTGATATTCTGTATCTAACTCCTCGAACAGCGTGCCCTTGTATTCCACTTTCAAATCTTTATACATGGGCATACCCGTACCTGCGGGAATCAGTTTTCCGATAATGACGTTTTCCTTCAAGCCAAGCAAAGGATCTTCCTTGCCTTTAATGGCGGCTTCTGTCAATACTTTGGTGGTTTCCTGGAAGGAGGCGGCGGACAAGAAGGAATCGGTAGACAAAGCAGCTTTGGTAATCCCCAAGAGTACAGGGCTTCCCACAGCTTCTCTCAAACTGAGTTCGCCGGCGGCCACCCGCTTGGCAATGATTTCATTTTCCAGGTTGAATTCATTGATTTCAATCAGCGCGCCAAGCAGAAGTTTGGTATCGCCGGAATCTTCCACTTTGATTTTCCTGGTCATCTGACGGGCAATGACTTCCACGTGTTTATCATTGATATCAACCGCTTGCAGTTTGTACACGCGCTGGATTTCTCTGACAATGTAGTCATATACAGCATCCAGACCTTCAATCCGGACAATATCAGCCGGCACCTTAAAGCCTTCGGTCAGAGCCTGTCCTTTGTATACTGTGGCACCCTCTTCCACTTTCAGCGGCAGGCTGTAAGCGGGATAGACCTTCACTTCGCCGGTTTCGGAGCCGGTCAGGACGAAAGAGCGAATATTCTTCACTTTTTCTACCGTAACGACACCGTCAAATTCCGCAATGATGGCAGGGGTTTTGGGACGCCGTGCTTCGAAAATTTCTTCCACACGAGGCAGACCTTGGGTAATGTCCCCGCCGGCAACACCGCCGGTATGGAACGTTCTCATGGTCAGCTGGGTACCCGGTTCGCCTATGGACTGGGCGGCAATGATCCCCACCGCTTCGCCGATGTTAACCGGTTTGCCGGATGCCAAATCGGCACCATAGCAATGAGCGCAGACGCCGTATTTGGCTTTACATTTGAGAATGGAACGTACTTTGACTGTTTCGATACCCGCATGCAAGATTTTTTGAATATCTTCATCATCCATCATCATGTTGGCTTGTACAAGCACTTCACCGGTCTTGGGATCCACCACATTTTCCGCGGTGAAACGACCGAGAATTCTTTCGCTGAGTTCTTCGATCTTTTCCTTACCGTCGTAAATTTTGGTCATAAGGATGCCATCGGTGGTTCCACAGTCTTCTTCGCGGACGATTACGTCCTGCGAAACGTCAACCAGACGACGGGTCAAATAACCGGAGTCAGCGGTACGAAGAGCCGTATCCGCCAAACCTTTACGAGCGCCACGGGCAGCGATGAAGTATTCGAGAATATTCAAGCCTTCACGGAAGTTTGCCTTGATGGGCAATTCCAGGGTTTTACCGGTAGCAGTAGCCATCAAGCCACGCATACCGGCCAGCTGCCGAATCTGTTTGATGGAACCGCGGGCACCGGATACCGCCATCATGTTGATGGGGTTGTCTTCGGTCAGGTTCTTGTTCAAAGCCTCGGTTACGGCGTTGGTGGCATCTTCCCAAATCTTAACAACGCTCTTATGCCGTTCATCATCGGAAATGATACCTTCCGCAAACATATCAAAGACGGCATCCACCTTTTTATCGGCTTCGGCAAGAATGATTTTCTTCTGAGGAGGCACGGTCATGTCGGAAACCGAAATGGTGATCGCCCCGCGGGTGGAGTACTTAAAGCCAAGGGCTTTGATATCATCCAGCACTTCGGCTGTTCTGGTAGGACCGGCGTATTTGATGCAGCGGTCAATGATATCACCCAGCTTGCCTTTGGTCACGGCAAAAGAAATTTCAGGCAACAAGACGTTTTCCCTTTTGGATCTGTCTACCAAGTGGAGGTTCTGGGGGATTATTTGGTTGAAAATCAACTGCCCCAAGGTAGCAACCACCAATCCAGAAACAGTTTCCCCTTCAAATTCGGCAGACATTCTCACCTTGATCCGTTCATGCAAGTGCAATTCACCGTTCTCATAGGCCATGTTAGCTTCATTAAAGTCGCGGTAGATTTTTTTGATCTGATCATCGGGGATAATCTTGTTGGTTTTTTCATAGGTCAGGTAATAGGAACCCAATACCATGTCCTGGGTAGGAACCGTGACGGCTTTACCGTTTACCGGTTTTAACAGGTTGTTGGCAGACAACATCAGGAATCTAGCTTCCGCCTGCGCTTCTGCAGAGAGCGGCACGTGCACAGGCATTTGGTCGCCGTCGAAGTCGGCGTTAAATGCAGAACATACCAGAGGATGCAGTTTGATCGCCCTGCCTTCTACCAACACCGGTTCAAAAGCCTGGATGGAAAGACGGTGGAGGGTAGGCGCACGGTTCAACAGAACGGGACGTTCTTTGATGACGCATTCCAGTGCATCCCAAACTTCGTCATACACTCTTTCCACCTTTTTCTTGGCGTCTTTGATGTTGGAAGCCTTGCCGGTTTCACACAGACGTTTCATGACAAAAGGTTTGAAGAGTTCCAATGCCATTTCTTTGGGCAGACCGCACTGATACAGTTTCAGATCGGGTCCTACCACGATGACCGAACGGCCGGAATAGTCAACACGTNNGCAGCCAACATTAAGAACCTGGCTTCTGCCTGCGCTTCTACAGATAGTGGTAAGTGAACCGCCATTTGATCTCCGTCAAAGTCAGCATTATAAGCAGTACAAACCAAGGGGTGAAGCTTTAAAGCCCGTCCTTCTACTAAAACAGGCTCAAAGGCCTGGATGCCCAATCTATGCAGGGTTGGCGCGCGGTTTAACATCACTGGATGATCTTTAATAACTTCTTCAACAACATCCCATACTTCCGGCCTTACCCGCTCAACCATACGCTTAGCACTTTTGATATTGTGTGCAAGCCCTTTTTCTACCAAACGTTTGATGACAAATGGCTTGAATAGTTCCAAAGCCATTTCTTTCGGCAAACCACATTGGAACATTTTGAGCTCAGGACCTACTACTATAACGGAACGACCTGAATAGTCAACACGTTTTCCCAGCAGGTTCTGACGGAAACGGCCTTGTTTACCTCTGAGCATTTCGGACAGAGATTTCAAAGGACGGTTATTCGGACCGGTGACGGCACGTCCGCGGCGGCCGTTGTCAATGAGAGCATCCACGGCTTCCTGCAGCATTCTCTTTTCGTTGCGTATGATAATCTGAGGTGCTTTGAGTTCGATCAATCGTTTCAAGCGGTTGTTGCGGTTAATGACGCGACGATACAAATCGTTCAGATCGGAAGTGGCGAATCTGCCACCGTCCAACTGCACCATGGGACGGATTTCGGGAGGAATCACAGGGATTACGTCCAGAATCATCCATTCGGGGCGGTTACCGGAAAGGCGGAATGCTTCCACCACTTCCAGTCTTTTGATGATTTTCAGTTTCTTTTGTCCGGTTGCGTTGTTCAGTTCGGCTTTCATCTGTCGGGACAATTCGTCCAGATTCAATGCACTCAACAGTTTTTTGACAGCCTCTGCTCCCATGTCTGCATCGAAATCATCTTCAAACCGTTCCCGGGCAAGACGATATTCACTTTCGCTCAGAACCTGGTTCATGCAAAGATCGGTTGAGCCGGGATTGGTGACGATATATTGGGCAAAGTACAACACTTTTTCCAGCAGTTTGGGAGAAATATCCAGCAAAAGTCCCATGCGGGAAGGGATTGCGCGGAAATACCATATGTGAGAAACAGGAGCAGCCAGTTCAATGTGACCCATCCGTTCACGGCGCACTTTGTTGGTGGTAATTTCAACACCGCATTTTTCACATACTTTGCCGACGTAACGAACTTTTTTATATTTGCCACAATGACATTCCCAGTCTTTCATGGGCCCGAAAATGCGTTCGCAGAACAAACCGTCGCGCTCGGGTTTCAGGGTGCGGTAGTTGATTGTTTCCGGTTTTTTTACTTCACCATAGGACCAGCTGCGAATCATTTCGGAAGATGCAAGACCAATTCGGATACGGTCAAAATCAATATCATTGCTTTGAGCTTCGGGTTTCACGTATGCCATTCTACCTTTCCTCCCTCATCATTCATCATCGGATATCTCATCCGTAGAATCAAATTCCTCGAATTCGACATCATTCTCTTCCTCGATGTCATCCTCTTCCTCTTCGCTGTCTTCGCTGTCTTCGCTGTCCCTGTGCTCAACGCCTTCCTGATCGTCAAACATGGGATTCGCCATGTCATAATGACCGCGGGCGTTGCCCAGTTCTTCCATATTGAAGGGTTTGGCACCATAAGTTTCATCCTCAGAAGTCTTCTTCAGCTGAATTTCATTGCCTTCGGCATCAAGCACCTGGACATTCAATCCGAGAGACTGAAGTTCCTTGATCAAAACTTTGAAAGATTCCGGAACACCGGGCGTGGGAATATTCTGACCTTTGACAATGGCTTCAAAAGTCTTGACGCGACCGATGACGTCATCGGATTTTACAGTCAAAATTTCCTGCAGGGTATAGGCAGCACCATACGCTTCCAGAGCCCATACTTCCATTTCACCAAAACGCTGACCGCCGAATTGGGCTTTTCCACCCAAAGGCTGCTGGGTAACCAGGGAGTAAGGACCGGTGGAACGAGCGTGAATCTTATCGTCAACCAGATGATGAAGTTTCAAGAAGTACATAATACCCACGGTAACAGGATTGTCAAAAGGAACGCCGGTACGTCCGTCGTAGAGTACAGTTTTACCGTCTTTGTGCAGACCGGCCATTTCCAGACATGCGGCAATATCGTCTTCGTTGGCACCGTCGAAAACGGGGGTCATGATTTGAATGCCCATTTTCTTGGCAGCAATGCCCAAGTGTACTTCCAACACCTGACCGATGTTCATGCGAGAAGGAACGCCCAGAGGATTCAAAACGATATCCAGAGGCGTGCCGTCGGGTAGGAAGGGCATATCTTCGGGGGGAAGAATGCGGGAAATAACACCTTTGTTGCCATGGCGGCCTGCCATTTTGTCGCCCACGGAAATCTTTCGCTTCTGGGCAACATATACGCTGACAACCCGGTTGACTCCGGGAGGCAACTCATCACCGTTTTCACGGGAAAAACTCTTCACATCCACCACAATACCGCTTTCACCATGGGGCAAACGCAAAGAGGTGTCACGGACTTCACGGGCTTTTTCGCCGAAAATCGCCCGAAGCAGGCGTTCTTCTGCCGTCAGTTCGGTTTCGCCCTTGGGCGTGACTTTACCCACCAGAATGTCACCGGCACGGACTTCAGCACCCTTGCGGACGATACCGTCCATGGTCAGATCTCTCAAAGCATCGTCACCGACGCCGGGGATCTCACGGGTAATTTCTTCCGGGCCGAGTTTGGTATCTCTGGCTTCGTGGGTGTATTCTTCGATATGCAACGATGTATATATATCTTCGCGCACCAATCTTTCGTTGATCAAAACGGCATCTTCGTAGTTATATCCTTCCCAGGTCATAAAGCCGATGAGCACGTTTTTACCCAAAGCCATTTCCCCGTTGAACGTGGAAGGACCATCGGCAATCACTTGTCCTTTGATCACTCTGTCACCCATATTGACAATGGGCCTCTGGTTGATACAAGTGCCTTGGTTGGTCCGTTTGAATTTAATCAAATGGTAGGTTTCTTTGAGACCGTCATCCCCCAAAATAGTGATGTAATCGGCACAAACCGTTTCAACCAAACCGCTTAATCGGCTGATTACGCAAACACCGGAATCCACAGCCACTTTGTATTCCATACCGGTACCCACGATGGGAGATTCGGTGACCATCAGGGGCACCGCCTGTTTCTGCATGTTGGAACCCATCAGGGCACGGGAGTTGTCGTCGTTTTCCAGGAAGGGGATGAGGGCAGTCGCCACCGACACAACCATTTTCGGAGAAACGTCCATATAGTCGATGTCTTTGCGTTCGACTTCAAGAATTTCTTCCCTGCGGCGTGCGGTTACCTTGTTGTTGACAAACCGATTGTTTTCATCCAGAGGTTCATTGGCCTGGGCAACGGTATACTCGTCTTCCACGTCCGCTGTCATATATTCAATCTTATCGGTCACAATACCCGTTTCCTTATCCACCTTGCGATAGGGAGCTTCAATAAAGCCGAAGGGAGAAATACGGGCATAGGTAGACAGATATGAAATCAAACCAATGTTGGGACCTTCAGGCGTTTCAATGGGACACATTCTGCCGTACTGGGTGTAGTGTACGTCACGCACTTCAAAGGAAGCGCGGTCACGGGACAAACCACCGGGACCCAACGCGGACAAACGGCGTTTGTGGGTCAGTTCGGACAGAGGGTTGTTCTGGTCCATGAACTGAGACAAAGGCGAGGAACCGAAAAATTCCTTGATAGCGGATACAATGGGACGAATGTTGATCAATGCCTGCGGCGTGACCGATTCAATATCCTGAATGGTCATACGCTCCTTTACGATCTTGTCCATACGTAAAAAGCCGATGCGCAGCTGGTTCTGGAGCAATTCGCCCACGGAACGAAGGCGACGGTTGCCCAAATGATCAATGTCATCTTCTACGCCGATGTGATCGGCCAAGCAGATAATATAGTTAACGGAAGCAAAAATATCGTATTCGGTAATGTGTTTGGGGATCAGATCGTTCTTTTTTTCCTTCATGGCAACCAGAACGTCTTTGGGATCGGAATGTTCCGCCATAATTTCCGACAACACCTTGCCGGAAACCATTTCGTTGATACCCGCTTCTTCCACGCTGTAGCCCAAAATCTTGGAGGCATGCACCATACCATTGGAGAATACCTTGCGAACTTTTCCGCTGTCACCGTATACGTATACAGCGTCAACGCCCGCATCTTCTATGGCTTGGGCGGTGGCGCGTGATAAAATTTCCCCTTCTTCCGCAACCAGTTCGCCTGTGAAGGTGGAAATTGCGTTTTCAGCCAGCTTTTTGCCCGCAATACGGCGGGAAAGAGCCAACTTTTTATTGAATTTATATCTGCCGACAGCAGAAATATCATAACGACGAGCGTCGAAGAAAAGATTGTTTATCAGGGTCTTGGCAGATTCTACCAAAGGGGGATCACCGGGACGGAGCTTACAATAAATTTCCTTCAAGGCTTCTTCATATAAAGTGGTATGATTCTTTTCAGCCAGTTCGGCGATGCCGTCCTTAGCCATGGTGTTGAGTATCATTTCATTTTCGCCGAACATATTGAGAATTTCCGCGTCATTGCCGGGACCCAACGCACGAATCAGCACCGTGACGGGAATTTTTCTGTTTTTATCAATACGGACATAGAGAACATCGTTGATATCCGATTCATATTCCAGCCATGCGCCGCGGAAAGGAATGACGGTAGCGGAGAATGTCTTTTTACCTGTTTTATCCATATCGGAATCATAATATATACCGGGAGAACGAACGATCTGGGAAACAATGACACGCTCAGCGCCGTTGATCACAAAGGTACCGTTTTCGGTCATCATGGGAAAATCGCCCATGAAAATTTCCTGTTCTTTGATTTCACCGGTTAGACGGTTGGTCAAACGGACACGCACCTTCAAAGGTACTGCATAATTGACGTCTCTTTCTTTACATTCTTCCACAGGATACTTGGGGGTGTTGTCAATTTTGTAGTCCACAAAATCTATAGACAGATTCCCCGAATAATCCACGATAGGAGACACATCGGCAAGGACTTCCTTTAGGCCTTCCGTGAGAAACCACTCAAAGGATTTTTTCTGAACCTCGATCAGGTTTGGCATTTCCAACGCTTCGTTGATTTTAGAAAAACTCATCCGCACGTTGGTGCCAAGCGTTTGAGGTTTCATCATAGCCATTTCAACTCCATTCATTTTTTTGCGTAGTCAAATTGGGTATTCCACGATACTGCTTCCTTAAAGAATGTCTACAGGCAGCTTTTTAGAATTTTGCCCCGAAAATCCACCGAAAATCGGGCGTTTTGGGGCAAGTTAACCATTATAATGCAGTGTACTATAATATCACAGAGGAAAATGTTTGTCAAGGGTAATTTTTCATTTTTTCATGTTTTTCCTCTGCAATTTTTCTCGTGTAGCGCAGAAAAAAATGAAGACGGTCGCACAGACCGCCTTCTTTGCATATGTTAAATGGAATATTTATTCAGTTACTTACCTTGTACAGCACGCTATCAGGAATGGTCACGGCTGTGATGTCAGCCCCTACAGCTCTCAGTTTTTCCACAATTTTTTCGTATCCGCGATAGATGTGATAGGCTTCATGGACCTCGGTTCTGCCGGGCGCGGATAAAGCTGCAATGACCATGGCGGCTCCCGCCCGCAAATCCACCGCTCTGACCGGTGCGGGTGACAAGGCTTTGATCCCTTCCACCACGGCCAATCTACCGTCGACTTTGATATTGGCGCCCATACGTTTCAACTCTTCCACATAGCGGAAACGACTGTCCCAAACCCCTTCCGTTAGGGTGCTGGTTCCTTTGGCAAGAGCCAAAAGTACACAAATCTGGGGATTCATATCGGTGGGGAAACCGGGATATGGCAGAGTATGCACATGAATTTTATTCAAATCACCCGATCTGCTGACTACAACCGCTTCATCTTCTTCTACAATCTTCAGCCCCATTTCCACCAGTTTGGCAGACATGGAATCCAAATGCTTCGGAATCACATTGGTGATCCGCAGCCGGCTACCGGGAACGGCTCCTGCTAAACACATATAAGTACCGGCTTCAATCATATCGGGAATGATGGTGTATGTCACGCCGTGGAGCCTCTTTACCCCACGGATTTTAATCACATCAGTTCCTGCGCCGGAAATATCCGCGCCGCAGGCGTTTAAAAAGTTGGCAGTATCCACAATATGGGGTTCATGGGCAGCATTTTCAATGACGGTCAGCCCTTCAGCTTTCACCGCCGCCAGCATGACATTGATGGTGGCGCCCACAGACACTTTATCCATATAAATGGAAGCGCCTTTCAATCCGTGGTCAGCAAAGGCTTCAATGTTACCGCATTCCACCGACACGTTGGCACCCAAAGCCTCAAAGCCCTTGATGTGCTGATCAATGGGCCGCACACCAAAATCACAGCCCCCCGGACATCCTACAATGGCACGGCCGAATCTGCCAAGGGTAGCACCCAGGCAGTAGTAGGAAGCCCTCATTTTACGCACAGGTTCCGGCGGAGCCACATATGTATTCATGAAGGTGGAGTCAATTTCAACCGTGTCTTGTTCTACATATTTGACGCTGATATTCATCGCCCGGAGAATATCCAGAGTGATGGTAATATCGCTGATTTTAGGAACATTTTCAATCACACATTTGTCTTCCGCCAGAATGGCGGCAAACAGAATGCCAAGGGCAGCATTTTTCATGCCCGAAACAGGAATTTCGCCCACAATTGGTTTCCCGCCGTGGATGACGATTTTATCCATCGGATTGTTTCATCCTTTCTTGTCTTTCCCGTATTGTGCACAGAAAGCAACAGAATACAGGGTAATTGTATCATACTACCAAAAAAAAGAAAAGGGGGTTTTTAAAAAAAGTTCTTCCTCCCTCAGTATATGTAATCTCCCGCTCCCCGTTACAGGGCGGGAATATGCAAAAGAGCCATATAATATTCATGATGAATCGTTTTCACGACTATACGCCCGCCCCATTCCTGGCAGATGGATGCAACGGTTTTTAGCCCGCTGCCATCCCCGTTTTTCAGGGTATCGGCAATTCGATTATAGAAAACAAACACAACACCTTTGTGGGTAGTCAACGCTCCAAACACCGTCTTAGAATCGGGAGGAGAATAGCGAAGGGCATTTTGCTGTAAATTGAGAACGGCGCTTTTCCACGCACTTTCACTACCGCTTCCATAGGACGGAAGAGGTTCCCCGCCAAACAGCACTGTTTTCCTTCCTTGCTTTTTCGCCATTCCGCTGCAAAGACATCGACAAGATATCCAAAGAGACGAAAAGGAAAAAAAAGAATCTTTTTGCACTTGTTCTTTATCCGTACCCTCCAGAAGCATCTGTTCCATCCGTCCCGTCTCCCGGATAAACAGCCGGGCAAGGTCATCTCCTGTTTGCTCCAGCAAGGCTTCCGCTGCGCCCCGCAATCCCGTCAGCGGATTCATCAGTTCATGGCGCATATAGCGCAAAATTTCTTTTCGTTTTTCTTCGACCCGCCGAGCGGATTCCACCAAAGCTTTTCCCGTTTGTCCCAGTTCATCCCCGCCAAAGATTTCAATTTCAGGCACATGGGCATTTTCTTTCCATTCTCCCGCCGCCTTACGAATAGCAAGGAGAGGCTTTTCCATAGAAACATAAACACCGCCCGCCAACCCAAGAGAAGCGATCAGGGAAATGGCCATCCACAGGGCAAACAAAGGCAGGATACCGTCGATCCATTGGGCAAGATAATGGCTTTTTCCTGCCATCTCTACCGACACCCCATTGACCAGAACATCCGCCCGCAAAATCCCGAAGGTCCCATCATCTTCACAAAAAACGGGTTTTGTACCTTCTCTGTCAAAAAAACGTTGGGCATTTTTTGCAAATTCTTGCTCTTCAAACGTAATGGCGAAACGAACGAGAATCAGTTGAAACAACAAAGTGAGGGTAAACTGAAACACCAGAAAGGTCAATGACAATTTTTTATACATGCTATCTCTCCTCTCTAAACAGATAGCCTTTCCCCCGTATGGTTTCGATATACGGGCTGCCATCGGAAGAAAGCCCCGTTTTTTTTCGGAGTCTTGCCACGGCCATGTCCACGCTGCGGGAGTTTCCTTGTGTGTATACCCATCCCCAAATCTCTTTCATCAATACTTGTTTGGGTATGATTTTCCCCGGATGACGAAGGAAAAACTGCAGGAGCTGATATTCCTGCTTGGTCAGTTCGGTTTTTCCTTCTTTTTTAATGAAGGTAAGAGAAGAAGCGTCGGATTGAAACTCACGGGACAAGAAAATCCCGCGTCGGCGCAAGGATGCTCTGACGCGGGAAAGCAATTCTTTCATGGCAAAGGGTTTTCTGATGTAGTCGTCAACGCCCACATCCAGTCCCGCCACCACTTCTTCTTCCCGGGTTAAGGATGAAATGACCATGATTTCCCCCCCGGTGAGATGTTTGAATTCTGCACACAACGACAATCCGTGGACATCGGGAAGTACGATATCCAATAGAACCAAAGAACAACCTTTGGCAAGGGAAAGCGCTTCTTTTCCTGTGGAAGCACAGCGGGGAATGTACCCTTCTTTCAAAAGGGCCCTCCGGATCAGTTCCCGCACCGTATCATCGTCTTCAACAACCAGAATGATGGGTGTAATGTTACGACACCTCTTGAAAAAAAGTGAGATAATACCGGCAAATCAGTTCGGTTTCCATCCTGTAGCTCTGAATGCCCTGTTCCTGCCCCTGGGATTTTAAATAGCTGTCATTGAGATTGCTTGCCACCGTAGCCGCCGGATTTTCGGCATATTTCTTGAAATATTCCTTGTAGGCGTGATATTCTTGAAACAGCCAATCGGGGCAGTCTGCCATAACTGTTTTGTATCGGTCAAAATCCAGTTTGGCGGCATCTCTCGCCACGGCGGAAAAACCATTGGCAAGAGCCGCATAGCGCAAATAGGCATCCCCGGAGGAATAATTCACCGCAAAAGCCAGGAAGTTACATTCGTTTTCGGGGGCAACGCCTCTTTGATGGGAATATTCATGGGCAATGGTATCGGCTACAATGTAGTCGGGATACGCGGTATTGATGTTAGTTTCTCCCGTATAGGGACAATATATCCCCGAAATATGGGTATATATCAAATAGTTGGATAGATATATTCTCTTGGATGCGAACCCGGTTTTTTGCAAAAAATCCCAGGAACTTCCAAAATTATCGTAGGCCACCTTGACTTTTTGTGCCAAGGTATCAAAATCATACGGGCAGACCGACGCACCGCTTTCATCAAAGGAAATCTCCCCGTCCAGCATGTTCAATTCCTCCACCAGCCAAGTCAGGGTTGAAAACACATCCTCTTTTTTCAGCGTATCCTTCAAGCCTAAATTTTCTGCGGTGGAATGGCGGTAATAATTCACCCCGTGATTTACAAAAAACAAACTGCTTCCGATCATCACCGCCGCCACTCCTGTTTTCAACAGGGCATAGAAAAATTTTTTCGCCTTTTGGGCGGATTTTTTTCTATACAAGGACAAAATCAGCCAAAGGATGCCGGTCACCAGCAGGCAAACAACCGCGATGAGAATGGCGATCACGGTCATTTCCATGAAGGAAAAAGGCATCCAGGAGGTCATAGCCCCTGTGATGACACGGAAAAACATGCCTATGGTACGGGAAAACCATTCCGCAAATCCCGTCCACAGCATAGCCATCAAATAAAAATCAACACATAAGGCCAGTATGAAGGTGAGCGTGGTAAAAAACAGATGTTTTCGTAAAAATATCAAAAAGTTATGCATTTTGTTTCACCTCCCCCATTTGTTCCCATCCTTTGAGTCCGCAAGCATGAAGAGCCTCCAAAAAATCTTCCCCCAACGGGGCAAATATATGCAATGGTTCACCTGTTGCCGGGTGTGCAAAGGATAAACGGCAGGCATGGAGAGCCTGTCTGGCCATAACAGGACTTGCCTGTCCGTACAAATCATCCCCCAAAATAGGATACCCCGCCGCCGCAAAATGGACTCTGAGCTGATGGGTCCTTCCCGTCATGGGGTATGCAACCACCAGGGAATGGGATGCGGTGCTGTCCAGTACCGTGTACCGGGTCAGAGCAGATGCCCCGAAGGGTGAGTTTTTCCCCCCTTCACCTTCCGTGGCAGAGGTGGCTTCCCGGGTGATGATGCTGCCGTTTTGACGGCGAATGTTGTAATCGATGAATCCCGATTTACCGCTTCTCTCTTTCAGGTTGCCAATTACAATGGCCAAATATACCTTATCCACTTTTCTGTCGGCAAATAATTTTGCCATATTAGCGGATACAAGGCGGTCTTTGGACACCACCACCACGCCCGATGTGTTGCGATCCAGTCGGGTGGAAGCACGGAAAACAAAAGGGTTGCCCATATATGCGACAACCCTTGCTGCAAGTGTATCTCCCAAGCCCCCTCTGGAGGGGTGCATAGGCAGAAACGGCGGTTTATTCACACAGAGCAAAACATCATCTTCATAGATGACATCAATCTCCCCTAAGAAGGGTGAGATGTTGGTGGTGTTCTCGAAATCTTCATAAAAAAGATTGAGTTCATCGCCTTCACATAACACATACCGAACGGTTTTATGCTCCCCGTTGACGGTAATGCCCCTGTCACGATACTTTAACAGAGAGATGGTTCTGCGTGATAAACCAAGTCCGCGGGTCAAATATTGCTTGATGGTTTGCCCTGCCCCGCAGGCATCGATTGTGTAATTCATTCCACTCTGACGATCCAGCCTCTGGTATCAGGAATCAAACCCCACTGCATACCGGTGATAGTGTCATAGAGTTTCTGGGAAACAGTCCCGATCTTGCCGCCGTTGATGATCATCCTGTCCCCTTCGTTATTCAATTCACCCACAGGGGAAATAACAGCGGCGGTACCGGTACCGAATATTTCTTTCAACTCGCCTTTTTTGTAGGCTTCGGTGATTTCGTCGATGGAAACCAGCCTTTCGTTGACATGCATACCCCAATCTTTCAATACGGTCAAGCAGGAATCACGGGTCACGCCGGGCAGAAGGCTACCGCCCAATTGGGGGGTGCATACTTCGTCACCAATAACGAAGAACACGTTCATGGTACCTACTTCATCCACATATTTTCTATGAACGCCGTCCAGCCAAAGCACTTGGGAATACCCCATGTCGTACGCTTTTTTCTGGGCGCGGAGGGAAGCTGCGTAGTTGCCGCCGGCTTTGGCAAAACCGATACCGCCTTTGACGGCGCGGACATATTCATTTTCCACAAAAATTTTAACAGGATTCAACCCCTCAGCATAATATGCACCAACCGGAGAGAGTATAATGCAGAAAAGATAGGTTTTGGAGGGAGATACGCCCAGGTGGGGATCAGTGGCGATGATAAAAGGACGGATGTACAGGGAGGTACCCACATCGGTAGGAACCCAATGGCGATCCACATTGACAACGGTCTTGATGGCTTCCAGTACAAAATCGGGATCCACCTGAGGGATGCACAGACGTTCGTTGGTTTTGTTCATTCTTTCAATATTTTTCTGCGGACGGAACAATTGAATCACACCTTCTTTGGTGCGATACGCTTTTAAGCCCTCAAACATTTCCTGCCCGTAATGGAAAACCATGGCAGAAGGGGCCAGCGAAATATCTGCATACGGAACAATGCGGGCATGATGCCAGCCTTTGCCCTCGGTATAATTCATCAAAAACATGTGGTCGGTAAAGTAGCGACCAAAACCAAGATTGGAATAATCCGGCTTTATTTTTGGACTTGTCGTTTTGGTGATGGTAATTTTCATAGCCTTCTTCTCCGTTTCTCATGGATAGTATTTTATCGTCTAACTTATTATTATACTCTTTTTTTTCTCAAATGCAATACCTGTACATAAAAAATAGAACTTTTAATACGTGTCAAAAAAATCATTTTGAACACTTTTGCAGCTCCGTTTGAGGGCGTTTTTTTTAATTCAAAAAATTCGTTGCCACTTTTCACAAAAAAGCACTTGAAACATTTGAGGTTTTCGGTTATAATGTTAGCATCTTCATATTCGAGGGAGGTATCAACATGCATAAAACGGAAGAATGTGAAGCGGTTTCTCCTATAAAAACACCCAATGAAACCGTGAACTACTCCACCGTTGAAGCAACTGGAAATCAATTGAAAAATGCCCCGTCCGCTGATAACCATCGTTCATTCATGAACTTCTCGTCAGCCTTAAAAAAAACAAGTCAAAAATACATGAACAAAGGGTTTTTCAAAGTTACTGTCCCCTATGTTCTGCCCGTGCTGACCGCCGTGGCGGTTATTTGGATCTTATTGTTTTCCATTACCAGCGACAGACTATATGCGGCTTCCATTAACGGACAAATCGTGGGATATGTGGAAGAAGAATCTGTCATGGATAGAGCCATTTCTCAATTAGAAACCACCATGTCGGAAATTCTCCATGAGACGTATACATTTGAGTATCAAGTTTCCTATATTTCTGCCCGCGCAACGGGGGATAAGTTGATTTTGACGGAAGACACCGTATATCAGGCTCTGGTACCCTACGCCGCAGATCAGGTGGCAGCCTGTTACAGTCTTTACGTCAACGGAAACTATATCGCTTCTCATAGCAGTAAGGATGTTTTTTTCGAAATCATTCAAAAAATCACATCCGGCATCAAAGCCAATACCAAATACTGCAGTGCAGTCACCATCAAGGATGAAATCAAAATTGCCGCCGGACTCATTGCTCCCAGCGGACTGTCTTCTGCCGAACAAGTGGAAACCATGCTCCGCGGCAGCAATGGAAATTCGCCTCTCACTTACCGGGTGGAACAAACTATCACACACTCCCAGGTGTTGACCTGTAACACCAAATATACCGAAGACCCCCGTCGATACATCGGTGATGACGTTGTGGTATACGAAGGCAAAGACGGCGAACAAATGGTTACCGCTAAGGTCGTCTCGGTAAACGGGGTGGAAATCGAGCGGGTTATTCTCGATTCCGTTGTTACGGTTCCCGCCGTAAACAAAGAGGTTATACAGGGAACGAAAGTCCTGCCGGAAATGTTAAAAGCTTCGGGAAAATTAGATTCGGATGCTTATTTTATCTTTCCTACTTATCATTACTTTATTTCATCCGGATACGGGTATCGGTACTTAGCAGCCAGCAAATCTGCTTTCCACAGAGGCGTGGACATACCCGGCGACGGGAACTACTGTGGAGAGTATACTGTCAAATCCTCCGTCGTGGGCACCGTCATGGAAGCCCAATTGAGAGAAGGCGACAAGGAACACACCATTGTCATCGAAGGTGCAGACGGCATCAAGACCTGTTATGATAAAATGAAAACCATCCAAGTTAAAGTCGGTGACAAAGTCACCGAAAAAACCGTTTTGGGCAAACGGCAGACACCCATTATCGCAGCCGCTTCGGGCACCGTCATTTTTGCGGAATACAACGCGGATTACGGCAAAGAAGTACTGATCGACCATGGCAACGGCCTTGTCACCTGTTATGCCCATCTCAGCGTTATCAGCGTGGAAGTGGGGCAGACGGTGACCCAGGGAGAAGAAATTGGAAAAATGGGATGCACCGGTGTTGTTACGGGACTTCACGTTCACTTTGAAGTGCGCGTCAATGACGTGCAAGTGAACCCCGTCCCCTATTTGTACGATTGCCATTGATCAAAAGCTTAGCATGTAAAGCGGCGGAAAAATCCGCCGCTTTATTTATTTTACTAGTTTCATGGAAAAATCATAAAAACCTCTTCAAAAAGGAAAGAGTATATGATATAATCTAATGAACGAACATGAGATTGAAACAAAGACGAGGATACTAGGTATGGGAGAACAAATCAGGCTATTTTTCTTAACCATTGCGTCCCCATTCAGCGCCATCCGTTTTGTGGATGTGCTGGACATTGTCCTTGTGTCCACACTGCTGTTTTATATCTTTCTGTTTATCAGGGAACGCCGGGCGGGAAAACTGGCAGCCGGCGTCATTGCCCTTTTGGTGGGATTGTTTGTCAGTGACTTTTTGGAGATGAAAGCACTGCACTTTATCATCAGCAGCATTGTGCAAGTGGGTTTTTTGGCTCTGTTTATCATCTTCCAGCCCGAACTGCGCAGCATTTTGGAAAAAGTCGGCGGCAACTCCATCAAAGGGTTTGGCCGTTTAGCGGACACCAAAAGCCAGATGGAATCCATTGAAAAAACCGTGGACGCCATTTCCGTGGCGGCGGGGGATCTGTCCGCTTCCCATACCGGTGCCCTCATTGTCATTGAACAAAGTACCAAACTGGGAGACGAAATAAAAACCGGCGTGCCCATCGATGCTTTGGTGAACAGTTTTTTAATCCGAAACATTTTTTATGACAAAGCGCCCCTTCATGACGGTGCTATGATCATACGCGGGGACCGCATTGTGGCTTGCGGCTGTTTTCTTCCCTTATCCACAGACCCGGATATTATGCAGGAACTGGGTACCCGCCACAGGGCAGCTTTGGGCATGAGCGAAAACTGCGATGCCGTGGTGGTGGTGGTTTCGGAGGAAAACGGGGTTATTTCCATTGCAAAAGAAGGACATCTGCTTCGAAACTTTGATAAATACAGCTTAAAAGATTATCTTTTGACCCATTTGATGAATAACGCCTCCACGAATCAACCCCTCACAAAAAGGAAAATTTTCAAGCGTAAATGAAAGGCGGGGAAACATGCTCGGGAAACTGAAAAAAGGCAAAGAACAAGCCTTGCAAACCGAAAACAAGCAGTCCAACTGGGCTGCCCGTGTCCTTTCTGTGCTTTGTGCCATCATTTTATGGTTTTATGTGATGAGTGTGGAAAGCATTAATTTTGAAAAGACCTATTCCGGCCTGACTTTGGGTATCCACGGAACCGAAACGCTGGAAGGATTGTCTTTGTCCGGCCTGACCACATCTACGGTGGAAATCACCATCACCGGTGAAAAAAAACAATTGGAAGGCATGGGCAGCGAATGGGTGAAACCCTATGTCGATCTTCCTGAAACCGTGGCAAAAGGGCAGTATACACTGCCAGTCAAGTTGGATGGCATTCCGGACAATATGAATGTTTCGGTTTATCCCCAAAAGGTAACCGTTCTGATTGAAGATACCGATACCCGAGAGGTACCCCTGACCCGGGTGGCGGGCAGTCATGACGATTCCCTCTTAGAATACAATTTTTCCTTCACCCATGTCACCGTTACCGGCTCCGTTTCGGTTTTGGAACAAATTGATCATGCCGAACTGGATATTTCCACCCAAAATCTGGGCAACACAATGGATGGTTCTTATTTTGGAAAAATCATACTTGTCAATAAAGACGGAAACAAAATCGTTGACAGTTATTTGACCAAAAGCAGCGATTATGCCACGGTGGAAGTAAAAGTACTCCAAAGCAAGAAGCTGGATCTGACCATCACGTCTTCCAGCGGGGAATCGCTGAGTATCATATATGAAAAAGAATCCGCCAAAACCATTGTAGTCAAAGGGGAAGCATCGGTTATTTCCGCTTTGCCAACCTACCTGTCCCTGCGTACCATCAATCTGTCCGAGATTGAATCAGGTGTCAAGGATTCCAAAACATATGTTTTTGCATATCACGATATCACCCGGGCTCTTCCCGAAGGCGTGGTATTGATTGCAGTGGACAACGTGGCAGTGGCTGATCTGAAGGAAGATTCCCTGCCCAGTGCCGTTTTGACGGTTTCTTTGAAAAACACCAAGGTGGAAACGACCTTGACCGTCTCACTCAAAAGTGCCACCGTCAAATCTCTCTCAAGTTCTTTGCATGTGACCTTCGATCCCAATGAAACCGTGGACATTGTATTAAGCGGTCAAAGAAACGATTTGAAAAACATTACGGCAAAAGATTTAAATTTGGTTGTGAACATGTATGGCAAAACTGCCAAAGGATGGGTCAATGTTCCCCTGCTTGTGACCTTAAAAGAAACAAACGAAAATGTGGAAATCATAACCAAAGAATTCACTCTCCGTGTATTTGTGTACGCCAAATGAAACTGATCATCAAAAACATTCGCTGTCCCTTTCTGGCGCAGGAAACCCCTGTTATCAACAGGGTTCTGCGTGAGAAAGGGATTTTCCCGTTATCCCCGCCCGTCATTTGTAAAAAGTCCATCGATGCCCGCAAAAAACCGGACATTTATTTTGTTTATACTGTCATTGCCCGGGTGGAACAATATCAGGGATATGATCCGAATGTCTCTGTCTATCAGGAAGACGATTATCCCGCCTCCCTCCCAAGAGGCACCTCTCCCGCCGGCTATCGTCCGGTGGTGGTAGGTTTTGGTCCCTGCGGTATGTTTTGCGCCCTGCTGCTTGCCAGAAAAGGATACCATCCCCTCGTCATCGAACAAGGGGAAGACGTGGATAAGCGGAAAAAATCGGTGGAAACTTATTTTTCTGGCGGTGCGCTGCATCCTCATTCCAATGTTGGTTTTGGGGAAGGAGGCGCCGGTGCTTTTTCCGACGGAAAACTGATCACCCGTATCAATGAAAACCGGGCTTCCTTTGTCCTCTCCCAGTTGGTATCTCACGGTGCGCCCCCCGATATCCTCACCTCTGCCCGTCCCCACATCGGAACCGATTTACTGATTCAAGTGGTCAAAAATATCCGTGAGGAAATCATCGCGTTGGGGGGTGAAATTTATTTTGAAACCAAGCTTCTTTCCCTCACCCCCGCTGTCGACGGCTGGCGGCTTGGCTTGGGTAACGGGGATACCCTTGCTTCCGACGGTGTCTTTTTGGCGATCGGGCATTCTGCCCACGATACCTACCGCCATTTATTTGAAAAAGGCTTTTCCATGGTGGGTAAGGACTTTTCGGTGGGTATGCGGATTGAACATTTACAAGTTGATGTAGACATTTCTTTATACGGCAATGCTTTGCTTCTTCCCGGCGGGGCGGAGCGTCTGCCCAAAGGGGAATACAGTGTTTCATATCGGAAAGGCAATCGAGGGGTCTATTCCTTTTGTATGTGCCCCGGCGGCGTGGTAGTACCCGCTTCCTGCCACGAAAGGGCCTATGTCACCAACGGCATGTCGTATCACAAAAGAAACGGCATCAATGCCAATGCCGCCATTGCCGTCTCGGTGTTAAAAGATGAGTACGGATCGTCCCCCCTGCAAGCTTTAGCATACCAGGAACACATGGAAAAAGCCGCCTTCGCTTTGGGCGGCGGTGTGGCGCCCTGTCAAACGCTGGGAGACTTCTTACAGGGGAAAACAGGTTCTTCCTTTCAAACCATCCGGCCGACCTCGCCCCGTGGCTTTGTTTATGGGGATTTGACCACCGGTTTTACATCCGCCCAGCTTTCCTTGTTCCGGAAAGGCTTTGCCAAATTCAAACAGCAATATTCCTTTTTTTCCAACCTGTCTGCGCCTTTGACCGGGTATGAAACCAAAACCTCCTCACCTTTGCGCATTTTGCGGGGGGAGGATTATATCGCCCTGGGACAAAAGGGGATTTATCCCTGCGGTGAAGGGGCAGGCTATGCAGGCGGCATCACCAGTGCCGCTGTTGACGGTTTGCGGGTGGCGGAAAGCTATATGGCAGTCCGGGCGCCCTGTAACAAAATATGATTTATCTTGACAAATCTGCCATGAGTGTGTATACTATAAAAAGTAAAATGTTGAAGCGGAGATAAAGCCGCGTATGACCCTACAGAGAGCGGGGGCAGCTGAGAGCCCCGCGGGAGTACAGCACGGCAAATGGACCGCTGAGTGTCCGTAGGAAAGCAAAGTATATCTTTGTCCGTATGGCGGAACGAGTTGTGATCGTTACATCACAGGAAATGTGTTGGCATTTTCTCCTGATATCAGGAAACAGGGTGGCTGTAATTGTATCCTTGTTATGCACATGCATAACAAGGATTTTTTTATTATGTATGAGAAAGGAAATTGCCCGGAAATAGGGCAAGGTAATGAAGGATGAAAAACACATACAATTTTTCTACCTATCCCAAGGGATATCCCGATGAAAAGGGGTTTTTCGGTTCCTACGGCGGACAGTATCTGCCCGAAGAACTGATACCCGCTTTCCGGGAAATCGACGAAGCCTACGAGAAAATCTGTCATTCCGCCCAGTTCATCCACGAGCTGCGGAGAATCCGCAAAGAATTTCAGGGACGTCCCACCCCCGTTTACCATTGTGAACGGTTATCCAATTTGTTCGGTGCCTGCCAAATTTATTTAAAAAGAGAAGATCTGAACCATACCGGTGCCCATAAACTCAATCATTGTATGGGGGAAGGACTTCTTGCCAAAGCGTTGGGTAAAAAGAAACTGATTGCCGAAACAGGAGCCGGTCAGCATGGCGTTGCTCTAGCAACCGCCGCTGCTTATTTCGGTTTGGAATGCGACATCTATATGGGAGAAGTGGACATTGCCAAACAAGCTCCCAACGTCACACGGATGAAAATGCTAGGTGCCCGGGTCGTCCCTGTTTCCCATGGGTTAAAAACGTTGAAAGAAGCGGTGGACGCCGCCTTTGATGCCTACCGAAAAGAATACCAAACCGCCATCTATTGCATCGGTTCTGCCCTGGGGCCCCATCCCTTCCCCAAAATGGTCCGGGATTTTCAGATGGTGGTTGGGATTGAAGCCAAAGAACAGTTCAGGGAAATGACCGGCATTCTGCCCGACACCGTGTGCGCTGCCGTGGGCGGCGGTTCCAATGCGGCAGGCATGTTCATCCCATTTGTTTCCGAGCCTGTGGACATTGTGGGGGTGGAACCCTTAGGGCGCGGTTCCAACATCGGCGACCATGCCGCCAGCATCACCTATGGAAAAAAAGGTATTCTCCACGGATTTGAAAGTTACCTGCTCCAGGACGAACAGGGCGAACCTTTGCCTGTGTACTCGGTGGCTTCCGGCTTGGACTACCCTTCCGTGGGTCCCGAACACGCCTTTCTCCACGATGTCGGACGCATCACCTATACCACCGTATCCGACCGAGAAGCGGTGCAAGCCTTTTTCCTCCTTTGCCGGAACGAGGGCATCATCCCCGCCCTGGAAAGTTCCCACGCCTTGGCATACGCCATCCGCTATGCAAAAGAAAAGAAAACGGGCTCCATACTCACCTGCCTGTCGGGACGAGGGGACAAAGACGTGGATTATATCGCGGAACACTACGGCTACGGGGACGAATTTGTCCAATAACAAATGCAAACCCTTCCCTTTCGTGTTAACACGAAAGGGAATTTTTTATTCCGATTGACATTTCATCCAATTTTCTGTATAATCGGCAATGCTTGAAAGTAGGTGTTTTTTCTGAGCAAATTTGAAAAAGATTTATCCAAAGGAAGCGTTGTACAGCAATTGTTTGCCTTTTCCATGCCCTTTCTGCTGTCCAACATCATACAAGCGCTGTACAACACGGCAGATATGATCATCGTGGGTCAAGCCAACGGAACTGCCAGCATGACGGGCGTTAGCATCGGCGGGCAGGTGACGTTGATTGTCACCAACTTGGTCATCGGTCTTTCTATGGGTGCCACGGTTCTGATTGGACAGTACAAAGGCCGCCATGACCGGGAAGGTATGAAAGAAACCATATCCACCCTCTTTTCCTCTCTGTCTTTTCTCGCCGTCATCCTGACTATCGTCATGATCCTTTTGAGAAAACCGGTTCTTCGGTTCATCAACACGCCCGATAGCGCCTTTGACGAAGCGGAAAGCTATCTATTGACCACCATGTTGGGAATCATATTCATCTTTGGTTATAACGCTCTTTCCGCGGTCATGCGGGGGATGGGTGACAGCAAGCGGCCCTTGATTTTTGTGGGAATGGCCTGTTTTGTCAACATCGGTCTGGATATTCTTCTGGTCATTGTTTTTCACCTGGGGGCTGTCGGTGCCGCCGCCGCAACGGTGTTTTCCCAGGCCTTGAGCATGTTTTTATGTATTACATATTTAAAAAGAAATGGTTTTATTTTTTCCTTTTACCGTTCCTCTTTTCGTTTTTATAAAGAACGGTTAAAACTTCTGCTCAAGATCGGCATTCCATCTTCGGTGCAAAGCATCGTGGTCAGCCTCTCCTTTTTGTTCCTGACCGCCCTTGTCAACACCATGGGGGAAGCGGCATCCGCCGCTTTGGGTGCCGTAGGGAAATACAACGGGTTTGGCATTCTCCCCTCCATTGCCATGTCCGCGGCGATTGCCGCCATGGTAGCCCAGAACATGGGTGCCGGGGAAGAAAAACGGGCGGTCAAAACCATGCAAACAGGTTTTTGCATCGCCATGGTTATCAGTGCCTGCATATTTGTCGTTACCCAACTGTTCCCCGAAGAGATCCTGCTTATGTTTGCCGACGATGAAAGCATGCTTATACAGGGAATACCTTATTTAAAAGTATTCAGTTTGGATTATTTGGCGGTGCCCTTTCATTTTGCCTTGGCGGGATTGTTCATCGGCTCCGGACACACCACCTTTACCTTAATCAACAGTATGATTTCCTCCCTCATAGCCCGGGTTCCCATAGCCTATATCATGGGTGTTACCTTGGATTTGGGGATGGAAGGGGTGGGCTGGGCGGCTTTCCTCGCAACCGTTTTATCCATTGTCTTTTCCGTCATTTTCTATTTCAGCGGCAAATGGAAAAAACAAGTAATACATCATTAAAACCATCATTAAAAAAAGAAAGTATGTTTTAAAACACACTTTCTTTTTTTATTTACAGGATTAAATCCGCTGCTTGTCTGATGTTTTTATCCATATTTTCCGGATGGTACGTTTTCAGCAACCTGATGTAGCAATTCTGGAGCCAGGTGGCTTCCAAGTGAGTCAGCAGGTTGGTGCGATTGGTTTCATATCCCGTCAGACCCCAGTTTTCCTTCTGCATCACTTCGCCGAAAGCCATGACCTTTTCAAAAGCCAGCGGTGCCAGATCGGGATTGTATCTTTGGGCAAAGCGGAAACGCACCAAGGCTTCAATGAAGTCCAGCATTTCCACCCCATAATACAACCGAATCTTATCTTCGTTCAGCCGATATGCCAAATCCCCTTGGGCGTTGGCTTCCCTGCAGATGGCATCAAATTCTTCCTTGCACTGTTTATACAATTTCACACTTTCCACCAAAGAAGGACCTGCCATGGGACTGTTTGCACGGTAATCAAATTTCATGTGGGTGGTGGGGAACATTTCTATCCCTTCTTTGGAAAACAAACCGGAAGTCCGGGTGACCTTGCCGTCAAAGAACTGATAATGTTTCATGATCTTGCAGTTTGCGCCTGCCGTTTCCATGTGGGCATACAAATCCCGCATTTTTTCTGCTAACTCACCGTAGCGCAAATCAAAATATTCTTTCATCAACTCTTCGCCGTCACGGCGGATGTTCCACATCAGGCGGGTATACAAATAGTTATTGATTCCGATCATACCCCAATCCCGTGCGGTGATATGCATGTAATGGAAATGCCGGGTACCGGTATTATAATAAAAGGGCATGTCGTGGAGAATCTTATCGCTCAATACAAACGGCATCGCCGCAAAGGAGGATACATTGAAGTATTCCCCGATGAACATTTGTCCTTTGTAGTGGCCGCCGCCCGTCCAGGGCAGATATAAATCATACAGCGGTCTGTTACATTCGGTACATGTGGGATCATCGATATGATGGAGATAGCACCGTTCAATGGTAAAGAATGTAACGAATATATTAGAATAATCAAAATCATCCGGCAGAGGACGGTCAGGTGCCGGCAGGGTTTCATGATAGGCCAATGTACCCAGACGGATTTTCCGCTTGATTCTTCCTTCCAACGTGGCTTTCTTGATTTCTTGATCAATCTGATAGGTCAGCATCAACAGACGATAGGACAAGTTGCCGGATTTGCGACACTCTTCACAACCGCACCATACTCCGTTATCCAATGCCCATACATCCAGATAATCCAAATGCCGCCACTCACCGTCGATGAGATCCTGTATCAACAGCTTGCACAGCTCTTCCCGCGCATAGGGGTTGGAAGTGCAAATATTATCCCCCGCACCGTTGCTATTCTCCACAAACGCTTTTAAATCTCTTTTCATTCTGCGTTCGCCGTCAACCTCGGCATACCATTCGGGATGGGCATCCCCATAGGTCAAAATACCGTCGCCGTCCCGATCCCCAAGATACAAAGGACTCACCGGATAAGGATCTTCGGGTTTTCCTTCCCCCCCGAAAATTGCGTGGCGATAGGGATACTCGTGGGTAGTTTCCATAAAGCGATAGTAAATGGAATGACCACCGCCTGCCAGGCGAATACCCAATTTTTTTATCCAATGATGCTTGTCGGTGATCATGATATGCCCCAGATTCACACGGGCATGGGACATCCATTCCACCAATTCCACACTGGTATCCAGCACATAGGCGGAAACCACGGCTCTGGAAGTAAAATCAGGATTTTCAATGCTGTCGAATTCGGTCTCGCCGGACAAATCATATGCCTGATGATAACAGGTGCCCGCTTCCCCGGGGGAAATAAACCTAAGACCCAATCTTTCCAAAAACCCATAGGCGGCGTACAAGGTACCCACTCTGTCATGTCCGGACAGAATCACACAGGGCGCCCCTTCCACCTCGAATCCGCACAAGCGGAATCCTTCTTCTTTCACCTGGTCATTGGCTGAAAAACACTCTCCCGCTTCCTCTTCCAAAGTTCGAATCACGGGGTTGGTTACGTTGTTTCCCAACAAAACCGTATACCCTTCTCCCCAGGAAAATTTCTCCGGTGTTTGTAAGGAAACAGTTCCTCCCAAATGGGATTTAATATACCGTTCCAATTGGGTAGCAGCATAACATTCCGTACACACGGTTGCTCGCATATCATTTTCGTCCCACCAATTGATTTCCTTTTCCGCATTGGCAGCGACATGAATATCCCGATAGGCACCGGGCGATACAACAACGGTAAAATGCATACATTCCCCTCCTTTTTTTCGATTATACCATGGTTCTAATAAAAAAGATATAGAAAAAGAAGACAAATATTGGATAAAACAATACAGAAGGCTTACTTGGCAGTTTTTTTCTTATTCAATCAATGCTTTGTCAACGCTCCAGAAAAAGAGCCCCTGACTGGTACGTTTTTCAATCTCTGCCCGTTCCAGCGCGGTTCTGACCCGGTTGTTGGTACCGCATATTTTTATTCTCGTGCCTTTTTGCTTCCATTCTTCACACAGTTCGCAAATGGTTTCCACTCCGGAAATATCCATCACGGGAACGCCTCGCAATGAAAAAATAAGTTCATTGCAATTGGGATCAATCTCTTCCATTTTCTTCACCAGGGTACCCGCATTGGCAAAAAACACAGGCCCCGTGACATACACCACCGTGGTGCGGGGATGGTTTTTCTCCACATTCCGGTGATCAATAAACTTTTCGTTTTTCACACGGGAAAAATTCACTTCCAATTTAGCCGCCTGCCACAGGAACAACAAGGCGGAAACGGCAATCCCGATGAGAATGGCAATGGTCAAATCAAACACCACGGTTGCAATCATGGTGATGGAAAATTTAAAAATCGCTGTTTTGAATTTCTTTACAAACATGTATTTAATGTCTTTCCATTCGTGCATACGAAAGGATGTGACGATCAAAACCCCTGCCAAAGCGGACAAAGGCAATTGAGCCATCACGGGACCCAACAAAAACATGGAAACCAACAATCCCACGGCATGGAATATACCGCACAAACGGGTTTGAGCCCCGGATTTGATGGCAACGCTGGAACGGGCAATGGCGGCCGTTGCGGGCACGCCCCCAAAAAAGGGAATGATGACATTGCCAATTCCTTGAGACAACAGTTCCTGATCCGCATCAAAGGGTTCTTTTTTCATGCGGGAGCCCGCCGCTCCGCAAAGCAGGCTTTCGATCATGCCCAGAGCCGCAATGCTAATGGCAGGGGAAATGAATTTCTTTATCTCGTTCCACTCCAGAGAGGAGAATTTCAAACGGTTATTCAAAAAGATGCTTTTGGGAATTTCACCCACGGTTTTGATGTCCAACCCCAAGCTGATGCTGACAATAGCGGCAACGATGATGGCAACCAGAGAGGAAGGCACACGGGCGTTCCACTTTTTGGGCCACACCAACATCACGGCAATGACAACCAGTCCGATGAGAACCGCAGACCAGTTGGGAACAAACCCCAGTGCCCCATAAGATTTCATTTTTTCCAGCACATTTTCTCCGTTTGAAACCGTACCGAAAAAGTTATCGATTTGCCCCAAGGCGATGATAATGGCAATGCCGGATGTAAATCCCGTGATGACGGGACGGGGAATCATATTAACCAGTTTTCCCAGTTTTAACAGGCCGACGAGCAAAATGATGATGCCTGCTAAAAAAGACACCGTGAAAATGCTTTCCGGACCATATTTGGCAACAATCCCAATGAGAATGGCGGACATGGCGCCGGTGGGTCCGCTGATCTGGAAAGAGGCACCCGACAAAGCACCGATGAGAAGCCCGGCCAAAATGGCAGTGACCAGCCCGGCAGCCGCATCGGCACCGCTGCTCACACCAAAAGCCAGAGCCAGAGGCAGCGCAACAGCGGTGACAGTCAATCCCGCCATCACGTCTTTCCCCAGTTTTGCAGTGTTGTAGCCGCCAAATTCAAATTTGAGCATGGATATAAACTTTTGGAACATAGTAACCCTCCGCGATTGATATTACAAATAGAATGTTCTGTGGACATAGAACACCCCGCTGATGAAGCGGGGTGAAAAAGGTCACAGATTGTGTGAATGGCGAAAAAGTTCTGGTTTTGTCGCTTTGTCCGAAAATCCAACACACATGCAATCATGCTTTTGGTCGGTGTAAAAGACAAGGATGGATACGGTGCTTGATACAACCCGTCGACAAACTTTATCTTTTTTATTCCTATCCCCAACATTTTTTATTATAAATCATTGTTTTCAATATATCAAGGTTTTGTCGTAAAAATGTGAGGAGAAATCATAGAAACTTAAAAAATCCCCCCCGCCATGGCGGAGGGAATCTTCAGGTCATTTACAGAGCAAGCATAATTTCGGAAAAGTTTTTTTCTTTCGCTTTGTTGGAAATGGTAAACCAGTCGATGATGGTCAAAATACCGCAAACACCAGCGGTCAAGAGCTTCAATACACCAATACCAACGTCACCCAACATAAACCGGTCTACACCCAAAGGCCCGAGAAAAATAGAAATAATCAACAGAGTAGTAGGATCCTTGAAATCCATGGCCTGAATCAGGTTGAATTTCGAATCATCGGCAGCAAGTAATTTTTCTTTCAGGAACACAATCTTTTCTGTGGGGAAATACTTTTTGCTGGTCATCAAAAACATGTCGACTCTTTCTGCATCCATGGCGCTGTCTCCTTAAAATATGTAAAAATTTATTTCATGGTGAAATCCACAAAATACTGTCGCGAATATAGAAAGCTCTATATAGATATAGAAAAAAAGTCATGGTCGCTATGATCAGAATCAAACCTTGGATCCCTTTTGCATATTTCACGGGGAACAGTTTTTGATGCAACCCGAGCCACACAGCCACGGGAATCAAAAAAAACAAAGGATGATATCGAACCGCTGTTTTCAACTCCCCGCAAAAAGCAAAAAGCCAGGCACGGGTGATGCCGCAGCAGGGACAGGGAATTTCAAAAAGATATAAAAACAAACAGCCCACATAAAAGCCCGCCAACAAGAGTAGACCCAGGATAATCAGATGCAGAAATAAAAGTTTTAGATGATTTCGATACATAAAAACCTATCGTTTCTCAAGAAAACTCTATACAATACATACGAAAGTAAATAATATAATATGACCGATAACCTTTGTTTTACAAATAATACCACAATTCGATTGAAATGTCAACATTATTTTGATTTTCCGTGGATTGCATAATCTGCCTATCTTTGCAAATACTAACAAAGCAGAATTTGCATTAAAAAGGAGATAATTTCTATGAAAGCGACAGGTATTGTCAGAAGAATAGATGATTTAGGCAGAATTGTCATCCCCAAAGAAATTCGCAGAACCATGCGCATCCGCGAGGGTGACCCTTTGGAAATTTTCACCAACCATGACGGTGAAGTGATCTTCAAAAAATATTCCCCGGTGGGTGAACTTTTTTCGTTTGCCGCCGGTTATTGTGAAATTTTAAACAAAAGCAGCGAATTGACCGTGGCAGTCTGCGACCGGGATACCATTGTGGCATGCGCCGGCATTCCAAAAAAAGAATATGTGGGACAGAAAATTCCGGCCGAAATGGATGCATTGACCGAATTGCGTCAATTGTATACCTTTCAGTCAGGCAATGTGCAGCATCGTATATTCCCTCATGATCAACATTTTGTGTCCGTTCTCATGCCCATCATTGTGGAAGGAGATTTGATCGGAGCCGTTATATCCTTCCGTACAACCGATTCATCCGCCACAGAAACCGAAATCAAACTGATACAGACAGCCGCTGCTTTTTTCGCCAAGCAACTGGAAGCATAATCACGAACGCATCCTCAATCCCCGCTACTCAACTTATAAGGGGCTGTTGCAAAACGACGTTGCGATGGCGTCTTGCACACACCAATCACTAAAAAGCAACGAAATGTGCCTTGAAACGGCTTTGGAAAGCCCGGTCAAGGCACATTTTTTGTGCATTGTTTTCCCGCGGAACTGTTTTGCAACATCCTTTTTTTATTTATGATAAGCGCGTCCTGCATTGATGGAAAACGCCCGGTAAATTTGTTCGGTCAATATCACCCGCATCAACTGGTGGGGAAATGTCATTTTGGAAAAAGACAATTGCCTGTCACAGGCGGACACCACCCGATCGGATAATCCATAGGAGGAACCGATGGCAAACGCCACGGAAGAATAGCCTTGATGGGGCAAATCTTCCATCAGCTGTGCCAACCCAAGGGAAGACAGTTCTCTCCCTTCAATGCAAAGAGACATTTTATAACAGGCGCTCAGTTTGCCCAGCACATCCAAAATTTGCGTTGCTTCTTTTTCCAAAGCCAAGGCAATCGCCCCTCCCGCCGGTTTTTCCGGTAGGGGAGATTCTTTGATGGGATGGGAAACCACCTTGGCAAACCCAGAAAGTCTTTTTTCATATTCGCTTTGGGCGCCGGCAAAATAGTTGGCAGAAAATTCCCCTACATATATCAAATGAACATGCATCATACCACTTGCACCGTTTCCTTCTCTTTGGCGATTTTGATACAGACTTTATCCGGATCTTCCCCGCAGCCGATAATGGCGCACCTGACGGTTTCCATGGCAATTCTTTCCGTGTTGTTTTCTTTGGATAAATGAAATAACGCCACGTCGGTGGTACCTGTTTTAATCAGGGTGGAAAGCAATTCCCCGCAAGCCTGGTTGGACAAATGCCCCACGTCCGAAGCCACTCGCTTTTTCAAATGGGAGGGATAGGGTCCCGTCCAAAGCATGTCTGGATCATGGTTGCTTTCCAAAATCACCACGTTGCACCCTGTCAGCCCTTTTGCCACCTGACTGGTGACACAGCCTACGTCGGTGGCAATGCCGATGGTATCCCCGTTGGGGCACACAATGCGGAATCCCACACTTCCCGCCGCGTCATGGGGTGTCGGAAATGGTATAAAATACACCTCTCCCACATCATAGGAATAACCAAAATCCACCGTCCGCACACAGGCTGTCATGCGCTCCCGGCAGGGGGAGGATGCATACAAAACCGTGGCTGTTGCCAAGGTGGTATACACCGGTATGGTATGCTTTTTCAACAATCCTTCCACACCGCGGGTATGATCGGAATGATCATGGGTAATTAAAACACCCTGCAAAGCATCGATAGAATCTCCCAAAGAGGCGATCGCTTTCTTGATACGGTGATAGGAAATTCCTGCATCCACCAAAAAAGAAGTTTCGCCATATTTGATATAAATACAGTTTCCCGCAGAACCGGAAGCCAAAGAATAAACCTGTAACATAAAACCCCTACATAAAATACTCGGTTACCAAAAGATAGGTGTAATCACCCAATAACAACACAATCGGCGGCATGACAATAATCAGCAGAACCTGCGCCCAAAAAATGCGGGTGTCTTCCCCCTGGTTAAATACTTTCAACCGGGGCTTCTCTTCCTCTTTGTCACGAAGAGGTCCGATGCCCCCGTTTACCAGCAAGAACAAGGCGCCGAACACCAGAACAATCCCGCCATATACATACAAAATCCATTCCCAGGCTCTTTGTATGCCAAGCATATACACCACCGTGGCAAGAATAAACCACGTGATAAGAAACCCGGCGATTCTGCCCTTTTTCATGGGATTTCTTTTTTTCATTTCACCAAGCACACGCCACTTTCCCCTCTGACAGCCAGACAGCGGGAAGCGCCCTTTCCGAATACTTTGTCCATTTCTCCGCTGTACCACGCCGCATATTCCCAGGGCACAAAAGCTTGGATCGTCCCCGCGAAGCCGCCGCCGTGAAGCCGCCATGCGGCTTTTTTATCTTGTAACAATTGTTCGCTGATGCATAAAGCCAACATAATTCCCTGCTCTTGCACGGATAAAGATGTAAACGCATTTTGCAAATACATGGCAGAAGACCGACCCGATTCTAAAACCAGAGCCAAGAAGGTATCGAGATCATCCTTTTTCAACGCTTCCTTCTGTTTTTCCACCCTCTGATTTTCCCTTAGAAAATGCAAAGCCCGTAACAAGGCACGATCCCCGCATTTAGCGCGAATGGCAGCCATGTTTGCCATCACCGCTTCTTGGGTCACATCCCGCAGGACGCTTTTATTAAAAAACGCAGCAACTTCCTTCATTTCACCGGGAATGGTGGCGTATTCCCCCGACAATGCCGCATGGTTTCCGCCGGTGTCGGTGATCACCAGCCGGTACCCGGCGCGGGTCAAATCAAAAGGTAGCTTTTCCACCATGGGATTTTGGGGATCGGCAAAATCAATGTATACAAATCCGCCGGTAATGCAGGCAATCTGATCCATCAGTCCGCAGGGCTTTCCGAAATGCACATTTTCCGCATACTGCGAAATTTTGGAGATGGTCACATCATCCGCTTTTCCATCGTTGTACAAATGATTCAAAATGGTCCCGATCATGTTTTCATACGCCGCCGAGGAAGAAAGCCCCGAACCTTTTAACACATAAGAATCAGTATAGGCATCAAACCCGCCAACCAACAGTCCTTCTTTTCGAAAGCCTTCCTTCACCCCCGCAATCAAAGAAGCGGAAGAATACTGCTTTGTTTTACTTTCGGGGGTAATGGTATCTTCATCAAACCCGCGGCTTAAAACCCGGATGGTTCCGTTATCATTGTGAGAAGCCACCGCTATGATATCCAGCTCGATGGACGCGGCAATGACTTTTCCATGATTATGATCGGTATGATTACCCGAAATTTCACTTCTGCCGCATACAGAAAAAACGGCTATATCCCGGTCTTTTCCATACCGTTGTTCAAAGGCTCCCACAGCATCGGTATAGCGGGTTACAGCAGAAGAAACCTTTTCATCCCCATACAAAGAGGCCAGTTTTACATGCCACTCGCCTGCAGCAAGCTGAGATAAAAACAGTTTGGATTTCATAGTTCCTCCTACATGTTCAATAAAACCATAGCGGCAATGCCTCCCGCAATGGCGAAATATCCATAAAAACGAATTTTCTCATGAAACACGGTTATGCCGACAATCATGGCCAAAATGGTGGAGCTTCCGCTGATCACCGGATACTGAATGGCAGCGGGAATGTTCAATGCCGGCAAACGCAGATGGGCAAGCATGTTGGCTCCCAAAGACAAGGCCAGACAAAAAGCCGGGAGAAAATAGTGTTTTACCTTTTCTTTACCCGTGACTTTTAAACCGCCCAAAGCGAAAAACGAGAAAACACACAAAAGAAAGGAAAAACCATAGCACAAGGCTGTATACGAAAAACTCTCACCACTGCCGGTCAAATAGATTTGGAGACGGGATGCAAAATTGATGATGCTGTTTGTGATGAACATGGGAATCATCCACAAGAGCCATTTCCAGGAAGCCTTCCCGCTGGTTTGTGTTGTTTTTTTGGAGGCCGCCAGCAAGACCACCGACACAACCAACAAGAAAAATCCCGCGATTTGAATCGCCGTCATGCTCTGCCCTTTCAACAACACAACACTGTATACCGTGGGCATCAACGCAGAGAAATTCAACAGTCCCGCCGTGACGGTAAAAGGACCAACATTCAATGCGTTTAAATAACAGAAAGCAGCGATAAAATAGCAGAAACCGCCCAACAAAGCACACAAGACAGTCGTCCAGGACACCGTTGCTCCGGTAAGAATGGCAATGATTAGGTAAGCACTGGCAATGATAGGAGTCACCAATCCGCACAATAGCGGGGCGGAAGATAAGTGGTTTTGCTTTCGACCGCTTCCAAGTTTATAACTCAAGGAAGTGGAAAAGGAAGAAAGAACCCCCAACACAATGTAGAATACGCTTTGCATGTTGTCACCTCACATGGAAGCATTATACCTGATGATGAGAAAAAAGTCAAGAAAAAGCCACCCTTCGGGTGGCTCATATTCACTGCACTTCTATGGTGTTATCCTCGGTAAATTTTCCGTCCGAGTTGCAATCCTGACAAATCCAGACGTCAATACTTCCTGCTTCCTCTTTTTTATTTACGCAATCCTTTTTGAATTTACCGCAGTTGGCACATTCATGGACGTCATTTTCATCGCAGTAAGCATCAAAACAACCCCCACAGTAGACAATTCCATTGTATATTTCCCCATCATCCGCATGACCGCCGCAAATATCACAGATCCTGGGCAGCGCATTCTGATAGCAATCCTCGCAGTAAATGGAATTCTTGTATTCAATAGCGCGTTCTGTGATAACGCCGCAGTTGATACACTGTCCCGAGGTGTACTGCACACCGTTTTCATGAGAGCCACAGGCATGCATGCTGAGCATCATGAGGACAAACAGAACAATTGTAAGTGTTTTTTTCATATTTATCACCCTATTTGATCAGTTGAATCGCGCGTTTCAAATTCTGAATTTCCGCTTCTTTGTACGTACCGCCCAGTTCTCCGTCCAGACACCAATCGATGTTTTCTTCGGCGGTAATTTTGAGTTTCGACGCTTTGCAGGTCACCACCACGTCGCTTTCGTATTCGGGTTTTTTCATATCCGTCACCGCTTTTAATAGCTTGAAAAGGTTATTGTTCTTTTTTACAAGCACGATCTCAAACAAACCGTCGTCCAGCTTCACGTTTTCCGGATCGAATTTGAACAATCCTCCCATAGACGTGGAATTAATGGCGCCTCCAAAGAGAAATTCACCCTCAATCACTTTATCTTCCGTTTCTATTCTTGTTTTATACGTTCTGAGATTTTTGAGACTTTTGACGCTTTCCAGCACATAAGCAAAGTGCCCCAGAACATTTTTTACTTTTTGAGAGGCATTGTAGGACGATTCGGTGAATGCTCCAAAGGTAGCAATGTACGTAAAGTACCTTCCGTTGCACTCTCCTACATCCATGGGCCGGGGTTTCCCTTGTCCGATACGGTGAGCAGCGTCAATGATGTTGGTGGGCAAAGACAAGGTTTTGGCAAAATCATTCGTAGAACCTGCGGGAATATACCCCACCTTCGGCTGATTTCCCCGGATGGACAATACGCCGTTGATGACTTCATTCAAACTGCCGTCCCCGCCGACAACCACAACCGCTTCAAAATTGCTGCCCCATTTGGACACAACTTCCGTGGCGTCCCCGCGACCGGTGGTAATGTGCACCGTGGATGAATAGCCGTATTGTCCCAAAAGAGATACGACCTCCACCATATAGTTTCTGATCAACTGCTTTCCTGCGCAAGGATTCACGACCAGTAATAACCGTTTCATAGATTCCCCCCATTGTTCGTTCATGCTGCATTATTATATTAGCACAGGTCATACGAAAAATCAAGTTTTTTCACCGTGTTTTTATATACAATATCTTCCTTTGTTTTTTCAAAAAACAAATACCCCGCATACAAAGCGGGGTACGTTTGTCGTTTCGTTGCTCGATTATTTTACCGCATCCACAATGGCTGTAAAATCATCACAGTTTAATGCCGCGCCGCCGATGAGACCACCATCAATGTTGGGCATCGCCAACAACGCCTTGGCATTGGCAGGTTTCATAGAACCGCCGTACTGGATGGTCATATCTTGTGCCACGGATGCGCCGAACATGTCTTTTACGGCATCACGAATCACGCCGCAACCTTCATCTGCCTGCTTGTCATCAGCAGTTTTTCCGGTGCCGATGGCCCAAACAGGTTCGTAGGCAATGATCACGTTTTTCATTGTATCGCCGGCCAGTCCGTTCAAAGCGGCCTTGGTCTGACGAACCAATACTGCAATGGTTTTGCCCGCTTCTCTTTCTTCCAGCGTTTCACCCACACATAAAATAACCTTCAAACCGCCCTTTAAAGCAGCCGCCACTCTTTTGGCAACGGTCCCGTCGGTTTCGCCGAAATACTGGCGGCGTTCGCTGTGACCAATGATGACATATTCAACACCGCATTCCTGCAGCATGGAAACAGAAATTTCTCCGGTGAAAGCACCTTTTTCTTCCCAATGTACATTCTGGGCGCCTAACTTCACAGTGGTTCCCCTGATGGCTTCCTCTGCGGCAAACAAGTCCACGAAGGGAACGCAGATCACCACCTCGGTCGTGGTTTTTCCGTTGTTTTTTTTAGCGATGGCAGACGCCAATTCTTTGGCTGCCACAGGACCGTTATGCATTTTCCAGTTACCGGCAATGACATATTTTCTCATTTGTTATTACTCCTTTTCGTTCAAGCAAGCGATTCCGGGCAGTTCCAGACCTTCCAGAAATTCCAGGGAAGCTCCGCCGCCGGTAGAAATGTGGGTAATCTGAGAGGCAAACCCGAGCTGTTCGCAAGCCGCTGCGGAATCGCCGCCGCCCACGATGGTAATGGCATCCGAATCTGCCAGCGCCTTTGCAACCACCATGGTACCCTTAGCAAAAACCGGGTTTTCAAACACACCCATCGGACCATTCCAAACAACGGTTTTGGCGGATTTAATCGTGTTTGCAAACAGTTCACAGGTCTTGGGACCAATGTCCAGGCCCATTGTATCGGCAGGCATGGCATCGACGTCAACGGTTCCCACGGCAATTTCTGCATCAATGGGGTTGGGGAATGCACCGGCGACCACTGTATCCACGGGCAACAGCAGATTAACGCCTTTTTCTTCGGCTTTCAAAAGCATTTCTTTACAGTAATCCACTTTTTCGCCATCAAACAAAGAGATGCCGATTTCATAGCCTTTGGCAGCCAGGAAGGTATAGGCCATACCGCCGCCGATGATTAACGTGTCCACTTTATTCAAAAGATTGGCAATCACATTGAGTTTATCCGAAACTTTCGCACCACCCAGAATGGCGACGAAAGGTCTTTCCGGAGAGTCCAGAGCCTTGCCCATGATGCCAATCTCTTTTTGAATCAAGTATCCGCAAACAGCAGGCAAATAATTGGCAACGCCGGCAGTAGAAGAATGGGCACGGTGGGCGGTCCCAAAGGCATCATTCACATAAATTTCTGCCAAAGAAGCCAGGGCTTGGGAGAAAGCGGTCTCGTTTTTTTCCTCTTCCTTGTGGAAACGAACGTTTTCCAGCAACATCACTTCGCCGTCTTTCAAAGCAGCCGCTTTGGCTTTGGCATCTTCACCAATGACATCTTTTGCCAGCGTCACATGTACGCCCAGAAGTTCGCTTAATTTTTTGGCAACGGGAGCCAATGAATATTCCGGTTTGAACTCTCCCTTGGGTCTGCCCAGGTGTGAGCAAAGAATCACTTTTGCATGGTTGTCCATCAGGTAACGGATAGTAGGAATCGCTTCCACAATTCTCTTAGGGTCGGTAATTTTACCCTCTTTCAGAGGAACGTTGAAATCACATCTGACCAAAACTCGTTTCCCAGACACAGGAATGTTTTCAACATTTTTCTTGTTCATCATACTTATATTTCCTTTCGAAGATATATAATCACAATCTATATTTTACCACATTTTCCTTTATTAATCAATAGATAAAATGGGATTTTTTACAAATAGTGTTGTTTTGTTTTGGCAAATGTGCTACAATGGTGTGCTGATTACATATATTAATATATGTAGTATCTGCTTTGACACTTTTCTTTTTGGTAATCATTGGATTCTGCTTGGTGCATGCAGCTGAAATGCAACCATCGGAGAGGACAGGAACGTAAGTATGAAACTGACTGTCATTGGGGGCGGCGGTAAAATCTCCTCCGCCGTTCTGTATGAACTGCTTTTTGCCAACACCCACATGGAAGTGGCACTTTACGGACGAAACGAACAAAAAATAAAGAATACCCTGACTATCTGCGGCCGTTTTAACCGCGGCACTGCCCGTATTTACAGAGAGACCAATTTAGATACAGCTTTGCAGGATGCCAATACGGTATTTTTCTGTGCCACAGACGGTACAGGCGACTGGGGAGGATACCGTTCTCTGGGTATAAACAACGGTGCTTTCGTGCTGTATCTTGCGGAAAAAATGCGGGTGCTTTGCCCCGATGCCTGGTTTTTAGTGGCGACCAATCCCCCTGATATCCCCTTAGCGGCGGTGCATATGCGCTTCGGTTCCGAAAAAGTGGTGGGGCTTTGCAATGCGCCCCTGTTCAATGAGAAAGTGTTGTGTGCCTGGCTGGGATGCCAGGAAGAAGAATTAAACGCAAACGCTGTCGGGGTCAATCATGAGTATTGGTATTATGATATTCGCTTGAACGGCCAGTCGGTATATGACCGTCTGCGGGAAGAATTACAATCCTATACAAGAGAACGCATCCAGGGGCCTTTTCATGAACAATTTCCCGAATGGGGTTTGGGGTTTATCAACAATGCCTATCTCTTTAAGCATTGCGGCTATCTGCCGGGTCCCGTCGGCGGTTCCAATCGCTATCAAAATCTGCCTATAGAACGAAGCGAAATGTGGAAAATCGCGTTCCGACCCCATGCAGAAGAATTCGAGAAACTCATACAGGCTACCTCCAACGAGGAAATTCTCCGGGTGACGCGCAGCTGCGCCGCTCATTTTCCCCTGTATATCACCGATGTAATTTTGGCTTTGAACGCATTGAAAGACAAAACCCTGCCCTTGCTTGTTATCAACCAGGGCGCATGGAAAGAGTATCCCGCGCAAGTGATGTTGCAGCTGCATTGCCATATCCGAGACGGCAACATCATCCGACCTGATGTGTCTGCCGTTCCTCCCTACATCAAAGCGGTTCTATCGTCTCGTATTCTGCAAAATCACCTCCTTTCCCGGGCATTGGCAAACCAGGACGAAGCCATGGCGGTCCAGGCGATGACCTTGTATCCCGAACGGCTGCCGGGGGAAGATTTGGATGGATTTTTGTCCCGTCACCCCGAGATTGAACCTTTCATACCATTGAACTAAAAACCAAAAATTATGCTTGACAAAACATTTTCATTGTGATATACTGTTTTTACAATGAAGAGAACATCTGTTCCACCCCCGTCTGTTTTTACGAGATTTTAAGGGGTTCATACAAAGAATAGCAGCTTAACAGCGGCTGTCAATTTGTTTGCGTGGAAGGTGTTTCTTCGCAAACCTTTTTATTTTTACGGAGGTGCTTGAAGATTAGCGCAAAAAACACACAGCAGCAGTTGATTAACGAACAGATTAGAGTCCCGCAGGTTCGTCTGATCGACATGGATGGTTCCCAGTGCGGAATCGTAGACACAAGAGATGCTTTGTTAAAAGCATACGACAAAGGGTTGGATCTGGTTTTGATGGCCGGGAGCAGCGCCCCCCCTGTCTGCCGCATTATGGACTTTGGTAAGTATCGTTTTGAACGAGAAAAGAAAGAAAAGGAAATGCGGAAAAGACAAGTGATCATCGAACTGAAGGAAATCAAGTTTTCCTGCAGAATCGATACCCACGATTTTAACACCAAAATTGGTCATGCTCACCGTTTCCTGAAAGAAGGCAACAAGGTCAAAGTTACGATTGTCTTTTCCGGTCGCGAAATGAATCATACCAACATCGGATATGAATTGATGAATAAAATCGCATCTACATGTGATGAACAGGCTACTGTGGAAAAACGCCCCTCTTTGGACGGACGTTACATGACCATGATTTTAGCACCAATGCAAAATAAACAGTAATTCAAAAAAGGAGTAATACCATGGGAAAAATTAAATCTCACAAGGCGACCGCAAAACGCTTTTCCCTTACGAAAAGCGGCAAAGTTAAATATGCACACCAAAACAGACGTCATAAATTGGGTCTGAAAAATACCAAACGCAAGAGATCCCTTCGCAAAGCCGCTTATATGAGTGAAGCGAATGTAGCGACAATAAAAAAGCTCATCCCCTACGCATAAGAAAACAACGAACGGGGACCGTCTGGATACGCTTCCCCACTATTGGAGGTATAAATAATATGGCAAGAGTAAAAGGCGCACTTGCTACGCGCAAAAGAAGAAAGAGTGTATTAAAGCTTGCGAAAGGTTACTGGGGTGCAAAAAGTAAGCACTTTAAGATGGCAAAACAGGCCGTCATGAAAAGCGGTAACTATGCGTTTGTCGGTAGAAAACTGAAAAAGAGAGATTTTCGTTCTTTGTGGATTACTCGTATTTCCGCCCAGGCGAAAGTAAATGGAATCAACTATTCCCGTTTTATCCACGGTCTGACCAAGGCAGGCATCTCCCTCAACCGTAAGATGCTGGCTGAAATCGCTGTTTCTGATAAAGAAGCCTTCGCTTTTTTAGTAGAACAGGCAAAAGCCGCCCTATAAGAAGCATGAACCGTTCCGATTACATCGTCGGAACGGTTTTGTATTTCCTCCTTCTTTACAACTGCATGGCCCTGTGCTATGATATAAGCACTGTTACACCCTTTTATATGGTTTTTCTTTTGTCAGAAAGGAACTTTTCTATGAAGATGAAAGCAGAACTCCTGGATGAAGCATCCGTCAACCGCACCCTTATGCGTATGACCCACGAAATCATCGAATCCAACAAGGGCATCCACAATCTGGTTTTGGTGGGAATTAAACGTCGTGGCGTGCCCCTTTCCCAGAGGATTGCGGACAATATTGAAGAATTCGAGGGCATCCGGGTTCCCGTGGGGTATCTGGACATCACCTTGTACCGGGATGATTTGACCATGGTTGCAGAGCGTCCGCAAGTGGCGGAAAGTCACATCCCTTTTTCCATCCAAGAGAAAATCGTGGTGCTGGTGGATGATGTGCTGTTCACGGGACGTACCGCCCGGGCGGCCATCGAAGCAATGTTTTCCTACGGGCGTCCGGCTTCCATCCGACTGGCGGTACTCATCGACCGGGGTCACCGTGAGATGCCCATTCGGGCGGATTTTGTGGGAAAAAACATTCCCACCTCTAAAAGCGAACTGATCATGGTCTCCGTTCCCGAATATGACGGGAAAACCGCCGTGGAACTGTACGAAACGGTTAAATAAATACATCCGCCTTGAAAATTGAGTCTAAAATAACAAGAAGGTACTGCACAGTGTACCAAAACAGACAACAAAACCTCCTGTTGTAGAAACGAACGAACTGCCACAGGAGGTTTTGTTCTGTCACCATGTGCCTTCCCCTTGCAGGAAAGGTGTCACGGCCTGCCGCAACAGATGAGGTTGCCCTTATCTTTCGATATCACAGCCTCTTAACTTCTCAAACCGGATACAAAAGGCGTGATATCCATATATTTGGAAGCGTTTTCCATATACAAAACATTGTCTTTCCACACCGAAACCCCCAGCAAAGCCGTACCTTTGATGGGTAAATTGTTGGGCATGGAATAGATCGCAATGGAAAGCGACTCACTTTTCAGTGCCAAGGAAAAATAGGTTTCCTGATAACCGACCATTTGATCCCGGCATACAAATACGGTATCCTTGGAAACAGATATGTTTTTTATGTGGTCTTGTCCGTCTTTTCCGAAGGTTTTATACAAATCGAAAACCCCTTCTACCCCCAGACACACATCCAGTCCGGTGTTGGTCCGAGTCACACGGATATTTTTTACCCATGCCTGCAATTCCTCCGGCAGGATGGGATCGTCGGTGACAAACCCGTCGATTTTTTCAATGCCGCCGAATCGATTTTTGATGATTTTTTTCAATGCGCTTTGGAGTTGCCCGTTTCCTGCCGCAAAACGGTCAATGTTTTGATACGACACATGGTCTGTTTCGTTGATAAGAGCGTCCAGCAGTACTTCCTTTGCGTTGAAAAACACCCGGAAGGGCCCTAAATCCTCATAGTAATAACGGCATTCAAAAGCAGCAACGGCCTTTTTACGTATTTTCTCTTGATTTACTTCACACATGCTTATTTACCCTTTCCGTCTTTTTTTTTAACGGAGAAACCAAATGATCCGATTTTTTTGCCCAGTTCCATATAATCCCCGTGAGAATACGCAACCAAATGGGCTTTCCCCAGCTGGAGTTTCCCCTCTTCGTTGATGAGTTTGTCCTCCACTTGCACCGCCACAATGTGTGCCAAGAAAAGATCATGGCTGCCCAAAGAAATCACCTGGGTCACCTTACATTCCAAACAAAGAGGAGATTCCTCTACCATGGGAGCCGAAATCTGAGAAGATGTCCGGGGCGTCAACGAAAACTTCTCAAATTTATTAACCTTTGCGCCGGTATACACGCCGCAGGAATCGGTTTTCCGTACCATCTCCCGGCTGACGGTATTGAGGGTGAATTCCCCGCTTTTCTTAATCAGTTGATGGGAATGACGGGAGGGACGCACTGAAATATAGGCCATGGCAGGATCGGAATTTACAATACCGCACCACGCTATGGTAATCACGTTGGGGTTATCCATGGTCCCACAGCCTGCCAGTACCACCGGCAGGGGGGACAACATTGTTCCGCTTTTCCAAATTACTTTACTCATACGCTCACCTCAAATACGGGAAAATAGCTTCTCGACCTGCTGTCTGGATAATTTCACCAGTACCGGTCTTCCGTGGGGACAATAGGTCACGTTTTCCATTTCCAGCAGTTTATCCACCACCCATTGCAAATCATGACTCAAATCGTCGCTGCCTGCTTTCAACGCTGCCCGACAAGCGGCGGAATACAGCGCTTTATTCAATGCTTCTTCTTTTCTGTTTGATGCGCGGCCGCCGCCCATCAAATCCCCGGCCATCCCTTTCACCATATCCGCAAGGGTATCTAAGGGTTTTCCCGTCAACTGTACAGGCACGGCACGCAGGGCAAACACATTCTCTCCAAAAGGAGAAAGGGAAAATCCTGTTTGTTCAATTTCTTCCTTATATTGTTCCAACGCATCATATTCCAGGGGCGATACAGTCACCGTCACAGGTTCCAACAATTCCTGTCGGGGAGCGTCGGGAAGGGCACGGGATTGCTTGAACCCTTCATATAAGATCCGCTCGTGGGCGGCATGTTTATCGATCATATAAAAGTTGTCGCCGGCTTCTACCAAAATATAGGTTTTAAACAACAACCCCAATATAGTGTAATCGGAAAACAGCTTCATTGTGGTTGTTGGTCTTGTCCTTGCTTCTGCCATAGGCTCTGCCTTGGGCTTTTCCTCCGCCTTTGGGGTTGTGACAGGCACTTCCAAAGATACCACCGGATTGGCAGCTTCCCGGGGAGTGGCGGCTTGAAACAATGAAGATGACACTCTCAATTCACCCCCTATGGCCGAGGTTGGTTTGGGGGAAAATAAGTCTTTGACAGACACCTTTTCTGCCATGGCATCCAGTTTGGGGGTGGAGGCAAGGGAAGGCAGGATTGTCAATTGTTCCGGTGGCTTTTCCGGTACAGCAGGCTGGTAGACAGGGGTGGGACTGGGTTTTGAAAACGCATTGGTGATGGTTTCTAGCGCATTTTTCACAGCAAAATACACCGCGTTGTAAATCACCCGCTCGTCCCCGAACCGTACTTCCAGCTTGGCAGGATGCACGTTCACATCCACCGTTTTGGGATCCATGGTCAAGAACAAGACGCAAGCCGGAAATTTATCCGACTGCATATAACTTTTATGGGCATCTTCCAAGGCAAACATGCAGGTTTTACTTCGGACATACCGCCCATTGATGTAAAAACACTGCAACGAACGGTTGGCCCTGGCATGTTCGGGGCGGCATAAATATCCCGACACCCGAATGCTGTTAAAGGTATCATCCAAAGGCAGCATCCCGTCGGAAAAGTCTCTGCCCAACACGGTATACACCGTTTCTTTCAGATCACCGCTCCCCGGTGTTTGCAGTTTGAGTACCCCGTCGGTGATCAGCTGTATGGACACCTCGGGATGTGACAGGGCAATACGCTCCACCAACTGAGTCACGGCGGCAGTTTCGGTGGCATCCCGTTTTAAAAACTTTCTCCGGGCAGGCTGGTTGAAAAACAAATTTTCCACCCGCACCGTGGTGCCTTCCGGCGCCCCGGTTTCATCGGCAGACAACAGAGTTTCCCCTTCCGTTTCCATGAAAAATCCCATATCATCCCCCCCTTTGCGGGAGAGAATGGAAAAGCGGGAAACAGAGGAAATAGCAGCCAAAGCCTCCCCCCGAAACCCCAGGGTGAAAATGGCATCCAAGTCTGCGGGGTTTTGAATCTTACTGGTGGCATGGCGTTTGACGGACAGTTTTACATCGTCCCTGCTCATCCCTTTCCCGTTGTCGGTGACACGGATGAGGGAAGAACCGCCTCCCTTGATTTCCACCGTCACACGGTTGGAACCTGCATCAATGGCATTTTCCAGCAATTCTTTCACCACGGATGCCGGACGGTCCACCACTTCACCGGCCGCGATTAAATTGGCGGTCTGGGGATCCAGAACGTGAATGATGGTTTCTTCCATATTGCGGTCTCCTTCCAGTGTATGCACTTTATGCTTCCTTGGCTCGTTTCACCAGTTCAAACAAGGTGGACATGGCTTCCAGCGGTGTCATGGTGTTCAGATCCATCCGCTTCAATTTTTCGATGATTTCATCCCCGGCCAACGAGAGAAAACTCACATTTTCATCTTCTACTTCGATTATTTCCGCGATGGTTAAATCGTTTTTCTCCAATTGTTTCAGGGTGTTTTTGGCTTTCTTGATTACCTCGGCGGGAACCCCTGCCAAGGAAGCTACTTCAATGCCATAGCTGTCATCGGTGGCGCCGGGTAGAATCTTTCGCAAAAACACCACGCTGTCCCCCCGCTTTTTGGCGGAAATGTTGTAATTGCGCACACCGGGCAATACATGTTCCAATTGAGACAGCTCGTGATAATGGGTGGCAAACAGGGTTTTTGCCCCCAGCTTTTTTCCCGCGGTATACTCCACCACCGCGCGGGCAATGCTCATGCCGTCAAAGGTGGAGGTTCCCCGTCCGATTTCATCGTATACAATCAAACTGTTACGGGTGGCATTTTTTAAAATATAGGCCACTTCAGACATTTCCACCATAAAGGTGGATTGTCCTGCCGATAAATCGTCCGAGGCACCGATTCGGGTGAAAATTTTATCCACAATACCGATTCTGGCAGTAGCAGCAGGAATAAAAGAACCCATTTGCGCCATGATGACAATCAGGGCCACCTGACGCATGTAGGTGGATTTACCGGCCATATTGGGACCCGTAATGATGGCAAGACGGTTTAAATCCGTATCCAGTAGCACGTCGTTGGGAACAAACATTTCCTGCAAATGCTGTTCCACCACAGGATGGCGGGACTCTTTGATATCCAGCACATCGGAATAATCCACTTCAGGACAAACATAGTGGTTTTTCACCGCCACTTCCGCCAGGGCAGCCAGCACGTCCAGTTTAGATACCACTTGGGCGGTTTCCTGCAACGTGGGAGAAACGGCGCAGAGTTTTTCCACCAGTTCGGTAAACAGCTGATATTCCAGCGCCACGGATTTTTCTTTGGCTCCCAAAATATCACTTTCCAATTCCTTTAATTCCTGGGTGATGAACCGCTCGCAATTGACCAGCGTTTGTTTGCGAATATAGCGGTCGGGTACCTGATCCAAATAGGACTTGGTGACCTCCATATAATATCCGAATACTTTATTGAAACTTATTTTTAGGTTTTTAATGCCCGTCATTTCGCGCTCCATGGATTCCATGGAGGAGAGAATGGTGCGGCTTTCATGCATCATGGAACGAAATCTGTCCAGATCTTCCTGGTATCCTTCCCGGAATATGCCCCCTTCCCGCACGGTATGGGGGGGATTGTCCGCCATGGCATCCTGCAAATGCCGGGCAATCGTTTGAATGTCAGGCAAGAGGGGTGATAATTGGCGAGAAATCTCCGCCATCCCTTCTCCGGTGGCAGTAAGCAATTGCTGGTATATGGCGGGAATAGCAGCCAGAGTATCCCCTATCGCCTTGCAATCCTTGCCGTTGGCAGTTCCGTACAGCACACGGGTAGTCAGCCGCTCCAAATCCTGCAAACGGGACAGTTTTTGCCGCAACTCGGTGCGCAAAATGGTATCGTTCACCAGTTCTCCGACCGCTTTTTGACGGGAAGCGATGGCGCGGCAATTGGTCAGGGGCGCATCCAAAAATCGCTTCATCATCCGAGAACCTGCCGTGGTCATGGTTTTATCCAACACCCACAGCAATGACCCCTTGCGCTCTCTGTCCCGCATGGTTTCACATAGCTCCAGATTGCGCCGGGCGGAGGCATCCATTTCCAAAAAAGCGGCGTGGGTATAAGCATGAATCCGTCTTAAATTGGTAGGACTCCGGTATTGGGTTTTTTCAAGATAAAAAACAATCGCACCGACGGCCCCGCGCTGCAGGGGATCTAACCCGGACGGCACTTCGTCAAACAGGAAAAACGTGCTGTCGGAAATGGACAAAAAGGCTTCCGGCAGATTGTCTACCACCAAACAGCCGCCCCGATTTTCCAGATAGGTTCCTACCCTCTGCCCTTTGGCAAAAGGCTGGCTTACTAACAGTTCGGTGGGCTGGTATAAGGCAAGTTCATTGATGATTTTCTCCTGCAAATCCCCAGGAGAGGACCCTTCTAGCAGAGTGGTGGAAATCTCACTGCCCTTCATATCACAAACGGCAAATGCCGCTTTGCAGCCGTCCATATGTAAAGAAGCAAGAAAGTTGTTGGCGCTTTCATTTCCCGAAGAGCCTTCCAAAATGGTGGCAGGAGTAATGATGCGTACAACCTCCCGCTTCACGAGCCCCACGGCGGCAGCCGCGTCTTCCACCTGCTCGCAAATGGCCACACGGTATCCTTTTTCCACCAGCTTGGCGATATATCCTTCGGCACTGTGATAGGGAACGCCGCACATGGGAGCCCGCTCCACTTCCCCGCAATCTCTACCGGTTAAGGTTAAATCCAGTTCACGGGACGCTAATTTAGCGTCATCAAAGAACATTTCATAAAAATCGCCCAAACGATAAAACAAAATGTGATCGTGATATTCTTTTTTCACTTCCAGATACTGCAACATCATGGGGGTCATAAAACGATTCTCCTTTTACAGCGGCTTTGCCCACAAAGCGAAAGGATCGCCCCGCTCAATGATGACATGTACAAAATTTCCGATCTGCTGTTCGCCTGCCGGGGTTTTGATAAAATGCACCAGTTTGCCGGTGGCGGTTCTGGCAGCCAGCATATCCGGGCTGGCCTTGCTTTCCCCTTCGATGAGTACACGGATGGTTTTGCCCGTATAGGCACTGTTTTTTTCTCCGGCAATGCGAATTTGGGTGTCTAACAGACGCCCCATACGCTCTTTGGAAACTTTGTCCTCCACCTGATTGTCCATATCGGCGGCAGGGGTACCTTTTCGCTTAGAAAATACAAAGGAAAATACGGAATCATACCGCACTTCTTCCAACATTTTCAAGGTGTCGGCAAAATCTTCTTCGGTTTCTCCCGGAAATCCCACAATCACATCGGTGGTCAGCACCACATCGGGGATATATTGCCGCAAAAGCTTCACCTTTTCCAGATACGCTTCCCGGGTATAGCGGCGATTCATGCTCTTTAAGATATGGTTGCTGCCCGACTGGACCGGCAAATGAACATGGCGGGAAAAGCGGGTATCCGATGCCAACACGCGAAACAGCTCTTCGTTGGCATCTTTGGGATGACTGGTCATAAAATGGAGAACAAACTCTCCTTCCAGTTTGGAAATTTCCTGCAGCAAATTGGGGAAATCCGTTTTGGGATTCAAATCCTTGCCGTATGAATTGACATTTTGCCCTAACAATGTTATTTCTTTATAGCCTTCCCCGATGAGCCTTTTTATTTCCTCGAGAATATGAGGCATCTCCCGGCTCCGCTCCCGCCCCCGGGTATAGGGAACCACGCAGTAGGTGCAAAAATTGTTGCATCCGTACATGATGGAAACCCAGGCTTTCCGGTTGGATTCCCGCTGCACGGGAAGACCTTCGGGAAATGCGGCAGGGAGGATGGGGTCATAGGCTTCCACGGCAAACTGCCGCTTCTTTTTCATCATGGTTTCGTACAACACCTTGGGAAATTCCGCCAGCATGTTGGTACCAAACACAAAATTCACATAGGGATACCGACGATAAACATCTTCCCGCCGGTGGGCTTGCTGCACCATGCAACCGCACATGCCCAGTAAAAGCCGGGGGTTGTTCTCTTTCAGCTTCTTATACCGGCCCGTTCTGGACAAAGCTTTCAATTCGGCATGTTCGCGGATGGCACATGTATTTACGATGATCAGGGTGGCATTGTCAGGGGTGTCGGTTCTTCCGTACCCCATTTTCACGGCCATACCCACAATGCGTTCGCTGTCTGCTTCATTTTGTTGACAGCCGTAGGTTTCCACAAAGACTTTGGGGGCTGCCTGGCTTTGGACAAGAGCGCGGACTTTATCGATATACGTCTTCATTTAGATCGAACTTCGGTTAACAATTCCGACATGAGGCGAATAGTGGCAGTGGGCAGGTGGAACATGCGTTCCCAGTTTTTGTTTGCGACCATCTCGTCTACGTTATCGGGATAAATAGCTGTGTTTGAGGTGATGGATTCATCCAACAATGCCATGGATGCGGTGTTGGGGGTTGCATATCCCACATATTCGGCATTGATTTTACCGATTTGGGCATCCAGCATATAATTGATAAAGAACTGAGCCAACTCTTTGCATGAGGATTTGGCTGTGATGCACATAGCATCGGTAAATACGTTGGTTCCTTCTGCGGGAATGGAAAATGCCAGATCCTCGTTATCAGCCAGCATCGTCAGATAATCTCCTGCATAACAAACGCCCAAATAGGCGTTTTCCGCGGGAATTTTAGCAAAAATCTGGTCGGCAACATAAATGAAATTGCCTTTTTTCAACTTGTCGGCAGAAGCGCGAATTTCCGTTTCGTCGGTGGTGTTGATGGAATATCCAAGCAGTTTTTGTGCCACGGCAAAAGCATCTCTGGGGTTGTCATACATCAGCACTTTGCCGCGGTATTTCTGATCCCACAGCACATTCCAGCTTTTGGCTTCTTCGGCGGTCACATATTTGGTGTTATAAATAATCCCCACCGTTCCCCAAAAATAAGGGGCGGAATAGGAGTTGGTCGGATCATATTCCAAATTTTTAAACCGATCCGCAATGTTACCGTAATTGGACAGGGAAGCGGCATCAAAGGAAGCCAGATGATTTTCAGCAATGAGCCGTTCAATCATATAGTCCGAAGTGATGATCACATCATAATTCACGGTGCCAGACGTCAGCTTGGCATACATACTTTCGTTGTTGTCCACAGTGGTGTAAATTACATCAATGCCGGTTTCTTCTTCAAACAGCTTGATAATATCCACGGTTTCGCGGTCAATGCCCACCGAAATATATTCGCCCAAATTGCAAATTCGCAGCGTTCCCGACAGCTTTTCGCCCGTATAAATAGGACTCTCCAGTTTGTCACTCTCCGAAGAAACGCAGGCAAACAAGGTAAAAAACAAAGAAATAACACAGAGTATGGATAAAATTTTTTCATTTTTTTCTCCTTTAATACTTTTCAACGGAATTTTTATTCCGGCCGATCAAATTGGAAAATACGAGTAGACTCATTACAATCAAAAACAAGATAGCGGACAGCGCGTTAAATTCCAAGGTGGTTTTTCCCTTGCCGATGTGGGTATAAATGTAGGTTGGCAAGGTTTCCAAATCTCCGTTTGTAAAGAATGTAATGATAAAGTCATCCAGTGAAAATGTAAATGCCATGAGAAATCCCGCAAAAATGCCGGGCGCAATTTCGGGAATCACGGTACGAAAGAAAGCCCTCCGGGGCTTACATCCCAAATCCTGGGCCGCTTCATACAGGCTCATATTAAATTGCCTTAATTTTGGCAAAACATTCAGAATCACATAAGGCGTGTTAAACAGGATATGGGCCAAAAGCACCGTTACAAATCCGAAATTCAAATGAAAGACTTTGATAAACACAAAGGCGAACAAAAGCATCAGGGAGATACCGGTGACTATTTCAGGGTTCAAAATGGGCAGGTTGGATACATTCAGCACAATGGACTTTGTTTTTCGTTTCAAATTGAAAATACCCAAGGCCGCCATGGTTCCCAATACGGTCGCCATGACGGAAGCTGCCAGCGCAATGAGCAGGGTGTTGAAAAAAGCACCCAGCAATGCCCGATCCTGAAAGAGCATTTCATACCACCGCAGTGAAAAACCTGTGAATTTACCTCCACTGGTGCCGGCATTGAAGGAAAAAAAGATAAAGACCAAAATGGGCAAATATAATAGTATAAACACAAAAGCCACATAAGCACCGGAAAGATGTTTTTTCATGCATTCCCCCCCTTTACAGCAGCATGGCGCCGTCTTTATCCTGATCAAAATGGTTCATAACGACCATGGCAATCAGAATGATGAGCATCAGCACCAGAGATAACGTGGACCCCACGTTGTAGTTGACTTCGGTCTTAAAGGTGGTTTCGATGATATCCCCGATCATTTTGGTGTGTCCCAAATACCCTGCGATAATATTGGTTGAAGCGGCAGGAACAAACACCATGGTAATACCGGTGATGACGCCGGGGATGCTCAAGGGCAGCGTAACCCGCCTCAGGGTCTGCCACCCGTTCCCCCCCAGGTCCGCCGAGGCTTCATACAAACTCTTGTCGATTTTCGCCATGACGGTATAAATGGGAAGAAGCATGAAAGGGAAATAGTTGTATACCATGCCAAGAACAACGGCAAAATCCGTATGGATCAGTTTCAGAGGTTTCCCGCCCAATACCGTAATTGCCTTGTTGATGATCCCGTTTTCTTCCAAAACAAAGGCGATGGCGTTGATACGGATGATGAAGTTAATCCACATGGGAATCATGATGAGCAGCATCATCATGGTTTGAACTTTGGCATGACTGCGGGATAAAATCATGGCAAAAGGATATGCCATCAGCAAGCAAATCAACGTGGCAACCAAAGCAAGCCGCAGGGAATAGACATAGGTGGAAGCATATTTCCCCACATACTGAAAGTTTTCAAAGGTAAAAGAGCCATTCTCATTGGTAAAGGTATAATACACCACAAACCCCAGGGGAACGATGACAAAAATCACCATCCAGATCAGGTAGGGGATGAGGGGCTGCCGAGACCTCATTTCTCTTCCTCCCGGGCTTCGATTCGGCGCAGGGGGATCGCCTTTTCCATCCGGAGCCGAATTCCTACGGTGGTTCCCACCTGCTCATCATATTCGGCGTGGATGAGATATCGGTTTTCGTCGGCATAAGCAATCATTTCATATCGGCTGATCTTATAAATGACCGAGTCCATATACGCGTTGAAATCCCCGTCATCCGCGGCAAGAACCGTAATATCGCGGGGGGATAAAGAAAACAGCACACTGTCTCCTTCTTTGGCAGAAAAGAATTTCTCCTCCTCATACGCCCATACATATTCAATGTCATTCACTACGACGCCGCATTCCTCGTTTTCAATCCATTTGATCACACCCGTCAAGCGGTTGTCGGAAGTGGGGAACATTCTACGCATGATGTGAATGTTTTCGGGCGCCACATACATGCCGATGGTTTCTCCCACCTTAGCGGAATGGGTGGAGTGAATCAGCCAATAGCTGTTGTCGGCGGTATGGATGGTCATTTCGTAATGCACACCCTTGAACACAGCAGCTTCCACCACCCCGTCAATGAGACCCTGCCCGGCGGGTAAAACCTCGATATCTTCGGGGCGAATGACCATATCCACCAGCTCGGTATCCTCAAAGCGGGCATCCACGCAGGGAAATACGACACCGCAAGCTTGGGCTATGAAGCTTTGATACATTTCCGCATCCACAATGTTGCTTTCTCCGATGAAGTCGGCAACAAACGCGTTGGCGGGTTCGTTGTAAATATCATGCGGCGAACCAATCTGCTGAATGGTTCCCGATTTCATGACCACGATGACATCCGACATGGTCAGGGCTTCTTCCTGGTCATGGGTCACATACAAAAAAGTGATTTTTGCCTGCTGCTGCATGCGTTTCAGTTCCAGCTGCATATCCTTGCGAAGCTTTAAATCCAGGGCCCCCAGAGGTTCGTCAAGCAGCAAAAGATGCGGCATATTCACCAAAGCCCGGGCGATGGCAACACGCTGCTGCTGGCCGCCGGACAATTTGGAAACAGGCCGCTTCTCATACCCTTTCAAATCCACCAGAGCAAGCATGCGTTTCACTTGTTCCCAGATTTCTTTTTCAGGAGTTTTCTTTATGCGTAAACCGAACGCCACGTTCTCAAAAACATTCAAATGAGGAAAAAGAGCGTATCTCTGAAACACTGTGTTGATTGCGCGTTTGTGAGGCGGCGTATCGTTGATAAATTCATCGTCAAAATAGACCGCACCCGACGACGGCGTCTCAAATCCGCCGATTAAACGAAGGATGGTCGTCTTCCCGCATCCGGACGGACCGAGAAGCGTAACAAAAGCTTTATCATCAATCGTCAGGTTTATGTTTTTGAGGACATCCTCCCCGTCAAATGACTTGCACAGATTTTCCAGTCTGACAAGTGGTTTGGACGAAGGGTTGTTGTTGGTCATCTCTCAACCTCCATTTGCCATGCATCCATAATTTACTCCTGAAATCGAGCGTATCACGGCATTTTACAATATATATCTTTTCTGCTCAAAAGTCAAGACATGATACGATGTTTTTCTTGCTTTTCCGATAGAAAACTGGTATCATATTCCTAATAACGACGAAGAGGTGCATAATGAAAAAACTGATTATTTGCGCCGGGGGAGATGCTCTCATGGTTACACCCCTACCCCCGCATTATACCGGCAGGGAAATCATCCGCCCCTATCTGCGATCGGCAGATTTTTCCGCCGTGAATCTGGAAGCGGTTTTGTCCGATTACACCTGTTTTCCTGGGGCTGCCAGCGGCGGCACCTGGGTCAATGCCACCCCCGACATTTTCCCCCAACTGCATTCCTTCGGTTTTGATTTGTATGGCTGTGCCAATAACCATGCTTTGGACTATTCATACGGCGGTCTTGCTTCTACCTGCCGGATTCTGGAACAAGCCAATGTCCCCTTTTGCGGCATCGGAGAGAGTTTAGAAAAAGCCGATGCTCCTGCCATTTGTGAAAAAAACGGCAAAAAACTCGGGGTGATGGCGGTAACCACCACTTTCCACGACGACTGGCGCGCCGGCCGGGAATGTGAGGACTTGCCCTCTCGCCCCGGCGTGTCTTTTTTGCGCCATACCACGATTTTCACCGTAACCCAAACACAGTTTGACGTTTTAGACACCATTGCAAAAAACGCAACCATCAACGGTAGCCGCCCTTTAAACGTGGCGGCGGGTTTTGAATCGCCCGATCCCCCGGGTATGCTGACTTTCGGCAAAGAACTCTTTTTGGTGGGAGAGGAAGAAAAACGAGAAACCTTCTGCCATCCGGGGGATTTAAACCGTATCCTGGACGGGGTCAAAAAAGCATCCAAGCAACTGGACGGACTCATTGTGCTGGCTCACTCTCACGAAGTAAAAAGGGAAGCATATCACGAACCGGCGGACTTTTTTGTGGAATTTTGCCACGCGGTTCTGGATGCGGGAGCACTGGCGGTCATCGGTGGGGGAACCCATCAGTTGAAACCCATTGAAATGTATCACGGCAAACCTATTTTTTACTCTTTAGGGGATTTTATTTTCCAAAACAGCTCTGTTCGGATTCTTCCGCCGGATTTTAAGGAGAAATACGGCTTGTCCCCCCGAGCAACCACACAGGAAGCCTATGCCGCCCGCAGTCGAAACGGAACAATCGGACTGCATACGGACCCTCTCCATTATCGCTCGGTGCTGCCCCGGCTGACCTTTGAAAACAATCACCTGGTAAAGGCCGAACTGCTGCCCATCGAATTGGGTTTTGACCAAGAAGACGACATAAAAGGATTGCCTTTTGCAGCCAAGGGGGAAACGGTTCAATCCATCCTGGAACAACTTAAAACTCTTTCCGCCCCTTTCGGGACCCGCTTTGACTTAAAACCCAACGGGATCATGGAAATTATTCTCTGAAACCCTTGCTTTTACTCTGAAGAGTGCTATAATAGGTAAAAATACACTGAAATCAAAGTTAAAAAATGTGAATTTTGCCCTGTTTTTGCAGGGAAAAACAGGGGGAGGATACCATGGCTGATTCCTTATTGACTTCGTTGGTGAACATGAGCAATGTCTACGGGAAAAATCCTGCTTATGTCCTTGCCGGCGGCGGAAACACTTCCGCAAAAGACAAGAACACGCTGTATGTGAAAGGATCGGGAACCTCTCTTTCCACCATCAGCGAAAGCGGATTTGTCAAGCTGAACAGAAACGCCCTTTCGGCATTGCTGCACAAATCATACCATACGGATGAAAAAACCAGGGAAGCCCGGGTGCTTGCGGATATGCTGGCGGCCAGGCTCCCGGGGGAAGAAAATAAACGCCCCAGTGTGGAAACATTGCTGCACAATCTTTTTGAACAAACCTATGTATTACATCTCCATCCTGCCGCCGTCAACGGACTGACCTGCAGTCAAAACGGACGGGAAGCTGCCGCCGCCCTGTTCCCCGAAGCGATTTGGATTCCCGAAGAAAAACCGGGATACCTCTTGTCCATGCTTTGTAAGCGGGAAATGGATGCATACAAAGCCAAAAACGGACAGTTGCCCTCTCTGTTGATTTTGCAAAATCACGGGGTTTTCTTTGCCGCCGACAGCGTAGAAGAAATCGATGCCATGGTGGCAAGTATGGATGGTCTTTTGACCGTGGAACTCCCCCCGGCGGAAGAGGACGCCGCCGCAAAAATCGCCCCCGCTTTGCGCATGTTGTACGGCAAAGCGGCGCATACCGACGTTGCGTCGGTGGAATTCGTGCCCCGGGCATATGCCTTTGCCAAGGATGCTCCCTCCTTTGATCCCTTGACGAAGCCTGCCACCCCCGATCACATTGTCTACTGCCGCGCCCATCCTCTCTTTATCAAAACCATAGAGGAAACGGAAAGCGCTTTGTCCGACTATCAAGCCGTTTATGGATATCTTCCCCGCATCATAGGGGTGGAAGAAGTCGGTGTTTTTGCCTGCGGTGTGAACAAAAAGGAAGCTGCCACAGCGGCGGCTCTCTGCGCCGACATGGTGAGCATCATTTTAACCGCACAACAATTTGGCGGATATGCTCCCATGAGCCCCGATTTGGTCCGGTTTATCATGGAATGGGAAGCGGAAAGCTATCGCAGCAAAGCCAACACCGATAAAACCAAAGGCAGACTGCAAGGGAAAGTGGTGCTGATCACCGGTTCTGCCCAGGGATTCGGCAAGGGGATTGCCGAACTGCTGGCGGAAGAAGGGGCCAACATCGTGATTGCCGACATGAATGCACAAGGGGCACAGGACGTTGCCAAAAAACTCTGTGAAAAACACGGGCAAGGCAGGGCATTTGCCGTGGCGGCAAACGTGACCAATGAAAATTCCGTCCAAAAAATGTTTGCTTGTACCGTCCTTTATTATGGCGGTCTCGACGTGTTTATCAACAATGCCGGCATCGTCCGTTCCGGTTCTCTGGAAGAAATGACCAAAGAAAGTTTTGAACTGGTGACCAACGTCAACTATCTGGCATATTTTCTCTGCACCAAATATGCAGTGGAACCCATGAAAATACAAAAACAGTATGCCCCGGAAACCATGTTTGATATCATCGAAATCAACTCCAAATCCGGTCTTTCGGGGAGCAACAAAAATTTTGCTTATGCCGGCAGTAAATTCGGCGGTATCGGATTAACCCAAAGCTTTGCATTGGAGCTGGCGCCCTTTGGCATCAAGTGCAATGCTATATGCCCGGGCAATTATTTAGATGGTCCCTTGTGGAGTGATCCGGAAAAAGGCTTATTTGTCCAGTATTTGAAAGCAGGCAAAGTGCCGGGAGCCAAAAACGTGGAAGACGTGAGAAAATTCTACGAAAGCAAGGTCCCCCTGGGGAGAGGCTGTCTTCCGAAGGATGTTGCGGTTTCCATTCTCTATGCCATCGAGCAAACATATGAAACCGGCCAGGCAATCCCCGTAACGGGCGGACAAGAAATGTTGAAATAAGGAGCCTGCCATGATGGATTATTACCCATCCTCTTTGCAAGCCGACACCGCTCAAAAACGGCTGGCTGCCTTGAAGGAAATCAAGAAAAAAATCGATTCCGGCGAAATAAAGAAAAGCAGCGAAAGCAACAGCGTCAATAATCACATTCACACCCTGTTTTCTTTTTCCCCCTATTCCCCTTCCGCGGCAGTGTACATGGCATGGCAAAACGGCTTGTGCACCGCGGGCATGATGGATCATGATTCCATCGGGGGTGCAAAGGAATTCATCGAAGCCGGCAAAATTCTGGGGATCGCCACCACCGTCGGTCTGGAATGTCGGGTGAATATGGACTCCACCCGCTTAGCAGGCAAAAAAATCAACAACCCCGATCAAAATTCCATCGCGTATGTAGCACTCCATGGCCTGCGACATGATTGCATCGAAACCGTCCAAGCCTATTTTGCCCCCTATCGGGAAGCCCGCAATCAACGGAACCGCATCATGTGCGATAACATCACCACTCTTTTGTCCAAAACTGGAATACGTTTGGATTTCGATACCGATGTGCTGCCTTTTTCGGAATACGAAAGAGGAGGCACTGTCACCGAGCGGCACATTTTATTTTCCCTTGCCAAAAAACTGGATACCCGTTTCCCTCAAAGAGACGCTTTATGTGCTTTTTTGGAACAGGCGCTTGGTATACCCATGCGGGAAAAAACCAAAACCAATCTGCTCAATGCCCCGGATGCATATTATCTATATGATCTGCTTGGTCTGTTAAAAGGCAATTTGGTGGAACAGTTTTACGTCCCCGCCACCGAGGAATGTCCGTCGGTACAAGATTTTATTGCTCTTTGTAAACAAGTGGGTGCCATTTCCGCCTATGCCTATTTAGGCGATGTGGGCGATTCGGTAACCGGCGATAAAAAAGCCCAGCATTTTGAAGACAGGTATTTAGATTTGCTTTTTGAAGAATTGTCCGCTTTGGGATTCAACGCGGTGACTTACATGCCTACCCGCAACACCCAAACGCAACTGGCGGTGGTGATGGATTACTGCCGAAAGTATGCTTTGTTCCAAATCAGTGGCGAAGACATCAATTCCCCCCGTCAGTCCTTTGTCTGCAAAGCCCTGGAAAAACCCGCCTATACCCATTTGTATGCGGCAACCTATGCATTGATCGGACATGAAAAAATGGTGTCACAAGACAGTTCCCACGGTATGTTCAGTGAAAAAACCTTGGAAATGATGCCCGACTTATACCACCGCATTGCGTATTTTGAAGCCATCGGCAGAGCTGAAGGAGGAGAATATGGAATATTATCTTGCAATTGATATCGGCGCTTCCGGCGGCCGCCATATGCTGGGGTGGATGCAGGATGAAAAACTTTGTTTGGAAGAAGTTCACCGTTTTTCTAACGGCATGTCCGAAAAAGACGGATATTTGTGCTGGGATTTGCACCATTTATTCCATGAAATCAAAACAGGATTGAAATATTGCGCCGCCCGGGGGAAAATCCCCCGTTCTGTGGGGATCGATACCTGGGGCGTGGATTTTGTGCTGTTGGATGAACAGGATACCCCCATCGGTCCTGCCGTGGGGTATCGCGACAGCCGGACAGACAATATGGACCAACAGATATACAACACAATACCATCCGATGAGCTATACCGGCGTACCGGCATTCAGGATGCCATTTTCAACACCCTGTACCAGTTGGAATTCATCAAAACCCATCATCCTATTTATTTCAAGCAAACCAAAACCTTTCTTTTTCTCCCCGATTACTTCAATTTCTTGTTAACGGGGAAAAAGATGTGCGAATACACCGAAGCCACCACTTCCCAAATGGTGGATGTAAAAACCGGTCAATGGGATCACAATCTCATTGAAACTCTGGGGTATCCCAAAGATATCTTCCTTCCCATCACCAAACCCGGTACGATAGTGGGAGGCTTTACCAAAGAAATACAGGAGCAAATAGGCTTTAACACCATTGTCATGCAGGTGGGTTCTCACGATACCGCCTCTGCCGTGGCATCCGTTCCCTTTCGGGACGAGAACGCGGTATATATCAGTTCCGGCACCTGGTCGCTGTTGGGAATTGAACTGGATCAACCCAATACCGACTTAGAAGCCCGCAACGCCGGTTTTTCCAATGAAGGCGGCTGCAACGGAAAAATCACCTTCTTGAAAAACATCATGGGTCTGTGGATGATTCAGTCCGTGAGAAAAGAACTCAACGATGCCTATTCCTATCCCCAGCTGGCGGAATTGGCACAAACATCCAGGACCTTCCCTTCACGGGTGCATGTAAATGACCATTCCTTTTTGGCTCCCAAAAGTATGATCGCCGCCATCCGAAATTACTGTGAAAAAACCTCGCAGCCTATTCCCAAAGCACCCGGTGAGTTGGCGATGGTGATTTTCGGCTCTTTAGCAGACAGTTATGCCCAAAGCATCCGGCAACTGGAATCCTTAACGGGTAAAATATGCACCGGCATTCACATCGTAGGCGGCGGCTGTAACAACCGTTTTTTAAATCAGCTCACTGAAAAAGCCACGGGACTTCGCGTCTATGCAGGGCCCTCCGAAGGAACCGCCGTTGGCAATTTGATTGTGCAAATGCTGGAAAACAAGGCGTTTTCCTCTTTGACCCACGCGAGACAAGTCATCGCCCGTTCAGATTTGTAAAGGAGATACAGTATGGTACAGAAAGCCTATCAATGGGCCAAAGAAAAATACGCCGCCATCGGCGTAGACACCGAAAAAGCCATGAACATCCTGTCTTCCACCCCCATTTCCCTCCATTGCTGGCAGGGGGATGACGTGGGGGGATTCCTCTTTCGGGACATCGCTCTCTCCGGGGGCATCCAGGCCACCGGCAATTATCCCGGCAAAGCAAGAACGCCCCAAGAACTGCGGCAAGATTTGGAAAAAGCCCTGTCTCTCATTCCGGGAAAACTGCGCTTAAACCTCCATGCCATATATGCCGATACCGCCGAAACGGTGGATTTAGATCAATTGGAACCCCGCCATTTTACCTCCTGGGTTGCCTGGGCAAAAGAGAATAATATCGGATTGGATTTTAACCCCACCTGTTTTTCCCATCCCATGGCAGACTCCGGGTTTACTGTTTCCTCCCCCAATCAAAAGGTACGGGACTTCTGGATTCGCCACTGTCAAGCTTGCCGCAACATCGCCGCTTATATGGGGAATGAATTGGGTGCCCCCTGTGTCATCAACTTCTGGTTTCCCGACGGGTATAAGGACATTCCCGTGGATAAGGAAGCCCCCCGCCGCAGAATGATGGAATCTTTGGATGAAATCTTTGCCCAATCCATAGATGAACGGTACGTGTTGGATGCGTTGGAAAGCAAATTATTCGGTGTGGGAAGTGAAAGTTATACGGTGGGAAGCAATGAATTCATCACTGCTTACGCCGTGTCGCGGGGAAAACTGCCGTGTTTGGATGCGGGACATTTTCATCCCACTGAGGTCATTTCCGATAAAATCCCCTCCCTTTTATTGTTCTGCAAAGAGTTGCTGTTGCATGTTAGCCGTCCCGTCCGATGGGACAGCGACCATGTGGTGATACTGGATGATGAATTGCAGGCCATCGCCTCGGTGCTGGTGCGGAGTCATGCATTAAACAGAACCCATATCGGTCTGGATTATTTTGATGCTTCCATCAACCGCATCGCCGCCTGGGTCATCGGTACCCGCAACATGCAAAAAGCCTTGTTAAAAGCTCTGCTGGAACCGATTGAACCATTAAAAACGCTGGAACTGGAGGGGGATTACACCTCCCGCCTTGCCTTGACGGAAGAATATAAGACCTACCCCTTCGGAGCGGTTTGGGAATATTATTGTGAAAAAAGCGGCGTTCCCGGGAACGAACACTGGCTGCAATCAGTGAAAGCCTATGAAAAAGATGTGCTGTTTTCCAGAGGAGGTAAATAAGCATGAACACAACCGTCAAAAAAATTGATATCCATGCCCATTCCACCCCCCGTCCTTATATCAAACGACTGTCGGGGGATACCTACGCAACGCCCCGGGAATTGCGGACGATCTATGACACCATCGGTGTGGAAAAAGGTCTGCTTCTCCCTTCCGGCGCCGCGGAAGCCTGCAGAAGCGACATGATTTCCCCCCGGGAAGCCCATGATATGGTACAGGATTTTCCCGAAACGCTGGGCTGGTGGTTCTGCAGCGTCAATCCCGCCATGGGTAGCAACAGTGAAAAGACCAATTTGTCCTACTTCCTGCTGCAATACAAAGAGCACGGAGCAAAAGGGGTCGGGGAAATGTGTTTCAATGACTACTTTGATGATCCCCTGGTTTTAAACCTCCTTACCCACTGCGAAAAATGTCAGATGCCGGTTTTGTTCCATATCGGCAGAAAAGGCAATGATTACGGACTGGTGGACGAAATCGGTCTTCCCCGGTTGGAAAAGGTGTTGGGAATGTTCCCCGATTTGATATTCATTGGGCATTCCCAGAAATTCTGGGCTGAAATTTCAAAAGATGTGACCGAAAAGGACAGAGGCGGCTATCCCAAGGGAACAGTGATTCCAGGCGGAAGGGTGATTGAACTCATGCGAACATACAAGAATCTCCACGCGGATTTATCCGCGCGCAGCGGATTCAACGCGTTGAA
>DIRA01000014.1:252927-256234 GCA_002427425.1 Clostridiales bacterium UBA5448 | reverse complement strand
GAATCTATTACGGTACTGACATTTGCTCCCCCCGTAACATTGACAATCCCATGCTGGGCTTGTCGGCGTTTTTGGATGATGCCATGTTAAACGGGAATATTTCCTATGATACCTATTTTAAAGTAAGCCGGGGCAACGCATTGCGATTGCTGGACGGAAAAACCGCATAACAGCAAACACGCCGAAAAATTCGGCGTGTTTTTTGATTTTCACTTTTGATATAATGATTTATTTAAAATAATAGCTTTTTCAATGAGGGTTTCGGCAACACCGGGCTTATAGTTGCAGGTCATTCCCTCATAGCCATCCAACGCATCTGCCAGGGGGAAGTATCCTTCATACCCATTGGCACAGCAGCAAACCACGCACATGGCAAAGGGGGAAGTGGCTTTGATTTGTCGGCCGATTTCGGTAAAGGGTTCTCCCGGCATGGCGGTAAAAACGATATCACCAAAGCGAATGGACATGACCCTCAGTGGCAGCGTACAGTCAAAACCGATACATCCTTTTTCCGCCAGCTTGACCAGCCGAAATCCCGTGATTTGCTTTTTCCGGGCAGAAGAACCGTATTTTTTTAGAAACTCCCCCTTTGGCAGGGAAATAAAATCCTGTTTCCAGATTTTCGCCTCTTCCACTTCTTCTGCGCTTCCGCTGTTGGCAGGTACCCAAAACTCCACGTGATCAAACCCGATCCGGTCGTTATCCACGGGCATTAAGCGGGTATAGGCATCTTTCACTCCGTCTGCAATGACTCTGCCCATATGGCGGGCAATGGGAATGCCTTTGCTAAGAGAGCCTTTGGGAAGCCGTACGTCCACGTGATTGGTGTCACCCTGACAGCCGTTGAAATAGGCACAGCAGGTGTTTTCCATTTCCTCTTCCACAAACTTGCGTACAAATCCGGGATAATCCGGCGCATACAGTTCTCCGCCCACCACATCGGGATGGACCTGGAAATTGACCAGTATGATTTCTTTGCCCATTTCCTGCTTTAGTACAATCAGCTGCACCGTTTCATCGGGCTCCCCGATGGCATGGTCGATATGGGGATTGCTCAAGCCGGGGTTGGTTTGGGTGCTGCCGTCTTTCATCCGAAAACGGCGGACAAAGGCAATGTCTTTGGCTTCGCCCCGGGATATATATACCTGGACAGGCTTGGCATCCCCGCATGCCAACTGGGCGCAATCGGTAAGCTTGCGGATAAAATGTCGTTCGTAATCTGCATCCATTCGATCGCTGCCATCCAAATGACAGCCCGTATGGGTATGTGTGCAGGCGATGAACACCCCATGTTCGGACATGGCGCATCGCAACGCCACCGCTTGTTTCATTTTGTCCTGCATGGGCATGGTGATACCGATCGCATCCACCGTAAATAAAACGGCTTTTTCTTCTCCGTTGTCCAAAGCAATGGCGGTTACGGTCAGGGGATCGTGAAATCCTTTGGAACATCGTCTTTCATAATATCCAGGCATGTCAATCCCCAAAGGCGGGGATACATCCAATCTGCAAAATCCAGCTTTCAACATTTTAATTTCCTCCTGTTTGATCTATAAAACCCGTTGTCATCATTCTATCACAGATACAATGCATATACAACGGGTTTTACCCGATTAGGATACAATTTTTGTGACCGCACAAAGAAAACTGTCGATATCGCGGTGATTGGTAAATACGCCGGTACTCACCCGCACCGCTCCATCTCGCGGCGTGCCCAAATGCTCATGAGAAAGGGGGGCGCAGTGCAAACCGGACCGCACGCAAATTCCATATGCATCCAGTTGGCGGGCAATATCCTCGCAGGATATGTTTTTATGTGAAAACACAAAAGTAGCCCCTGGATAAGCATATATCGTGATGCCTTTGATTACGGACAGCCCTTCGGCTGCATGCAAACCAGTTTGTTCTTCCCTGTATGAAATTTCTTCTATACCCACTTTTTGTACATAAGCCACCCCCGCACCCAACGCAGCGATCGCGGGCAGAGGCAGCGTGCCCGCTTCTAAATGATCGGGCAGTGCTTCCGGCATGTTTTTTTCTCTGGCAAAAGAACCGCTTCCCCCAAACAAATACGGTCGGGGGAGGGTTTTGCAACTAGGTGACAGCAACATAGCGCCGCATCCCATGACTCCTTGTAAGCCTTTATGCCCCGGGACGCAATATATGTCCACACCATCTTGTTCAAGATTACAGGGTGTTTTCCCCGCACACTGCGCACCGTCCACAATCAGAAGAATGCCTCTTCTTCGGCAGATATCCCCCAATAGGGAAATGGGCAAAATCGCGGAACAAATATTGGAAGACCCATTTACAACTGCCATCCTTGTATTTCGGTCCAGACAATTTTCAAACCGTTTGACCGTTTCGACAGGATTGTTCGGAACGGGTGAAAAACATCGAATCTGCGCGCCGGTTTGTTGAGACAGCGCGTGGAGCGGACGCAGCACCGCATTGTGAGCGAATATATCCATCACGACAGACCCGCCGTTATAACAACCGAATATGGCCTGGTTCAAAGCCGCGGTGGCACCCGAAGTAAAGATCACTTTATCGGGCATTACACCAAACATGCCGGAGATTTTTTCCCGGGTTTCATAGACAATGTTTGCCGCCTTCATGGACAAAGCATGCCCGCTTCTGCCGGGGTTTCCCAGGCAGGCGGCATCGCAAAATGCCTCTTTCACCCCCTCGGGAAGAGGATGGGAAGTGGCAGCATGATCTAAATAAATCCTTTTCACAGCCGTTTTACCTGCACGCCCCCGCGTTGGAGCGCAGCTTCAACAGCGGCAGCATTTCTGCTGTTGACGACGATGATAAATCCACATCCCTCTTTCCCTGCATGGTTTCGTTCCACCGTGGCACGAAACCCCGCTTTGCTCAGAATGCCGACGCCCATTTGCGCATACGTTACCGTTGGAACGGCATAAATAAGGGTGTTGTTCAACTTTCTTCCTCCTTACATTCCCCCCTATTAGTATATGCTTTTCCCTGTCACCTGGTGGGAACAATCTGTAAAACCCAAAAGTATAAAGCTGATGAAATCAAGGGTTTTTTCTCCGTCTTTCTTCGTTTTTGTACAAAATAAACAAAGAAATAATTGAATATTTGGAGAATTAACATCTATTCATTTTGCGTTTTTTTTGGTAACATATTAAGTGTTAGACAGTAAATTTCATCGGTGTGCCCTTTCACATCGAGACAAGGAGGATAATATGTCCAGCGTCTCCCTCAAACATATCGGCAAACAGTATCCGAATGGTGTTGTTGCAGTTTCTGATTTCTGCCTTGAAATCAAAGACAAAGAATT
>DIRA01000014.1:252573-252747 GCA_002427425.1 Clostridiales bacterium UBA5448 | reverse complement strand
TGAAATCAAAGACAAAGAATTTATCATTCTGGTCGGTCCTTCCGGTTGCGGCAAATCCACCACCCTGCGTATGATCGCGGGTCTGGAAGAAATCACCGACGGTGAGTTGTATATCGGCGATCGCATCGTGAATGACGTGGCTCCCAAAGACAGAGATATCGCCATGGTGTTCCA
>DIRA01000014.1:201494-252364 GCA_002427425.1 Clostridiales bacterium UBA5448 | reverse complement strand
GCCATGGTGTTCCAGAACTACGCTTTGTATCCTCATATGACCGTGTATGAAAACATGGCATTCGGTTTAAAGCTCAGAAAAACGCCCAAAGAAGAAATCAAACGCAAAGTATCCGAAGCTGCCCGTATCCTGGATATCGAACATCTGCTTGACAGAAAGCCCAAGGCTCTGTCCGGCGGTCAGAGACAGCGTGTGGCTCTGGGTCGCGCCATCGTGCGTGAACCCAAAGTCTTCCTTCTGGACGAACCTCTTTCCAACCTGGACGCAAAACTCCGTGCCCAGATGCGTACCGAATTGACCAAACTCCACAAACGTCTGGAAACCACCTTTGTTTACGTTACGCACGACCAAGTCGAAGCTATGACCATGGCGTCCCGTATCGTGGTTATGAAGGACGGACTGATCCAGCAGGTAGATACACCTCAGAACCTGTACGACAATCCCTGTAACCTCTTCGTTGCCGGCTTTATTGGAACACCTCAAATGAACTTCATCCATGGTAAACTGCTCAAAGAAGGCGACGGCGTTGTATTCGTGATGGGTGAAAACAAATTCAAGCTTCCTGCCGAAAAAGCATCCAAACCTGAATTGCAGGAATACATAGGCAAAGAAGTCATCGGCGGTCTGCGCCCCGAATGTATCCACGACGAGCCCATGTACCTGTCCAGCCTGGAACAGTGGGTGGCGGATGTGGATATCGACGTGACTGAATTGATGGGGGCGGAAATTTTCCTGTATATTGAATCTCAGGAACAGAACCTGGTTGCCCGTGTTTCTTCCCGTTCCAAAGCAAAAGCAGGCGATACCATCAAAATGGCATTTGATATTTCCAGAATGCACATTTTTGATAAGGAAACTGAACTTTGTGTCGTTCACTAACCATTCTGCCAAATGCCCCGTCACGATGACGGGGCATTTTTTCATAAGTAAATGCCGCCTCTGTTGAGACGGCATCCAAATATTTAGATCAATTATAAGATGAACAGAAACAGAATGACAACGGCGATGATCACAATCCACAGGATGGCATTGTCGCCGAAGCAGCAAGAATTATGGTTATTGCAGCAAGCCATTTTCATATCCCCCTTTCCACTTGCAGAATATGCAGGGAAGGGAAAATGGGTTACGCTTTAAATAAACGGACTATTGCGGCAGGATCTTCTGCGCGGAACACGGCGGAGCCCGCTACCACCACATCGACGCCTGCTTCCTTCAAAAGAGGCAGGTTGTTTGTGTTTATGCCGCCGTCCGCTTCCAATTCCGCATGACTTTGGGCGTCGTCAATCAGTTTACGGCAAGCAGAAATTTTTTCAACGGTTTCGGGAATCAACTTTTGTCCGCCATACCCGGGTTCCACGGTCATAACCAAAACCAAGTCCAAATCCTGTAAAAATGGTTTGAACACCCGGGGATCGGTTTTAGGTTTGATGGACATGCCGGCTTTCACACCCAGAGCATGGATGGCATCGATGACTTCCTTGTGGTTATCACAGGCCTCAAAATGAAACGTAATAATCTGGCTTCCACAGTTGGCAAACATTTTGACATACCGGATGGGATCCACGATCATCAAATGGGTATCAAAAACCAAATTGGATATTTTTCGTAAGGAAGAAATCACCGGCTCGCCAAAAGAAAGGTTGGGTACAAAAAGGCCGTCCATCACATCCAGATGAAGGTAATCGGCACCGGCAAATTCTATATTTTTGACGTCTTTTTCAAGTCGTGCAAAATCCGCAGCCAAAAGAGAGGGTGCAAGTTTGATCATACGTAAATTCTCCTTATTTTATGTTTTTTCCCTTTGAACCCCTGCACCTACTCTTCCATACAATAGAGTATACCCCGCCGCACGGAGGATGAACAGGGACGTTTCAAATCCGGGAACTTAAAGCCATTTTCATGATCCGGCGGCTTGATATAGATGCAAAGGCAGACGGAAACGTCTGCCTTATTTTACATCACTTCGCGTGTTTTTGCAAGGGTTTTCTTGACTTTTGCATACCCCCTGTTTATAATGGGAATATAGTAAGTGTAAGGAAGGAAGCCGTTATGATTCACGAAAAAATTAAACTTTTCCCCGATAATGACAGGGTCGTTTTAACAACATATTTAGCCAATGATCATGAGCACTATTCTTCTCATGTCCGCCCGGGCATGCTGGTATTCCCCGGCGGCGGCTATTCCAATACATCCTGCAGGGAAGCAGAACCCATCGCCCTGGCTTACGTAGCGGCAGGATTTCAAGTGTTTGTGCTGGATTACTCCGTAACAAACAGCACATCCAAACCAAATATCTTCCGCCCCTTGATGGAAGCATCCATGGCAATGGCGTATATCCGTACCCACGCCGAAGCATGGCATGTAGATCCTGACAAAATCGCCATCGTCGGTTTTTCCGCCGGCGGTCATGCGGCAGCCTCTTTGGGTACTTTGTGGCATGAAGATTATATCACCTCCCGCCTTTGCATTCCCGCCGGGAGCAACAAGCCCAACGCCATGATTTTGGGGTACCCCGTCATTACCTCGGGGAATAAAGCCCACCGGGGTTCTTTCAAAAACTTGCTGGGGGAAAAACAGGATGATCCGGAATTGCTCGCTTATTTTTCTTTGGAAAAACAGGTTTCCTCCTTGACCCCGCCCACTTTTTTATGGCACACCGCTGCTGACACCGCCGTTCCAGTGGAAAACTCCCTGTTGTTTGCCACTGCTTTGGCGGCGAATCAAATTCCCTTTGAGATGCATATTTATCCCGAGGGCAGACACGGCTTATCCCTCTGCACTCCCCAAGTGCTGAATCCCCAAGAGTGCCCCTATATGAATCATGTGGCTGCCTGGTACGATTGCAGCCTCAAATGGATGCGTGAGGTTTTGATGTTTTGAAGCGAAAGGATTTTGAACTCTCGTCCCCCGTACAAGGAGACTATCTCACCTTGGAGGGGCAGGTGGAAGAGATTGTATTCCAAAATACCGACAATGGGTATACCGTGTGTATGGTGGACGGCGGGGATGAACCCATCACTGTTGTCGGCATTCTTCCCATGCTTGCAGAAGGAGAATACATCCGTGCCCTGGGAAACTGGGTGAAGCATCCCACTTACGGCAAACAATTCAAATGTGTGTATTTTGAAAAACAACTGCCCGCCGACACCAATTCCATGCTGAAATATTTGGCAGCCGGCACTATACGGGGCGTAGGGGAAAAAACAGCCGCCCGTCTGGTGGCACATTTCGGCGTGGATACTTTCGATGTGATCGAAAATGATCCCGACATGCTGACGGAAGTGAAAGGAATCTCCCCTAAAAAAGCGCGCCAAATCTCCCAATCTTTCCGGGAACAATTCGGTATGCGGGACGTGATGCTCTTTTTCCAGCCTTATTTTTCCCCCGCCCTATCGGGGCGCATCTATAAAAAGTTCGGTGCGGCAGCCGTGGACATTGTACAAAAAAACCCCTATATTCTCAGCGATGAAGTCCATGGAATCGGGTTTGAAAAAGCCGATCGCTTGGCAAATGGCATCGGCATTGCTTCCGACGATCCCCACCGTATTCAGGCAGGGATTTTGTATGTCCTGCGTTTCAATGCGGATACCAACGGCCATGTATATTTGCCTTTGCAGAAATTGACGGATGCCTCTGCCGCTTTGTTGAAGGTGACCCCCGAACAAGCGGCGGAAGGCATCCAATGCCTTGCCCGAGACATGAAAGTGGTTTTGGTGTCCATGTCCGATCATACCGCCGTGTATGCATCTTCTTTTTTTTATGCCGAGAGAACTGCCGCTGCAAAACTGGTCACCTTGTCCCGCATTCGCTTAAGCTATGAAGATATGCAGGCGGATACCTTACTCCGTCAGGTGGAAACACAGCGGGGCCTAACCTATGTTGAAGAACAAAAGCAAGCCATTTTTTCCACCTTACAACACGCCGTGACCATTCTTACCGGCGGTCCCGGCACAGGCAAAACCACCATCATCCGGGCAGCCGTTTCACTGTTTGCCAATTTAGGGCTTTCCTATGCCCTGGCGGCTCCCACCGGCCGTGCCGCAAAAAGGATGTCGGAATCCACCGGGGAAGAAGCAAAAACCATCCATCGGCTGTTGGAAATGAATTATAGCGAACAAGAGGAAATGCAATTCGTTCGCAACGAGCATTATTTGCTCACCCAGGATGTCATCATCATCGATGAAGCCTCCATGATGGATATTTTCCTCTTTTCTTCTCTGTTGAAGGCGATCAAACCCGGCGCCCGTGTTATGCTCATTGGAGACAGCGACCAGCTGCCCAGCGTGGGCGCGGGCAATGTGTTGTCCGATTTGATTGCGTCCAAGGTTTTCCCCGTGATTTGCCTCAAAAAAATCTTCCGCCAATCCCGGGAAAGTCAAATTGTATTAAATGCCCATCGCATCAATGAGGGACAGTATCCCAATTTGAATCAAAAGATCGGCGATTTCTTCTTTTTATCCCGTGAATCTCCTGCCCAAGCCGCAGAAACGGTGATTTCCCTCTGCAAAGACAGACTTCCCGCCCGTTACGGTGAAGACATCGTTTCACAAATTCAGGTCATCACTCCCACCCGCAAGGGAGACGCAGGTACCAAGCAGCTCAACCTGCTTCTCCAGGCAGCCCTCAATCCCCCCTCTAAACACAAAGGAGAGAGAAAAAATAAAGATATAATTTTCCGCGTGGGTGACAAGGTCATGCAAATCCGGAACAATTATGACATTGTTTGGACCAATACCAACGATGAACATGCTCCCGGCGGCATTGGGGTGTTCAACGGAGATATCGGCACCATTTTGAATATGGATTTTAAGGATGAAATCCTTCAAATTGATTTTGATGGCCGCCTGATCTGTTACCCCTTTGAATCTATAGAGGATTTGGAACATGCCTATGCCATCACCGTACATAAAAGCCAGGGCAGTGAATATCCCGTGGTGATTCTTCCCTTATCCGGCGATTTTCCCTTTCTAACCACCCGTAATCTACTGTACACCGCCATTACCCGTGCCCAAAAAATGGTAATTTTGGTAGGAAAGCGGCAAGCGGTCTTTAACATGGTGGATAACAACCGACACCATTTTCGCTACAGCGGATTGCATATTTTACTGCAACAGGAGGTCACATGAACCATCTGTTTTCAACGTTTATTTCCCTCCTGTTTCCCTCCCGCTGCCCCATATGCCGCACCTTTTTGGATCGAGATATGATGTGCGACCCTTGTCGCACCAACATGACACTGCTTGCTGACTTGATCAGACAAGAAGGCAGTGAATCGGTGGATTTGTTTTATTCCTTATATCCTTATGGGAATGCATCGGTGAAAACCCTCCTCTTTGCCATGAAAAACAAAGGACATCGCAACGCACTCGCCTTTGTATCCGAACAAATGGCGAGGCATATTCGCCAAGATTCATTTCTTTCCGGCGTTTCCCTGGTCACCTATGCCCCCCGCCGCCCGGGAGAAAAACAGCGATACGGCTTTGATCAGGCACAATTGCTTGCCCGAAAAATTGCCGCTCGGCTTTCTCTTCCCTGCATCCCTGCATTGCTTCGGAAGCCGGGTGGGAAAAAGCAAAGAGGTTTGACCGGGGAAGAACGAGCTTTGAATGTGAAGGAAAAGTTCATTGCCAATCCACACTATGATTTAGCGGGCAATACTGTTCTGCTCATTGATGATGTCATCACCACCGGCTCCACCGTAAAAGAGTGTGCCTCGGTATTAAAGTTACATATGGGCGTGCACAAAGTTTATGCGTTTTCCTTTACCTCCCCCTCGATACAGACCGATGTATAGAAGTCGGATCTGTCATGATCGTGCCCACAACGTTTATCGGCAGCGATGCCCGACAGAAGTTTACCGGGAATTTGAAGAGGTGATAACATCAAACAATTAGCAAACAGCATTACATCTTCACGTTTTATACTATCGATATTTATTCTATGTACAAAACTGTTTTCTCCTTTTTTCTGAACAATATATCTATGTGGTGACATCAGTGATTGGATGGACGGATTCGTTGCCAGACGCATGCATCAGCAAAGCAATGTAGGAGCAAAAATTGACAGTGTTGCAGATTTATCTTTTGCCTTGGTACTTTGCGCCGTAACGATAAAAAATGTAATATTTCCAGTCTGGATTTGGATTTGCATCGTTGTCATAACGTTAATTCGGATTGTTGCCTACGGAATAGGTTACTATAAATATCATACCTTCTCTTCTTTGCATACCTACATGAACAAAGTTGCCGGTGTGCTTCTTTTTGCGATTCCGGTTCTATATATGATAGTAGGTATGGAGAGCGCAGGTTCTATATTATGCATCCTTGCATTTACTTCCGTTTTTCAAGAATTGGTGATCATGATCAAATCCAAAGAATTAAATCGAGACAGAAAAAGCATATTCATATCCTAACTCCCCCTCTTCACTGGGGAAATCGATCCTGCGCGTACCGTACCGTTGTTAAAACTTTGACGGTTTAACTTGATAAAAATAGAATACGCTTTTCTTCTTGAAGCATGCTTTTTGCATGAACCCGGCTTTCTATGTTTAAATTTTAAATGTTTACCTTATTTTTCTTGTTTATTCCTAGGTTTTCAACATAAATTGCCAAATTGATAGGGCTCCCGCTTTTTTATTATGCGGGAGCCCCTTGCATATTTTCACCCTCTCCGTCATACCATGAAGCAGAAAGTCCAAGACGAGCGAAAAGATGGAGGTTTCATGATATGTTTGAGTCAACATTTCTCCCCGAAGGCATCCTGATTTCATCCCCGGAAAACAAAGAAGCTCTTTCCTCTTCTGCGGCATTGGAAAAAGCCATGCTCAACGAAACCGTTCTGGAAGCCAGAGCGATCTTATGTGACAACGAGCTGAATTTGCTTTTGGATATTTCCCCCTACCGCGCTATCATCCCCCGGGAAGAGGTGGCATGGACAGAAGATGGTATGCCCTGCCGGGATATCGCCATCATCACAAGAGTCGGTAAAGCCGTCTGTTTTGTCATCGACGATATCATACCCAGCGATGGCATCTCCCCACCCACCCTCCTACTGTCTCGTCGGCGAGCACAGGTGAAATGTATCCGGGAATACCTGAATCACCTTCTTCCCGGGGATGTGATTGATGCGCGCATCACCCATTTTGAACCCTTTGGCTGTTTTTGCGATATTGGATGCGGCATTGTTTCCCTTTTATCCATCGACTGCATCTCGGTATCCCGCATTTCCCATCCCTCCGATCGTTTCTTTGTAGGAGAATTCATCAAAGCGGCGGTAAAAAGCCGGGATGAACCTGTTGGCATCAGTCATGGACGGATTTCTTTGACACATAAAGAACTTTTAGGTACATGGAACGAAAATGCGGCAAAGTTCCAAATTGGTCAAACCGTTGCCGGAATCATCAGAAGCATTGAAAGCTACGGGATTTTTGTGGAACTGGCTCCCAATCTGGCAGGTTTGGCAGAATGGAAACCCGGCGTGGAAGTGGGGCAGATCGCCGCTGTATATATCAAAAATATCATCCCGAAAAAAATGAAAGTCAAACTGGTATTAATCGACAGCCATTCATCGGACAAGCCCAGAACCACCAATACCTATTTCATCACTTCGGGCAACGTGTCCAACTGGCGCTATGCCCCCGATGAATATGAAGGTAAATAAGAAAATGCCCCGCCTATCGGCGGGGCGCTTTTATGTTTAAACCCGAGCATGGGGCTCGTCTTCGGGAATTTGGATATTGGGAATATATTCCAGGGAATATTCCGATTCCACGGGAGGTTTGCGGATAAGCCATTTGCCGTTGGTGAAATCAGGAAAGCATACCGGCATACCGCCGGTAGCCACCGAAGCCTCACTTAAGCAAGTTACCGCCATCCAAGCAGCGGTGTCATACACATCGATGGGAGTATCCGTACCGGCTTTCACCGCTTCCAAAAATGCCCGCATGACCAGATAGTCCATGCCGCCATGTCCGGCTTTGACTCCTTCTTTTTTGTATCGAACCCAGAGGGGATGATCGTATTTGGCATACATATCCGCCATAGACGACCATTCTTCCTTGGTACCGTCCAAATAATAGCCCTTACAATCTTCGGCGTAAATGCCTTTGGTTCCCTGGAGTACATTGCAGCGGGAATATGGACGAGGGAGAGAAGTGTCATGAAACAATGTGACGGTTTCGCCCTTGGCGGTTTTTAGGATCGTGGTCACCACATCGCCGCAGGCAAAGGGCTCCCGGGCAGAGTGATCTTCCTGTAAATGTTCTTTGGCCCAGGCGGAAATACCCGCCGCTTTGCTGGCCACGGACACCAGAGATACAAATCGGTTGCCCCGGTTGATATTCAGCCATTTGGCAATGGGTCCCAATGCATGGGTGGGATACAATTCGCCATTTCTGCTTTTATAATTACGGAAACGGTAATGACGATTTTCAACTCCAAGAGACACTTCTCTTCTCAAATCATGGCGATAGCCGCCTTCTGCATGAACCAGTTCACCGAACAGTCCTTCCCGAACCATACGGAGCACCGCCATTTCCGGCTGGCCATAGCAGCAGTTTTCCAGCATCATGCAGGGAACACCGGTTTCTTCCCGGGTTTTCACCAATTGCCACAAGGAATCCAAACTGCATGCGCCGCCCACTTCCGTGGCAACATACTTGCCTGCCTTCATGGCATCGATACAAATTGGTACATGAGATTCCCAGGCAGTGAAACACAACACGGCGTCAATGGTGTCATCCTGCATGATTTCTTTATAATTCGTGGTGACTTTGGGGGCAGGTCTGCCGGCTTGCACCGCTGCATCCCGGGCGGATTCCACACGATCCAAATACGCATCGCATACTGCAACCAATTCTACATCACGCATCTGGAACAAGAGCCTTGTCTGTCCGATGCCGCGACCGCCGATACCAATGACGCCGACCCTGATTTTTTCTTTCATGGCGATTACCTCCCAACTATTCTTGTTGCCATTATAAACCGATAAAATAAGATTTGTCCATGCACGAAATCAATTCGGGCATGGACAAAACGCATATATCTGCTTATTTTACTATACTTAAACCGTTTAATACCACATCGCCTTCAACGTCCTGAACACCATGGAGCCGAATGGCTTTGATTTTCTTATCTGCATGGGGGTTCACCCATTCCTGGCCGTAAAGAACAACATTTGATCCAAACGGAGTTTTTCCAACAAACATAGGATCCGCAAACCAGGTGCTGGTGTAGCCCGTGTGTCTGAACAAACGGTTGGGTTTAGGCTGTCCGTAGCGGCGGTTCCAAACATGGACATTTCCGCCGTATTTGATCCAAACATCTTCGGTGGTACCGTCTTCATACACCACTTCATAGCTACCCATATTCACCAGTTCCGCCCAGGGATCTCTTTTTTCATGTCCTGTGGCGGTATGGAGGAATACCAGGGAGGCGCACTTGGAATCCACTTTGATTTCCACGCCGCTGTTCAATGCCCAAGCGCCGTTGAGATGAAACTGAATGCCCCGAAGGGTTTGTTTACCCTGCGGAATGGACAATGCCAACTCCAGCGGCAGATTGGATTTTCCATTCAATTTTACAGGATAGGATTTCTTGCCATGGAGACTGGGAGCCGCAACACCCCGTACCCTTTGCCGCATGTCCGGCGTCAAGCCCCAGACGATACGGTCATAGGTATATTTGTTTTTGCTACTGTAATGGGAAGACCACAGCATGTTCGCCACCATGAACAAGTCATACAGTTTGCCAACGCGGGCAACCTGGTATTCGTTCGTTTCCACCCAGAAGGAGCATTCGCCGCCGATCATGTTGGGTTTGGCGATACGGCTTTCGAACCGCGGATAGTGGCTGGCATACAAATTACCCATCATGACCTTGTAACCGGCTTCAAGCAACCGGTCTTCCAGATCCATTTCGAATCGGTAGTACCAAACAAAGTCCAGCATGACGATGTCCTTGGGCAGCATATGAATGACTTCGGGACCCTTGCTGTAATACAGGATGGAACCGGGCTGGAGCATATCCGCCCACATCATCATTTTCAGTCCTTTGGATTTCAGCTTATCGTGAACGGCAATGATGTGTTTGGCCAGTAAGGCTGCCGGTTCTTTGTCTTTGCACAGGGGGCAGAGATTCATCTGGTACAATTCATCGTGTCCCATGTGCACATATTCTTTGGGCCGGCAAACTTCCACGATTTCATCGATCAGATCAAATATAATTTCATAGCTTTTGGGATTGGATGGACAATAGCTGTGTTTATACAAGACGGTGGCAGGCTGGTCGGTATCCCGGGTGTCCATTTTGACATTGACAACACTTTCGTCCACCTCCGCGATATCGGGATGAGCGATGGTGATATATTGAACGTGGCTGAGAGACTGGATTTCTGGAATGGTTTCAATGCCGTATTCCCGGGCATACTCCACCAAATCCCGCACTTCTTCCTGCTCCAGCACTGATCCGCCGCCACAGGTACCGAAGGGAAGCTTGGGAAGTTCGCCTTTATTGGCTCTTTCATTGACTTTGATCCAGGCTTCAGTGATTTCGGGGTGGGATTGAAAGCGCATGCCGCCGGCAATATTCAAATAAAGGATGTTGTACCGTAACGAAACCAGCATGCTGCGAATCAAGCGTTTGTAGAAAGGAATCTGTTCTCTGGCAGGGAGCAAAATATGCACGCCGCGGAAAGGACGATAGGGTTTATCCTCGATAGAGCAGGCATACAAATTGCCGTCTTTCACCAACTGAACGAAGGTTTCCACTGCCCATAATAGGCTGGCGCGGCTTCCGCCCATCAACGTTGCACCCTCTTGGGAGATGTCCACGCGATAGCATTCTTTGCCGATTTTTTTATCCAGATTCAGATGAACAAAGAGACCTTCCTGTGCCGTTCTCATTTTTACATCCAGGCTTTCCTTTAAGCGCTCGGATAAATGTTTGGCGGCAAAAACAATGTCCTTGGAGCGTTTTTCCAAGGTAATACCCTTCAAGTCGGACAGTTTCATCACTGCTTCACCCAGGGTCATTTTTTCGGGAATGGGGAAGACCACGGGACCTTCCTCGATGGAACCGGGAATCTCCATGGACTGAATGGAAATGGGGGCAAAATCCCCGTCCAGCCTGACGATCATTTGATCGCAGAAAACACCCACGGGAATGTTCAAAAGGCAACCGGAAAACAATTCGCCGGGTTTGGCGGTGATTTTCCCCACAGGATTGCCGTCCACCAACACGGAAGCGGACAACACAGAAGAGCCCTTGGTCTGTTCCATCAGAACGGAATCAACATAGACGGTCTTGCCAAATTGCACGGCAAAATCCACGCCTTGATCATGGATCATCTCCCATTTCCAGGCATAACCGGTTTCACTTGTGCTGGGCATTTCCACCGTTGTGCCTCTTTTGTAGGTTTTGATGACAGGGTACAGGCCTGCTTCGGCAGCCAGCAAAGAACCAATGTACATAGCAATGTCCTCCAAATATGTATTCTTGGGGTTCGCTCTCATTGTACCTCCCCCCACCAAGTCTGTCAAGACAAACCCGGAAAAAACAACCTTTTTTCAGACCGTCGAAACAGCCCCCTAACCGCAAATGCAGGATACATTTTCTTGTGTTGTTATCAGAACGTGCAAATTTTGGTTACATATCACAAGTAGCATCCTCATTTTTTTAACCTTGCTCCTCGCCTTGCGCGGTTTTTCTTGGTCAGATAGTTTTTTGACAAGCGGATTTCTTTTTTCATTTTCGCCAAATTAAAAAGCAGCCCCTTTTCACATGTGAAAAGGGGCTGCAAAAAATGATTGCACAAAGCAAGACCCGCCGGGCCGTGAACCCATGATAAGAAACCCTGCTTTCGCAAGGGCGGTACCCTTTCTTCCGCGTACTGCTCCCAACATCCACCCGCAGAATGCAGGCGGGAGGTCTGCAAATGCTTTCCGAATATAGGTTCCATTTCATCTTTGTGGGTTTTATACACAGATTACACGCACCAAGCAGGCAGTGACTTACTCTTCGTCGTATCCGAACACTTCTTCCAATTCATTGTCAAAGGCATCGGCTACACGATCAAACTCTTCGTCATCATCGATGGTCACCAGAACTTCTTCTTCATTTTCCACCACGATTTTGAGAATAATATATTCATCTTCTTCACCATCAACAGGAACCAGTGCTAAATATTCATTGTCATCAAGTTCCAAACTGCCGATTACTTCAAAATCGCTCTCAATACCGTCCTCATCTGTCAAAGTCACGATTTCTGCTTCCAATTCTTCTTCTGCTTGTATGTTCTTTTCTTCTGCCATGTCAATCACTCCTTACTCAGCCCTGGTACGGGGCAGATGTTTCTTCCTTACCATCATACTAAAAAAACACCGGTTCGTCAAGAGGATTTTTCTGTTATATTGTATGCGAATTGTATACAAATATGTATAAAAAAGGAGAAAAAGCTCTTCGCCTTAAGTATTTCTTATCTGCAAAGAATCCTGTCCATGGATTGGCTGGTGTTATAAATGATCTGATCGCTGTAGTGGGTATAAGCAGGAATCATTTCCGCACTCACCCAATCGGTATACCCGATTTTGTCCAGGGCAGCTGTCACATCGGGCCAATTCACATCACCGGCAAGCAAATCCACAAAGCCGTGCAAGCCGCCGGCGGCACGACGATAATCTTTGAAATGAATCTTTTTGATTCTGTTGCCCAAAATGGAAATCCACTGTTCAGGATATCCGTTGTATACCACGTTGCCGATATCGAAATAAGAGCCGATATAGGCACTGTTCACTTTGTCGATGAAATCCCTCAGTTCCAGAGGAGACACCAAAAATTTGTTCCACACGTTTTCAAGGCCGATGTTGACCTTCCATTTTTCCGCAAAAGCAGACAATTCGCAAACTGCTTCCAAGGCGCGGTCATAGGCTTCTGCATAGTTGATAATTTCACAATCGGGAATAAAATCCGCATGAACCAATCCGGGGATGACCAGGATGGAGTCACATCCCAATATGGCAGCGCTTTCCAGTTGTTTTTTCACGATCTCTTTGGCATGAGCCCGTTTGGCAGGATCGTTGGAGGTTATGGGGTATACCCAGAATTGACCGGTTGCCAAGCTGTACAGTTCCAATCCCGCATCGGCCGCCATTTTCTTGATGGCAAGCAACTCTTTTTCTCCGGACTCCATGGAGACGGGTCCCGAGGCATCCAAAGACAGTTCAATTCCCTCAAAACCGGCTCGTTTGGCTAAATCAAAAATTTCCTTGTGAGATTTTGCAGGGTTGAAAGACCAAATGTTAATACCTTTTTTCATTGCGTTTCTTCCTTTCACTCGTCAATATTCATAAACTCCAAGGAGTTTGTTTTCAATTTGTTTTTGCTGATATCCGGTCCGCAAATGGTGATAGAATGTTTAAAATTGGTGTGGGCTTCATCGTCGTAAATATACAAAACCGCTTCGGTATATTCATCTAATGCCGCGTTTCGAAAAGAAACCCGGTTGTATCCGTAATTAAACTTCTGATCATCCCTCCCATAATAATCCGTCAGCGTTTGCACCTTTTTCACGACTTTGATCTGAATATCTTCGTTTTTCTCGTCCTTTACATAGGTGACTTCATACTCATCGGTATCCTGTGCCTTAGACTCGTCCACCGGGGTTTTCAGTTTCAATACATAATAGAAAGGGGTACTGCCTTCCATATAATCATACTGGTTGGTATTCACCCGCACGGTAAACTGAATTTGCGACGCGGTAGAAAGATACCGGATATTCCGAATCCAGATACCGGATTCCTTGTCGATGGAATAGCTTGGCTCGTACTGCCACACGATAAACATGGATTTTTGACTTTCATACAACTCGCTTGCTTTTTTGTCCAGTATCACCTTATCCGATAAATCCGGCTCACAAGACATAAACAACCGCACCATAATGATGCCATACGTCAAAATCACACAGCTCCAAAGAATGATCTTGACTGCTTTCCCAACGATCGTCGGGCGGTACTCATCGCGGTCGCCATCGTTTAAATCCATCCCGCAGCCCCCTTTGCATTCATACTATGATTGTAATATACACAATAAGATTTGTCAATTCATCCCCAAAAAACACAAAAACTTCACCGAATAATGCATACGTGGATGAAAGGAAATAAATGTCTGTTGTCAAATCGCCTCTTTTGCTTCAATAGAATTGTTTTTCACCATTCTTCCCGCGGTATCTTGCTTTTTTAACCTTTTCCTTATATAATAATCGGGTAAAATAATTTTGAAAGGACATACTGCTTTGAGCAAACTGGTTTTTCAAGAAAAATCCCCCACACAATCCGCTCTTGGCGGACTGTACGAATCCTTATCCCGCCGCACCCAAGCCTCTCCTGTGGGAAACTGTCCCCTGGACGTATGCGCCTCTTATCTGCGCATGTGCCGCGCCCAGAGTTGCGGCAAATGTGTGCCCTGCCGCATCGGCTTGAGTACATTGTCAAATTTGTTGGACAAGATTGCAGAAGGAGAGGGAGATGAATCCACCCTGGAACTTTTGGAAAATACTGCTTCTGTCATCGCCGACACCGCTGACTGCGCCATCGGCTATGAGGCAGCCGACAGTGTTCTCCAGGCCTTAAGCGGTTTCAGGGATGATTTTATATCCCATTTGAAAAAAGGCGTCTGTTCCGCCTCTTTTTCTTCTGTTCCCTGTGTCAGCCGCTGCCCCGCCCATGTGGATATTCCCGGGTATATCGCACTGGCCCGGGAAGGCAGATACGCAGATGCCGTTCGCTTAATCCGCAAGGATAACCCCTTCCCCGGTGTGTGTGGCTTAGTTTGCGAACACCCCTGTGAAGAATCTTGCAGAAGAACCATGGTAGATGCCCCCGTCAACATCCGCGCCATCAAGCGTTTTGCCGTAGATATGGCAGGACAAGTACCCGTTCCGGCATGTGCCTCTTCTACGGGCAAAACCGTGGCCGTTGTCGGCGGCGGACCTTCGGGTTTGACCGCGGCTTACTATCTCTCCCTGATGGGACACAAAGTCACCGTATTTGAAAAGAGAAAACGCCTGGGCGGCATGCTGCGTTACGGTATCCCCGCCTACCGTTTGCCCGATGCCTATCTGGACGCGGATATCAGCCGGATTTTATCCACCGGTATCAAGGTGAACATGGGCATGAACATCGGCAAAGATATGACTCTGACCCAATTAAAGCATGACTATGATAGTGTGTACATATCCATCGGTGCCCACGGCGACAACAAGCTGGAAGTGGATGGGGAAGATGGAAAAGGTGTTTTTTCCGCCGTGGAAATGCTTTCCCATATCGGGGATGGCGGCGCCTTCGATTTGACAGGCAAATCGGTGGTGGTCATCGGCGGCGGTAACGTGGCCATGGACGTGACCCGTACCTCCTTGCGGTGCGGCGCCAAATCCGTGAAATGTGTCTATCGCAGAAGAATTGATGACATGACCGCCATGGCCGAAGAAGTGGACGGTGCCATGGCCGAAGGGGCGGAAATCCTCCCATTGGCAGCGCCCGTCAAAATTCTGCTGGATGAACAGGAAAACGTAAAAGGGCTGTTGATTCAACCACAGATGATCAGCGTTTATGACCGGGGCCGACCCAAGCCCATAGCCGCCAAAACCGAGCCGGAAGTTGTTTCCTGCGATGTCGTCATTGTGGCCATCGGGCAATCCATCCAGTCCAAGACTTTTGAGAAGGAAGGAATTCCTGCCAAATGGGGCAAATTCCTGACAAATAACGATGCTTCTCTGGGCGAAGGCGTATTTGCCGGCGGCGACTGCGTATTTGGTCCCGAAACGGTTATTCGTGCCATTGAAGCCGGAAAAGTGGCGGCCCGCAATATGGATACCTATTTAGGATTCCACCATGAAATTACCGCCGATGTGGAAATTCCCGCCCCCGCCGCAAAAAGAACCCTGCCCTGCGGCAGAGTCAACAATGATGAACGACAAGCCGGGGAAAGAAAAAATGATTTTGCCTTGATGGAAAAACCTCTGCGTATTGAAGAAGCGGTCCAAGAATGTTCCCGTTGTCTTTGCTGTGATCATTACGGCATGGGCAGCATGAAGGAAGGACGGTGTCATTCATGGTAACAATAACAATCAACGGCCGCGTTCTGGAAGTCCATGAAGGATCCACCATATTGGAAGCAGCCAGAAGCAACGGAATCGATATTCCTACCCTTTGTCATTGGAAAGGGATCAATGAAATCGGCGCTTGCCGTGTTTGTGTGGTAGAAGTAGAAGGGTGCAGCAACTTACCTGCCGCCTGTGTTACCAACGTCGCCGACGGTATGGTGATCCATACATCCTCTCCCCGGGTGGTTTCCGCCAGAAGAGTGAATGCCCAGCTGATTCTCTCCCGCCACAATTGCCATTGCCCCTCTTGCGTGCGCAACGGCAACTGTGCTTTGCAGACCCTCTCCGCCAGCTTGAACATCACAGCCAATCCTTTTCCTGAAAAACAGATAAAAAACCGTTTTGACGCCGGAGATTCTCCTTTAATTCGGGATGATGATAAGTGCATCCAGTGTATGCGCTGCGTGAGCTGCTGCGAAAAAGTACAGACTTTGGGCATATGGCAGTTGAATGGCAGCGGCGGCAGAACCAACATTGCGATAAAAAACGGTGTAAAAATCACCCGGTCTGATTGTTCTTTTTGCGGTCAATGCATCACCCATTGTCCCACCGGTGCGCTCCGCGCCAGAGATGATACCGCTAAAGCGATTGCGGCACTGAAAGATCATAACAAAACCATCATTGTCCAGGTTGCACCCGCTGTTCGTGCCACTTGGGGCGAAAATCTGGGTCTGGATCCTGAAGTGGCGACCGTTGGCAGACTGGTTGCCGCCCTCCATACTATGGGCTTCCCCTATGTGTTTGACACCAACTTCACCGCCGATTTAACCATTATGGAAGAAGGCAGTGAGTTTGTTGCCCGGATGCAGGACGGAAAAAAACACAAATATCCTTTGTTTACCTCCTGCTGCCCCGGTTGGGTTCGTTTCCTGAAAGGACAGTATCCCCAATTGACCGACGATTTATCCACAGCAAAATCCCCCCAGCAAATGTTCGGAACCGTAGCAAAAACCTATTTGCCCCTGCTTCTGGATAAAAAACCCGAAGACATATATTGCGTTTCCATCATGCCTTGCATCGCCAAAAAGCGAGAAAGCGTTTTGCCCGTGATGAAGGATGCGGGCGTGGGACAGGATGTGGATCTGGTGTTGACCACCCGGGAACTGGTGAGAATGATCAAAGCCTTCCAAATTGACGTGCCCTCCCTTCCCGAAGAACATTTTGACAGTCCTTTGGGCGAAGCCACCGGAGCAGGTGTCATTTTCGGCGCCACCGGCGGTGTCATGGAAGCCGCTCTCAGAAGCGCCCATTATCTCTTGACCGGTAAAAACCCTGACCCTGATGCCTTTGCCTTTGCCCGGGGCAGTAATGGATGGCGTTCCTTCACCGCGGATATCGCAGGCGTTCAGGTGCGGGGTGCCGTGGCCTCGGGTTTGGGCAATGCCAGAAAGCTCATTGAAGCCATTCTTGCCGGCAAAGTCCGCTATGATTTTGTGGAAATCATGGCCTGTCCCGGAGGATGTGCGGGGGGCGGCGGTCAGCCCATCGCCTTTGGCGAAGAACGGGCAGCCGATCGTGCAGACACCTTGTACGAACTGGATAAAAAGGCTCCCAAACGTTTCTCCCATGAAAACCCCGCCGTCCAAAAAGCATATGCCCACTACTTCAAACATCCCTTGTCGGAAGAAGCCCACCGTTTGCTTCACACCGACCACCACGCCTGGGAAATGCCCTTTTGAGTACATAAAAACCGGTCCGCTTTGGACCGGTTTTTGATATTGTTTACGCATTGAATAACTTTTTCATCAAGTTTTGGATCCGTTCCCTCCGGATTTTCGTCTCCTGATGATCGATGCGAATCTCCACCACATCCCCCTCCCGAGCATCGGGAACCAACACACGGGGCATATCCGCAAAGGTGCCCGACTCCAGTTCTACCACGGCATATTCTTCTTCAAAACGATCGATGACTACTTTCATGATTAACTCCTATGCAAATTTTTGGGTGGTAACGGTACAATCCAATCCATCGGATTCTACCACAATGTTTCCGTGTAAATCCGTACGATAGACGTTGGCACCCACTTCCTTCCAACGATCCACCACCCAGCTGATGGGATGCCCGTAGGGATTTTTCGCCCCGCAGGAAATGATGGCATACTGGGGATTGATTTTGCTGACAAGCCGATCCGTGGAGGAGGTAAGGCTTCCATGATGCCCTACCTTCACGACATTCGCCTGGATATTCTCCAATATCAAATCTTCGCTTTCTGCTTCCGCATCCCCCATCAGCATAAAGGCATTTTGACCGAAGACCAAATGTAACACAATAGAAGTGTTGTTCAAATTGAAATCGTTTGCGTCATAGGGGGCAAGGGCCTTGATGGCATACTGTTCCGTTTCCACCAGCGTATCCCCCGCTCCGATAAACAGAATGGTGGATTCCTGCTCGAACAACTGAATCATCAGTGTTTGATAAACTTGGGTGGAGTGAAAGGCCGTGGTCATGTACACACAGCCCACAGGCATTACATTGAATACCCAAATCAAACCGCCGATATGGTCCCCGTGAGGATGGGTAATCACTACAAAATCCAAAAAATAATATCCTAACTTTTCTATGTAAGGAACGATTTTTTCTCCCATGCCTCTGAGAGATCCGTCGATGAGCATGCAACGACCATCCGGCAATTCCACAAAAGCGGAATCTCCCTGACCCACATCCAGAAAATGAATTCTGACAATACCGTCGGGCGTTTCTAGATCGGAATAGATGAGATCTTCTTTTTCCTTTTCGGGTGATTTGTCCCGGATGGAATCGTCAGGGTTTTTTTGCCCCCCATCCGGCGGCAAAATATCAGGGGGTATTTCTTTCCCGTAACAAGAAACCAGGAGCATACAAATTAGCAATAAGACGAATATTCTTTTCATATAAACCCTTTTACCTTATGATTCAGAATGGAAGAAAACTACGTTGGATGCACCGATCTTAGTCTTCAACCAAAGCCCCTCCCATGGTTCTTGACACAAAAGAAGCATTCGTATGTCCTTCACAAGGGTTAAAAGAATAAGAACGAGCTTTTTTATAAAACAGTGCCGTTTTGATAGAAAAACACACCATAACCGGTTCCCGCCGGCAGTCCCGCCGCCATACGATCCGCATAGGCTCTTCGCAACGAATTGTTTCTTGGGAGGGTTTTGGGATTGCCATTGTACCAGCGGTCAAACAATCGCCAGGCAAATTGATACCCTTCCCCTTCTTTTGTCATGAGAATATCAAAATCCTCCATAAAGGAAAGCAAGTTGGATGTAGGGGGGAGAAAATTTTTCTGTTCAGGATAGATCAGCCAAGAAGAACAAACAAAGGGAATCGGTTTTCCCGCTTCAAACTGATTTTGAAAAAAGTCAGCCGCTCTCTGGTAGGATTCCATTCTCACTTCTCGGGACAATCTGCCTCCTTTTGGAATATGTATATTGATGACGGGATCTTTGGGATGGAGAATATGCCCCTGCTTACTATAGTCCTCATGGCCCCAGAAGGGAATGATTTCATATTGCATTCTTCCCAGCGTAAAACGGCTCAGCCGGAAAAAACCGAAAAACCAACCGGCAACAAATGATCCGTTGATGCCATACACATCCCGGCACTCCTGCAGCTTGATGAATAAATCCGCCATGGAGTCAACATAAACGCTCTCTGCAATACCGGCCTTTTGATATTCCGTCCGCAGGGCTTTGGAAAGGCAAATATAGTACAACAGATGGACCGTAAATATGTGCGCCTTTGGACAACTTTTTTCCAGAGGATCCAGAGCCTTCAACACATCCCCGCCGCCAGAAAACCCTTGTTTGTAGAAGCTGTCCAGCGCACCGTCAAACACATCCGCCGATTCCTTTGATTCATGAATTTCCCTGTTACAAGCCAGAATATCTTCCAAAGCATCGGAAGGACAGTCATACCGCATACAAAACGATCGTATGTACTTTTCCATGTCTTCACCTTTATCACATTGAATTTACGGGGGGCTTGTCACTATTTTAAATGATTTTCTTTGTTTTGTAAAGAAACAAATGATGAACAATAAACAGTTTTATTTATTTTTCCGTTCTTCTATGATCCGGTATACGGTACATACCAGCACCGAAACACAAAATGCCCACAGCAGACTTTGAGACAAAGGATGGGTGAGAAAATACATGGTGGGATTGAATTGATTCAAAACAAGGAATACCATGAATACCACCGACAACGCGATGGTCAGGTGGGATAAAAACCGGATAATATAAATCATTTTTTTACCTCCGTAATGATCAGGCAATCGGAAACGGATCTGCCCCCACCCACAGGCTGGTTGACCACCTTGTCATGGTAAGTCATGACTGCGGATTTGCCCCCGTCCAGATTATATGCGGCAACGCATCCCAAGTCCTGAAACAATTGTGAAAATTCTTTCATGGATAGCCCTCGGGAATACCCGGTTTTCCGCCCGTCGACCAAAACAAAACAATAATGCCCCGGTTCATAATATCCAACGCCGCTTCTGGGATGCCGCCCGAGAAGATTATCAGCGGTGTTGAAGGTTTTCATGGCTTTCCCGTTGTCATCCAACAGCCTTGGACCGAAAGCCCACCCTTGCCATGCGCCGTTTGCAGCCACCACATCTCCATCAAACGTATTGGGCGAATAGGTAACCATGGTACCATTATAGTACAAAATACATACATCGGCTTCGGTATGATTAGCCCGATATAAAATCCCGTTTCGTATGACCACGCCATGGTTTTTATCGCTGGAATTACCGTAATAATCCCCCGTCATAGCAAGAAGAGCGCCGGAATCCGTATCCATTTCCAACACGGTTTGCCGTATGCCCGACCCATATTTGTTTTTTGCAAAATATGACTGAAAGTATTCTATGTCTGCCATATAAATATCCGCCACATAATATGTGACTAAGCCGGACCCTTTCCCCATGGTTCTTTTTTCCACTGTAATGGAAATGCCGGGGCTGGTGTAACCATTTTCCGTCGTTTGTACCGTTTCGGTGAATTTATCTCTATATTTTGTAAACCACGGTCCACTGCCCCAGGTAATTTGATCCTCATACTTTTCCCCGTTCGTATCCGGATCGGGATTTGGATCAGGATCCGGATCGATACCCGGTTGCGTATGCGTATCGGTATGGGTGTTGTTGCCCGAAATGGGTTTCCCTTCTATTTCATAGGCGGTAGGACGCACATGATGAAAATAGGCATGTGTCAACAAAATACTTCCAATTAAAAGAATGTCTAAAATAGGCAGCAGCCAAGCTGGAAAGAGAAATTTGCCTTGATTGTTGCTCCGACGAAAATCCATTATCGAGCACCTCCAAAAGTTTTTTTCTTAAACACAACAAGACGTTGTATACGCCAGCTTGCCGCAAATAACACCAACTCGGTCAGCAGTTTGCTGATCCATTTGTTATGAATGAGATAGCCCACGAAAAATTGCAGCAGCAAGGTGTTGACGCAGAGAATGCCCATCGCCAAAACGGCATACATGAAAGCCGTTTTAACTACACTTTCCTGGTTTTGAAACACGTACTTTTTATTGATATAATAATTTACGCCGGCGCTGATGACCCTGGCTGTCACGTTGGCTATGGGTACTGACCACACCAGGCCTCGGGTAAATACAATCATGATGCTATACAGCAAGAAATCAATTGCGAATCCAATCAGGGAGGAAAAAGAGAATCTGAGAATTTCTTTGTATATCCGATAGGAATCCCGGATTACTTTAAAATGGGAGGTGGGGTTGTGTTTGGCATAAACCGTTTCAATGGGAACTTCTCGAATGGGAATATGGCTGCGAGAACAATCTAACAGCACATTCATCTCATACTCATAGCGATCGCCCTTGACCGCCAGCATATAGGGGATCAGAGATAGGTCAAAAGCCCGCAAACCCGTTTGGGTATCCTGCATTCTGATGCCTGTAGCGATGGAAAAAACATCTTTGGTCAAAGAGTTGCCCACCCGGCTTCGCAGAGGAATTTTCCCCACAAATTGCCGGGAGCCCGTCACCAGAACTTGCGGTGTTTCCTTGGCTTGTTCGGCTACACCCATGGCATCGTCCACTTTATGCTGCCCGTCGGCGTCCATGGTCAAAACCACACCATCTTTATACTGTTCCCGAAGATACTTCAATCCGGTTTTGATGGCGCAGCCTTTCCCTTGGTTAATTGGGTGGGTTAATACCGTGGCATAAGCGGCAGCCTGCCGGAAAATCTCTTGACATTGTTCTGAACTGCCGTCATTGATCACGACGACTCTATAGTTTGTTTTATCGCCAAGCTCCCGCAAAAGCCGTACCAATGTTTCCTCCGGCTCATACGCAGGAATCAACACATACACCTGCTTTGTGTTTTGGCTATCTTTCTCCTCTGTTTTCTGTATCATCACGCACCTCGCTACACATTCTAATTTTCATATAGGGGACATATTATGCAAGTTGTGCGGTGTTTTTTTGCATGTAAAAACCGTTGGGCAACCTTGCAAGGTTGTCCAACGGATGCAAAATCATATGTTACACGCATAATACGCTGGCGGAAAAGTTTTCAAATCGTTGCATCCACCTACTAATTATACACGAAAATTTGAAAAAATCAATGGTTATTTGTCCATTTTTACTCGAATAATGACAGCCGTCATATCATCCTTGGCGCCCGTGGCAGGGTTTAGAGACGATTCAATAATTTTATTTGCCATATCAGCGGGTCGGGGCAGCATATCAAAGGCTAGGGTGCGAAGAAGTTTATCCGGTGCTTCTCCCCCTTCCGTCAATCCATCGGATAGCATAACGATCACATCACCGTCCTGCAGTTCCAATGTGGTTTGTTCTGCCCGCATGGTACGCATGGTTCCGGCGGGAGGGGTAGCGGAAAAGATTTTGAACAGATTTTCATCCCGGATGACAAAGGTGGGCGCCGCCCCGGCTTTGATAAAGGTTGCGATTCCCTCCATCAAATCCACTTCCAGCATATCCACGGTGGTATAACTTTCGTCGGGTTTGGACAAGAGTACAGTATTGAGCATTTCCAGGGTGGCGCTTTTGGTGGAAACGCAAGTCATCAGCCGTTCCACCACCAATCCCGACAAGCGAGAGGTCAACGCCGCATCGTGTCCACTTCCCATTCCGTCACACAGCACGGTGTAAAAACAGTCGTCGTCATTTTCAAAAAAGTTAACGCTGTCACCATTTAAGCATTCTCCTCGCTTGGCACGACTGGCTTTTGCACATTCCAACGAAAAATTCCGCTTCTTCTTCATGCGCATCATGGCATTGCCATCCCGGTAAATGAAGGAGGGAGAGGCAAATTGGCATCCAAAACTGGTGGAAAATACCGCCGAGATTTCCTCCGGACTGCAGGGGATTCGTTCGGGGGACACACCGAACACATCCACCACGGGAGATCGCTTGCCGTATACCGCAAAGGTGACCGGATCCAAATCCAGTTGCTCCAGGGCCTCTCGAGCGTAGGTTATATAATCGGCATTGTTTGCCGCATTTTCTTCCAGACCATCTGCGGTTTCATTCAACAGCCCCGCCAAAGCGCTGTATTCCGCCGCTAATATATCGGTACCGTCATCATGAATACGCCGCTTTCTCATGTCTCTATATCGCACATTCAATTGTTCTACCAGGGAGGAAAAACGGGTACATTTCATCCTGAACTGCCCAGACAAATCATCTTCTTTGATTTTACCCTGTTCTTTCAATTGTTTGGTCAAAATCATCACCGGTTCTTCCGAACTTACATATTCTTTACCCCAACACATTTTAGAAACGGGACAGACTTCGCAATGTTCTTGACAGCAACCGTTGATCATGGCAAATATTTCTTCTTCTCTGGGTTTTTTCAAGCGGGTGGAAATATCCGAAAAGGAAACCGACAACGACGAAAACGCTTCTGATAAATGGTTGATTTTTCTTTTGGCTTGTTCCAGTTTTATCACATTCTGGCGCAAAACATGTTTGTTGATTTCTTCCAATTCCTTGCTGTCCTTTGGCAAATGCGGCATCAATGGATAGAAAACGGCGATGCCGAACAAAATATCTGTCAGCGCACTCCAAAGCGTCGTGTTTTCGAGACTCAACACGGCACAACCCATTCCCACCAGGAAAAAAGCAGCGATGGCACCAAGGCTGTTGGCAAAAAACAATCCGGCAAAAAATCCGGCGCACCCCAAAATGCCGCAGCAAGCACCGATTCCATACACAGTGCCGCCTGCCAGACCCAAAAACATCCCCACAAGGCCGCCGAAAATCGGTCCCCGGGAACGGGCTGCATGAAGCGTGAGAAATACACCCAGGGCAAAACCGGGACAAAAGCCCCCGATGGTAAAGCTGCCTAGGGTATACACGGCAGCAAATATCACGCCACCCAAGCCTACCTCACGGTTTAAGAAATGATGGGTGCCCGATGGGCAAAGAAGCCCGTCGGTGTAAATACTGCTGAATATATAGGCAAACAAAGGCGTCAACAGACACAGAAGCATAACGCCGCCCCAAGCCTGGGGAGAAAATCCTTCCAGCACAGCGGAGGAAATGGCAACACAAAAGCCCGCGGCCCCGGCAAAGGCAATACGAACCAATTGGGGTTCATCAAATTTCCTTTTGGTCAACACGCCGCGTATGGACAGGATACACAGGGCAACCGCTATGTAGATGAAGGAAGTTTTTCCCAACAATAACATAGAGACCAAACTTCCCGCCAAAGCAGGAGGCGTGGAAAAGGCTTTTTTTCTGCCGGCAGGTACACCGTCGCATTTGGCCTTTTTCCCCATGGCAGCACAAAAAGCCAGCCCCACCGGCGAAGCATTGCCCGGAAAGCTGGCAAGAGCGGCCATCAAAAACAGAGAGAACTGCAAAGCGATCCGCAGAGCAGATGTGACGGAAAATATGATTTTTCCCTCTCTTCTTTCCGTAATGGCCCCTAAAAACCTTCCTTTATATCGAATATACAATTCCCGTCCCGACTTAGTCACTGCTTTCCACCACATCCTCGACAATTGCTTGAGTGTGCAGTCGGATTTAACTTCCTCGAAATACACTTCGGGAGATTGGGTATTCTTTTTAAATTCCTGCATATCTCAGACCCTTCCTTCATAGAATTGTATTTATTTTACTCCGCAATTCCCGCAGTATTTGTCAAAGGAAAGGTCAAAAAAATCAACGCTTTTGGAAAAGAAAGAGAAAAAAGGGAATAATATGAAAAAAAGAAAAAACTACTTTACTTTTTAGCTTTCTTGTGTTATACTGCTATTTGGTCTATTTTGACCAAAGACCGCAACGCAGTTAGGGGAAAGACGGATTGTCATGTGGACAGCGTATTCACCCGCCCCTTACCGGGTTGACGGCGCAAATAATTTTGGAGGTGAATCCACCATGATGGAAAAAGAAATCAAACAGGAGATTATCAGCAATTACAGAGTGCACGAAACCGACACCGGTTCCCCTGAAGTCCAGATTGCAATTCTGACCAACAGAATTAACACACTGACCGAGCACCTGAAGACCAATCCCAAAGACCACCATTCTCGCAGAGGTCTTTTGAAAATGGTTGGCCACAGAAGAAACCTGCTGAACTACCTGATGAAAAAAGACATCAACCGCTACCGTGCCATCATTGAAAAACTGAAATTAAGAAAGTAATGCTTAGAATTGGCAGTAGCAAGAAAGGAACTTCAGATGTTCAAAAACTATAAAACATTTTCTTTTGATTTTGCCGGCAGACCACTATTGGTTGAAACCGGTAAGATCTCGCAGCTTTCCAATGGCTCTTGCCTGGTCCGGTATGGTGATACCGTGATCCTGGCAAATGCCACGGCAAGTGTCGCCCCCCGCGAAGGCATTGATTTTCTGCCCTTATCGGTAGATTTCGAAGAACGTCTGTATTCGGTGGGCAAAATTCCCGGCAGCTTTTTAAAAAGAGAAGGCAGACCCAGCGAAAAGGCCGTTTTGACCTCTCGTGTGATCGATCGTCCCATTCGCCCTCTCTTCCCGAAAGATCTGCACAACGATGTGTGTATTTCCCTGCTGGTTTTATCGGTAGACCCTGACTGTTCTCCCGAGATTGCCGGTATGGTTGGTGCTTCCATCGCCCTGTCCGTTTCGGACATTCCCTGGAACGGTCCCATCGGTGGTGTTTTTGTCGGTTTTGTTGACGGACAATTCGTGGTCAACCCCACAGCTGCCCAAAGGGAAGTCAGCACCCTGGAACTGACCGTAGCCTCTACGAAAGAGAAAGTGGTTATGATCGAAGCCGGTGCCAAAGAGGTCAACAACGATGATATGTTTGATGCTATCATGTATGCCCATGAGCAAATCAAACCGTTGATTACATTCATCGAAAGCATCGTGAAAGAAATCGGCAAACCCAAATTTAGCTACCAATCCTGCGACGTGGATGGTGAGCTCTATGAAGCCATTAAAAACTTCGCCATCGAGGATGTGCGTACCGCCCTTAACACCGACGATAAAACCGTCCGTGACAAGAACATGCAGGTCGTATTCGAAAAGATTCATGCCCGATTTGACGAACAATTTCCCGAACTGGTTTCCCAAATACCTGAATGTCTGTACAAACTGCAAAAATACGTGGTACGCAGATGGCTGCTGGATGAAGGCAAACGTGTAGACGGCCGTAAACTGGATCAGCTTCGCTCCTTGGATGCCGAAGTGGGCTTACTGCCTCGAACCCATGGTTCCGGTTTGTTCACCCGCGGCCAGACCCAGGTGCTCACCTCGGTTACCTTGGGCTCCATCGGCGACAGACAGCTGTTAGACGGCATTGACGATGAAGAATATAAGCGTTATATGCACCATTACAATATGCCCGGTTACTCTGTGGGCGAAGCCAAGGCATCCCGTAGCCCTGGCAGACGTGAAATTGGTCACGGTGCTTTGGCGGAACGGGCATTGGAACCCATGATACCTTCTCAAGAAGAGTTTCCCTATGCCATTCGTTTGGTTTCCGAAGTAGTTTCTTCCAACGGTTCCACTTCCCAGGGTTCCATCTGTGCATCCACCCTAGCTCTGATGGATGCGGGCGTGCCCATCAAAAAGCCCGTTGCCGGTATTTCCTGTGGTTTGATCACGGAAGGCGACCGCTGGATGACCATGATTGATATTCAGGGTTTGGAAGATTTCTTCGGCGATATGGACTTCAAAGTGGCAGGTACCAAAGATGGCATTACCGCCATTCAGATGGATCTGAAGATTGACGGTCTGACCCCCGAAATAATCAAACAAGCACTGGAAACCACCTGCGATGCCAGACTTTATATCTTGGATGAAGTCATGCTCAAAGCCATCGCAGAGCCTCGCCCGGATGTATCTCCCTATGCACCCAAGATGATCTCCACCAAGATTCATCCCGACAAGATCCGCGAAGTCATCGGCCCAGGCGGCAAGGTGATTCAAAAGATTGTGGCGGAAACCGGTGCGAAAATCGACATCGAAGACGACGGCAGCGTGTTCATCGCTTCTGTGGATCGGGAGGCCGGTTACAAAGCATTGGAACTCATCAACGCCATTGCTTTGGACCCCGTGGTGGGCACTGTTTACACAGGAACCGTTACCCGTCTCATGACGTTCGGTGCTTTTGTAGAGTTTGCTCCCGGCAAAGAAGGCTTGGTTCATATCTCCAAGCTGGATAAGCAAAGAGTGGCAAAAGTGGAAGATGTTGTTAACGTTGGCGATGTTATTAAAGTCAAAATCATTGAAATCGATGACAAGGGCAGAATCAATCTGTCCCGAAAAGACGCAATGGACGAATAAGTCCCTGCGCAATGCATATCCATATCCGCGCAGGTTTGACCTGCGCGGATTATTATTAAGGAGAATGAGACTATGGCTGAACTCCGTTGGAATCCCATGATCAAAGATTGGGTCATGATTGCATCCCATAGACAAAACCGCCCCCATATGCCCAAAGATTGGTGTCCTTTCTGTCCCGGCTCGGGTAAGGTACCCGATACGTATGATGTACATAAATATGATAACGATTTCCCCGCCTTGTCCACAACCCCTCCTCCCTGTGATTTCGATGCGTTGCCTGCCGGCAGTGAAGATGTATACGGTACCATGGCTCCCTCCTACGGCAAATGTGAAGTGGTTTTGTTTTCTCCCGACCACCACGGCAATATGTGCGATTTGTCCGATGCCCATATGAACAAACTGGTGGATCTGTGGGTGGAACGATTTGAAGCCTTGTCCCAAGACAAGCAGATCCGCTTTGTTTATATCTTTGAAAACCGCGGTGAAGCGGTGGGTGTGACGATGCCCCATCCTCACGGACAAATTTATGCTTTTTCCAAGCTGCCCAAAAAAATCGAGTTGGAGTTGGATGCCGGTAAAGAATATTACGATACCCACGGTCGCTGCCTGTTCTGCCGCATGAACGAGCTGGAGCAACTATTTGCCAAGCGGGTTGTCTATGAAAACGAGGACTTTTTGGCCTATATCCCTTATTTTGCCGACTATGCATATGGCGTTTACATGGTATCCAAATCTCACAAAATCAACATCACGCAATGCAATGCCCGGGAAAAAGAAAATCTGGGAAAAGCCATGCGTGCCGTATCCGGCGGATACGATGCCTTGTTTGATACTCGTTTTCCGTATATGATGTGTATGCACAACGGTCCGGTCAACCTGGAAAACCAGGATGAGATACAAAAACAGTATCATTTCCATATTGAATACTATCCTCCCCTGCGGAGCAAGGAAAAACAGCAGTTCCAGGCTTCCAGTGAAACCGGCGTATGGGCCCATTGCAATCCCACCGCCCCCGAAGAAAAAGCCGAGGAACTGAAAAAAGCCATTTTGCGCTTTTTGCAACAAACATAACTAAAAGCACCCGAAACAGGGTGCTTCAATCTGAAGGGACGTTTTTCAACGTCCCTTATGGTTCTTTCGCCGATTGACTTGGTTTTTTCACCATCCAACGATCTATCACATCTTTGAGCTGAGATACCACAATCCCGCAGAAAATGAGTGTACAGCCTACATATCCTCTGGCGGTCATGGTTTCGCCCAAAATCAACGCGCCCCCGATGGCGCTGAATACCGATTCGGTGGACAAGACAATGGCAGCAAAAGCAGGATCGGCCTTCTTTTGCCCCAGAATCTGTAGAGTAAATGCAACACCCACCGACATCAAACCACTGTATACGGTGACAGGAAGGGCAGCCGTTAGATTTTGCCACACCACTTCTTCAAACAATACCATGGATCCTAAACTTAAAACGGCACAGACGGAAAACTGGATGCAGGCAAAGGTCAAGGAGGGAACTTTGGACACAAAAAAATCCACCGCAATGATGTGCCATGCCCAAAAAAAAGCCCCGATGATCATCACCCAATGACCCCAACTAATGGAAAAAGAATCTTTGACGCTGACAAAATATAATCCCACCAGGGCCAACGTTGTGCCGCCGGCTGTAAACAGGGTGGGTTTTTTACGGAACAATATACCAAGTACAGGGACAAGCACCGTGTATAGCCCGGTTAAAAAGCCCGCTTCCCCGGCACTTGCCGTTTCTTTCACGCCATACTGCTGTAAAGTAGAAGCAGTAAATAAGGCCATCCCGGTTAACAATCCCGGCGGGACTGCTTTTTTTATTTTTTCTTTGGTAAGCTGCTTTCCCTCAAATATGAATATGACCGGCAAAAGGGACAACGCACCCAATGCGAACCGTATGCCGTTGAAGGTAAACATCCCGATGTGACCTGAGGCCACCACTTGGGCAACAAAGGACCCCCCCCCAGATGAGGGCAGTGAGAAACAACAGGAAAATGGCCATGCATTACTCCGATCCACCTCCGCATAACTGTGCGGCGGATGATAATATATTGCTTTCTGTTTCAGGCAGATAGCCTGCTGGCAACTGATATATGGTTGTGCTTCGATCAGGCTCATACCCACCTTCCGGATACATTTTGGCAGTGCAGATATAACCATACACACCGTTGGAATATCCTGCCACCACCACGGTTCGGTTGGGCATCAAAGCCGAAATCTTCGCATCATATCCCCAAACCACTTCCCCCATCATGGCGACAATGGTCAACGAATCCCCCAAATCAATTCTCTGGAGCATAAAGGGGACTTCGGTAGCCAGTTCATCATAGTGGTCATAATACCACCGGTACACCTTATGCAGATATTGACCGCGATTTTCTTCGGCGAGGGTTACGTAATCTTCTTTTTTCTTAATGTTTTTCTGTAGCTGCAAGGAAAAGCGAGAGACTTTCACCGCCACATCCCCTTTGACGCTTTTCAGCTTGCCGCCGTCGATATAACGAATGATATCCTGGGCAAGCCGATTGCCCAGGATATAAACATCCTCATACCGGTTGGAAATAAATCGAGTCTGTGTTTCATCAGTGATATTGGCTTTGGCATCGCCGCCGCACCCTTGGACAAAAATAGCCGTTGCCCCTTCGTATCTGTTTTCGATGACGGTACGGGCAGCCCCCACAAATTCGGCGGAAATATAGTTGCCGTTGAGAATACTGGGATGACTTCCGAAGGAAAACAACACCACTTTGAAGCTGTTCCCCCGCTTTGCCACGATCACGTCACATTCGTTACAACATGCTTCGTTGGGGTTGGGTGACATTTGCATGGTACCATTCACAACGCGCCTGCGGTTGATAGCCACATTCTCCGCCGGTGCCGTGCCTTTGTATAAGCGGCAGGTTTCCAGATCGCCAGCGGCTTGTTGCATGCATTGGAAGGTCAATTCGGTCAAATAGGCATTGTAGCTTTCGCTGACCACACCAATTCCCACCGTGTTCTTCTGGGTGGTGGGTCCGGAGTGACTATGGCTGGCATTGAAGAGCAAATTGTCTTGAGGGATTCCCAGTTCACGTTCCACCCGTTCCCGCAGTTGTGCCATGATCTCCATATCCCAGCCCAAAATATCAGCGGCAATGACGGCGCACTTCACCCCATTGGCGGAAAATACCACGCAACCTACTTCGATATCATCTAGAATGCCATCATAGCCACGATTGTCATTTCCGAATCCCGCTAAGGTAATTTCATTTTCCTCTCGGGGGTTGATGCAAACCGTGGATACTCCTACATCCACATTTGTTCCTGTTTCTGTCTCTTGGTCTGTCTCACCGTTTTGGGGTTGTGTGTCAGGTTCCTTCGACCGGCAGCCGCAAAACAACAAGGATAACAAAAGCATCCAACCCATCATGCGGCGCATCCTGTTCTCCTCCCTGCGAAAACAATATCAATCCGTTTCCTTATGTTATATATTATCAAATATAAAAACCCGTGCCAACAGGTTATACGAAATACAAATCTTTTAATCCGTTGTGTTTTTTATTATGTAAGATTTACATATAATTTTACATCTTGTATTAAAAATAAATATGACATTTAGTTCTTGTTGTTAGTATTTGCATGGTTTAATCTCTTTATGCAACATACGCGCAGCGTGTGATTGTGTAGAAAAAACATCCTGCGAAAATTCCGCAGGGTGTTTGCAGCCAATATCACTATGTAGGGCTTACCATCTTCCGCCGTCCCCGCCATCGAAGCCGCCGCTCGTTTTGACCTTATTTTAGTTTATGCGAATAAAAAAGTCAAGGCACACAAAAAGAAATCGGTACATGTATACAAAAATTATTAAAAGCCTTGCAATTTATATATTTTTCTTATACAATACATATTGTAGGGAAATTCTTGCAAAAACATTCCCCGAAATAGAAAGGAGATCAGCATTATGAGCGAACTTGCAATCTTCGGCGGCACTAAGTCCGTCACCTTGTCCGCGGGCGATATGTTCAAATGGCCCATCATTACACAGGAAGATGAACAGGCTGTTCTGGAAGTCCTGCGCCGCGGCGGTATGTCTGGTACAGACGTCACGGTTGCGTTTGAACAGGATTTCTGCAACTGGATTGGCAGCAAATACGCCCTTGGTCACTCCTCGGGTACCGCTTCCCTGTTGGCAGCCATGTATGGCGTAGGTCTGGGTATTGGCGATGAAATGATTACCCCCAGCGTGACATATTGGGCTTCTGCAATCCAATGCTTTGATTTGGGTGCAACCCCCGTGTTCGTTGATATCGATCCCGTCACCATGTGCATCGACCCCAAAAAGATTGAAGCATCCATCGGTCCTAAGACCAAAGCCATCATGGTTGTTCATGCCTATTCCTGCGTGGCAGATATGGACCCCATTATGGAAATCGCGCGCAAACATAACTTAAAAGTCATTGAAGACGCTTCCCATGCTCAAGGCGCTTTGTATAAAGGACGTAAAGTCGGTACCATCGGTGATGTGGGCGCTATGTCTTTGATGAGCGGTAAATCTCTGGCGGTTGGCGAAGCCGGCATTTTGGTTACCGATGATTTGGAAATTTATGAAAGAGCCGTTTGCCTGGGGCACTATGAAAGAATGGGCAAACTGAGTTGGGAAGGCGCACCTTATTTCAAGCTTTATTCCGGTCTTCCCCTGGGCGGCTACAAATTCAGAATGCATCAGCTTTCTTCCGCCGTGGGTCGCGTACAGCTGGCACATTACGATGAAAGATGCGCTGAAATCGATAAGGCTATGACCTATTTCTGGGATCTGTTAAAAGATGTTCCCTGTGTATCTCCCATTATGTCCGATAAATCCGTGGGCTCCACCAACGGTGGGTGGTATGCATCTTTGGGCGCTTACCATCGTGAAGCCGTGGACGGCATGTCCCTGACCCAGTTTAAGAAAGCTTGCGCTGCCGAAGGCTGCTCTTTGGGAAGCGGCGCCAACGCTGCTCTCCATACCCATCCTTTGATGAAAACCTGTGATGTATACGGACATGGAAAACCCACCCGTGTCGCCAACGCCGACAGAGATGTTCGTGCATTGGACACATTACTGCCCATTTCCGAAAAAATCGCATTCTCTCGCTTCTCCCCCCCCTGGTTCAAACACTTCCGTCCCGCATTGATTGAACAGTATGCCAACGCGATAAAGAAAGTGTACGCCAACTACAAAGAACTTCTGGCCTCCGATCCCGGCGATCCTGAAGTTATGGGCGTTTTCCATCATACCAGACACTAAGATAATGAAAAAAGGGCCGCAAAAGCGGCTCTTTTTTTATATTTTCTTTCCATTATCCTTTGATGATTAAAGCGATAAATCGAAGATTTTCCTTCTGGGAATTTTTCATTCCATGTCCGTTGCCGGAAGTGCAAACCAACACATCACCGGCGTTCACGGGAATTTCTTTTCCGTTGTCATTGTAAATTCCCTTGCCCGACAGAATATAATAAGTCTCACTTTCTCCCTGATGCTCATGGTATCCCAAAGAACAATTTTGTTCCAACACCACGTTCGCAAACATGCCGCATTTCCCGGCGAGCACATCCTCACCGATCAATTTTTCCAACAACACGTGTCCTTTTCCGCCCTTTAGATTTTCGATCCGTACCACTGTACTTTCCCCCTCTGCTTTACAATCCCTTCATTGAGATAAAAAGCGCGATTTTGTTGCGCTTTTTATGTAATTTCATGCTTTGGTTCTACGCAATTTCGGGCTGTTTTCCAATGCAAAGGCGTGAATTTCTTCAGTTGCTAACGCAATTTTGGTGATCACGTCTTTGACATTTTTGGGGTGAATCCAGAAACTATCGTCATGCTCGGAAATATCCAGACTGTCCCCCAATTTTTTATAGTCATATTCAATGTGCACACTTTCCAACGCCTGGGGAGATAATTCCAAGAGTTTTTTCTTTCCGTAAGCCATGCATTCCAGGCGCAGAACTTCCACGGTATGCAATAATTTCCCGATTCCTTGTTTATAGAATCTTTTGGCATTGGGCAGCGTCTCCACATCCACTTCTCTTTCAAAGCGATAGGTCCCGTTTCTAACCTCGTTGCGTACATTCTGCCGCTCCCATCGATACCAATCGGGAATATGTGAAAATATAGTCTCGCCTTCCAGGGCTTTCAATTCTCCGTATTCGGTCAGTTCCCATTTCTTGTTGCAGGCATCACACCACAAATGAATCCCTTGTGCATTCATTTGGTATTCGGTACCGCAATGGGCACACTGATACAACAGACGGTTTAACCCAAACGCTCTTTGGGGATGGGCAATGCGAATATGATTATCCTGCTGATATCGAAAGTCATCGTAAATAAGAGCCTGATGAATCCACATATTGATTTCACCCGCCGGCAAATTCTTCACTTCCTCGGCAGTGGCAATCTGGGTGAGAGTAGCCTCCAAAGGCACCTTTTTATGGATTTTGTTCCACTGGGGACAACTCAGGAAGTTCCCTCTCATGTTCAAAACAACCACGGGAACACCCAGCATTCTTGCCAAACTACCCAGACTATCAGGCAGATACGACGTGGTTCCGTCAAAAGAATATCTTGCTTCCGGGTAAATACATACGATTGTTTTTAATTCGTTCACACAATATTTTAAATTACGTATTAAACTTAAATCATGAATGAATTTTCTTTTTCCGATGGTTCCGAAAAGCCGCATAATAAATTCGCCATTGTCCCGAATGCCATCCAGTGCCACCACATAATTGGGATTATAAGGGGCAATCGACCGAAACATCATGCGATAATCCATGGTGGAACCGTGATTGCATAGAAGCAAATAGGGAGGTTTTAGGCCTTCCATGTTCACTTTCTTGCATTTAAAACCACGCGTCCATAGATAAGGATACGCCGCAATCCATTTGAGCGGATACATTAAAAAGTTGGATTTTTTCGGCTTTTTTTTAAAGTCGTATCTTGTAATCTCTTGCATGGAAGGTCCTCTTTCTCAGGTTTATAAAATATGCAATGATGGATGTATTATATCATGGTTTCATCCTTTGTGCAAGGGATATCACGTATATAAACGGTCTCCCCCCATGTTTTTTTTACCGCCCCAATGGCCATATAGGATCATACATTAGGATACTCATAAAACAATCTTTTGTGACACTGCGTTTGGTAAATATCCAAGGATATCTCAGAAAATTTGGGGAAGACTTGATTCAAAATCAATTCATTGTTATGATATGAGATGAGAAAGAAAACAAATGATGAGAAAGGTTTTAAAACAATGAAAAGTAACACCCGCCCATTCCTGCCATTTATTTGGATGACCATCGGTTCGACCTGCGTTGCCGCCGGTGTATATTTCTTTATCATGCCCAACGGGTTTGCAACCGGCGGCGTTTCAGGTATTTCCAACATACTGGGCTATCTATTGCCCTTCCTCACACCAGCCTCGGTTTTGCTTACCTTAAACATTCTGCTTTTGATTCTGGGTTTTTTTATCTTGGGCAAGGAAACCAGTGGGAAAACGGCTTATTGTTCCCTGCTGTATTCCTTTGAAACCTGGGTATTTGAAAAACTCATTCCCATGTCAGCCCCTCTCACCGATCAGATGTTATTGGAGCTGATATACGCCATTTCATTTACTTCTGTAGGCGCCGCCATTCTATTCCATACTTCCGCTTCCTCCGGTGGTACCGATATCATCGCACTGATTTTGAAAAAATACACCTCTCTCAACGTGGGAAAAGCTTTGTTGTTCACAGACTTGCTCATTGCTTTGTCTTCGTTTGTTGTGTTTGGTATCCGTACCGGTTTATATTCCGTTTTGGGGTTATTTGCCAAAGCATTTTTGGTAGACAGCGTCATAGAAAGCATCAACAGCTGCAAGTATTTCACCATCATCACCGAACATCCGGAAGAAATCACCCAATATATCATGACGACCATGAAAAGAGGGGTCACAAGCCACCCAGCAATGGGCGAATATACACACCAGCCCAAAACCATGCTCCATACCCTTTGCCGCCGCTTCCAGGCAACGGAACTGAAAAAAACCGTCAAACGCATTGACCCCAACTCTTTTGTCATTGTCACCACCACCAGCGAAATCTTAGGCCGCGGATTCCGCAAATCTTTATAAATACAAACCGCCGATAAAAAACCTCGCGTTTATCCGTATTTTACTTTTTTTGAAAATCCAACTGCTTGCATCGGCAGATGCATGTAAATTTGCATATCATATAGGAGACGGCAATTCCCCGGCCCGAATGGTTGCACAAAAGAGTACATAGCCAAGTGCCTATTCTGCCAAAACGATTGTCTGTTCCCCCCTCTTATCATTTCCATCATGCGCTTCCAAGGGAAGCCCGAAAGGAGATTGCCATGAAAAAAGAGTATTCTGGATTCGAATTAAACGCAGAGAAACATGTCAGCCGTTGGGAAGGAATGATTATTTTTGAAGAAGACGAGCAAACCATTGAATCCTTAGACAGGGAGGAAGAGGAGGAAGAGGATTTTTGGAATATTCTTGATGAAGAAGAGCAAGAAGACGATGACGATGACTACGATGATTTTGATGTGTTCGATGAGGAGGATCAGGATTACGACGATTATAGCGATGATGAATAAAGCTTGGACAACCGCCGGGAACTCCCGGCGGTTGTCCGTTTCAAGATGGTTATTGCGTTACATTATCGTAGAAAAAAGATCTCCGTCATGGTATCTCCCGTGATTTCATACGTACGCCCGTCGATGATTTTCATGCCGGGTTTGGTGTTGTCCGAGGGAATAGATCCTCTTTCTATTTTCTCAATCCGAAGTGTAACCGGGGCAGGCACCTGATACACCTGCATTTGTTCAAAACGGCTCACGGCGGCTTTCGCCTTTTCTTTTAATACCTTTAAAGCGTTTTGTCGGTGAGGAAGCATGCCCCCGAACAAGTGGTTGGATACTTTCACTTGGGCATATTCGGCCCAGGGCAAGTTCTCTTCCACTTCCTGTTTGAGTTTATCGTCGCCCGATACCATCATCACAGGAAGTCCCCTATCTCCGGCCAACGCAGCGTCTACCGTCGCCTCTCCCACCGCCATGCCGTTGATCCAATAATTTTGAATCGCACTGCTGTTGTAGGTATGTTCCAGAATGGCCTGATGGGTACCTGCTTTTGCGTGGTAGCCAAGCAGAATGATGGCATCGCACCCTTCCACGTTGGGAAAGCGCACATCGCCGCAAGATCCCATGACCACCTCGTCCACAGCCAAAGACAATTTTTCATACAGCAGGGTATTGGCACTGCCGTGACAATCCCGGACAATGACCTTTTCAACCCCGGCTTCCTTCAATGCTTCCGCCACCGCGTTTACATCGGCGGTCATATACTCTCGCCCTTCCTGCATGCGTGTGCCGCTCATTTGCTCTTTGGAATAAATACCGCTGATCCCTTCCAAATCCGTCATGACATAAATTTTCATTTTCTGTTCCTTTCTGTCTTGATTTGATAATACCAAATTGGTATCAATATTATATCAATTTATACCTAATATGTATATATTTTTTAGAAAAATTTTTCAACCCCCTATTGACTTTAGTATAATAATGCAGTAAAATGATAAACAGATGAAATGCAAGAGGTGAAATATGTGGTCAACCTGAAAAGCACCTATACTGACCGGTTGTTTCAAGCGATTCTGTCTTTGAAAACCATCGATGAGTGCTACATGTTTTTTGAAGACGTCTGTACCATCCAAGAAGTGCAGGAAATTGCGCAGCGATACTGGGTGGCTTGTCTGTTAAACGAAGGGAAGATATACAGCGAGATTGTAAAAGAAACCGGCGCCAGCACGGCAACCATTAGTCGTGTGAATAAATGTCTGATTTACGGCAGTAACGGCTATAAAGTCGCCCTGGAACGTGAAAAGAACAATCAACAAGATACCATCGATGAGGAGAAAACCGATGAATGATATCACCACCGTTCTGCAAACGGATGAACAAGCTGTATTTGTATTGCGCGCACTTTACCGTCAATACGGATATTCACAATACAAAATGAGCAAATTCGAAGAATACGATTTATATGTGCGTAATAAGGACTTTCTTGTCAGTGATCGGGTCATTACCTTTACCGACACCAACGGAAAACTGATGGCATTGAAACCCGACGTTACCCTTTCCATCATTAAAAATTTTCACGATTCCATAGGGTCTGTGCAAAAGTTATATTATAATGAAAATGTGTATCGCATTCCCAAAGGCTCCTATGGTTTTCGTGAAATCATGCAGGTGGGCCTGGAATGCTTAGGTGATGTTGACAGGTACAATCTGTGCGAAGTGATTCTTCTGGCGGTACAAAGCCTGAAAACCATCAGTACCCAATCCGTTTTGGATATTTCCCACATGGGGTTTGTCACAGGCGTGTTGGAAGCGGTTCCTTTGCAGGAAAACCAAAAAAACCGTATTCTCCAATGCATCGGGGAGAAAAACCTTTCCGGCATACAAGCCATCTGCCGGGAAGAAGGACTGCAGGAAGAACAAACCGGCCTTCTCACGGGAATGGCATCAGCATACGGCAAATTGGAGTCCGTACTGGGGATGCTGCAGCCATTGAATATTAACAATAAAACCGACATGGCTTTGAAAGAATTGGAAACCATCTGCCACGTGCTGAAAAAAAGCGGGTTGTCGGATTGGGTGCAGCTGGATTTTTCCGTGGTCAATGACATGGCGTATTACAGCGGCATTGTTTTTCGGGGCTATGTGAACGGCATTGCCTCGGGTATTCTCAGCGGCGGACAATATGATAAGCTCATGGAAAAAATGGGAAAATCCGCCGGTGCCATCGGCTTTGCCGTGTATTTGGATCTGCTTCGCCAGCAATCCAGCGATGACGACGACTATGACACGGATGTTTTACTCCTCTACGATGAACAAGCCGATATGGCAACCTTAGTGGAAAAGGTACAAGAACTGATAGAACAGGGGCTTCGGGTCATGACCCAAAAGACAGTTCCCGATAAAATCCGCTATAAAAAATTGTATCGGGTCACAAAGGAGGGAATAAAGCGTGATTAATGTTGCGCTTCCAAAAGGAAGATTGGGAGAAAAAGTCTATGCTATGTTCGATCAGGCAGGCTATCCCTGTCCTTCCATATTGGAAAACAATCGCAAGCTGATTTTTGAAAACGAGGCACTGGGTATCCGCTATTTTTGGGTAAAACCCTCGGATGTATCCATTTATGTGGAACGGGGTGCGGCGGATGTCGGCGTCGCGGGGAAAGACATCTTGTTGGAATATGCCCCCGATGTCTATGAACTTCTTGATTTGGGCATCGGCAAGTGCCGCATGGCAGTCGCCGCAAAAAAAGGCTTTCGAGATCATATGGAAAAAACCCTGCGGGTGGCAACCAAATTCCCCCAAATTGCCGGATGGCACTACCGCAAGCAAAGCCGTGACATTGAAATCATCAACATCAACGGTTCTGTGGAACTTGCCCCCATTTTAGGGTTGTCTGATGTGATTGTGGACATCGTGGAAACCGGAGCGACCCTGCTGGAAAACAATTTGGAGCCCATGGAAACCATCGTACCCATCAGTGCCCGGCTGATTGCCAACAAAGTCAGCTTTAAGTTTAAAAACAACCAGATTGAGGACATTTGCAATGCCCTTCGCAACCAAGTGAAGGAGTGAATCGTATGATCAGGATTTTGAAGGATCAAGACCTGCAAGGCAAAGATATATTGATGCGGGAACCCATCCGTGGCGGTGTGGAAGAAACCGTCAGTGGCATTCTATCGGATGTGAAACAAAACAAGGACAAAGCCCTCTTTGCCTACTGTGAAAAATTCGATGGGGTCAAATTGGAAAAACTGGAAGTCACCCAAAAAGAAATCGAAAAAGCCTGCGGTTCCATGGAACCCCGTTTTTGGGAGATTCTGAATACTGCCAAGAAAAACATCGAAGCTTTTCACAGAAAACAAGTAAAAAACAGCTTTGTTCTCACCGAAAAAAGCGGTGTTGTCATGGGACAAAAAGTCATTCCCTTGGATCGGGTGGGCATATATGTGCCCGGTGGTACCGCCGCCTATCCATCTTCGGTATTGATGAACTGCCTTCCCGCCAAAATCGCCGGGGTCAAAGAAGTGGTGATGGTCACGCCGCCGGGAAACAGCGGAATCAACCCGGCAATTCTGGCGGCAGCCAAGGTAGCAGGGGTGGACCGCGTGTTTCAGGTGGGCGGTGCCCAGGCGGTGGCAGCCCTGGCATACGGCACGGAATCCATTCCCCGGGTAGACAAAATCACAGGTCCCGGCAATGCTTATGTGGCGGAAGCCAAAAAGCAGGTCTTCGGACAGGTAGCCATCGATATGATTGCCGGCCCCAGTGAAATTCTCATCATCGCAGACGCTTCCTGCAATCCTCGCTATGTGGCGGCAGATTTGCTATCCCAGGCGGAGCACGATGCCAACGCCTGCGCCGTCTTGATCACCGACAGTGAAAAGCTGGCAAAGGATGTAAAAAAGGAACTTGAAACGCAATGGCATCCCCTTCCCCGCCGGGAAATCGCCCGCGCTTCCATCCAGGCAAACGGGAAAATTATTCTCACCGACTCCATCGAACGTGCCATCGAACTTTCCAACCGGTTAGCACCGGAGCACTTGGAGCTGTGCGTAGACAACCCTTTTGATTATTTGGATGCCATTCGCCATGCCGGCTCTCTTTTCTTAGGCAAGTATTGCCCGGAAGCCTTGGGGGATTATCTGGCAGGTCCCAATCATACGCTTCCCACAAGCGGCACTGCCCGTTTTTCCAGTCCTTTGTCGGTGGATGATTTTGTGAAAAAATCACAGTTCACTTATTACACCCCTGCCGCTCTTTCAAATGTAGCAGAGGATGTGGCATATTTTGCCGAAAAAGAAGGCTTGTCCGCCCATGCCAACAGTGTTTTGGTTCGTACGATAGGTGAAACACCATGAGCCGATTTTTAAACACTCAATACCAAACCCTTTCAGTGTATGTTCCCGGCGAACAGCCGCAAGACATGCCATACATCAAACTGAATACCAACGAATCTCCCTATCCCCCTTCCCCTCAAGTTCTGAAAGCCGTGGGGGTTGCCACTTTGGAAGATTTGCGGCTCTATCCCGATCCCACCTGTGCGGTGCTTGCTGAAAAATTAGCCACGCTGTATCGGGTGAATCCGGAAAACATCTTTTTATCCAACGGATCCGATGACATTTTGCAGTTTGCTTTTCTGTCTCTTTGCCCCTGCGGGGCAATTTTCCCCGATATTACATATGGATTTTATCCGGTGTTTGCGGATTTGCACAGTATTCCCTATACCAAAATACCATTAAATGAAGACTTCACCTTGGATATCTCTGCTTATTTTGGGGTAGAAAAAACCATTTTCATTGCCAACCCCAACGCACCAACGGGACTGTATCTAAACGTATCTCAAATTGAACAGATTGTACAAAAAAATCCCGACAACGTGGTGGTGGTTGACGAGGCGTATATTGATTTTGGGGGAGAATCCTGTATCCCTTTGATCAAACAATACGACAATCTGCTGGTCTGCGCCACCTTTTCCAAATCCCGCAGCATGGCAGGGGCCAGACTGGGATTTGCCGTGGCAAACCAAGCGTTGATTGAGGATTTGAACAAGATCAAATATGCCACCAATCCCTATGCCATCAATCGGATGACCCTGACCGCCGGAGAAGCGGCGGTGGATTCCAATGCCTATTTCATGGGCAACTGCAAAAAAATTATCCAAACCCGCGCCTATACCACAAAAGGACTGCAAACCATGGGGTTTCAGGTCTTGGATTCCAAAGCCAACTTTATTTTTGCTAAAAAAGAGGGGATTTGCGGCGCATACCTGTATCAAAAATTGAAGCAAGAAGGCATACTGATTCGTCATTTTGACAAGGATCGGATTGCGGCATATAACCGCATCACCATTGGTACCATGGAACAAATGGAGCATTTTTTATTCACGGTAAAAAAAATAATAGGTAGGTAAGATATGAGAATCGGACAAATAGAAAGAACGACCAACGAAACCGACATTACGCTGACATTAAACTTGGACGGAAGCGGGCAGGGCACCATCCGTTCAGGCAGCGGTTTTTTCGACCACATGCTGGCCCTGTTTCTCCGCCACAGCCATTTTGATCTCACCTTAGAGTGCAAAGGGGATACCCCGGTGGATTTCCACCATTCGGTGGAAGACATCGGTATTTGTCTGGGCAAAGCTTTTTTGCATGCTTTGGGGGACAAGAAAGGCATCTGCCGCTACGGCAGTATGCTGTTGCCCATGGACGAAGCCCTTGTGTTGGCGGCTTTGGACATTTCCGGGAGAAGTTATTTGGCATACGACGTGGAATTCCCCTCCCAAAAAGTCGGGGAGTTTGACACGGAACTAGTCCGGGAATTTTTTGAAGCCTTTGTGCGGAATGCGGGCATCACCCTGCATCTAAAAAAAATGGCGGGCGCCAATTCCCACCACATTGCGGAAGCATGCTTTAAATCGTTCGCCGGCGTCTTAAAAAGTGCCGTGTCGCTGGATCTTAATACCGATGACATTCCTTCTTCCAAAGGAATTTTATGATGATCGCCATCCTCGATTACGGCGTAGGCAACCTCTATTCCCTGAAAAGCTCCTTAGAAGCCGTGGGGGCCAAAACGATTGTAACCGGCGATCCCACCATCATCGGGGATGCGGATAAAATCATTTTGCCCGGTGTGGGCGCGTTTGCCGATGCCGTGGGGCAATTGCGGGATACCGGGATGGATGAAATCATTCACAGAGAAGTTCATGCCGGCAAACCCCTGTTAGGGGTTTGCCTGGGTATGCAGTTGCTTCTGGATGTGAGCTATGAATACGGAGAACATAAAGGTCTGGGCTTGATTCCGGGGGAAGTGCGTCCCCTTGCCGATTTCATACCCGAAGATTTCAAAATCCCCCATACCGGATGGAACCAACTACACGTTTTCAAGGAAAAGCACCCTCTTTTTCGTTACCTGCGGAAATCGGACTGTGTGTATTTTGTTCACTCTTATTGTGCTGTTTCCTGCGCCCCTTGTGTCATTGCCACCACTTCTTATGGGGCGACCGTGACAGCCGCCGTGGCAAAGGACCATGTAATGGGGTGCCAGTTTCATCCTGAAAAAAGCGGCAACGTGGGTCTACACATTTTAAAAGCCTTTTGTGAATGGGGAGAAAAGACATGATTTTATTTCCTGCCATAGATATTTATAACAACATGGCGGTGCGGCTTTTACGAGGGGAATATAACCAAATGACGGTATATAACCCCAATCCTGCCGCCGTGGCAAAGCAATTGGAAGCAGCCGGCGCCACCCACATACACATGGTGGATTTGGAAGGCGCCCGGGACGGGGATACACCCAACCGCGACATCATTTGCGCCATCGCTTCATCGACGCCTTGTTTTGTCCAGGTCGGCGGTGGCATTCGCTCTCTGGGGACCATCGAACGCTATGTAGAAGGCGGCGTGGATCGGGTGATTTTAGGAACAGCCGCCGTGACACAAGAAGGTTTTGTAAAAGAGGCAGTCAAACGATATGGGGATAAAATCGCCGTGGGCGTGGATATCAAAGACGGAAAAGTAGCCATCAAAGGATGGCGGGAAACCTCGGAATGGGGCTATGAAGCCTTCTGCCGCCGCATGGAAGAAAAAGGGGTAAAAACCCTGATTTGCACCGACATTTCCAAAGACGGTGCCATGAAAGGTACCAACCATGCCTTATACCGTGATTTATCTCAACAGGTTTCTATGCAGATCATTGCGTCCGGCGGGGTGTCCTCTCTGGAAGACATAAAAACCCTCCAGTCTTTGGGTCTGCACGGCGCTATCATGGGAAAAGCCTATTATACCGGAGCGATTGATCTAAAAAAAGCTCTGGAGTTAGTGAGGAATCAAACAATATGATCACCAAACGAATCATTCCCTGCCTGGACGTGAAAGACGGGCGGGTGGTAAAAGGCGTCAACTTTCTCGGTCTGGCGGATGTGTCTTCGCCGGTGAAATTAGCCCGCTTTTACAGCGAAAGTGGCGCGGATGAACTGGTGTTTTACGACATCACCGCCTCGGCGGAAGGGCGTTCTTTGTTTACCGACATTTTATGTGAAGTGGCAAAAACCATATTTATTCCCCTCACGGTGGGAGGCGGCATTCAATCCCTGGAGGATTTTGACCGTGCCCTCAAATGCGGGGCGGATAAAGTCAGCGTCAATTCGGGCGCTTTGAAAAATCCCCACCTCATACAGGATGCCGCTCAAAAATACGGAAATCAATGCGTTGTTCTCAGTGTGGATGTAAAACGGGTGAACGGGGTTTTTCGTGTGTTTGCCAAAGGCGGACGGGAAAATACCGGATTGGAAGCCATCTCTTGGATTTGCCAGGGGGTAGCCTTGGGCGCGGGGGAAGTGGTGGTCAATTCTATCGATACCGACGGGGTTCAAGGGGGCTTTGACCTGCCTTTACTGGAAGAAGTTTGTCGTGCCGTCCGTGTTCCCGTTATCGCCTCCGGCGGCGCGGGAAAAAAAGAAGATTTTGTCACCTTGTTTACCACACTGCCCCAAGTGGATGCAGGCCTTGCAGCTTCTGTTTTCCATTTTGGACAAGTAACCATTCCCGATTTAAAACAAACCTTGTATGAACACGGAATCCATGTCAGACGGTAAGGAGAAATGATTATGTTGGACACCCTGAAATTTGATGCAAACGGCTTGATCCCCGCCATTGTGGTAGATGCCGAAACCAAAGAGGTCTTGACGCTGGCATATATGAGCCGGGAAAGCCTGCAACTATCCATAGAGAAAAAGCTGTCATGCTTTTACAGCCGTTCCCGACAAAAACTTTGGCTGAAAGGGGAAACCTCGGGCCATTATCAGCACATCATCAGCATCACCGCCGATTGTGATCAGGATGCCTTGGTGGTGGCAGTGAAAAAAGACGGTCCCGCCTGCCACACGGGAACTGAGTCCTGCTTTACCCAAACTGTTTTTGAAAACGACGAGCTACCTCCATTTTCCTATGAAAGGCTCATGGCATTGATCCAAGGACGGAAAGATCAAAAAGCAGAAGGGTCATATACCACCTATTTGTTTGAAAAAGGGCTGGACAAAATCCTGAAAAAAGTAGGAGAAGAATCCACCGAAGTGGTTTTGGCTGCCAAAGGCGGCGATCAAAAAGAAACAATATATGAAATTGCCGATCTTGCCTATCATGTGATGGTTCTCATGATCCAAATGGGAATTTCCCTGGCGGATATCCGCCGGGAACTGGCTTCACGCCACGTCATTGATAAAAAAGTTAAACAAGAGAAAATGACCTGATTGCAAACTGGTTGTAAAAACAATTGACATTTGGCTATCGTTCATTTACAATGAAGAGAACAAAACATCAGGAGGTAACATATGCTTTGGGAAAATTTACGGGAGGAAGAATTTCCTTTTGCCATTGAACGTTCGCGTGGTGTTTGCTGCATGATCATCGGATCGCTGGAAAAACACGGGCAACATTTGCCGGTGGGATGTGATACCCAAAAAGGCGGTAAGATTTTGGAACTGGCGGCGGAACAGGAAGAAGCCGTGGTTTTCCCCCGATTCTATTTCGGGGATATGGCACCCAACCATTCCATGTTTGCCTCTCAAACCCAGTATGGGAGCATTGCCCTCTCGACCCGCCTTCTCTTTGATTTGCTGGATGAACTTTGTGATGAAATCGCTCGTAACGGCTTTCATAAAATCCTGCTCTTTTCCTCCCATGGGGGAAACACCGCCCTTCTCAGCCAGTATGTTCGCCATGCCGTCCATACCCGCAAATCCTATTTGGTGTATTACGGACACAACAAGCTGGTCATGCCCCCTGAGTTGTTGAAAATTGTACAGGAACGGGGCAGAGACGCCTTCCCCATGCTCACCGACGACGATATGTCCACACTCCGCTCCTACACCGAACAGAAAAAAACAGGCGGACATGCCTGTTTTGGAGAAACGGCTCTCATGTTGGGTACCTACCCTCACTTGGTGCACTTGGAGCGAATGTATGAAAACGACGGGCATTCCCGCCATCGTGTCGACCATTTGACAAAAGCGGGCCTGGACTGGGGCCTGAAATGGTATGCCAATTTCCCCGATGCCTATTCCGGCGACCATCCCGACGGCTGCACCCAATCCATCGGAGAAGCCTGTGTGAAAATTGCCGTGGAACGGGCTGCCACAATGATTCGGGTCTTAAAAACCGAAACAGAAACAGAAACCATTCATCGGGAATTGTCAACACTGTCCTGATTCATTTTTCCCATGCAATCACATATAGTATCAAACCAAACGGGATGCTGTTGAAGCATCCCGTTTGGTTGTATCATTTGTCATAAAAATAATGGATCCTGGGCTTTCGTGCCGCCGTCACTTCGTCCGGACGTGAAATCACGCCCTTGTAAGGAGCTTGACGCAGCAAATGGGGCTCTTTCTGTATGGTCTCATACACTTTTTTAAACGCTTCCACAGCCTCATCCATGGTTTCTTTGGATTCCGTTTCGGTGGGTTCCACCATCAAAGCTTCCTGGACAATGAGGGGAAAGTACATGGTGGGGGGATGAATCCCCACATCCTGCAATCCTTTGGCAACATCCAGGGCAGAAACCCCAGTTTTTTGTTTGATGGAGGATAAATCCAGCACAAATTCATGCATGCAGGGTCTGTCGTACGCCACCGGGAACATCTCTTTCAATTGTGCCATCATGTAATTGGCATGGAGAACCGCATGATACGCCACAGCGGGAATGCCTTCCCGTCCCAAGGTCAACATATACGTCAGCGCACGGACAATCACCAAAAAATTCCCATAGAAAGACCGTACTTTGCCGATGGACAGGTCTTGATTCGCCCTCTTTTCCTGTTCCACTATGGAATTGGGCAAAAATGGTTGTAAAAACGCTTTGCAGCCCACCGGTCCGCTACCGGGTCCGCCACCGCCATGAGGGGTAGAGAAGGATTTATGCAGATTCACGTGAACACAATCAAACCCCATATCCCCCGGACGAACGATCCCCATGATGGCATTCAAATTCGCCCCATCATAATAGCATATTCCTCCGGCATCGTGCACAATGCGGGTAATTTCCAAAATATGAGGGTCAAACAAACCTAAGGTGTTGGGGTTGGTCAGCATAAGACCTGCTGTGTCATCCTGGCAGACCCGCCGCAAGGCGTCCAAATCCACGCACCCATCCCCGGCGGAAGGAATATTGACAACCTCAAAACCCGCCATGGTTGCCGAGGCAGGGTTGGTACCGTGGGCGGAATCGGGAACAATGATCTTTTTCCGTTTGTCATCCCCCCGGCTTTCGTGATACGCCTTGATGAGCATCATACCCGTAAACTCCCCGTGAGCGCCGGCGGCCGGCTGCAGGGTCACCCCATCCATCCCGGTAATTTCCGCCAAAAACTGCTGCGCCAGAGTCATCACTTCCAGGCAGCCTTCCACGGTATGGGCGGGCTGCAAGGGGTGAATCGAAGCAAACCCGGGCAAAGATGCCATTTCATCGTTGATTTTGGGATTGTATTTCATGGTACAGGAGCCAAGAGGATAAAAACCGTCGTTCACTCCAAACGTCCGTTTCGCCAGCGCCGTATAATGGCGAGACAATTCGTTTTCGGTTAATTGAGGAAGCTTAGGGAGTGTTTCTCTCGTTTGGGATGGCAGATATATCGGTACATCACAGGCAGGCAATATGCTTTGCTGTCTTCCTTCCATGCTTTTTTCAAAAATCAATTCCATCTCATCCCACCTCCTTTAACACAGCAACCAGCTTGTCCATGTCTTCTTTGCTGTTCTTTTCAGTGGTACACCAAAGAATGGTGTTTTCATCCAAAGGCAATCCGCCCAAGATGTCGGCTTGTTCCAGCGCATCCAAAGCATTTTGCGCCCCCTTAGGACAAATGGTGACAAATTCATGGAAAAATGCACCCGGATAAAGGGGTGTATACCCGATTTTGGACAATTCCGTAGCCAGATAGTGGGCTTTTGATGTGCATTGCACCGCCACCTCCCGCAGTCCTGTTGCCCCCAAAGCCGCCAGATACACGGCGGCGGTCATGGCGCACAAGGCTTCGTTGGAACAAATATTGCTGGATGCTTTTTCCCGTTTGATGTGCTGTTCCCTTGCCTGTAAGGTCAGCACAAAGGCGCGCTGCCCCTTTTGATCCACCGTTTCGCCCACAATTCTACCGGGTAATTTCCGTACCAGATCATATTTACAAGCCATAAAGCCCAGGTATGGTCCACCAAACCCCATGGGGATACCCAAAGACTGCCCTTCTCCCACGGCAATGTCCGCACCGCAGGAAGCGGGTGTGGGAAGAATGCCCAAAGAAATGGGATTGCAGCCCACAATCAGCTTGGCTCCCGCCTGATGGGTAACCTCCGCCAGGGCGGATACATCTTCTATCAATCCGAAAAAGTTTGGCTGCTCCACATACACGCAGGCAATGCTGTCATCCGGCGCGAATCCCTGCAAGTGGGTGCGCCCCTCTTTTTCTCCGGTCAAAACCACTTCCATGCCGTTGCCCCTACAATAGGTTTTTATCACTTCCAGGGTGTCGGGTTTGATGGTTTTGGACACAATGACGGTATTCTTTTTCCGCTCTTTGCACATAGCCACCGCTTCGGCGGCAGCCGTGGCACCGTCATAAACCGATGCGTTGGAAGCGTCCATGCCGGTCAGTTGACAAATGTCGGTTTGATATTCAAAGATTGACTGCAATAACCCCTGACTGATTTCCGCTTGATAGGGGGTGTACGCCGTCAGAAATTCCTCTTTGCCCGTAATGGCTTTGACAATGGCGGGAATGTAATGGTTATAAGCGCCGGCGCCCCGAAAAATCGAGGAAAACACCTTGTTTTTATCTGCCATTTTTTCCATTTTCGCCCGCACTTCCAGCTCGGACAATCCGGCAGGCAAATCCCATCTATCCGCCAGAATATGGGAAGGTACGGAGGAAAACAATGCCTGCATATCCATCATCCCTATGGCGGCAAGCATGTCTTTTTTTTCACGGTCAGTGGTGGGAATATAGTGTCCCATAGAACGCATCCCCCTTTTTATGTGCGGCTCTTTTCTTCTTCTACCAACGCCGCATAGGCTTCCGCATCGAACAATTCATCGGTATCGGTGATATTATCCACCGTAATAAACCATGCGCCGTAGGCATCTTCGTTGATAGCGCCGGGGTTGTCTGCCAGTTCGATATTCACGGATTTGACCCTACCGCTAACCGGGGATATGACATCGGAAGCCGCTTTTACCGATTCCACATCGCCGAACGCCTCTCCTGCCGTCACCTCATCCCCTTCTTCGGGCAGGTTTACAAATACCAGATCGCCCAAGGTATCCTGGGCATAGTCGGTGATACCGATTTGCGCGGTGGTTTCATCCAGAAACCGGATCCACTCATGGGTTTTTACATATTTCAGTTGTTCGGGATAATGCATCACAGTCATCTCCTTGTTATATTTTATTTGTTGGATGTTTTGTAAAAGGGAAGGGAAACCACCTGGCAAGCCACCCGCCTGCCCCGTACATCGGCTTCCATGCCGGTACCCGGTTCGCTGTATGCCACATCCACCAGCGCCATGCCCAGGGGATGATTCAAATACGGGGCAAACGTCCCCGACGTGGTATGGCCCACAAGGATATTGTCTGCATAAAGATCCATATGCTCCCGGATTATGCCTTTTCCCGTGACCTTCAACCCCACGCGGGTGCGATGTTTCCCTTTGGCAAGAATGCCTTTTTTACCGATAAACTCTGCCTTTTGCAATTTCACTGCAAAATCCAATCCCGCTTCCAGCGGTGAAATGGTATCATCCATTTCATGTCCATACAGGGGCATGGCTGCTTCCAGCCGCAAAGTATCCCGCGCCCCAAGCCCGCAGGGAATCAACCCTTCTTCTTTTCCCGCTTCCAACAGCAAATTCCAAATGGCTACCGTATCTTCAGCGGCAAGATACAGTTCATACCCGCTTTCCCCGGTGTATCCGGTACGGGAAATCATGCAGGTTTTTCCCTCAATTTCCCCGTGGAAATTGGCGGTGAAATATGAGGTGGGCAGCATAGCCGCATCGGTCACTTTGGATAAAATCGTACGGGCAGCCGGTCCTTGCAGGGCAAGCAGTCCCACGGTATCGCTGATGTCCGTGCATGTCGCCTTTCCAAAACAATGGCTTTGCATCCAGGCAAAATCCTTGTCCTTATTGGCGGCGTTGACCACGATAAAATATGCCTCGTCGCTGTATTTGTAGACGATCAAATCATCCACACAGCCGCCTTCTTCGTTGCACATCACACTGTATCGGGCTTTGTTCAGGGGCATAGATGAAAAATCATTGGTTAAGAGCGTTTGCAGATTGGCGGTGGCATCCGGTCCCTTGAAAAGGATTTCTCCCATATGGGACACGTCAAATAAACCTGCCTTTTCCCGGACAGCCATATGTTCGGCAATGACGCCGGCAGGATACTGCACCGGCATCAGATATCCGGCAAAAGGCACGATTTTCCCGCCCAGAGCCATATGGGCTTCATACAGCGGCGTTTTCAGTTCAGACATTCAATTCACCTCTCATACTATTGGGGGAAGGATGATAAATAAAAAAAGCCGGACTTCCCCCCTGGATTTGGGGTTGCGCCCGCCTCTGTCTTTTTACCTGAAAGATTTACTTCTTCGGTGCCGTGGCGATTTTGCCCGGTCTTTCCAGATGATCGTCAGAACCTGGTTCTTTTGCCTGAGAGTTCTTGGCGTAATCCCCTTCGGCGCCGCATGGACTGCAGTCTCTCCCAGATTCGTCATACGATGATAGGCAGCGATTTCTCACTTTTTATTATTATACACCCCACCATA
>DIRA01000014.1:196622-201318 GCA_002427425.1 Clostridiales bacterium UBA5448 | reverse complement strand
TTATACACCCCACCATGAACCCTGTCAACCAAAAAGAACCATAAAATGGCATTATTTTTTTGTTGTCGCTCCATGACTTTACAAACCAAACGTATCGTTGTATAATCAAATTATAATTTACACACAGGTGTAAATACACATTGACATTTTCATAACGGGTAAAACAATATGAAGAGAATCAACATTTTCCCCATGGGCGATTCCATCACCGAGGGGGACGGAAACGGCAGCGCATATAAGTATGCTCTCTTTGAGCAATTGTATCTTGCAGGGGTAAAATTTTCTTTTGTAGGACCTTCCCGCAATGGGGATATTCGTCTTCCGGAAGCCTATGCGGGGCATGGCGGCCATTGCGGTTATGTCATCGGCACCGATGACAAGGAACCTACCAGTCTCCGCTTCAAACTGACCCAACCGTCGTATGCCCATGCTTTGAAAAGTGCACACATGATCTTGTTATGGATTGGCTTCAATGATAATGGCAAAGGGTATGATCCCACAACCATTGGCAAGCGGTACGACAGTCTGTTGGATGAAATCTATGCCATCCAGCCTCACCTCATTGTCTACTGTGCCACTTTGTTCCATAGTTCCCCCGAATTGAATCAATGGCTTTTATCCCGGGATTGGGAGACGTACAACCGGGAACGCCATCGGGAAATCCACATAGTGGATATGACTCGGCCGCCATATCGTTTGGATCGGCAAACAGGGGATTTTCCGGAAGACGACGGGCATCCCAACGAAGCGGGAAACCGAAAAATAGCCTCTGCATGGTTTGAGGCGATTGTGGACAAAATTCGGGAATTGAATGCCGAACAGGACGAAAACTACAGGGAACCAAAGCGTGTAACAGGCATTGAAGGCGACTTTTCCCCTCTGGTGCTCAGACCCTTGGAAGGAAAAATCCTCCACGCCCAGGTAAAGCCGGTAGATGCCCAGGTGAATACCATTCTCTGGACATCAAACAATCCCGCTGTTGCCTCTGTGGATGACTATGGAAAAGTACGCGCCCATCAAAAAGGGAAAGCAACCATCACAGCCACCTCGTTGGACGGCGGATTCACTCTTTTCTGTCCTCTGTCCGTGGCAGGGGAACCTGTGGATTTATCCTCGGGTATGAAGCTTGTGGTCCACGATACTTTTACAAAGCCGCTCCTTTGGGACGGGCCAACGGAAGTCATCAAACCTGCTTATCAAAAATTGTCTATGAAAGGCGTCATCGCCGGCAAGTTGTGTTGGAAAAAAGCCTTATCTTTGGGGCAGCAGGTTTATCTGGAAGTTTCCTGTTCTCAAGCCAACCACAGAAAGCATCAAGCAGACCATTATATCACGTTTTCCATCGGCAATGTAACCTTGCGGCTCTCGGGAGGATTGGAATCCATGGCTATTCTTCAAAACGGGAATTTGCTCCAAGAATCCTGTGTTTTGCAGCCCGTTGCCGTCTATGAAACCTATGGGTTGATGATTCAGCCCACCACCGCCACCTTGTATCTTCATAACGAAATGCAATTTTGTGTTCCCCTGAAAACCCCGTTACAAGGAAACACTTTGCACATCCACTGGTCCGGCCTGGGCAGAGCGGATTTTACACAGAATTTGATTGTTAAAACCAGATAACATACAAGTAAAAATGACACCCGATTCGGTGTCATTTTACTTGATCAGAACCTATATTTCTCTTATGACAGGTGAGTTGTATCCGTTTTCTCACCTGGGGTGCTTGCTTCTTCCGCAGGATATACACTCGCATATTGCGTGATGGCACTTCCGGCAAGGGAAGGGGCAGCCAAATCAGCCGATTCGGGGTCCGGAGGAAGTTTTTTCAGTTGCCAATATGCACGGGTGCCGATGATAAAATAATACATAATCCATACATGGAATACGATATCTAAAATCATGTCGGCGCGAAACGCGCCCATCATATCCCACACCATTAGCAAAGAATCAATCACAAATAAAATCAATGCCGTCATCATCCAGCCGGGACGCTTTTTGGAAAAGATCCAACAGAACAAAAATAGAACCAAGAAAATGACAATGATCGCTATACACAGGATTGCTCCGAATGAACCCGCCAAACGCAAATTTTCTTCCGTATACCCTTCGCCAACAATCGAAGCAGGATCAGAAACACAAGCAGAACCTATGATTGACAGCACAATGGGGACATAGGCAGAAAAAAGTAAATATGTGTTTCCAAACCAAAGCAATAGTACACTGATACAGGTAAAAACAATCATAATCAAGAGATTGCTTCTTGCGATTTTGTATTGATTTTCAAAATATGCGCGGGTTCCTTTTACCGGTTGTTGGCTATTTTTCATAAATTTTCCTCCCAATATTGACGAAACAATGTAATGATAGACCGCATAGATTGTTCGCGCTTTCATATTATCATGTTTATTTTATGTTGTCAACGAATAAACAATATTTTACTCAATGAAATAAACAATATTTTACTCAATGAAATTGAGGTCACAAAATGTGTTCCTATGTGATATGATATGATAATGCAAGTATGTGTATATAAGGAGATTAGAACGTGAAAAGCCATCCTGTTGCAACACTCATCCTGTTTTTTTCCATTTCGCTTCTTTTCTGCGGCTGCTCTTCGGAAGCGGAAGAACCCACCGCGGATACCCTAAAACTCAACGTTGCCACCTACAACATCAAGCACGGTGAAGTGGTAAAATGCAACTTCAGCCTCCTGGCGCAGGACATTACGGATGCGGGGCCTGACATAGTAGGTCTGCAAGAAGTGGACCGAAACACAAAGCGCAACGGCGGTGCTAACACCCTAGCAATACTTTCAGAAGAAACAGGACTTCCCTATTATGCCTTCGCGAAAACCCTGGACCTCTCGGTGGGTGAATACGGCATCGGCATTCTATCCCGATACCCCATCCTTTCTTTCAATACAGTCAACATCACCAGTGAAAACAGTGTGTTGAAAGACGAAAACCGGGCGGTGGGACACGCCGTCATCGACATGAACGGGACACAAATTCATTTCTTCGTCTCACATACCGCCTATAAAAATGCATCCCTCCGCAAACAGCAGTTTCGGGATATCAAGGCTCTTTTGCCCGAAGGAGAACCGTTCATCATCGCCGGAGACTTCAACACCCCCGACTTTACAGAATTTAACGTATTCGACGACGTTACTCTGGTCAACAACAAAAGGACCACCTATGGAACATTCACTGAAAATGATTCACCCATAGACAATATCCTCCTATCAAGAGACTGGAAGATTGTCTCCTCTGCGATGGCGGTTACGGGACATTCCGACCACAACCTCCTCTTAGCAACGATTCAATTAAAACAATCATACTTGCTCATGCATGTCGTTACAGAACACTAGCCCCAGATCCGTTGCAAAAAAGCAGAGGACACACTACCCGTCCCAAGAGATGATATGCAATTTCATTCATGATAAATGAATGGTATCAGCAAAAAATTTCCCACAATGCACCTTTAGATTACATCATATTTAAAATAAAAAGCAGATGGGTTTAAAGATGAAATAAGCACCTTGCTTCAGGCACTTTATTAAAACCCGACACCCAAAATGGGTGTCACTTTCATTGACTTTGTGACCAAAAAAGATATTCGGCCTGATACTCAATTTTACGTATCATTCTTCCCAAATACAAATTTTGGTTATTCCATTTGAATATAAATATACGATTTGGTTGCCACCCAACATGTTTTCTATCCAAAATTCAACACGCCATATTTTTTTCAACGGAATCAAAGACAACGGCTGTTTTGTTTTATATTACGGTTACTGTTACTTCATTTTTGACCAAGCTCAAGACGTCTTCAGTGTTTTTGATTTTATGCACAGCGTTATTATTAAATTCCCCTGTTTACATACCCACTTCGCCTTTTACCCCATGTGATGAATCTGATTGATACGAAAAGGCTCCGACTCTATTCTCACAAACAAATTGTTGTACCTCATCATATAGACCGATATTGACTTTATATGTAATTTGAAACGATGTGATAGGCAAAGCAGTATATTATATTATTCCGTCATTGCAAAGCCAGAAAACGCCAAAGAATTGTATATTGCTGATTGCCCTCTCATGGGAAGAGGTCACCTGTTTTTGACTCTTATTGTACAAAAAGGCTTCTCCCGTTTCAAATGATAAATATATGTAGTTGGCAGAGCATGCGGTATCGGGGATCTCATGTGTTTTTAATTCTTCAGTAACTATTTTGTACAGTTCCTTTGCTTTTTCGTCCTCGATTACAAATTCATCGTTACCGCAGATCCGACAACACACTAAAAATCATTAATTTCAGAAATGTTTGCGTATGATGTATGATATAAATGTCGTTTCAACTGTAGGTGTATTGTCAGTACATCCAAGTAATATTGTAATTGAGATAACGATAACCAAAACCACACAAAAATATAATGATTTTTTGATTGTGAATATCATCTTCGTTCTGCTGCATCTTCAAAAATAGTATCGCATGAGATTGTAAAGTACGCAATATTTTTTGCTCAAGTCCTGCCCATCTGCTAAAAAACGGGGGATGATATCTGTTTATTTTCACTGTGAATTCAGGCACGAAAAGACCCAGGAACCATTGTGGTTACTGGGTCTTTTCGGTGTGATATCTTTATTGGTCACACAATCTGGTTGCGGGGGAAGGATTTGAACCAACGACCTCCGGG
>DIRA01000014.1:143831-196424 GCA_002427425.1 Clostridiales bacterium UBA5448 | reverse complement strand
CGGGTTATGAGCCCGACGAGCTACCGGACTGCTCTACCCCGCGATATAGAATTATGGTGCCGGAGACCGGGCTCGAACCGGCACGGGATGTTTATTCCCACGGGATTTTAAGTCCCGGGCGTCTGCCAATTTCGCCACTCCGGCAACTCGATTTCCAACAGCCTAATTAGTATAGCACAAGTACATTTCATTGTCAAGGGTTTTTTATCAATTCATTCTAGAAAATTTTTATCAATTCATTCTAGAAAATATATCCAGCTGTTCATTTTATCTGTTTTTCATCAAGAATCGCTTGATATACCGTGTTTTTAGACACCACTCTATCCCTTGCCACCGCTTTCATGGCATCCATGCGGGACATACCCTGCTCCACATAAAATTTCACATGAGCGGCTATCTCCATCTGACTCCAGAAGGATTGAGCGTTCCCCTCTGGAATCCCTTCCATTACAAGCACATATTCACCCCGGGGATCATTCTCTGTATAATACGCAATAGCCTGTTCCAAGGTGATACGCAAAACCTCTTCGTTACGTTTGGTCAATTCTCGTGCAAGAGCGATTTGGCGATTGCCGGTCGCGGCGTATACTTCATCCAACACCTTTTTCAAATCATGGGGAGAAACATATAAAATGACAGTCCGTTTTTCCAACGCGATTTCTTCCAAACGGGCTTTTCTTATTTTTTTCTCCTCGGGTAGAAATCCTTCAAAAACAAATCGTGTGGTATCCAAGCCCGACAAAGCCAGTGCCGCAACAGCGGCGCAAGGGCCGGGCACGGCAAACACAAGGATTCCCGCCTGCGCACACAACTTTACCATGTCCGCCCCGGGATCAGAAATAGCGGGCATCCCCGCATCGGTGACCAAAGCACAGCTTTCACCGGCAGCCAGGCGGCGAAGAAGCTGTTCTCTTCTTTTTTCTTTGTTGTGTTCATAATAACTGATCATAGGCTTGGATATGGAAAAACAAGAAAGCAACTTGCCCGAAACGCGTGTGTCCTCGGCAGCCACAAAATCCACTGATTCTAATATATGCTTGGCCCTGGGAGATAAATCCCCCAAATTACCAATGGGCGTCGCCACCAAATACAGGGCACCTTTGACTATTTCATTTCCCATCTTATTTCCCACACTCCCATGCTTCCTACCCATTTAAAGCGCCCTTTTGGGCATGGTTGTTCCCACCCAAAAGGACAATAGCATCACCGTATTGACATGTTTACTCCCACGCAACAACGAAAGATGTTTTCTATCCGTTTTTGTTTTCATGTTTGAGCTTCTTTTGCGTTCTCATATTCAATTTACACGTATATAACACCACATGCTGATGTTTTGTTATCAAATCGTTATTAAAACGCTACCTCATTTTTGCTATTCTATACAGAATAATTCAAAGTGATTTGCAGTTCTCAAATGATCTTTTTAACGATTACCATCATAGCATAACTTACACCGTTTCGCAAGAGAAAATTGAATTGACATACAATGCTCAAACATTGCGTGAAAAAACAGTCTCCTTTTTTAGCTTTTAACATTATCCAATTGAAATGAAACGTGTTGCACCCATTACGGTTACAAGAAAATATGCCGGTATTATTGCCTCTGTTGTGGCTCAGATTACACCCATCCGGCACACTAAAAGAGATGCACATGTACATGATACCGCTTGACGATAACGAATTTTACAAGCGCACAAGCGACGTTGACGACTTGGTCCTCGCGGTACACAAACTCAAATAAATCACCAAACGCTGACCTATCGGCGACACGGGGAGGAAGAGGAAATCAAAATGTTTATAGTCACACACAACGGTTATAAGGTCGAGCATTTCAACACAGCGGATGAGGTCGAAGGCTACATTACCGGCGTACTCGAAAAGCACAAGGACCTCAGCCCGAAAGAGATTTACCGCGGATACGCGGCCGACAACCAAGCTGAGAATGAAAGCAGGAGCGGCGACATCAAAAGCGTTATCATCTGGCAATATTACACCCTCTATACAGAGGTATTTATGATTGAAGAAAGGACGGTTTGAAAATGCTTTTTATCACAGGGAACAGGAACGGGTACAGTCCCCAACAATGTGGCAGAACAATGACGGTCGGCGAGCTGATAGCGTATCTTGAACAGTTTGGCGAGGACACGCCGGTTTATCTTAAAAACGACAGAGGATATACCTACGGCTCAATAACCGAGCGCGACTTCGAGGACGATGAGTACGACGAGGAGGACGAGTAAATGGAAAACAAGCACATCTGTAAAAACTGTGGCGGTGAATTTGACCGCGACGAAATGGATTTCACTCGGGATTGTCAAGGCATTACATTCCGCTTGGTATGTCATAATTGTTACGACAAGCTTATGGCGAAAGGGTACGACGGTCAGTACTCCGCCGCGAAGCAGGGTGATTTCAAGATATCGGGAATGTTGGTCAAGCTGCTTTGCATTTACATACAGATGAGAAATTCCTCCGTATACATCCAGCGTGAGCTTCTTGACATACGACAGGTCCCCGATATCGCTTAGATTAAAAGCCATAATGTACCTCCTTTAAATTGTTCGCCATGATGTCCACGAAGACGAAGACCCGCTATATGTCCTTATATAGCACGAGTTCCCCGCGGTAACCACAACGAATTTTTGCATTACATATTGTGTGCTTCCGAATTCTGCTGTTATGACTTCTAAGAAGCCCGCTGTTGATGGTGCGTTCGACAGGGAGGGGTTATTCGGATAAAAATATACAGGCTTCCTCAACGAGCTGTTTCCATTTGGCGGCTCTTTTCAAGAGCGCGTCCTTTTGCTCGTCCGTATATTTGTCTTTGGGCGGGAATGCCGTAAAAAACTTCTCGTAGGAGCAGAGGTACGAATTCTTGATAACGAACCCGGAATCGAATTGACTGACATCGTTGCACCGTCTAACATTTTCCTCGTTGATGTTCAGCTCGACATCAAATTCCGAATAAAAGTTATGTAGGTTATGCATATCGTTTCTCCTTTCAAACAACTGATTTTATGACCTTGCCGCTTTTTACTTCCTCGATCACGGTGACATTGCACCGTGCGTCAAAGTAGTTCTTTGGCACCCTGCCGGGAAAGGTCATTTTACCTGCGGCGGCCAGCTCTGCATTCAACTCTTTTATGATGTCGTACGCCTTGCGCTGAGAAAAATTCAGCCTTTCAGCAATATCCTCCGCAAAGTAAAATCTGCTGTCCGCCTGTTCGACACTTCTCGGCATATTCAATCCCCCTTTCGCTTCTCTAAATATTCAACGGCGGATAAAATCCGCTTAGCAATATTCCGCAACGTATGTATGCTTAAATCCATTTGTACCAACTCATCATCTGATATAGCGCCGTCGCGGAATATAGCTTTGAGGACAACCCTCTCTTCCGTTATTCCATCATCCGCCAATTCCAACTGCAACATAGCGTCCCCGTCGGTCAGCAGCTTATCGGACATACGGAGGTACGCCACTAAATCCGGGTTGGTATATTCAACGTGCCATTTCGCCAATGACGGTGTCCGATAGACCTTTATCATCGCCGCCACCAACTCTTGGCTGACAGGCAGATGTCCGTTTTCATACCGCGACAGCGTTGCCGGATCCGCAATACCCAAAAGAGAAATTGCTTGTTCCTGTGTCAAACCTGCTTGTTCCCGACAAGTTTTATAATGTAATTTGCTTGAATTGGTCATTAAAATTCACCACCGTTTAATGTAAAATGGAATCGTTAAATCAAACCGCTTTGTCTTCAAAGAACTTTGTCCACTCAAAGTCAAGCAGTTTGCCGATAGATTGAGCCACCGAAACGCTCGGAGACGCTGTGCCATTTTCAATTGCACTTATCATCTGCCTCGTGATTCCGATATTATCAGCGACATCTTTCTGGGTCAGTTGTTTCCGATTCCGCGATTCGATTAACCATTCCCTCACACTAATACCTCCCTTGTCGCAATTTTAATTTGCGGATTATCTTAATATTAGCAAATATAAATTGCATTATCAACCCCTTTTCGCAAATTATTTTTGCGAAACATAAAAAAAGCAATATTTTACTGCATATGTGGAAATAGCAAATTAAATTTGCTATACTGTTATAAGGATGGTGATAATGTGCTTGGTGATGTATTAAAAGATTTGAGAACAAAACGAGGAGCGACGCAAGACGATATGGCGGACCTCCTAAAAATAAAAAGGCAGACTTACTCCGCTTATGAGCGGAATGTAAGTCTGCCGGATATTCCTTCGTTGATAACGATGGCTTCTTATTTCGGTGTCAGCATTGGTTATTTGGTGGAAGATGAAACAAAGGCCGCCCATGGCGAGCAGCCTTTATCTCCTGCACAAAAGGATTTGCTTGCAGAGATAGCTACTCTGCCCGCTGAGGATTTGAAGAAGCTTCAGGAATACGCCGAGCTTTTAAAGCTAAAGCGTAATTCTTAACCTTTTCAACTTCTTCCGGCGTCAATTCTGATATACACTTTTCGAGTTGTATGTAGAGTTTACGCCACTCATCATATGTGCTCTTTGTCATTGCTTGTCCTCCTATCCGGCAATGCCTATATTTCACTTTAACAGTGAAATATAATTGTATATGGAAAAACGTACCTGTCACAAACATCATACGTTTATAAGGGTGTCGAATCGTGTAACACGTCCTCTGTTGGCATCACATCTGCCGAAATGATTACGACTTTGAAACAAGAGCTCCCGGACAATCTTAGCGAAGGAGAAACCCTTGTGTCTGTTGATATCGAAGATAATATATTAAGAATTGCAATAGATATTTCAAATGTAGCCCCCGCACCTCTTACATTGAATGATTGGATGATTTCAACAACATCTACTCTTACCGAAGTTGTTCTTACCTATTCAGATTATGACGAGCTTTGGAAAACAGTAACGGTAGAATTCGGCACTCAAGGGAGTATATCCAATGACAAAAGTGATGTGAAAACCAATTCAGCAAGTGGCCGCTATTTTGATTCGTCAAAATTCCAAATAAAGAAGTGAGTGGTTACTATGGAAATGAATACTGCATATCCCGAAGGATTGCTCCAAATAAAAATGTGCGGCATTCCGTTTCTTGCTGAATATAAGGGGATCGAAAAATCTCCTTGTTCGGTGTGTGAACGCGAATCCAAATGCCATACATTCCATGTTGTTCAAGATTTAGAAAACTATCCTGATTACAAGGATTACAAGGCGTTTCATTTCGACGATACGCACGCAAAAAATCATGTAGAAGTCATAGGAAAATCTATTTTAGCGGAGGTGTAGTCATGAAAGATTTAACTATTGATGAATTCGCCGGCGGGGGCGTACAGCAAATAAGCCACGTTTTGCAAGAAGCCGCAGCGGGGGACGAGATATACCGAATTAAAACATGGAATTCCGGTAGCTTCGTAATTATGAGCGAAGATGAGTACAATATTCATCGTGACGCTCTGCGGTTTCTTTTCCAAAATGCAAAAGATATACCGGAAGAGTGGCTCAAAAAACTCAAGGAGTACACAACCTAATGCCAGTATATAAAGACGAAGCACGCAGTACGTGGTACGCCAGCTTTTATTTTACTGATTGGACAGGAAAAAAACGCCTTAAAAAGAAGCGTGGATTTAATCTTAAAAAAGAGGCGCAAGAATATGAGCGGGAGTTTCTTTCAAAAAGTCAGCAATCCTGTGATATGCTCTTTTCATCATTCGTACAGCTTTACTATGAATATGCCGACAGTCGCGACCGTGTTTCTACTTTGTCAAACAAGAAGGCTTTAATTGATAAGCATATACTACCGTATTTCGGGAATAAAAAGCTGAACGAAATAAAAGCAACCGACATCCACGCATGGCAGAACGAATTGATGGGAAAAACTTTTCGACCTACATATCTTCGTTCTTTACATTCGCGTCTGTCGGCTATTTTTAACCATGCCGTAAAGTTTTATGATTTGCCATCGAACCCATGCCAGAAAGCCGGTGTAATGGGGAGCAAAAAGCCGGAAACTATAGACTTCTGGACTTTGGAAGAGTATCAGAAATTCATACCAGCCGTTGCAGATAAACCGCGTTCAAAAGTTGGATTTGAAATACTTTATTGGGCGGGGCTGCGGATCGGCGAACTGTTGGCTCTCACACCTGCCGATTACCTGAAGGACAAAATGGCTCTGCGAGTAAATAAGACATGGCAAAAGGTTGACGGCGAAGAAGTCATCGGACCGCCAAAGACTGCGGCCGGAAACAGGATAGTCCCAATCCCTGCATTTCTTGGAAAAGAACTCGAAGAATACATGGGGATGCTTTACGAATGCCCGGAGGATGAGCGCATTTTCTTTTATGCGTCCAAACACTTCTTTGCAAACGAAATCGCCCGCGGCAGTAAAGCCACAGGTATAAAGAAAATCCGTGTGCATGATATCCGGCACTCTCATGTATCACTATTGATAAACCTCGGATATGACTTCATGCTGATTGCGGAGCGAATAGGGCACGAGGATATAAAATACATCATGGAAACCTACGGACACCTCTACCCTCAGAAGCATACCGAGGTAGTCCAAAAACTCGAAGAATTAAAAAGTTAATGCCATTTTAATGCCACGAGGCAAAATTAAAGCCGCAAAACCTTGTAATATCAAGGCTTGCGGCTGTTTTTATAGCTACTCCCACTCGCTTCAGTTTTACAATAAACTAAACATATTTGTTTATTTTATATATCTTTTTTATTGGTTTTTTCTAATATTATCCGCCATATTTGTGGCTTTATAATTTTTAAGTATCACGGCAGTATCATGTAAGATCAACCCTAATTTTCATCCAAAAACTCAAAACATATAAATGAGATAATACAGATAGAATTTATTCAATTTACAGTTTTCATTATAATAGTAACCGGTGGTTTTGTCAATTCAATTTAGTCATTTATTTTAAAATTGATTAAATTGGATTGACAAATATATTATTTGGGTATACTATAATTACATCATTATGAATGTAATTGATGTAATTGAAAGTGATTGAGGTTATGAAATGAGAGAATACAATTACAATAAGCGTTGGGAAAGCTTGCTAACACCCGAAATTGTTGCACTTCTCACACAAATACATGAATATAAAGGAGAACAAAATCTCTTTATTGAAGCACAAGCCGACACACTAACACAGCTTACGGAGATTGCCAAAATACAAAGCACTGAAGCTTCAAATAAGATTGAGGGCATTTATACATCAGATGAGCGATTAAAGAAAATTGTAAAAGATAAAACAACACCCCAGAGTCGTAACGAACAGGAGATTGCAGGCTATCGCGATGTTTTAGCAACAATTCACGAAAACCATGATTTTTTACCCCCAAAGCCCACATTGATTTTACAACTTCATAGAGATCTGTACAAATTTAGCGGAAGATCTTTTGGTGGAAATTACAAAGCGACAAACAACATAATTGCCGAGGAACATACTGATGGCAACAAATATGTTAGATTTGAGCCTGTGGAGGCATGGGAAACGTCTGAAGCCGTTGATAAGCTTTGCAAAGCATATGAAGAAGTTACTCGTGATGGAACAGCCGACCCTCTGTTGATTATCCCAATGTTTATTTTGGATTTTCTTTGCATTCACCCGTTTAGCGACGGTAATGGACGAATGAGCCGCTTATTAACCCTGCTGTTACTTTATCGTGCCGGATACATTGTCGGTAAATACATCAGTATAGAAAGCCTTATTGAACGTTCAAAAGAAACCTATTATGAGGTGTTGCAACAAAGCTCGGAGAATTGGCATGAAAGCAAAAATAATTATGAGCCTTTTGTAAAATACACTTTAGGTATAATTGTTGCAGCTTACAGAGAGTTTGAAACCAGAGTGGATGTTCTTATCACCAAAGGTTTATCTAAGCCTGAAAGAATAGCAGAAACTATCAAAAACACCTTGGGCAAAATTACGAAACGCGAGCTTGCAGAAAAATGCCCCGACATTAGTGAGGTCACCGTGCAAAGAGCATTAAATGATCTTTTAAAAACCGATGATATTATAAAAATCGGTGGCGGACGTTACACATCTTATATTTGGAACAGGGAGAAAGAGTAATATGATTACAGGTGAACTTAAGAATAAAATAGACAGCCTTTGGGATATTTTCGCATCCGCTGGGCTTGTAAATCCGCTTGATGTTATTGAGCAAATCACATATTTGATGTTTATTAGAGATTTAGACGACAGCGACAATCTGCGTTCTAAAGAAAGCGCTATGCTTGGACTGCCTTACCAAAGTATATTTGCAGGCGAAGTAGAGATTGGTGAACGCAAAATCGATGGTAGTCAGTTAAAATGGAGTGTGTTTCGTGATTTTCCTGCAGGCAGGATGTATTCTGTTATGCAAGAGTGGGTGTTTCCATTTATCAAAAATCTACACGGGAACAAAGACAGCACCTATTCAAAATATATGGATGATGCTATATTCAAGCTTCCTACTCCCCTTTTGCTATCAAAAGTGGTTGACTCATTAGATGAAATTTACAGCATGATGGCAAATGTTCACAACATTGATATTCGTGGAGATGTATATGAATATCTCCTCTCAAAAATCTCACAGTCCGGTTTAAACGGCCAATTCCGTACACCTCGCCATATTATTAAGATGATGGTAGCGTTAATGCAACCACAGCCTGATGATGTAATATGCGACCCTGCGTGTGGAACAAGTGGCTTTTTAGTAACAACCGGAGAATACCTAAAAGAAAATTATAGGGAAGAAATTTTCTTTAATAAGCAAAAAAAAGACCATTATATGAATCATATGTTCTTTGGCTATGATATGGACAGAACGATGCTCCGTATCGGGGCTATGAATATGATGACTCACGGAATTGAAAATCCATTTATAGAATATCGCGACAGCCTTTCCGACCAAAACCCCGACAAAGAAAAATATTCTCTGATATTAGCAAATCCACCTTTTAAGGGCAGCTTGGATGCCGATACCGTATCCGCAGATTTGCTAAAGGTTTGTAAAACCAAAAAGACGGAGCTTTTGTTTTTGGCACTGATGGTGCGTATGCTTAAAATCGGCGGGCGCTGTGCCGTTATTGTACCTGACGGTGTGCTGTTTGGTTCTTCAACCGCACACAAAGCAATCCGCAAAGAGCTAATTGAAAATCAACGACTTGAGGCGGTTATCTCTATGCCCAGTGGTGTGTTTAAACCTTATGCAGGTGTTTCAACAGGTATTTTGATTCTCACCAAAACCAATCACGGTGGAACTAATAACATTTGGTTTTATGATATGACTGCCGATGGGCTTTCTTTGGATGACAAACGCTCACCTATTGCAGAAAACGATATTCCCGATATTATAGAACGCTTTAAGAACCGAGAAAAAGAGAAAAACAGACAGCGTACAGATAAATCTTTCTTTGTGCCAAAAGATGAAATTGTTGAGAATGGCTATGACTTGTCTATAAACAAATATAAAAAGACCGAGTATGTGGCGGTGGAATACCCTCCAACAAGTGAAATCATTGCAGACTTGCAACAGCTTGAAACCGAAATTATGCAAGGTTTGGCAGAGTTAGAGGAGATACTGTGAAACTTTACGGGTTACTATCAGTTATAAGTTTATTTATTCGACAATTTTATCTACCTAACCCGTTTGAATGCTTTGGAGAACAAGCAATTATTATTAATTGGATAGCAGAACCTATTATTCAGGCAGTATCATATAGTATTGTTGGATTGTTTTATAATAAAGGTTCTGCTCCTGCATTAGGAAGTTTGGGATTTTTGTCTACTTACACGCTACTTGTTGTTATGCTATGGTTATGCGGGATGTTTTCGTTTGCATGGTGGTGGATTCTAACAATTATTATTGGGTGTATAATTGTTAGTATCGGAATTATGTGGCTTAAAGAGAGGTTTTGTCAATGGTAAGATTGGGCGATTATGTAAATATAAAAACTGGAAAATTAGATGCAAATGCTTCATCTGTGAATGGTGATTATCCATTTTTTACTTGTTCAAGAGAACCTCTTAGAATTAATACATATAGTTACGATTGTGAATGTGTTTTAGTTGCTGGAAATGGTGATTTAAATGTAAAGTATTACAACGGTAAATTCGATGCATATCAAAGAACATACATAATAGAAAGCGCTGATAAAGAAAAACTTTATGTACCTTATTTATATCTTTTCTTGGATAATTATGTAGAAATATTGAGAGAGCAATCAATTGGTGGAGTTATTAAGTATATAAAGCTTGGCAATCTAACAGAAGCAAAAATCCCGCTCCCTCCCCTTGACGAGCAAAAACGCATTGCCGATTCCCTCGACCGTGTAAGCACCCTAGTCACCAAACGTAAACAGCAGCTTTCCAAACTGGACGAGCTTGTCAAATCTCGATTTGTAGAGATGTTTGGGGACCCTGTAACCAACCCTATGGGGTGGGAACAAATTTTGTTAAAACAAGCAGCGGAACGATTAAGTGATGGACCGTTTGGATCAAACTTAAAGTCTGAACATTATACTTCCAATGGTATAAGAGTAATACGCCTGCAGAACATCGGTGTTGGAGAATTTATTGATAAGGACAAAGCATTTATATCTCAGCAATACTACCAAAAATTAAAAAAGTACACATGTAAAGCTGGAGAAATAGTAATTGGGACTTTAGGTGAGCCTAATTTACGTGCTTGTATAATCCCAGAAAAAGTTAATGTGGCAATAAATAAGGCAGATTGTGTACATTATATTCCAAAAAAAGATATACTCAATACTATATTTGTCTGCCAATATATAAATACACCAGCTATACTTGATTTTGCAAGCGACAAAATTCACGGACAAACAAGAATGAGAATATCGAGTGGTCAAGTAGCACAAATACCAATTTACTTGCCACCTCTCCCCCTGCAAAACCAATTCGCCGGCATTGTCCAACAAGTCGACAAATCAAAAGTCCAAATACAGCAAGGCTTAGAAAAGTTAGAAACCCTTAGAAAAGCAAGAATGCAAGAATATTTTGAATAGGAGGGAAATAGTGTGAGTAATGCATTAGAAAAAATTATAGCAAGCAAGAGACTGCCTGTTCTTTTTATAGGTTCTGGTTTATCAAAGAGATATTTAGAAAATTATCCTACATGGGAACAATTGTTAGATATTCTCCGTGAACAAATTGGAATCTCAAAACCGGCGTTTGCTGCAAAACAACATGTATTTAAAAGCAAAGATCCTAACATCACCAGTGGGAAATTAAATCAGAAAATGGCATCGTTTTTGCAATCTAAACTGCTGAGTAAAATAGAAAATGAAGAAATTGATGTTGATAAATTATTTACTAAAGAAGAGAACAATCGCTGTATAAATGATGGTGTAGACTATTTCAAAATGCTTGTAGCAAAGGCAACACTGACCTATGAAGTCATTGACGAAAAAAATGACGAACTTCAAAAATTGCAATCTATAAGTCAAAAAATCAGTATGGTATTTACAACAAACTATGATTTGTTTCTTCAACGAGAAATTTTTAAAGAATTTAAAGTGTATGAGCGTCAAAATAAATACTACTTTAGAACAAATAATGGTTATGGCGAAATATATAAAATTCATGGTTGCGCAACTGATCCAAATGGCATAATTTTTTGTGAAAATGATTACGAAAATTTCAATAATTCCTTAAAACTTGTATCTTCAAAATTAATTAATGCATTAATAGATTTCCCGATTATTTTTCTTGGATATTCACTGGAAGATGAAAACATCAAAAAAATAATGACTGATTTTGTAAATAGCTTTGATAACGATATATTACAAGAAATTAAAAAGTATATTATCCTCGTAATATATGAAAAAGGACAAAAAGATCTCATTGAAGGAGAAAAGCAGTTTGCTGATGAGGGAACAGGAAAGGCGATCACACTTACAACGATAAAAACGGATAATTTTATTGAGATATACAACTACATAGATAAATTGCAACCCTCTGCAACAGCTTATGAATTAAGAAAGTACAAAACAATGCTTGCTGAAATAATCAGTAAAGAAGCAAAAGGTGAGAAAAAAATATTTGCACAAGAAATTGATGCCGCTAAAGCTGATGAAATCGCTCTGTATATTGGTAATAGGCAAACAGTTGAAAGCATTGAAAAATCTGTTAATATCTATAAGAATGAAGATATAATAAAAAAGGCCCTGTTAAACGAGCCTTTAGATTATAATAGTTTTGCAGAAATATGGTATGATGCTAAGTGTATAAAATCTACTGAATATACTCCTGTTTTTTTGATAAAGAATAGACTTACTATACCCTATGCTAATTGCGGCAAACAGTTTAAATCAAACTATAAAGGGCGGAAGCAATGTTTTAAGACACAATTAAAAATCGAAGATAATATTTGCTTAGACATGGTAAAGCTCGAGGAAAAGTTTAATGTCTTAAAAAAAATAAAACCTAAATCGAGCAACAAATATACAGCTATTTGCATTGATTGTGTTAATGCTCTTTATAAGGATACTATTACCGTGGAGCAATGTAACGACATTTTAAATAGATTAATGACTGAATTTCCAGACATACTATCTTGTTCGCCATTTAAACGGGCTGCTTGCTATATGTGGTATAAACAATTTGAAAATTAAAAAGGCACAGAGGATTGATTTACGTACAACTCGAAAGTCATAGTGTATCAACCATGTGCCAACTCTATCTATATTGATAAAGTTATTTTATATTATTCCCGCTTTTTTGTCAATAGAATCAAAGCAAATAAAAATTCAAATTTTATTATAATTTTAAGGTGACAAACAATGACCAATTTTGACTTCCTAAAAACTGAAAAGCAATTTGAAAGCTTTGCTGATGTTGCGATTTCGGCAGAAATGATTTTACATATCGATCTTGAGGCAAGTATTATAAATTGTCGTCGTGCTATGGAGTTTGCTGTTAAATGGATGTATTCAGTAGACAGCAGCCTTGTTATGCCTTATCAGGACAGTTTGGTCAGCCTTATGAATACTGAGGAGTTTCGTGACATTGTTGGGCTTGATATTTGGCGGCGTATGGACTTTATCCGAAAAATGGGCAACAACGCGGCACATACAGGTAAAAAAATCAATATAGAACAAGCCAAACTCTGCCTTGAAAACCTATATGTTTTTCTTGATTTTGTTGCATATTGTTATGCTGCCGATTATAAAGAAGGGCAATTTAACCCTGCACTGCTATCCGATAAAAGCGAGCCTGCCCCTATATCTGTTCCAGATATAGATTTCGAAGCACTGATAGCAGAAAATAAAGCTCTGAAAGAAGAACTTACTGCTCGCCGTGAGGAACAAAGTCAGACTTATGTCCCCAAACCTCTTGATTTATCCGAATATAAAACCCGAAAAATCTATATCGATGCAATGCTTATAGATGCAGGATGGACAGAGGGTAAGGACTGGTTAAACGAAGTACCCTTGCCGGAAATGCCAAACAATTCCGAAGTGGGATATGCCGATTATGTTCTTTATGGTGATGACGGCAAAGCGCTTGCGGTAATTGAAGCAAAACGCACCTGTGTTGATGTTGCAAAAGGCCGTCAACAGGCAAAAATATATGCCGATTTACTGGAAAAAGAACATGGCAGAAGACCAATTATCTTTTTAACTAACGGCTTTGATACCCGTATAGATGAAACAACATACCCCGAAAGAAAAGTTGCAACCATTTACTCAAAGCGAGATTTAGAAAAGCTATTTAACCTTCGCACACTTAGAACAAGCCTTAAAAATATTTCTATAAACAAGGATATTGCAGGGCGTTACTATCAAGTGGGAGCAATTAAAGCGGTGTGTGATGCTTTCGGCACACGCAACCGTCGCAAGGCACTGCTTGTTATGGCGACAGGCAGCGGAAAAACAAGAACTGTTATTGCTTTGTGTGATGTGCTTTTACAACACGGCTTTGTAAAAAACATTCTCTTTCTTGCCGATCGTAATTCTTTGGTTACACAGGCAAAACGTAGTTTTGTTAATCTACTACCTGATTTATCAGTTACAAATCTGTGTGAGGAAAAAGATAATTACAATGCACACTGTGTTTTATCCACCTATCAAACCATGATGAACTGTATCGACTCGGTAAAAGACGACGAGGGCAAACTTTTTACCTGCGGGCATTTTGACCTTGTGATTTGTGATGAGGCGCACCGTTCAATATATAATAAATATCGTGATATCTTCAACTATTTTGACGCACCATTGGTGGGTCTTACCGCTACGCCTAAAGACGAAATCGATAAGAACACATACGAGGTGTTTGAGTTAGAAAACGGAGTTCCTACCTATGGATACGAGCTTGCACAAGCTGTTATTGATGGCTATCTTGTTGACTTTGTATCTGTTGAAACTAAACTAAAGTTTATTGAACAAGGCATTGTGTATGATGAGCTTTCGGAAGAAGATAAGGCAATATATGAGAAAACATTTGAAGATGAAAATGGTCAACTACCTGAAAGCATTAGTTCTTCTAAGATTAACGAATGGGTATTTAATGAAGATACCATTCGGCAAGTTCTTCACATTTTAATGACGGAAGGTATTCGTATTAACTATGGGCAAAAACTTGGTAAAACTATAATCTTCGCAAAAAACCACGACCATGCTGAGGAAATATATCGAGTCTTTAACAAAGAATATCCTCATCTGCCAGGATATGCAAAGGTTATTGATAATTATATGACCTATGCTCAAAGTGCCATTGACGAATTTTCAGAGGCAAATAAATTACCTCAAATTGCTATTTCGGTAGATATGCTTGATACGGGCATTGATGTGCCTGAAGTGCTAAACCTTGTATTTTTTAAAAAGGTGCTGAGCAAAGCAAAGTTTTGGCAAATGATAGGTAGAGGCACGCGCCTTTGTCCCGGGCTTTTAGACGGAGAAGATAAGACGAAGTTTTATATCTTTGACTTTTGCGGAAACTTCGAGTTTTTTAGAATAAACAAAGGCAAGCCGACTGCTAATATGCTTGCATTGCAAGGTGCTATATTTAATCTAAAAGCACAGCTTGCTTATAAGCTGCAGGATATTGCATATCAGACAGAAGACCTCATACAATTTCGAAAAAGCCTTGTGCAGGATATGGTGCGCAAAGTATGTGAACTTAGTCGCGAAAATTTTGCAGTAAAACAGCACCTTAAATATGTTGATTTATATTCTAATGAAAACAACTATACTGCATTAAGCTACGAGGACACACTTATTATTAATGAAGAACTTGCTCCTCTAATTCAGCCCGATGCCGATGAAGCCAGCGCTGTACGATTTGATGCGTTGATGTATGGAATAGAGCTCGCATACCTTATCGGAAAAAAATATACTCGTGCTCGCAACGATCTTTATAAACGGGTTAGCGCTGTTGCCTCAGTAGCAAATATTCCAGAAATAATGGTGCAAGCAGAACTTATTAATAAAATTTTGCATACTGATTATATTGATACTGCCGGCATCAATGAGTTTGAACATATCCGTGAAAGCTTACGAGGACTGATGAAATATATTCCTAAAGTTAAAGTACGCTACGACACTAACTTTGAGGATAACATTTTGTCCATCGAATGGAACGATTCCGAATTAGAAAATGATGATCTTAAAAACTACAAGGCTAAAGCAGAATTTTATATCAGACAACATCAAGACAATGTTGCTATTGCAAAATTAAAGTCTAATATACCTTTGTCATCTGAAGATATTAAAGAACTTGAAAAAATACTATGGAGTGAAGTTGGTTCCAAACAAGATTATGAAACAGAGTTTGGAAAAAAACCACTTGGTGAATTTGTGCGCGAAATTGTTGGACTTGATATGAATGCTGCGAAATCAGCATTTGCAAAATATTTAAATAACTCTAATTTAGATAGTCGACAGATCTACTTTTTAAATCAAATTGTCGAATACATTGTTCATAACGGATTAATGAAAGATTTGTCCGTATTACAAGAATCTCCATTCACAGATAAGGGAAGTGTAGTGGAAGTTTTTACTGATATGTCAGTTTGGCTCGGCATACGGGGCATAATCGAACAAATCAATACTAACGCTGTAGCGTAAATTAAAAATTTTGCTGAATAAATTTGATTTTAGCGACAGCACATTGTATGAAGCACTTCAATAGACCTTTGAAAATCGCAGTCGTTCTTTTTCGGTCGAGTAGTTCGAACAGAATATGACCTACGATGCTGATGATGGCTTAAATAAAAGGAGGAAAAACATGAGAAGAAGTTTGTTTGACAAATATATATGTATAGTTGCGGGATGGTTAGGATTTTCATTTGTTATCGGTTTTATTATGATGCTTACCGGTGATGTAAAGGAAATTCCTTTAACGCTGGGTGTTATGAGCATTATAGGTTTTGCATTTATGTTTTTCTTTGGTTTTATTTATAGTAAGTCCCCCGAGGATCAACAGCAATTAGATGCCGACTATTACATTTCTCTTGTTACATTATCTAAAGACAATCCAAAACAATTTAACAAAGAATATAAAGGGCTTATAGGTCACGGCACAAGATATATTGTTTTACTTTTTATATTGGTTATTCTATCTTTAGAAGGCATTATAGCCATTGGCGTTGCATCAGGAAACAATATGGGTGCTTTTGGCATATTGGGTGCTGGTCTTGTTGGCGTATTATACACAATAATAAGATCGTTATACATAAAATCTTTTCCTATTGAAGGATATGAAATAACCGCTAAAAGCTCACCGGAAATTATTAAAACAATTGAAGAAGCACGCGTCAAAACAAACTCTCCAACACTTGATAAAATTATAGTTGGAGATGGTGCAAATTGCGGTGTAACTAAAAACCCTTTGGGTTTTGGGTCTAAAAGCGAGAACGCATTGTTTATTGGACTGTATTTTTTAATGTTACTAACGCCAGAGGAATTAGAGTCAATCTATATTCACGAATTTGCCCATATATACAGAAAAGATACTCATATTTCAAATAAAATAAATCGCATCATTACAAGATGGAGCAACGTATTAGCAAATTTGCAAAACCGTGGATTTATAGCAAATACACTATTAAAAGGCTTTGCAGAAAACTACATTACAAAAATGCAGTTTTACTTTGCGGCTGACTCCAAAAGTAAGGAAGTTTCAGCAGATAAAGAAGCAGCAAAATTTAGCAGTAAGGAAATATATGCTAAGGCAACAATGAAAATAGAATTAATAGAATACTATTTTAATTTACCTGCCGAGAAAAGCAGTTTTGATTTGCGCACCTTTGACACAGCTCCAACTAATGCTCATGATTTGCTAATAGACAGCTTTTTAAAGCAGCTTGAGCTAAATAAGGATGATTGGAAAACCCAAATTTTAAAAAGAATCTCAAACAAAGCCGATACCCACCCAAGCTATAAAGAAAGAATGGCTGAAATTGGTGTAGATAGTTTTGATTTTGAGGTTTCGTTTGCAAAATCTAATCTACCGGAAATACGCAAAATAGTTGACGATTTGAATGCCGAGTGGCATAAAAACATGGCAGCAAGTTGGGAAGATTACACTACTGATTATAAAAAAAGCCAGGAGCTTATTCGTGGGTTTGAAATCTCAGAGGATAATGATAAAAATGCTGAATATGCAATGGCTTTGGAGGAATTAGCAAAAACCGAAGAAGCTTTGAAAATATATGAAAATATCCTTGAAAAGAATAGTCAATATGCCCCTGCATTATTTAGAAGTGGTATGATATATTTAAATCGTGAGGATGAAAAGGGATTGGAGTTTGTTAAGTTAGCAATGGAACAAGACAATGATTTTATTGATGCTGGCTTACAAATTATTGCGGCATTTCTTGATAGAAATGGCCTGAAAGATAAAAAAGAAGAACTAAAAGAATGGGCTTCGGAGCAGTCTGATATTTATAATAAAAAAACGGATGAAGCTGAAAATTTATATACAAACGAAGTGTTTGCTGAAGCTTGTATATCAAATGAACAACGTCAAAAGTTAAAAGAGGACTTGGAGAACATTCCAACTGTCAAAACCGTTTTTATTGCCACTAAAAAACTTAAATATTCGAAGCATGATCTTTTGGTTGTTGGTATTGTTTCAAAACAAAAAACTTTAAAACTGCTTTCTAAGGGCAGTCATCTTGAAAACACAGATGAAATATGGGAAGTTCTTAACACACTTGAAACACCTTGTTTTCTTTTAGACTTAAATACTAATGCTCATTTCACTAAACAACTATCACTTGTAAATAACTCAGAGCTAATTAGGAGGTAATATGGATTATTTAACTAAGTATGAAGAACAGATCCATCTTTTATCTGCAAAACTTTCAAATAAGTATATATCATACGACACTCAAATGGTTTATAAAAAAGGTAAAGATTTTAAGAATGTCACAAACAGTGTTCTGGGTAGAGATATTGAAATAGAATTCTATACTGCAAAAACCATCTTTGAGTTTGATAAATTCAGATTAGCTATCACTTTTGAAGGCAAATTGCGCACACTGTCTGTAACCGTAATTTTTGATAATGAAAAAAATAATTTTGAAAATACTTTTTGTGACCTTTCAAATGTATTTTCATATCCAGAGTTTAGAAATCCAAACAGCGGATATTTATACGACCACCAAAGACTTGACATTGCTTTTGGCTGGCTATCAAGCATTCTTTTAGAAAGAATTGATGAAATAGCAGATATTGCAAAAAACGAAGAAATCTTCAATCAATTAGAGGTAAATTTTAATTTGGATGTCTTAGCGTATAAAAAAAGAAACAACAAACAACAAAGAATACTTAATGGCGCATATGCGTGTTTTTTATGTAACGATTATAAAAAAGCTATTAAGATATATGAAAATCTAAAAGACAAGTTAACCACATTTGAAACAAATTTACTTTCATTTATGCAAAATCAAATACAAAGCTCAAGCGAAAAAGATTTTATTGCAATCTTACAAGAAATTAATACGGTTAGAATTGATAAAGATATTAAAAAAAGAAGTCTATCTATATTGCTCGCAGTGTATATGGCTATGCCAGTTTGCTTTGTGCTTGGGTCCATTCCATTTTTAGCGGTGTATTTTATTTTTAAACTCATTGTTGGCGATTTAGTTGTTATGGCACCCTTCGTGATGGCTATGATACCAGGTGTTTTTGCAGGTATTATTCTTTGCGCATGGGCGTATAGACCTTTTTTGAAATTAATTTTGAAATCTAAATATGAAGAATATATAAATATTGAAAAAATAAAAACTCCAAAATGGAAAAAGAAATTCACAAAATATTTTTACTCTCTCACGCTTGTAACTTGTACGTTATTTATGTTTTTTTGTTTAAGATGGAATGTTATTTTTAAAGACGATTATTTTATAGATAACTCTAAGTTTTTCTTTCCAACAGGTCAGCATATTAAATATGAAGAGGTAGAAGGTTTCTATAAAATAAACGCTTTCAAAAATGATATGGGAGGCATATATAATGAACCATCATATGCCTTAAAATTGAAAAATGGAAATATAATTGACTTTAGACCAGTAAATGATCCGAACCGTAAAACAATATCATTTTTAGAAATAAAATTAGGTGAAATTAAAAATGTTGATTTTATTCAAGATTTGAAATAATGAGATATTTATAGAGCTCAAAAACACACATTCCTTGGATTGCTCTTTTAATATTTATTTAGATTAAAGGTGAATTATGAACTTTAAACTCACAAATAACCAGCGCCTTTGTTTAGGCCTGAAGCCTATTTTGCAAGGTTGGGAAAAGGTTAGATATAATGATAGTCTGTATTTATACTTCGAAGGCGACGGCATAAAAAAAGGGATTACAGTTACAGACAACACCTATCACGAATATGAACTTGATTATGCAACTTCTAATAACAGAACTATTTTATTGCCTAAAACAAACAAAGGAAAATCTAAAAAGATAACACCAAGTGTCATTAGCAATTTAAACCCAACAGGCACCTATTTTTACTTTGATGAGGATATTACCATTGCAAATTATACTAATCAAAGAACATATTATTCTACCTATTACCTTAACAAAAATTACACATCGTTTCAGCAGTTAAATGAGTGGCTAAATAAATGGTGTATCAATATGTCCTCAAAAGACATTGGAGAAATTACAACGTTTTCGAATTCTCCTAAAATACATCAAAAATTTAATGAGGGCGATTTTTTTCGCTTAAAGATAGATAAAGATAAATATTGTTTTGGTAGAATTCTGTTAAATGCAGATAAGTTTAGAAAACAAAGCAAGGAAGAGAATCTGGGGCTAAATAATTTAATGGGCAAGCCAATTGCTGCTAAAATATATCATGTTATCTCAAACGATAAAGATATTGATGTTTACTATCTAAAATCGTTAAATGCTTTACCGTCACAGTATATAATGGATAATGTGTTTTATTATGGCGACTGCGAAATTATAGAAAATTTACCTTTAGAAAAAAGTGAGCTTGATTTTCCTATTCAGTATGGCAGAAGTTTAGGTTACGGCCAGGAAGATATCATTTACTTTCAATGTGGTAAAATTTCAAAAATATCAACAACAACTAAAATGAAAGAATTTATTGAATCAAGGAATTCATCTCTCAAAACCGTAAATAGCTTTTTTGCGATGAATGGAATCGGTTGGTCATTTGGCTTTAATATTGATATTTTAAATGCTTGTATAAATGAAAACTCAAATATGCCTTATTGGAATAGCGATTTTCATTGTAATATTAAGCAAGATTTAAGAAATCCAATGTTTGCAGAACAAACAGAAGATGTGTTTGAATTTTTTGAAATAAATATGCATTGCAAATAAAAGATGGGCAGAGAGCCGAAAACTCTCTGCCCTTAATTGTTCTACCTACAAATCAACTCGTTTATTACTATTTCTTCCGCACAGGATTTGAAGTTGTTCATAAGCCGTATCCATTTCATTTGGTCGGTTGCTTTTAAGTTTTCATCGCAGCCTTCAGCTTGTGCCATCGAGTTTACTATTTTCTCAACATATACCTTTGCGGCAATGTCTACTTCTTTTATGTGTTCGTATAGCTTGCCAGTGGCCAAAAGATTTCCATAAGTTATCCCGTGACTCTCTTTCAAATAACGCTCGCGCATTCTCCCATACTTACCTATAATATAGTCATCATCTTCAATCTGTGGCAGGGCGAGGTCTGGGTAATAATACCCGTCCTCACCAAGTGTGTAGTGTAGTCCGTTTCTCTCATCATAAATATGCGTTTTCATTGTTTTCTCCTACCTTTCAGTATTGTTTTTTCTAAAGCGTATATCACGCTGTTTAGACTGTTTTGCTTGTTCCAATAAGCTGTCAATCTGTTCATTACCAAAAACTTTTCTGAGCAATTTATAATCCTTATTTTCTTTTCTGAGCTGAGTATTTTCAAAAGATAATCTTTCGTTACTGCCTTGCAGTCGCTCATTTTCCTTATACAGACTGCCGTTGTAATGATTAAGTCTGTTGTAATCATCGTAAGCTTTGAAATACTTCACCAAGACAGTTTTTACAAGCGACTTTAGTTTCTTTATCAACGGCTCCACAAATTTTGTCTTGTAATTCTTTGCTGACATTAACCCCTGCGGCTCCGGCAGCTGATAATTAGGATCGGTATCAAGTTGATTCTGCATATCAGCAATACCTTTTTCGCCGCTTTCGAAGTTTTCAATACGTTTTGTTAGGGTATCAAATTCGTCCTTTTTGTCAGCAAGTTTTTCGTCTAATTCTGCAACTTCGGCAGCTCGCATTTTCTTTTCATAATCTAAAACTGACAGATGTTTTTCTTGTGTTCCTTTCTGATCCCACTGGATTCCGTACCGCTCCATAACGATAGCAAGCTGTTGTTTTTCCTCCTGTACCCATTGATTCCATTCGGTTTCCTGCCTGCTGCCACCTTTATACCCTTGTGCAGCAAGCGCCTGTTTTAAAGATACCCTTGTATCAAGACCACGTTTGCTGCCAGTTGTAAATGGCACAAAATCAATGTGCAAATGCGGTGTAGCTTCGTCCATATGAAGATGTGCAGAAAACACTTTTAGATTTTGGTTTCTGCTCTGAAAATCTTGCATATACTCGTTAAGCACCTTTACGGAAAGTCGTCCTTCATCTGTTTTGGCGTTCATATCATCCTTATTACCAATCTGCAATATAATCTCATGGAACGGCTTTTCCTGTTTACCGCTTCTGATTTTCTCATAATAATTATCAATACACCTGTCCTTACGGGTTTGTTTTTCATTGTATCTTTTTACAGCTTCATTAAAGAGCTCACGATATATCTGTTTGATTGGTATATTGAAATAGGTGCGATTTAAATTGCTTCTTTCCGGATCAGTGTTTTCTGCATGAAATTTTCTACTGTTGTGACTTACAGAGCCTTTGCCAACCATAACGCTGATTGTTCTTTTCATACAACCACCTTTCTTTCTCGGCCGGTATCGGCGTATGCCGGGTTTTGTTACTTTTGTCAAAAGTAACGCAAAAGCACTTTCGACAGCCTTCGTCCATCAAAAGATGCTGTTGCGCTCTCCGAGGGGGTAGGCCGTCTGGTGACGGCTTGGGCGCTGCCCCGTTGTCGGCGGACAACGCCCCGGCAAGGGCTGCCCTTTGAAAAGGGCACCCTGCACCCCGCCTAAACTTTATTCCGTGACGGTCGTGTCGATGGTGACGATGTTTTTGACACCACACCCACTCCTCAAAAGACCGTCACGACCGTCACGCATCGACACGCTCAAGTGTTAACTTCACCTTTCGCCCGTCGTGGCAGCGTTTGTTTTCATAAAGAATGCCATACTCTTCAAACAAACGGCCTGCGTTGACATTTAGCTTTAAAGTCAAAACATTAGCTTTCATATCAACATGGAGAAACTCTACCAATTCCGTTGGACTGCCTTGCCATTCAGGATTATCAACTGTAATAACTTTTGCAATTTCTTCAATTAAAGGTTCGGGCGGAGCTTTCCACAATTCTGTTTCGGCTCTTTCTAAATCCCAAGCAAGAGTTTTTTCATTACGGGTAAGATAAAGTCTTTGATCTTGCTGATCTCGACCAGACACTTCAAGTGTTGCAGTATTGCTTGTCCTCTTTTCCTTTTGCAATAGGAATGCACCATCGGCTGCGCCAAGCAATCCATTCGTGCCTGATATCATATCGAACTTATCGTCCGCCTGTTGCTTGCGTGTGTGATGCACAAGCAGCAAACAGATGCCGTAGCTGTCTGCAAAGTTTTTGAGGCGAGTTATAATTTCATAGTCACTTGCGTAGCTGTATCTATCTCCCCCGACCTCTCTGATTTTTTGCAGGGTATCAATAATGATAAGACGAGTATCTTGATGTTCCTGCATAAACCTTGTAAGCTGTTCGTCAAGACCGTTGCCGAGCTGACCGGCCGAGACAGAAAAGAAAAGTTTTTCATTGCTCCCTACACCAAACATTCGATACAGCCTTGCCTGTAATCGCTTGTAGTCATCTTCAAGAGCAAGATACAAAACCGTTCCTTCTCGGACAGTATAACTCCAAAGTGGGGTCCCGGTGCTGACATGATAGGCAAGCTGTGCCATCAGAAAACTTTTACCGAGCTTAGGTGCTCCTACAAACAAGTGAGTTCCTGCGTACAGCAAGCCATCTATAAGGGGTGGCTTGCTTGCATATACGCTGTCAAAAAGTTCTGTCATTGAAACTGTTTTGAGATAGGTCGGGTCCATCTGACGAAGCATTTCCTGCTGCATTCTCCTGAAATCATTTTCAAAATCATTGATTTTCGAAGAATTTTTGGGTATACTATTATCAATACATTTTTTGAGTGACTGCTCCGCATCTGCGCCAACAGATGCAATTGGAGCGGTCATTTCTTTTTTATTCGCCATTTGGCTCACCTCTCATTCCATTAAGAGTTACAGCAATTTGCGAAATTACTTCGAGCAGTTCTTCTGTTATATCACCCGCCGAAGAAAGAGATTGCAAAAACTCTAACACCTCTGCCAGTTGATTGCGTAGTGCCTTGTAAGTGCGTGGGCTTCCTTGCACAACAATATCTTTTTCTAACACTCGATTTATGAGGTACTCTTGCTTTTGTAGCCCTGACAGCTTTACGAAAATATTGATTTGCTCCCACTCTTCCGGTGATACCCTAAAGGCAACCGTCTTGCTTCGCCAACGATTTTTGTTATCTCTGATTTTCTGCGACATAATTTCACCCCCTTTCAATGCTTAACTTATTTGCAATTTCTGCTTGCTTTGTCGGAAACAAGTGAGCATATCTATAAGTGATGTCGATGCTTTCGTGCCCTACACGATCAGCAATAGCAACTGCAGAAAAACCCATATCAATTAGGAGAGATACATGGGAATGTCTTAAATCGTGTATTCTTATTCGCTTAACATCTTGTTCTTTACTTCCTTTGGTCATTGTTTTGTGAAGATAGCTTTTTGATATCTGAAAAATTCTTTCGTTTTCTTTTAATCCATAAATCGAATTAAGATATTCTTGCATTTCCTCGCTAAGAAAATCTGGCATAGATATTGTGCGAATGCTCTTTGGCGTTTTTGGATCAGTAACGACATCTTTCCTACCAATTCTCTGATATGATTTTGTAATTGAAACTGTGCTTTTTTCAAAGTTAAAATCAGACCTTATTAATGCCAACAATTCACCTAAACGAATTCCACACCAATACAGCATTTCAAAAGCATAGAAAGCGGTTGGCTTATCCATTACATAATCCGCAAATTTCAGATACTCATCCTTTGTCCAAAACAACATCTCTTTTGTTGCTTCTTTTCTACCCATACTACCAACTTTAGCAGCAGGATTGGATTTTAAGTCATAAAACCTTACTGCGTGATTAAAAATGGCGGATAATTGATTGTGAATACTTTTTAAATAGGTTGCAGAAAAATCCTTAGACATAAGTTCATTTTGCCAAGCTATAACATCTCTTGCATTGATTTCGCTCATCTTTTTATTTCTGAAATAAGGCATTAGTTTTGATTCAATCATATTATTTTTGGTCATCCAGGTGTGTTCTCTAATACGATTTTTCATGTCCTCTTTATAAAGTTCAACAAAGCTCTCAAACTTCATATCCAAATCGGCAGTTGATTTTTGTAAGAATTTGCGCTCATACTCTAAAGCTTCTCTTCGTGTAGGAAATCCTCGCTTAACAGCTCTTTTCCTTTCACCTTGCCAATCGGTATAGTAAAAACTGCAATACCAAGTACCTGTCTTCTCATACTTATAAGCTGGCATATTATTCACCTCCCGCCTGTGCCTGATTAGCCATTCCATATACCTTTTCGATGAAATACTGACGACTTACTTTTCCGGCTATTGTAATATAGCCTTTTTCCTTAAGTTCATCGTTTAGTTGCTGGAGAAGTTTGTAAGCGTAGGGTTTAGATACTCCAAGCTCCTTTGCTACTTCTGCTGCGCTAATTAATAATGTGTTTGTCATAAAAAATTCCTCCTTAATTTTTTTTAGCCTGTATGACAGCCAGGCTATGTACTTGCAAAGAAGCTTAGTATAATAGAATTTTTTATACTGTTTTTTTCAAGCTGTGAACTGCTAATCACATCACGGGAGTTCCACCCCTTGCCCTTTCGGCAAGCTATCCCCATTGCCTGCGACGGTTTTATCACGCTCGGACTGTGGCTGGATAGGAGTATCATTATCCTCATTACTCATCGTCGCCTTAAAGGTTGCAATCCTTTATCTATCAAATATTGTGTGTCGCTCGCTCTTTCGAGGTCTTGGCGCAATTTTGATTTGGCTCAAAGCAATAAGAAGGTCCTTGAAAACAGCTATTTAATTTTCTCCAACTAAACAATATTGTTTAGTTGGTATTGTTATTATACTAAGCATTTTTGTTTATGTCAAGTGTTTTTTGAAATAATTATAAACATTTTTGTTTAGGGTATTGATTTTTGGTATATAATAATTTATACTATATCTAACATATTTGTTTAGGAGCGTGCTATTATGGCTGTTGGCGATAGAATTAAGAGGATACGCAACCTGCGTGGCCTTACTCAAAAGGAATTAGGCGTTGCAATCGGATTTGGCGAAAGAACCGCTGACGTACGTATGGCTCAGTATGAGTCAGGCACCAGAACACCTAAAGACGATGCTGTCCTAAAGATATCAAAAGTGTTAGACGTTAATGCTGAGTACATAACTGTACCGGATCTTATAAAACCAACTGAAATAATGCATACACTTTTACATTTAGATGACAACAACCAAATTACATTTGACGAAATAGAATATGTAGATGAAAAGGGTAATAAGTTAAAGCATGTTGGCATTTATCTAAACAGAGATTATATGGAGCTCTATTTAGAAGAATGGGCTAACCGCAAAAGAGAATTGGTAGCAGGCGGGATTACCAAAGAAGAATATATGGAATGGAAGATCAACTGGCCTGATACAGCTGATATGTGCGGTCATGCTGTTCCAAGAAAACAGTGGAGAAAGTGAAACATAATCAGTTTTCCGATATATTTTTAAGTAATGGATTAATCAATATTAGGGGTGAAGTAATGAAAATCATTTATCATATTGGTGAAAAAATCGGAGCAGAAACAATTGTTAAAAAAGGCTTTTTAACTGAAGATACCCAATGCATGTACATAGAATCGAATAACATAAAGATTGTATTAGATAACATAAATTCTGTTGAATTTATTAAGATTAACAGTTTAGGTACTATGGTACAGATTAAAAACTATTCTGATACAATCTTTCTTGCGGTTCCACGTATTTTTATCGACAAGGGAACTGGTTTTGCAATCATTAATTACTTTAAAACCAAGAAAGCAGGGCATTTACTCAAACTTGCCATGCAATATCAAGAAAAATAATTATCTATGCATAACAAAAATCCCCTCTCGAATGAACTTTAGCGTTCAAACGAGAGGGGATTCCTCTGTTCAAATATTACTGTTGGAATAATAACGATAGTATCAAAACAGTATCATTCGCCGTTTTGATATGCTAAGAACCCAGCAACCATGCGGGTTTACAGCGTTTCTATTCTTACTCCCACTCAATGGTTGCCGGTGGCTTGGGTGACATATCATAAAGGACACGATTGACACCATCCACTTCAGTCAGAATGCGATCGGTAATTTTCTGCAGAACATCCCAATCGATCCGTTCAATGGAAGCGGTCATAGCATCCACGGTATTGACGGCACGGAGAATCACCGGATAGGCATCCAACCGCGCCCCGTCTTTCACGCCCACCGATTTGAAATCGGGCACCGCCGTGAAATACTGCCAAACTTTACCCGCAAGACCGGCATTTTCAAACTCTTCCTGCAAAATGGCATCCGCATCCCGCACTATGCGCAGGCGTTCTCTGGTGATGGCACCTAAACATCTGACACCCAGACCGGGGCCGGGGAAAGGCTGCCGATAGACCATGGAAGCCGGCAAACCCAATGCCACCCCGCAGGCACGTACTTCATCCTTAAATAAAAATTTGATGGGTTCTACCAAGTCAAATTTTAAATCCTCCGGTAACCCCCCCACATTGTGATGGGATTTGACCATTTTGGCAGTTTTGGTACCGCTTTCCACAATATCGGGATAAATGGTACCTTGGGCAAGAAACTCAATGCCTTTTAGCTTTCCGGCTTCTTCTTCAAACACGCGAATGAATTCCGCGCCGATGATTTTTCTCTTCTCTTCGGGATTCGATACGCCCGCAAGCTTATAAAGAAAACGGTCAGTGGCATCCACATAGACCAAATTGGCATGCATTTGGTTGCGGAACAAGGCAACGACCTGCTCGCTTTCCCCTTTGCGCATCAAACCATGATTTACATGGACGCATTCCAACTGATGACCGATGGCTTTGATCAAAAGCGCAGCAACCACGGAAGAATCCACACCGCCGGACAGCGCCAACAAGACTTTTTTGTTACCCACCTGACGGCGGATCAAGGCAACCTGGTCGGCAATGAAATTTTCCATATTCCAGTTTGCCTCGGCTTTGCAAACATCAAACACAAAGGGTCTTAGCACGTCCTGCAAATCCTTGTCGCAAGCAGGCATCGCACCTAAATCCATTGGCTTTTTCCCCTTGTGATCAATTACAAACAAGGGTTTTTGGCTTTCATATACACAATCGGCAGCGTCGATTTTCACACCATCCACAAGGTTGTTTTTACCGCCGTTTAATATGATCCCCTTAACATGGGAAAGAGAGGCCATTTCTTGTTCCAAAATGTCATGGGGATAAATTTCGCTGTAAACCCCCAAGGAACGGATGGCTCTGGCAAGACGGGAATTGTCCTCGCTTCCCAAATCCACAATCAAAATCATTCCCTGCTGCATAACGATCCCTTCTTTCAAACATTAAAACATTACAATATATTGATCCCGGTGCGCGCCCACCGATACATACTTGATGGGGCAGCAAACCGCCTTTTCAATGAAGCGGATATACGCCAGAGCGGCTTGCGGAAGCTCTTCTTTGGTTCTGCAATGAGAGATATCACACTTCCAGCCTTTCCAATACGCATATACGGGCTTTGCCGAAAACAAACGGTCCCCCACAGGAAATTCCTCGATGATTTCCCCATTCACATCATAGGCAACGCAAACAGGAATTTCTTTTATGTGAGATAAAACATCCAACTTGGTCAAGGCAATTTCGGTAGCTCCCTGCATAGCAGTCCCATAGCGGGATGCCGGCACATCGAATCCGCCCACTCTTCTGGGTCTGCCGGTTGCCGCGCCGTATTCACCACCCGCTTCCCGCAATTCATTTCCCTGTTCCCCGCACAATTCACAGGTAAAAGGTCCTTCCCCCACACAGCTGGAATAAGCCTTCATGACACCGATGACGTTGTCCAGACAAAATCCGGGTACACCGGCGCCCACGGGGGCATAGGCAGCGATGGTGGAGGAGGAAGAGGTATACGGATATATCCCAAAATCAATATCACGCAACGCGCCCAACTGGGCTTCAAATATTATTTTTTTGCCCTCTTTGGCGGCGCGGGTCAGGAAAGCAGAGGTATCACAAATAAAGGGCTTGAGTATTTCGCCATAGGTATGGAGCCAATCCATCATATCATCCACGGAAACGGGGGCATTTTCATACCCTTTGTGAATCGTCAGGTTTTTCCATTCCACGATGCGTTCCACTTTGCTTCGCAGCGTATCGGGAGCGAGCAAATCCCCCATACGAATGCCTTTTTTCATATACTTATCCGCATATACAGGCGCAATGCCGCGACGGGTGGAACCAAACTTGGCATCCCCCAACCGATCTTCTTCTAAAACATCCAGCAATTTGTGATAGGGCATACAAATGGTGGCACAATTGCTAATGCGAAGATTTTCGGGACGAACCATCATGCCTTTATCCGCCAATTTACCGATTTCACCGCACAAATGGGCGATATCGATGACCATGCCATTCCCCATCACATTGACGATTTCTTCTCGCAAAATACCGGAAGGAAGCAGGTTGAGAACAAATTTACCTTTTTCGTTGATGACCGTGTGACCGGCGTTGTTACCGCCTTGATACCGCACAACCATGTCATACTCCTGACTCAACAGATCCACCATGCGTCCTTTACCTTCGTCGCCCCAGTTGGTTCCTACGATTGCAGTCAGCATACTTTTTCTCCTATACTGAAATACTAACATCCATCCCCAGCAAAGAGGCGTTTTCCTCTAAAATCGGACGAATGATATCATACAAAAACTCCTCCGTTTGTTCTTTGGCACGGCCGATAAACTGTTCAACGGACAGAATCGAGTCCAATTCCTCCCGGGTCAGATGGAACCGTTCATCCGCCAGAATGCGATCCAACAAATCATTGTCTTTACCCCGCAGTTTGATTTCTTTTGCCGTTGCCACGGAATGTTCCCGGATGGCTTCATGCAATGCCTGCCGATCGCCGCCTTTTTTCACACAATGCATCAAAATGTTTTCGGTGGCCATGAAAGGCAGTTCTTCGTTGAGATGTTTACCCATCACGGCAGGATACACGCTCATTCCCCGTACAATGTTCAGCAGTAAGGACAAAATACCATCGATGCACAAAAAGGCTTCGGGAATGCTGATTCTCCGGTTGGCGGAATCGTCTAAGGTCCTTTCAAACCATTGCCCCGCCGCGGTCATGGCAGGATTCATGGCATCTGCCATGACATAGCGCGCCAAAGAACCAATGCGCTCACTGCGCATGGGATTGCGTTTGTACGCCATGGCGGAAGAACCGATTTGTTTGGATTCAAAGGGTTCGTCCACTTCTTTTAGGTGAGACAACAGACGAATATCATTGGAAAACTTAGCAGCAGACTGGGCAATGCCGCTGAGCACCGACATAATTTGAGCATCCACTTTTCTGGAATAGGTCTGACCCGACACGGGGTAAACAGCCGAGAACCCCATTTTTTCTGCAATTTTTTGTTCCAGCCCTTTGACTTTTGCATGGTCGCCTTCAAAAAGGGCCAAAAAACTGGCGCCTGTCCCCGTGGTTCCCTTGCAGCCGAGCAGTTTGATATGGTCCAGCTCAAATTCCAGCCGTTCATAGTCCATGAGCAGATCATGGAGCCATAGGGTAGCTCGCTTGCCCATGGTGGTGGGCTGGGCAGCCTGGAAGTGGGTAAATGCCAAGCAGGGTGTGTTTTTATATTTTTCGGCAAAATCCGCCACGGCATCCATCGCGTTAAGAAGGAGCTGTTTGACCAACTGCAACGCAGACCGCATTTGGATGATATCGGTGTTGTCCCCTACGTAACAGGAAGTTGCGCCCAAATGGAGAATGCTTTTTGCCACAGGACACTGTTCCCCATAGGCCAAAACATGGGACATCACATCATGGCGCACTTCTTTTTCGTACGCCTCGGCCACATCGTAATTGATGGTATAAACAAACCGCTTCATTTCGGCAATTTGTTCATCGGTAATGGGAATTCCCAACTCTTGTTCACTTTCGGCAAGGGCAATCCACAGTTTTCGCCAGGTGGAAAACTTATAATCATCCGAAAAAATCTTCTGCATTTTTTTGCCGGCATATCGCTTGCCAAGCGGGCTCTGATAATGGTCTCTCAAGAACAACCCTCCTAAATAAAAAAATCACAAAAATTCTTTTGTGATGGAATAAGCTGCATTTTCCAGTTCTACGTTAGTATAAAACAGAGCCTGATATTTGTCAAGACTTTTACACAATTGTGAACATTTACTCTTCCTCTCCTGAATCTAATTGTTATCACTTTACAGATATGAAAAAATAACATATACTGTTATAAGAATTGTACCCGAAAAGAGGTTAACCCATGCGTAGACGTTATCTATTTCTGACCGCTCTGCTGGTTTTATCCACCATGATGCCGGCATGTCAAGAGAAAAAGCCTTCAGAGCCTTCAAAATCTACCGATTTGCAAAACGGATCAGAAGTCCTTTCCGAGATTGATATTATGATACAGTTGCCGTATTTTCACCAAGAATATTTTAGCCGCTACATCGCCTATATGGAATCCAACCTGGATTTGACCCTTGAACAGGTGGTGACCCATGTCAATGTAGGCCTGGATTTCCCCTATTACAGTGAAGAAATCATGTCCGAAGCTCTGAACATTGGCACCAACTTATTCTTGGTGAATAAGTATCATTACTTGACTGCCGATTTTGTACCTGCCGGACTAGTGACCATTGCCAAAGACTGTACCACCCGCAATTTGTCTCTGTCTGAAGAAGCCGCCCGGGCATTTGAAGACCTTTGCCGGGCTGCCAAAAAAGCCGGCTATCCCATTTTGGGGATGTCCGCCTACCGCTCCTATGCTTATCAGCAAAACTTGTATAACAGCTACCTTGCGGTAGACGATCAGGCAACCGTAGACACCTACAGTGCCAGGCCCGGTCATTCCGAACACCAAACCGGGCTTGCCATCGACGTACAGGACAATACCCTTCCCTACAATCAGTTTAGCGAAACCCCTTCCTTTCAATGGGCACTGGACAACCTGCATACCTATGGCTTCATCATCCATTACACCCCGGATAAAAAATTTGAAACCGGATTTATGAGTGAACCCTGGCATTTTCGCTATGTGGGAAAAGAAGTGGCGACTTATTTGTATACCCACAACAAAAACCATCCCGATGACACCCTCTCCCTAGACGAATACATTGCCAGAGAAATCAGCAAACCCTATTCACTGGCAATCACTGCCGATTAATACGAATCCGAAACACTCTTTGCCCCCAAGCAAAGAGTGTTTTTTTGCGGTGCATCAGCGCGGCTGGACGCCGGTGGATGGGGGGATACCCTCCGCAGTGTGAATTTTTCTCCTTACAGCATATAAATACATCGATTTCAACACTGTTATTTTGCCCGAAACCCCACAGGTACTCTTGTGACTTCTTGCATTTTAAGCGAAAAATATTGACAAGTGAAGCATTGCCATGTATAATGTTTTTATCAATATGTGGAGGTGTTTTTCATGGCATATAAAATTGATGCAGATGCTTGTATCGGATGTGCCGCTTGCGTGGACGAATGCCCCGTTAACGCTATCAGCGATAAGGACGGCAAATGCGAAATCAATCCCGACGAGTGCATTGAATGCGGCGCTTGCGCAGACGTCTGTCCCGTCGACGCTCCCAAGGAAGCGTAAACAAAGCAAAAAGCGTGGGATTTTCCCACGCATTTTGGATTGTCAAGAAACCATCAGGCCTAGAAAAATCGTGCCAGGCGAGGCACCGGGTTTTGCAACGGCGCATACCGGCTGTATGTAACCGAAGTATGCATACCCTTGCAACGATACAAACAACATGCAGGATGCGTTTTGCGGGTGCCCGACTTTTTCGACGGCCTGAAGCGTGGGATGTTCCCGCGCTTTTTTCGTATGGGAGCCTATATGGATATTCGGAAAGACTATTTGTTTGACAATGTGTTCGTATATCAGAATCCTTCGTTGTATGCTTTCGGTACCGACGCCGTTTTGCTTGCCGCCTTTACCCGCATCAGACCCGGCAGCGTGGGTATGGAATTGTGTGCGGGTAACGGGGTTATTTCATTGATGCTGGCAAAAAGAAAAAAGCCCTCCCATATCACCGCCGTAGAAATACAGGAAGCCTGTGCGGATTTGGCAAAAATGAGCGTAACGGAAAACGCCTTGGAGGGGATCGTTACCGTTCTCAACGCCGATTTAAAAACGCTGTCACCTCCCCATCGGAAGTTGGATTTTGTAGTGGTCAACCCCCCCTATCGAAAAGAAAACGCCGGATTCAAAAGCGTTGAAGACAGCCGCCGCGTTTCCAATGCGGAAGTTCTCTGCACCCTGGATGATGTGGTAAAAACCGCATCCCTTCAGCTGAAATATGCCGGGGATTTTTACTGCTGCCACCGCCCCGAACGCCTGTGCGATTTGTTTTGCTCTTTGCGTTCTTTCGGTATGGAACCCAAGAGGCTTGTCATGGTGCAACCCCGCCCCGATACTCCTCCCCATTTGATTTTATGTCACGCGAAAAAATACAGCCGCCCGGGATTGCGGGTGCTGTCTCCCTTAATATTGTTGCAAGATGCAACGGGGGATGTGTTGTCGCCACAAGTACAAAAGATCTATAAAACCGGTTTTTTTTAACCCAATAAATCCCGCACCACCGCCGATGCCAGCAAACACCCCGCCGCGGCCGGCACAAAGGGCATGCTGGCAGGCGAAGACCTTCTCGTATTTTCATCCCTGCCCCTTACACCGGTTTGAACAGGTAGTTCGTCGGAATAGACAACGGTTAGGTTGTCTATTTTTCTTTTTTTGAGTTCCCGGCGCATGACTCTGGCCAAAGGGCACACCGCTGTTTTGGATATATCCGCGATTTTCAATCGTTCAGGCATGATTTTGTTTCCCGTCCCCATACAACAAATAATGGGAACCCCGGCGGCTTTGGCTTTTTCCACCAGCAGCAGCTTGGATGACACGGTATCAATGGCATCCACAATGTAATCCAGCCGGGAAAAATCAAAGCTGTTTACAGTTTCCCCCTCCAATCGGCGGAAAAGTGCTTCCACGTTGCAATCGGGATTGAAGGCGGCAATTCTGTTTTTCATCGCCAGGGTTTTTTCTTTTCCCAAATTTTCTACGGTGGCAATGAGCTGACGGTTAAAGTTGCTCTCTTCTACCACATCACAATCCACAATCATCAAAGAGCCGATCCCCGACCGGGCCAAGGCTTCGATACAATAGGAACCCACACCCCCGATGCCAAACACGGCAACGCGGGCGGAGAGTAGTTTTTGTATGCCTTCTTCCCCCACCATTTGCCGGGTGCGGGAAACTCTTTGAGAAAAGGCGGGAAAATCGTTTCTGTTCATACGAACCTCCTGTCTGTACATCTGGGGATAGTATACGCGATTACCCTGTCTTGGTCAAGTGTATGTGTATACGAATCAGATGCTGTCCTGATTCCAATTCAAAAAGCAGCCGGCGTTTTTCTTTTTCCGGTTCTTTCGGGTGAAACATAAGGTCAAAAAAACAAAGGTGTTTGATTCTGCAGATGGGTATGGTCATAAATTTTGACAAAAACAATGAAAACTCTTGATTATAATGGAACAAAATGCTATAATTCTATATTATAATGGTTTATTATTTTGCCAAAGTATGGGCATTTTATAAAGAAAAGGAGTCTACTATGATAAAGCAGGACTTGGAATTTCTCAAAACAGTGGATCCCTCCGTGGCGAACGCCATGGAAAAGGAGCTTTTTCGTCAGATCGGCAACCTTGAATTGATCGCATCCGAAAACGTGGTTTCCCCGGCAGTGCTGGCAGCGGCGGGTTCAGTACTCACCAATAAATACGCGGAAGGATATCCCGGAAAACGCTATTACGGCGGCTGTGAATGTGTAGACATGGTGGAAAACATTGCCATCGAACGGGCAAAAGAACTGTTTGGTGCCGCACATGCCAACGTGCAGCCCCACAGTGGCGCCCAGGCAAACACCGCTGTTTATCTGGCACTGTTAAAACCCGGAGATACAGTACTGGGCATGAGCCTGGCACATGGCGGTCATTTGACCCACGGCAGCCCTGTCAACCTTTCCGGTTTATATTACAATTTTGTATCCTATGGCTTAAATCCTGCAACCCATCGCATCGATTACGAAGACGTACAGAAGTTGGCTGAACAGCATAAACCCAAGCTGATTGTGGCAGGTGCTTCTGCGTATCCCCGCGTCATTGATTTTGCGCGTTTTAGAGAAATCGCCGATTCGGTGGGTGCTTATCTCATGGTGGATATGGCTCACATCGCAGGTTTGGTGGCGGCGGGTGTTCATCCCAGCCCTGTTCCCTATGCCCATGTTGTGACCACCACCACCCATAAGACCCTCCGCGGTCCCAGAGGCGGTATGATTCTTTGTCAGGAAGAATTCTCAAAACAAATCAACAAAGCGGTCTTCCCCGGCATGCAGGGCGGCCCTTTGATGCACATCATCGCTGCTAAAGCCATTTGCTTTGGCGAAGCTTTGACCGATTCCTTCAAAGCCTATCAGAAGCAGATCGTCCGCAACGCCGCCGCTTTGGCAAACGGCCTTGTCAAAGCAGGGTTTGATCTGGTTTCGGGCGGTACCGACAATCACCTAATGCTGGTTGATTTGCAGAACATGGGTCTCACCGGCAAAGAAATGGAAAAAAGACTGGACGAGGTGCGCATCACCGTCAATAAGAATGCGGTTCCCAACGATCCCACCAGCCCCTTTGTCACCAGCGGTATCCGCATCGGCACCCCGGCTGTCACTTCCCGGGGATTCGATGTTGCCGACATGGAAATCATCGCGGACTGTATCCGCAAAACGGCCACTTCTTTTGAAGCCACAGCCGATGAAGTTCGTTTTGCCGTTGCCGCCTTGTGTAAGAAACATCCCTTATATTCATGATCATTGATTTTCATACCCACGCATTTGTCGATGCCTTGGCAGAGCAAGCCATAAAAAAACTTTCCGCCGTCAGCGGATTTCATGCCTATGGCAACGGCACCCATGCCGCTTTGTCTCAACATATGGAGGAAAACGGCATTGATCTTGCCGTGGTATTAAATATTGCCGTGAAACCACATCAGGCGGTCAGGGTCAACACCGCCGCCATGGAGCAGGACGGGCAGATCACAAATAATCCTGCCTATCGTAAATTCATCCAATTCGGGTCTTTACATCCTTTAACTCCCAATCTGGAAGAAGAGGCCAAACGTATCAAAGCCGCCGGTATGAAAGGGGTGAAAATCCATCCCGATTACCAGGGATATTATTTAAACGATCCGATATGGTACCCTATTTTTGAACTTTGTGCCGCCTTGGACTTGCCGGTCATTACCCACGCCGGGTTTGACCCTATTTCCCCCGATGTTATCCATGCCACCCCTGCCCATACCGGGCATGTGCTTAAAAATTTCCCACACCTGACCTTCATCGTTGCCCACATGGGCGGCATCGGTTGTTTCGATGAAACCGCCGAAACTTTAGGGGGTAGGTATGAAAATTTGTATTTTGATACCGCCTTCATCCGGGGCAATGCATCCCAGGATCAATTGCTCAACCTGATTCGCCGCCATGGAAGCGACAGGATTGTCTTTGGCAGCGACTACCCTTGGGATGGCTGCGGTAACGAGGTCAAACTGATCCAGGCCCTCCCCCTTCCCGAGGAAGAAAAAGAGAAGATACTTGGCGGCAATGCCAAAAGATTGTTGAACCTCTAGCTGAGAAAGGAGCGCGCCCGTGAATACACCTCTGGCGGAGAGAATTCGTCCCGAAACCATCCGGGATATGGTGGGGCAACCTCATCTTTTCGGCGCAGGCGCTCCTCTTTCCACCTTGCTGTCAAAGGAACATGCCGCCGTTCCCAATATGATTTTTTATGGTCCGTCGGGGGTTGGAAAAACCACGGCGGCGAATATCATTGCCAAACAAACCGGCATGACCCTGTATAAACGAAACGCCACCTCTGCCGGCAGCAGTGATATTCGGGACGTGTTGAACCAAAGCGACAGTCTGTTGTCCTTTGGAGGTGCCTTGCTGTATTTGGATGAAATTCAGTATCTCAACAAACGCCAGCAGCAGACTCTGCTGGAATATATCGAGGACGGCAGAGTCACCTTGATTGCTTCCACCACGGAAAATCCTTATTTTTATATTTATAAAGCACTGCTGTCCCGCTGCCTTGTCTTTGAATTTAAGGAAATTTCCCCTCAGGATATTGAAAAAGCCTTATTGCGAGCACTTACTTTTCTGAATAAAGAATTTTCTTTGGAAAAAACCATGGAGGAAGATGCCTTGCGCCTGCTCGGCGTCAACAGCGGAGGCGATGTGCGATGCGCTCTCAATTCACTGGAAATCGCCTTTAAAATCAGTGGCGATCAAATTACCCTTCAGGACGTATCCGGCGTTTCCCCGCGCACGATTTTTTCTCATGACCGTTTTGGGGATGATCATTATGAATTGGTAAGCGCATTGCAAAAATCCATCCGCGGCTCGGACCCCGATGCTGCCGTTTTTTATTTAGCTAAATTGCTGGAAGCGGGCGATCTTCTGTCTGCCTGCCGCCGCCTTTTGGTCATCGCTTCGGAAGATATCGGACTGGCCTACCCCATGGCCATTACCATCACCAAATCCTGTGTGGACAGCGCCTTACAGCTGGGGCTGCCGGAAGGAAGAATTCCCTTGGCGCAAGCGGCAGTCATGCTCGCCGCTTCCCCCAAATCCAACACAGCCTATATGGCTTTGGAACAAGCGTTGGCAGATGTCCGCGCCGGAAAAGGCCGGGATATGCCTTCCCGGTTAAAAAACAATCATTTCTTTGGGGTAGGTGAAACGAAAGACGTTTACTTATATCCCCACGATTATCCCAACGCCTATGTCAAACAAACCTATTTGCCGCAAGATATAGCCGAAAAACAATACTATCACTATGGCGAGAACAAACATGAACAGGCAGCTAAGATATACTGGGATAAAATCAAGCATAAAAAATGACAAATCAGGAGTTGTATTGTTATGAATCAAGAAAATCCCGTCCATGGACTGTTTGAAGAAAACCCCGATGATTTGCGGGCCGCCTGCTATCAGGGTACCGATGCATATCAGAAAAACGAAGGGTACCATACACGCACCGGCTCCTCCATCGGCGACACCGGGGAAGTTATCCCCGCCGATCGTCCCCGCGCCCGAGTTTTGCTGGTTTATCCCGACTATACGGAGCGGGATCGTTCCCCCGTTTCCACCGGGGGCAACTACAGCGAAGGGTTAGCCTCCATTTCCGCCGTGCTCAAACAGGCAGGACATCAGGTTGAACTCCTGCACCTGTTGTATGTGCACAAGGAAGCAGATTTCAAAAAGAAACTCCAAACAAAAGGAGCCTTTGATGTCATCGGATTTTCCATCCGTACCACCGCCTTTATAGATTGCAAAGAATATATAAAGTGGACCAAGGAAGTGTATCCGGACACTTTCATCACCTGCGGCAGCTACCATGTAACCCTTCTTCCCGATGAAGTATTGTCGGTGGATGGAGCAGACTGTGTCTGCGTGGGGGACGGTGAATACGCCACCTTGGAATTGTGCGAGAAATTGATGGCAGGGGAAGATCATACCAACATCGAGAGTATGTATTTCAAGATGCCCGACGGTACTTTCAAGCATAACCCCATCCGACCCGTCTTTGAAGATTTGGAGCGTTTGCCCATTCCCGATTTTGAATTGTTTGACTATAACAATTTGTCTGCTAGCAAAATGAACACCGCCATTGTGATGATGAGCCGGGGCTGCTTGTTTTCCTGCACCTATTGCGGCAATTCACAGTTTAGAAACGTGTATCCCAACCGCAAAAAATTTGCCCGGTTCCGCTCTCCTGAAAACGGAATTTTGTACCTGAAAACGTTACTGCAAAAATACCCCTATCTGCAATATTTAAATTTCCGGGATGCCATTTTTAATATGTATCCCGACTGGTTTGACGCCTTTATTGCCTTATATAAAAAAGAAATCAACCTTCCCTTTACCTGTAACGTGCGGTTTGACGTATTGACGGAAGATACCGTGCGCAAAATGGCGGAAGCGGGCTGCTATACCATTGATGTGGGTGTGGAATCCGGCGATGAAGAAATCCGCACCAAATATTTGCGCCGTTTGATGACTGACCAGCAAATGATCAATGCCTGCGAATGGTTCCACAAATACAACGTCATGGTACTGACCTATAATATTGTGGGCCTACCCCATGAAGATTTGCATAAAGCCTTAAAAACCGTAAAACTCAATGCAAAATTAAAATCCGACCGCATCATTCCTAACATTTTTTACCCCTACCCCATGACCGTTTTGCACGACATCGCCAAGCAGGCAGGTTTTTTGCCCGACGTGATCTCCCCCGACTGTAAAGTTCCCTTAAAGCAAAAGCAATTTCCGGAACACCATGTGCTGTTTGTAGCGGACTATTTCATGTTTTTCGTGAAGCGGTACAAACGCTTGAAGAAATGGCCGAAGTTTTTACAAAACGCACGAGAAAACTGGCTTGATTTTTGGTTTACGGGACCCCTGACACCCCGCAGAACCCTGGTCTTTTTATATACCATCAAAGCCGGCATCACCAAAAATCTGAAAAGTTTTCTGCGAAACCATTGTCCCGCGTTTTATTTGAAATTAAGAAACCGCCGGCTCAAAAAGTAATCTTGGGAGGAAATGTCATGACAAAGAAAGGAAGAAGCTTTTTAAAAGAATTCAAAACATTCATAGCCCGTGGCAATGTGCTGGATCTGGCAGTCGCTGTTGTGATTGGTACTGCTTTCAACAAAATCGTGACTTCTTTTGTCAACGATTTGATCATGCCTGCCTTATGCCTGCTCACGGGGAAGGCCTCCTTTGCAGACTTAAAATGGTGCGTCAAAGAAGCAATCACCCTCACTGAGGACGGTGAAGTGTTGGATCAGAGTACCTACATTATCTACGGCGCCTTCCTACAAGCCGTCATCGATTTCCTGCTCATCGCCTTCTCCGTCTTCATCATGATCAAAGTCGTCAACAATGTGCGCAAAAAATTAGAACAAGTAACAGAAGCTTTGCCCGGCTTGAAAAAATCGCCCGAAGAGATCGCTGCCGAAGAAGCCGCCTTGGCTGCGGCAGCCGCCGAAGCCGCCACAAAAGCAGAGGCGGAACAGGCTGCTTTGGAAAAAGCCGCCGCTGTCCAAAACGCTGAGATTGCTGCTGCCGAAACTCTCCATGAGATCCGTGAATTGATCACGATCATTTCAAAACAATCCAGAGGATGAAAAAATCGGCTGTCAGCCGATTTTATTCACTCTGTTGTACATATAATGAATTATAAATCTTTTTTAATGATTGAAAATCATAAATAATGATAGAAAACACAATGAAAACACTTGACAAAACTTGCGTTTTATAGTATACTATCCCAGTATCTGCAGGTGTTCTGGGCACCTGACTCTTCTTGTTCCCTGCAAAGCAGGGGACCATATGTCCACAAGGAGGTGTAGGAAAGAATGGAAAAAAAGTTGAATAAGTATGAAACCATTTTTGTTGTAAGCGGGGAGCTGGAAGAAACTGCCGCAAAAGCAGTGGCTGAAAAGTTCACTTCTTTGATTTCCACCAATGGTTCCATCGATCAGTTGTCTGACTGGGGAAAGAGAAGACTTGCTTATCCCATCAATGATATTCTCGATGGATATTATACGTTGGTCAACTTCACAACTGATTCTGAGTTCCCCAAGGAACTGGACAGAATTTATAACATTACCGATGGCGTTCTCCGTTCCATCATTGTAAAACGCGATGAATAACCCATAAGGAGGTACTGTAATGGCTTCGTTTAACAAAGTAATCTTAATTGGTAACCTTACCGCCGATCCCGAACTGAAAACAACCCAGAACGGCGTGTCCGTAACCAGTTTTTCCATCGGCGTACAGCGTCGTTATACATCCAAGGGAAACGATGGTTCCAACCAACAAACCAGCGATTTTATTAACATCGTCTGCTGGAGAAGTACCGCTGAATTCGTTACCAAATATTTCACCAAAGGAAAATCCATTTTGGTTTGCGGCTCGCTGCAGACCCGTTCTTGGACGGATGCCAATGGTGTAAAGCGCTATGCCACGGAAGTGGTTGCAGATGAGGTGTCTTTTGTCGACAAGAAGGGCGATTCAAATCCGGCTGCCGCCGCCTTTGCTACGCCCGCTCCTTACAGCGCCAATCCCAAAGATGTTCCCTTTGAGGTCATGTCCGACGACGATGATCTGCCGTTCTAAAGAGCGGTTCAATTCTCACAATGTACCGACGGCGGATCCGGACATTGTAATTCGAATATATTCCCGCCGAGAAAAGGAGTACTGTCATGGATAAGGATATGCAAAGACCCTATAGAAATAAAAAGAGAAAGAAAGTCTGTGCTTTTTGTGCTGATAAAATTGTAAGCATTGATTATAAAGATGTGCCCCGCCTAAGAAAGTTTGTTTCCGAACGGGCAAAGATCCTTCCCAGAAGAATTACCGGCACCTGTGCAAAGCATCAGAGGCAGCTAACCTCTGCCATCAAACTGGCTCGCCATATCGCAATTCTTCCCTATACCAGCGATTGATTGCGTTCATACGTTCTATTTTGAACAGAAAGGGGTAGAATTACATGGTATTAACCACTCTGGATTATGTATTTGGAACTTGTTTGCTGGTGATGGCTGTTTTTTTGGTCATAGCCGTGTTGATGCAGAATGGAAAGAGTCATAATTTGTCCGGTACCATTGCCGGCGGCGCTGAAACTTTCTTCGGAAAAGCAAAAGGCCGCACCATTGATGCATTGCTATCCAAAATTACCACCGTTGTCTCCATACTGTTTGTCATTGTTGTTCTGTTGGTTTACATCTTTGTTGGCGGCACTGCCGGTACAAAAGATGCTGATGATACAAATGCCGACAGCAATACCACCGGTGATACCACCGACGAAGAAAACAGCGAGTCGGAAAAAACGGATGATCAAACCAACGATACCGCCGATAACAAAGACAAGTGAACACAATGACACACAAGCTTCCTACTGTATTTTAATTGAATGCCTATTGTTCATAAAACCGTGGATTTCTCCACGGTTTTATTGTTTATTCTCTTTTTGCATGTATCGGAATATGCTGATTTCTGCTCTCTCATTCATATGCAAAATGCCGTATGTCAAAAACATACGGCATTTTTTGTATTGATATCACCCAACGATACCGGAACGTTCAATCCCTTGGATCAAATAACGCTGTGCAAAACAGTACAAAATGATCAAAGGAAGAATGATCAACAAGCCGCACGTGTTGGTAACCGCAGACTTGTACAGGTTATAGGCGGAGAAGGTGGGATCAACACCGAGCCCTTTGGGAACGCTGATAATGTTGGGAAGCAACCATGTTACGTTCTCATTAAAGAACAAATTGGTATAGAAGGTGTCGGTCCACTGCCATGCAAAGGAAAACAGGAAAACCGTGATCATCATAGGCACCGACAGAGGAAGAATGATACGAACGTACGTTTTAAACACGCCGGAACCGTCTACATAAGCGGCTTCTTCCAATTCGTCGGGAACACCTTTAAAGAACTGACGCATCATAAAAATATACAAACCATTCTTAAATGCCAGACCACCAATGGATAAAATACCCAAAGGCCAATAGCTATCAAGTAAGTTGATAAATCCATCCTGCATCAGTGCCGGCAGATCACCCAATGCAGCACTGGTAACGATACCATATTCATTGGCTACCGCATTCTGTGCAATGGAACTTGAAATTCCCAATATGTTTAAAATATCAAAGTAACGGAACTTCATAAACATAGCCAGCTGCAGCGTTTCGTGGGGAACAATCATGGTAAAAACCACACAAAGGAACAAAATATTGTTGCCTTTGAATTTAAACTTGGCAAAGCCATACCCCACAAAAGCGCAAACCGTCATCTGAATCAAGGCGCAAAGGAGAGACAATGTCAGCGTATTAAAGAAGGCCTCAAAGTATCTGTTTTCATTGATAACGACACGGTATTGATCCCATGTGGGATATTTGGAAATCAATTTGACCGTTACGTCGGTAAAGTCCTGCGCGCTCATGAAAGACCCGGCAATTTTGGTGATAAACGGATATAAAATAATATAGGCAACACCCACGAGGAGAACCAGTCTGAAAATGAGCCAGACCACCTGGGTCAGGAAGTAACCGGAGAAAATACGGAGCTTCAATCGCTGGGCTTTAGACAATTTGTCTGCAAACTCCAACTTCTGCATTTTCCCTTTTAATCTTTTCTCCTGATCGGACAAGCTATCGTACTTATTCATGGTTTTCCCTCCCCTCAATCTTTTCTCTGATAGAACACGTATGCGGATACCAGAGCGGAAACAGCCGCAATGATCAGAATGACGATCATAAAGTACATCCATGACATAGCGGTAGCGATTTCACGGGAGTGGCTGGCTGTGTCCTCATATACGGTACTGATAAATGACATCACCTGATTGCTGCTGGATGTAAAAGAGTCAATGACAGTATAAATCGAATTCACCAAAATCATGGGGCTAATCATGGGGAACGTAATTTTCCAGAACGTTTCCCAAGCGGTAGCACCTTCCACCGTACAGGATTCATAAATGGCAGGTGAAATGGACTGTAAACCCGCAAGGAATATTAGCATCTGTACGCCGGATCGGTTGACAATATTATAGATATCATTCACTATTTGCACAACATACTGCACCAACTGCGTACCGACGGCCATATTGGTAAAGAGCGATTGGACATCTACCACCGAAATAATTTCGGAAGCAGAACTGGATGCACCAGTATCAATGGTGGATTCCATGGATTCCATCATAGCATTGGAAATATCAATCTGTTCGATGATACCGGTGGCAAGAATAACGGGAATGAAGAAAATAGCGCGGAAAACAGTACGTCCCACCATTTTCTGGTTCAAAACAACCGCGATAAACAAGGAGAAAATAACAATCGCAGGAATGTCAATCACCAGTTGTTTAATACCGGACGTCAAAGTCTGTATAAAATCGGGATTGATAAACAACGCCTCGTTGTAGTTGTCAAAGCCCACAAAGTCCAGATCAAATCCACCGGAGTTTCTTGTTACGATATAGCTGAAACTGTATTGGATGGATTCAAAGACAATGGGAACATAGACGAGCAGGAATACAATCAGAAAAGGGGCAACGAAAATATAGCCCACTCTGGCCTTTCTGCTGTCCAACGATTTGGGTTTGGTTTTCTTTCCGATTACAGCAGGCTTTCCGGTGTTCAATTTTGCTTCAGCATTCATTTGCTATACACCTCGCAATCTCATTCAGGATACAACTGCGAAGTCGTACATAGCAACGGTCACACCGTCCATCTCGACTTCGGAGTCCGTGTAGTTCAGCAGGAAAACAACACCGTTATCATAGGTTACACGAACAAGTTTGGAAATGCCATTCACAAATTCATGCTTTACAATCGTCGCTGTTTTAACCAACTTTAATGCTTCGTTCAAATGTTTGTATACCGATTCAACCGTGTTCAACTTGTTTTTTCCTTCGTCCGATTCGGAACCGTCCGTAACACGACCCATCCAGGTATTGTAGTCAACCGAATAATACGCGTTAAACCGAGAGTTTTTCAGTTCGGCTGTATTTTCATAAGACAGTACAAAGTAAATATCGGCGCCATTTTCGATGGTTTTCAGCAGGTTGTAACGATAGTCGCCCGCCAGGTTAATGGCTTCACCGGCAAAGTTCAAATATCCATGAAGAACAATGCCCATAAAAGGAACCGATTCGTTTGCTTTTGTATTATTGCTGCTGTCAAGAGATAGATTCAAAACATGATCAGCATAAGAAAGTGTGTAAGAATTTCCTTTTTCAACCAATACATTAAGCTTGTTTTCTTTCACCGTCTTTAGGAATTGGATGACTTTATCTTTTGAATTTTCTCTGTTCAGAGGCTCGTCTTTGTTGTGATCAGAGTTCAGGATTTCACCCAGCGTACCCAAACTGATGCTGTTCATTCCCATTTTTTTATAGTCATCCGCAATGTGCAGGAAATAGTCTTCCATCACACGGGAAGAAATGAGAACGGAACCTCTGTTTAGATATGTCTGCGCCGCCGGATTGTATTTTTTCAGCAAGGCGGTTCTGCCGTCAATCGATTGTGCGGCATCCTTTTTGGAAAACCCATCGAACATACTTTGGGTCAGAATGTAAGAATAGTTCATATCCGGATAGAGTGCAATGCCCTTGGAATCGGCGTATTTCATGAACGCTTGCAATCCATCTTCGCCGCCGATTTTGGATTCAACCTTCAGTTTGGCAGGCACTGTGCTGAGCATACCGCCATTCATCCAACCTTTATAGCGAACAACCATGTTGGAAATGCCTACATTTTGCAGTTCATCCAGCATCGATTGGGCTTGTTCAAAGGTGGTCAGGGGGGTTTTCACTTCTACAGGTACACCGAAAACACGCTGGGTGGTGTCCAAATCTCCAAAAAGTTCCAGATACATGATCGCATCTTCCTTGACACTTTCTAGTTTTTTCAGATTGCCCGCTTTGACAAGATGCTCTCGATAAGCGATGGCCATACCTACATAGTTGGCGTGATCACCATAAAGCATCTTATATACAAAGGTAAAATTCCCCTTGTAACTGCGTTTCGTAGAAGCCGTTTCCGTGGATGCATTTCCCGAAACAGACAAACCCGACAAAGGATAGGTATCGGTCTGGGAGGGGAAAATCTGCGCGTATACAGTACAGTAAGAATGGTTCTTGCCGGCAGAGGTCGCCCAGATTTTTGCCAGGGCTTCCCCTTCGGTGATGATTGCTACATAACCCTTTTCATATGATGACTTGGATGATTTCTCTTTGAAAGCGGTGACGCCTACGAATGATTCCACCGTGCTCCAAGTGGTAAAGTCTGTGCTCTTCAGGTTTTGATCTTCTTCGTTTTCCTGGGAACCTTCCTCGTTTTCTTCTGTAACGGTAACCTTTTCTACCGGAAGTGTTTCAACCCAGTAACGGGAAGAAAAACCGAATGAATAGGCTTTTCCGGCTGTGGCATCGTAGACAAGGAAAACATCACCATCTACCCGAATGCCGTCTATGGATTTAAACGTCGCTGTTTTGTTTGTTTCTGTTTCAAAGGTTTCGTTCACAAATCCTACAAAAGCAAAGGTTGCGCTAAACATCAGAATCCGTTTGTTGGCAACATCGTGTATGAAGATGTAATCGCCGGTTGCAGCAATACCATCAATGGAACCGATTCGATCCGGCAATCCGTCATGGACTACATTTGTAAAATCCTTTTTGATGGAACCAAGATACCGCATACTGCTGTCAAAGACGGCAATTTCTTCTTGGTCATCAACGAAAAGATTGGTTGCCGAAGCATAGTACGCAATGGGTTCCACTAGGGTTTTTTTAATCACTTCCTGCGACGTGCCGGTGTTGGTGTTTCCGCCGTTGTCTCCGGTATCTCCGGTATCTCCGGTATCTCCAGTGTCTCCGGTATCGCCGTTGTCTCCGGTATCGCCGTTGTCTCCGGTATCGCCGGTATCAATGGGAGAAGGTGTTGTGACCACTTGTTGGGTCAAAACCGCAATTTCTCCCACCGGAACATAGGTGACTTCACCCGTTTCCTCGTTGGTTTTTGCGGCAACAAAAATGATTCGGCCGTTTCCAAAGTTAATAGCATAATCAAAATCCAAAGCCGCGTTTTCTGCCCGAATGATTTCGGTCAAAGGCTTATTAAACTGATAATAGACATTTTCTTCTGTATTAGTTTGAGCCACACCGAAGACGGGAAATCTCCAGTCGTATTGTACCTTAGTCTCGAGCTTATAGAAAGCATTGTCAATCCCAAACAAACTGGATGAAATCTTATTGCCGTTGACGGAAGTGGACTCAAAACGAACGATGGCGCCGGAACCGTCAGGAATGAATGTATACCCATTCTGGCTGTTGTTCGTTTGATAAATCCCTTCGGAAGAAAAGGATTCATATTCGCTTTTACCGCCGCCACAACCCATAAAGGGGAGAACCGTAATGCTGTCAAGGAAATAGTTTTCGCTATCATATCGAATGGCATTGGCAGGCAGTCTGACGCGGAGTCCATCCTCTTCCACGTAATATTCCAAGGAAATTTTGAATACGGGAGGGGATTCGTCCACGGAATCATCATACATGGTCTGCTCATGATCGAACAGCATATCATCCAGCGTATAATCGGTATACATCTGGAGATATTTTTCAATCTGGCTCATATCATAGTCCACCGCGTCGCCGGCAAGTATATATATCGCGGCTTCGGTATTTCCCTTCAAAAACGGAAAGTCCTGCTGCCAGCCGGCCCACTCTACGGCACTGGTTGCCGTTTTGTATGAACATTTTGAATAAAAGTGTTCAATTTTACTTTTTGCGTTCTTTTTCATGCGATCGCCACTGACATCTTCAAACTTGCTGAGAATGAGTTCTTCAAAACGAGAAGCTTCAATCCAGCGAGGAAGAATCTTTCTCTTGGCAGTTTGACCGATGGTATACTCCACACGAATACCACCGCGGATGGCTTTCACCGAAATCTGACCCAGCAATGCCGCGCTGGCATAACTGTTCATGGTAACTTGTTCGGCCGTGGTAATCTTTGTATATGATACTCTCAGTTGTGACAGCAACTCTTCCTTTTGGGAAGCAGTCGCTGTGGAAAAGGCAATGTCATAGGGGTTTGTAAAAAGAACATTCCCCGTTGCCTTATCTTTCATGGCGACTTCGCCCGAGACATGATCGGCATATAGCTGATAGTTCTCTTTTTCATAAAAGAGAGTCATGGTAGCCAACTTTTCCTCGGCGGTATTGAATTTTTGAACCGTGTATTGAATGGTTTTTACTTCATCTTCCTCTGCTTCTTTTTCATCGGCAGCAAATACCGACAGAGCCGAGGATGACACCAGAAGACCAAAAACCATGCATACGGCCAGCAAACATGCCAAAATTCTGTGTTTTTTCATTTGCATACTCTCCAATTCCATTTTATGCGTTACAGTCGTAATGCCAGTTCAACCACCAAATTGTAAACAAAAGAGAATACCTTTGCTAACAATCCAGAGAACAAAACACCGATAAACATGATAAAGGCAATGCCGACCATTGTTCCCAAGCTGGTCAAAATGTTTTTGGACAGTGAATAATCATGTGTCACCATAGCACCAAAGAAAACGAGGAATCCGCACCAGATGTAGCCGATATAAAACAGCAATGTCACGATGGAACTTTCATCTAGGGTAAGGAAATTGGTGATCACAGTGGTCGGGATGATAAAGAGGGGCAGGGGAAGCAAGGCATAAGCGGTTGCAATGACAATATCTTTGAAGCTACCTTCGCCATCAAACAGCGTAGTCAAACACCAGTTGGCAACACACCACAGCAGATAGGGTACCAGCACGGCGAGAATTTGAGAAATAAAGCTGACACCCATGTTTTTTGGATCAAAAACGTAGGCAGTACCCAGGGATTTATAGATGACAGCCACGATGGTAAACGCCAAAATGGTCATAGCGCCCCTGATATTCCCGCGTTTTTCGTGTTTGAGATCCCAGAATCCGTCGAAGGGATGCATCATCACATGGAAGCCGTAAAGAGTTGCTTCTTTCCAGCTGCGCTTCTCTTTGGTAACTTGACCCTTTTCGTTGACTGCTCCGGCATATTTGAGGAACTTTGAAAGCAGCCAGAAAAACACAATCAAAACAATCGGAACAATTATGATGTATTTCTCCAGCCAAGCCTTACGCACATTTCTGAATGCATTGGAGTAATTTTGGGTTGCATGCGCATATTTGTATTGCTCCATGGCTTCTTCATACTTGCCTGCCCGGTATAAGCTGTCGCCGATACCCACATAAGCTTGGTCAAAGTTAGAATTGCTTTGTAAAATTTTTCTCCAGAAGGAAACGGCTTCGCTGTAATTTCTGTCCCGCTGATTCTGGAGAGCGGCGGCAATCAAATCGCCGTATTCCGTCCGTTTATAAATGGTGAACGATTCAATGGTTTTGTCAAAAACCAATAGATCGGTCCCTTTATAAATCATGGATACAATGGTGTCGATACCGCCAAGCAAGGCGGACTGGATTTTATCGCCGAACACATACAGTAAATTGCCTTGTTCGTCGTAAGTAAAGACTTTTCCTCTGAGCTGGTCAGCAATGCTCCAGGTGCCATTGGGACCCAACGCAACATCCACAATGGTAGAAGCTTCCGCAATGGCATCGCCCTCCATATTCTGGAAGTTGATGTTGACTTCGCCATGAGGCGCAAAGAAACCGGTTCTCATCATAACGTCTTCGCCTTCGGGGTTGAGCTTTTTAACCGGTGCATACGCACTGGATTTAGACCGGATGGAACCTTGCTGGTTTATTTTGTTGATGGTGGAAGTCGTTACATAGATGAAACCGCTTTCATCAATGGAAATATTGTTATACTCGGTAGGAACGTAGCTCACCGAACGACGACGCTGTTCAGCGGTCTGAAAATTACGCCAGAAGATATCCCACAAGCTGGGAGAGGTTTTCTGTGCTCCCAAAAATCCATTGAATTTTCCATCGGAATTCATGGCAATGACCCCGTAGTGGGTAGTGGAAGAAATGACATAGATACGTCCGGCATTGTCAACCACCAGAGCGATGGGTTTGTAAACGTGTCCTTCGGGAAACACATCGCTTTCGGGTTCGTTTACAATGCGATGGAACGCGTACTCACCGTTTTCGTCCGGATACCGATCAAAAATACAAATGCGGTTATTATCGGTGTCCGCCACAAAGATTTCCGTGTGGGTGATATAGACGCCGGAAGGGGTTTCCAGACTGTCCGGCACGCCCTCATCGTTTACAAAAGCATTGATGATCCCCACAAGCGTATACTCGGAATCCAGGATTACGATGCGGTTATTGCCGGAATCGGCAAGATAAACCATACCCTCGTCATCCACAAACAGATCTTTTACGGTGTTTAAGGGTTTTTCCAAGCCTATTTTGGCAGAGTTAATTTCATCGTAAGGAACATACGCATGGGGCGATTGCACCATGTTTCCTTCAATGTCATAGGTGTACGTCGTGTACGGCACAACAGCAGCAACGGAAGGAGCAACCAGTACCGTTAGAAGAAGAACACAGCAAAGTGCAATCATTAATCGCTTCATATGTATTCTCCTTTCTTAGTCTTTCATGCCGGAAGTGGACATGGTTTCAATCACGTTGCTTTGTGAGATCACGAATACGGCAATGGGAACGATCATCATGATGACCATCGCAGCGCCGGAAACGCCTGCGCGGGAAATACTACCGGTAATCAACTGGTTGATGGCGTAGTTGAACGTTTTCAACTGTTCGCTGTAAATATAACTGGATGTACCGCTATTCCACAAATCTTTGAAAGCAAAGATGGTCAATGTCAACCAGGCAGGCTTGACCATCGGCATGGCAATGGTCCAAAGAATGCGCATTTCGGAAGCGCCGTCTAATCGGGCGGATTCCAAGACCGAATCGGGCACGCTGGTTTCCATGAACTGTTTCATAAGGTATAGTCCCATGGTGGTACAGAAAGCAGGAATGATGATGGCCAAATAGGTATCCATCCACCCTAAGGAAGAAATGATGATAAAGTTGGTCAAACCCGTAACCGTGGAATGGAACATCAGAGAATAAACGATGATGTTGAATAAGAACACACGACCGGGGAATTTGATCTTTGCCAAAGCATATGCAGCTAGGGAGGAAAGCATCACGTTACCGAATGTACCCACAATGGATATGAACGCGGTGTTGAATATGTAACGGGAGAAGGGGACCCAAGAGGTGCCCATCAACCGGAACAGTTGCGTAAAGTTTCGGGTGGTGGGGTTGCGTACGAAGAAGCGAGGGGGAAACATCCACAATTCATCCAAAGGTTTCAGCGACTGACAAACGGTATATACCATAGGAAGAAACATGAATGCACCAAAAATAGCGAGCAGGGTGTTGATGCCAATATCTCCGCCGAGGGAGCGGTTCATGGCATGGTTCGATTTTCTGATCCGTAACTTTGCCATATCACTTACCTACCTTCGACAAGATTTTGCGCACCAGCATGTTAGCACCAATCATCATAAAGAATAAAATGGTGGCAATGGCAGAAGCATATCCCATTTCAAAACGCTCGCCGCCGTAATCTTCCAAGTGATGCATGATGGTATGGGCGCAGTAATCCGGGCTGGGAAATCCAACCATAGCGGTAATGACCGACCCGAAACCGAAGGAACCGGTGATGGCAAGGATAGCACCGAACATCAGCTGGGGCCTCATATAGGGAAGCGTGACATACCACAATTCCTGCCAACGGTTTTTCACGCCGTCTACCGCCGCTGCTTCATACAAGCTGCGGTCCACCGTTTGGAATCCGGCAATGAAGGATAAGAAGGAGGTGCCCAAGCTGGTCCACAATGCAACGATGATCACGATGGGCATGATATAGTCCGTGTTGGTCAAGAATTGAATCGGTGTGGTTATAAAATTCAGTTTCAACAAAATACTGTTGATATAACCGTATTGGTCACCGGAGAACAACACGGTCCAGATCATGTATACGTTACCCGAAATACTGGGCGCATAGAAGATCAGGGTAACAACCGCACGAATCTTCGGTGTCAACTCGTTGATAAACCACGCAAACATCAGTGACATCAAATAGGACACAGGGCCCGTAATGGATGCAAACACCAACGTGTTTTTCACGGCAAGTAAGAAAATGTCATCCTCTAAAAGCAATCGGAGATAGTTTTTCAACCCAACAAAATGGGGCCATTCCAACATGTTGAACGTGGTAAAACTGAGAATAATTGACAATACGACAGGGATGACTGTGAAGGTGAAAAACAAAATGAAGAAAGGGCCAATCATTGTGTAGGCAATCCAATTCTTTTTCATTTCAGTCCAGGTGTACTGCCATTTTGTCACTTTTTTTCTGGCCACGGGTTTTTTTGTGACTGTGGCTGCTTTTTCCGACATAAGCAATCCTCTCCTTGATGGTTATTGCGGGATGTTGCTCCCGTCTCGAATGTATGGAACCAATGTTTTTCTTTCGATTTCCCCGCGCCCCGACAGGTTCGAAGCGCGGAGAAAATGTGGATTATTCCTGTGTGTCCGTTTCTTTGGATTCATCGGACAGCCCGGTATCATCCTTTTCTTCGGACGGAAGTCCCGTGCCGCCCTTCAGATAGTCCTGCGGATCTTGTTTCACCTCATATGGCAAGAATGAAAGCTCTTCAATGTGTTCAAACATTTGAAACGTGGGCAAATTGAATTCTTCCCGTTTTCTGGAAAGCTCATTGTTGATGGCATCGATGTATTTCAACAAGGCTTCGGTGGGAACTTCGTTGTCATTGTATGCCGCCAGGAAGGCGAAATTGGTGTAGCGGCCGATGATGTAACCACCGGGAAGCTCCGGAGTAGCAGCCAAATGCTGGAACTGTTCGCGGAGACTGTTATAGTCAGAAGCGGGCCAAGGCTGACGGGCAAGGG